>DASXEZ010000175.1:0-20719 GCA_036489875.1 Solirubrobacteraceae bacterium | reverse complement strand
CAGCGCCGTCTTCGCCGTGTGCGCCGATGCCGCGCCGGCCGTTCCGGTCGATTCGACCACGGCCACCGCCGAGATCGCGCCGGCGACCGCCAGGGCCACGCCGATGCGCGTGCCCCTGGCACGCGCTTGCCTGATCCGTCTCCTCATATTCCTCTCCTCTGGATTTGCCTTGTGAGCCCGACCCGTCTCTCAGCTCGCAGCTGAGCGCGACCGGTGTTCGACCCCCCACGGTGGTTCGTAAGGCTGGCGGGCCCTCACCCGAAGCAACCGTATCCAAGCATACGTATGCAGTCCACGTCAAATCCGCTGCAAACAGGCATATCGAGGCTGTCTCGAGAATCCACCGGGCGTCTGGCACGCCGCCACGCGCCGCGCGAGAACCGCGATCCAAGGCAGCTCAGCGCGACGCCCGGCCTTCTCAGGTCGCCGACTGCGCTCCGTGCGCCCGCGGCGCCAGCTAGCGCTCGCCGCTGAGCGGCTCGAGCCCCACGCGCGGGCACATGCGCAGGAGTGCGCAGTCGCGGCAGCGCGGCGAGCGCGCGAAACAGGTGCGGCGGCCGTGGCGCAGGAGATTCAGGTGCAGCTCGAGCTCGGCGCCCGGAGGCGTCAGCGCAAGCATCTCGTCGTGGAGGCGCTCAAAGGGAGCGCCGGCCGTGAGCAGGCCGAGCCGGGTGGCGACGCGACTGACATGGGTGTCGACCGGGATGTCGCGAAGACCGAAGCTGAAGAGGAGCACACAGGCTGCTGTCTTTCGTCCCACGCCAGGCAGCGCGCAGAGGGCCTCGCGGCTTTCGGAGACCGGCGCCTCACGCATCCAGTCGAGGCTCAGGGGCTCACCGATCGCGTGCAGGATCGCCTGAATTCGCACTGACTTCACGCGCGAGATACCGCCGGGACGAATCGCCTCCTCGACCTCCTCGAGCGGCGCGTCGCGCACCAACTCCCAGCTGAGCACGCCGGCGATACCCGACCCGAAGCGCTCGCGCAATCTCAGAAAGGCCACGTCGCGGTTGCGGTCGTTGGTGCTCTGCGAGAGGACCGTGAGGATCAGCTCGTCCAGCGGTCGCTGATGCGGCGGTGCGAGCGGGATCCCGTAAACCTGCTGCAGCCGCACGCGGACGCGCCGCACACGCGCGCGGTCGGGCGGGGGCTTGAGCGGTTCACGCACGCCGGTATCCTCGCGCCTGCCGATGACCGCGGTCGAGCGCCACAGCGACGAGATCGACGGCGAGCCCGTCAGCTGGCTCGCCGCCGGCGATGAGGGAGCCGTCACGACCGTGTATCTGCACGGCGTGCCCGACAGCTCGCAGACCTGGACTCCGTTCCTCGAGCGCTGCGGCGGCGTCGCGCCCGACCTCCCCGGTTTCGGCGGGTCGATCAAGGCCGTGACCTTTCCGTACTCGATCGCCGGCTACGACGGCTTCCTCGAACGCTTCCTCGACTGGCGTGGGATCGACCGTGTGAACCTCGTGATGCACGACTGGGGCGCCGCCGGGCTGTCGTTCGCCAAGCGCTCGGGCGAGCGGGTCGAGCGGGTCGTCCTGATCGACCCGCTGGTGCTCTTCGATGGGTATCCATGGCACCGGCTCCTGCGCATCTGGCGCGCGCCGGTGCTCGGCGAGCTGTGGATGGGATCGCTGACGCCGCGCCTGCTGCGCCGGGCTCTGCGCGACACGGCGGGGACAGCGCTTCCGGAGCGTGACCTCAGGCGCATCTACTCCGAGCTCGACTTCGGGACCCAACGGGCGATCCTCAAGCTCACGCGCAGCGCCACCCCGGGGACGCTCCGCGCGGCGGCGGCGGGCCTCGATCAGATCGAGGCGCCGGCCCTGATCGTCTGGGGCGGGCTCGACCCCTTCAACGCTCCGCGCGCGGCCGTCCGCTACGCAGAGGCGCTCGGCGGCGAGTCCGAGATCGTGATGCTCGACGATGCCGGGCACTGGCCGTGGCTGGCTGTGCCGGAGCTGATCGAACGCATCGCCAACTTCCTCGCACCACGCTGAGCTGGCCGCTACGATCAGCTGGGATGACGGCTCGCCTCGCTCTTGTGCGGGGACGCGTCCTACCGAACGGCTGGCCGGACCTTCTGCGCCAGGTTGTCCTGTTCGGGCTCGCGTACCTGCTCTATCGCCTCGTCGAGGGGGCGGTCGCCAGCAATCCCTATGTCGCGTTCACCCACGCGCGTCAGCTGATCTCGCTCGAGCGCCGGCTGCACATCTTCGTCGAGCCTCAGGTTCAGGCCTGGGCGACGAGCAGCCACCTGCTCGTCGTGATCGCCACCTACGTCTACATCAACGCGCAGACGACGATCCTGATCGCGCTGCTCCTGTACCTCTACATCGCGCACAATCGCAACTACTACTTCGTGCGCAACATGCTCTTCGTGGGCATGGCCATCGGCCTGATCGGCTACGGGCTGTTCCCCACCGCTCCGCCGCGCTTCCTGCCGGAGTGGGGCTTCATCGACACCACCGCCCAGGTCACCGGTGTCTCCGGCACGAGCACGATCTTCAACGTCTTCTTCAATCCCTACGCTGCCGTGCCGTCGATGCACGTTGCCTGCGCTGTGATGCTCGGATGGTCATTCGCCCGCCTGACGCGCAACCGCTTTGCGAAGGTGTTCTGGGCGCTGTGGCCGCTGTTCATCACCTTCATGACGGTGATCACCGGCAATCACTTCCTGATCGACGCGGTGCTCGGCCTCCTCGTGGCCGGGGTGTCGCTGGTGGCGGCGCGGCGGCTCGCTGTGCTGCGTCCCCACGCGTGGACCTTCCGCGTCCCGCAGCCCGCCCCCGCGAGCGCGCAGGGGTCGCCGGTCATCGCGTGAGCTCGCCTCCCGCCACGGAGCGCCCGCCCAAGCCGCAACGCCGGGTCATCCCCTCGACGGTCGAGCGCCGCGCGATGGTCCGCAACCGTCTGATCGAGTCGAGGCTGACACCGAACGCGATCTCGCTGACCGGTCTCGCGCTCAACGTGCTGGCGGCGGTGCTGGTCTGGCAGAAGTTGTACTTCGTCGGCGGTATCGCCTTCATCGTCGGCTCGATCATGGACACCCTCGACGGGCGCTACTCGCGAATGTCGGGCAAGGGAAGCCCGTTTGGAGCGTTCCTCGACTCCACCCTCGACCGCTGCGAGGAGGGGATCGTGTTGACCGCGGTGGCAGTGGTGTTCGTGCGCCAGCACAACCAGCTGGCCGTCGCGGCCGTCGTCGTTGCGGTGCTCGCCTCCCTGATGGTTTCCTACACGCGTGCGCGAGCGGAGGCGCTCGGGGTCGAGTGCAAGGTTGGCCTGGCGACCAGGCCCGTGCGCGTCGTGATCATCTCCGTCGGCCTGGTGTTCGCGCGCGGCGCTTCGCTGGGACACTTCTCCCTACTCGCCCCGGCGGTCTATGTGCTCGCCTTGCTGAGCGCGTTCACCGTGGCGCAGCGCGTGGTGCACGTGCACTCGGCGCTGCGCGACGCGTAACCGCGACCGCGGCAGCGGTGTAGGACAATCACAGTAATCCGAGAAGGGACACCGATTTCGTGAGCAGCAGCAACGGCCATGGCGCCCACTCAAACGGCAGCGCCGCCAGACAGCAGGACAAGGTGCGCGTCGCGATCATCGGCGTCGGCAACTGCGCCAACTCCTTCGTACAGGGGATTCACTACTACCGCGACGCCGATCCCTCTGAGGCGGTGCCCGGGCTGATGCACGTCGACCTCGGCGGCTACCACGTGCGCGACATCGAGTTCACGGCCGCCTTCGACATCGACGCCGACAAGGTCGGCAAGGATCTCGGGGCAGCGATTTGGTCGGGGCAGAACAACACGATCCGCTTCGCCGAGGTGCCCGAGCACCTGGGCGTGCAGGTCCACCGCGGCATGACTCACGACGGTCTGGGCAAGTACCTCTCCCAGCGGATCACCAAGGCGCCCGGAGAGACCGCCGACATCATCGGGATCCTCCGCGACACCAAGACCGACGTCGTCGTGTCGTACCTGCCCGTCGGTTCCGAGCAGGCGACCAAGTGGTACGTCGAGCAGGTGCTCGAAGCCGGCTGCGGCTTCGTCAACTGCATCCCCGTCTTCATCGCCCGTGAGGACTACTGGAACAAGCGCTTCAAGAAGGCCGGGCTCCCGATCGTCGGCGACGACATCAAGTCCCAGGTTGGCGCGACGATCGTCCATCGGACGCTCGCGCGGCTGTTCCATGACCGCGGGGTGGAGCTCGAGCGGACGTCGCAGCTCAATGTCGGCGGCAATATGGACTTCTTCAACATGCTCGAGCGCGAGCGTCTGGAGTCCAAGAAGATCTCCAAGACCAACGCCGTCACCTCGATCATGGGTCACGACCTGCCCGCCGAGGACGTCCACGTGGGCCCCTCGGACTATGTGCCGTGGCTGACCGACCGCAAGTGGGCGCACATCCGTCTCGAGGGCCAGGCCTTCGGCGACGTGCCGCTCAATCTCGAGCTCAAGCTCGAGGTCTGGGACTCGCCCAACTCGGCCGGCATCGTCATCGACGCGGTGCGCTGCTGCAAGCTGGCGCTCAACAACGGGGTCAGCGGCCAGCTCGACGGCCCGAGCTCCTACCTGATGAAGTCGCCCTACAAGCAGCGCCCCGACGACATCGCGCGCGCCGACACCGAGCGCTTCATCGAACGCTACGCGCGGCCGCGAAACACCGCCAAGACGGTGAAGCCGAGGCTCGCCGCGGCGAAGACGGCGAGCTCCAAGACGGCGATCGCGAAGGCCGGCTCCAAGACCAAGAAGTAGCCCGCCGGGCCCCGGCGGGGCGTGCGCGAAGATGTGAGATCCAAGCGGGCACGTCCGGTTTGCGCCCGCGCCGTCGTCTTTGAGGGTGACATGGATTTCGAGACGCTCGTCCGCTCCGAAGAGGGCTGGCTCACCCGCCGGCTCTCCGCCGCGCTGGGAGGCGACGTCCACGCCGCCGAGGATCTGCGCCAGGAGACCTTCGTGCGCGCGTGGCGCAGCCTGCCGCGCGATCTCGACCCCCACCGCCAGCGCGCATGGCTGCGCCGCACGGCCTCCAACCTCGCCGTCGACGAGCTCCGCCGACGCGGGCGCCGACCCACGGCGCCGCTCGATGACGCCGCCGCCGCGATCGCGCACGCGACCGGCGCCCAGGAGCCGGACGCGGCGCGCGAGGCGCTAGCGGCGTTGGCGGCGCCTGAGCGACTGCTGCTCCTGCTCCGCTACAGCGGGGGCTTCCGCCACGCCGAGATCGCCCACCTGCTCGAGAGCTCCGAGGAGGCGATCCGCAAGCGCGTCGGGCGCGCACGGCGGTCCTTCCTGCTCGCCTACCGGGCGGCGCGGCGCGAGAAGTCGTTGCTGGTCCTGGTTGTGGCGCGCGACGAGTCGCCCGCGCCGTACGTGAGCTGGCTGCAGCGCGCCGGCGCACGAGTCCGCGTCGCCACCGACGGGCCCACCGAGCGCGACCTCGTTCTCACCGACGCGCTCGTCTTCAGCGGCGCCTACCGCGATATTCACTCCCAGCTCTACGGCGAGCGCCCGCGCGCGCTGCGGGGCAACGTCGACCTCGGCGGCGACCGCGCCGAGCTTGCGCTCGTCCAGTCGGCGGTTGCGCTTGATGTCCCGATGGTCGGTGTCTGCCGCGGGCACCAACTGTTGAACATCGCCAGCGGCGGCGACCTCTACCAGGACATCGTCCTCGACGGGCTCACCGCCTCAAGCCACGACGAGGGTCAACACCGCGTCAACACCGACGGCAACACAGAGACCCGCCGCGTACTCGGCCCCTCGCTTGACGTCGAGAGCACCCACCACCAGGCGATTCGCCGTCTCGGCCGCCACCTGCGCGTGAGCGCAAGTTCGAGCGATGGCGTCATCGAGATGATCGAGCGCGACGACCGCGGCTTCATGCTCGGGCTGCAGTGGCACCCGGAGATCAATGGCGAGCTCGGCGACGCCGTCGCCGGCGCCCTGGTCGACGCCGCGGCCTGAGCGCGGCGCCGCGTGAGCTTCTAAGCGCTAGTCCCGGCGCCACGGGCCCGTATCCTGGCGACGTGCCCTTCGCGATCGCCCAGGTCTCGCCGCACCCCTGGGAGGCCCGCACCGAGCTTGGCCTCTACATCCAGCGCATCTCGGCTGAGCTCGCCGCGCGCGGGCACCGGGTCCTCATCGTCGCGCCGTCGGAGTCGGCGCGTGCTGCGGCGGCCTCGCGACGAGCCTTGCGTGCCGCCCGCGACGACCCGGCGTCGCTGCTCGGATCCGGAGGCGAGCCGGCGTTGTTCTTCGCCGGCGAGGTGCTTTCCGCGCGCGGTCGCGGTCCCGGGCTGCCTGTCGATGTCGCGCGCACCCTTGAGGAGCTGTTCGGGGCGCTGCCGCTCGACTTCGTCCACGTCCACGAGCCGTTCGCGCCGAGCACCGCGAGCGCGGCCCTGCGCCACTCGCGTGCGCTCAACATCGGGAGCTTCCACGCGCCGACCGAGAGGCTGATCTCGACGCAGGTAGCACGGCGCTTCGTGGAGCTGTTCTTCGGCCGCCTGGACGCCCGTATCGCCAGCTACGCCGCAACGGCTGCCCTGATGCGCTCGCACTTCCCTGCCGAGTACACCGTGATCGGACCCGTCGTCGACGGCCCCGCGGGCGTCCGCCGGCGCTCGGAGCGCCTGCGGATCGCATTCGTCGCGGCCGAGGAGCGCGCCGCTCTGCGTGTGTTCCTGCGTGCCCTGCGGCGGCTCGGCGACAGCGTCGACTGGGAAGCCACCGTTCTCAGCGACGCCGGCGCGCCGGCGCTCCGCGCCGACCTGCGCGAGCGCGTGACCTTCGCCGACGCCGGCGAGACTGAGCGGGCGCGACTGCTCGAGAAGGCCGACGTGATCGTGCTCGCCTCGGCCGGAGCCCTACCCGCGCCGGCGCTCGCGCTCGCGGCGATCGGCGCTGGCGCCGTTCCGTTGGCGTCGCGCATCGAGGTCTACGAGGAACTGCTCGCCGGTGGCGAACGCGGGCTGCTGTTCGAGCCCGGCGACGTCGACACGCTCGCGGCGCAGCTGGTCCGGCTCGCCCACGACGGCGACCTGCGCCAGCGCCTGTCGGCGGCCGCGGACCCCCTGCGGTCCTCGCTCAGCGCGAAGCACGTCGTTGACGAGCTCGAGCTGGTCTACGAGAGCGTCGCGGCTCGCCGCCGGGAACCAGCGCCGCGACCGGGCCCGCAGCGCTCTCGCCCCAGCCTGATCGATGTCGACCTCCACATGCACACCGACCACTCCTCCGACTGCGCGACCCCTGTCGAGGTCCTGCTGGCGACAGCCCGCGAGCAGGGCCTCGGAGCGATCGCGATCACCGACCACAACGAGATCTCGGGCGCGGTCGAAGCGGCCGCCAAGGCCGAGGGGATCAAGGTCATCGTCGGCGAGGAGATCAAGACGGCGACGCAGGGCGAGGTGATCGGGCTGTTCCTGAAGGAGCGGATCCCGCGCGGGCTCGGCCTCGCCGAGTCGATTGCGGAGATCCGCCGCCAGGGCGGCCTCGTGTATGTGCCCCACCCCTTCGACCGCATGCACTCCGTGCCCGACTACGAGCACCTGCTTGCCATCCTCGATGAGATCGACGCGCTCGAGATCTTCAACCCGCGCGTCGCGATCAGCTCGTTCAACGAGGAGGCCGCTCGCTTCGCCGCCAAGTACCGCCTGACTGCCGCCGCCGGTTCCGACGCACACGTCGCGGCCGGGCTCGGCTCGGTCCGGGTCCGGATGCGCGATTTCGACGGCCCGGAGGAGTTCCTCGAGTCGCTGCGCGACGCCGAGATCCACACCCGGCCGACCAGCTTGCTCTATGTACAGGCGCTCAAATTCATCGAGACGCGGGCGACTCCACAGAGCGCACGACGGGCCCGTCGTGCCCGCCGAGTGAGACGCGCCATGCGCAAGTCCTGATGCACTCCCAAGGACAACACCTGGGCCCGGGGAAGGTCATCGAGCCCATGCCCGCAACCGACGATGAGATTCGCGAGAAGTACCTCGAGCGTGCGATCCGCGAGTTGAACCTGCTGACACGGGACATCCAGTCCTGCGATCGCTGTCCCCGCGGCTCTCTCATGCCGGTGCTCGGGTCCGGCCACCCGCAGGCGGACATCATGATGGTCAAGTACGCGCCCAGGCCCGCCGAGATTGAGGAGGGCGTCGCCTTCTACGGTCGCTCCGGCAGTGCGCTGATGAAGTCGCTGCGCCGCCTGCAGATCGATCCGCTGGCCGTCTACGGGACGTTGTTCGTGAAATGTCCGGTCGCCGACACCTCGCTCGCCGACCCCGCCTGTCTTGCGCGTGTCGCGGAGGAGATCGCGATCGTGGCCCCCAAGATCATCGTCGCGATGGGCGAGGACGCTCTCTATGCGCTCGATGAGCTGATGCTCCCACTCGCGCATCCGCTCGAGCCGCGCTTCGGCGAGATCCAGCAGCTGACCCCGCAGATCGCGGTCCTGCCCGTGCCCAACATCGACCAAGCACTCGACGACGAGCGCTCCAAGCGCGCGTTCTGGGCCTCGTTCCGGCTGCTCGGCGACTGGTACGCCGAGCTGCCGCCGTATTAGCACGCGCGCCGAACCGCCGCCCACGCGGCGCCGTGGTCTTGCGCCTGGCTCCTGCCTTCGGTGGAGCGCCGTGAGGGTCCGCGCTTCGCCGGCGATACAGAGGGTTCCCCCGAACGCCGCGATGCACAGCGCGAGGTAGGGCCAGGCGGGGCCCGTCCCAAGTACGTCGCCGCCGATGGCGACGGCCGGGAAAACACACCACCCGCCCGCGAACAAGACGGTGGCGGCAAATGACAGGGCGGCACGACGCGGTCGGCCTTCGCCCACGTAGCCGACCGTCGCGGTGGCGAGCGCAAGGGCTGGGAGCGCGAATCCGAAGAGCTGCGCTGTCCATTGCCAAGCGTCCGGCGTGCCCGCCCAGCCGTAGACGCTGCGGCAGCTGTCGTCGCACCTGAGCGCGTCGACGGCCAACGCGGCAAGAGTGATTGCCGCGACCGGAACCCACACGGTCGCTATAGCCGCCAAAGCAGCGACCGTCCTGGCGAGGCGTGCAGTCCGGACTGATTCATTGTCTTTCACGGCACTATCGACCCATTATTGACCTTTGGTCGATAAACCATACTCGAGTACTGACCGCTGGTCAACTAGGCTCTTTGTTGATGCCCAGCGCGCCTGCCTACACCCGCCTGAGTGTTGACAAGCGCCGTCGCCTACTTATCGACACCGGCAGCGAGCTGTTCGCCCGGCACGCCTTCGAAGAGATCTCGATGCGCGAGATCGCCAGCGCCGCCGGCGTATCCAAGGGGCTCCTGTATCACTACTTCCCGAGCAAGACCGCGCTCTTCACGGCCGCCGTGGCGGAATACGCAGCCGAACTGGCCCAGCTCCTTCAGCCAGACGTCACCGACCCCCCGATCGAGCAACTCGCTCGCACACTCGAGCGATACTTGTCCTGGATCGAGGAGCACTCAGGCACGTGGACCAAGCTGATGCAGAGTGCTGGAAGCGTTCCCGAGGCACGCGCGATCACCGAGAGCTTCCGCGCACAAACACTCCAGAGCGTCCTCGCCCGCCTCAGCCCGAATGCCGAGCCTGCGCCCGTCCTTCGTAACGCTTTGCGGGGCTGGCTCGGCTACATCGACGCCGCCATCGTTGACTGGGTCACACACCGAGATCTCTCGCGCGACCAACTCCGTGACTCACTCACAGCAGCCTTCGTCGCCAGCGTCGATAGCGCACAACGGCTCGACCCCGACGTGCGAGTCGCATTGGCTGAACGCACGGCGTAGCGGGCAATACTGCCCCGCCGCGGAAGCTCAGCCGGCTGCGGTTGGGGGAGTGCTCGCCGGGAGGGTGAACCAGAAGGTGCTCCCGGAGCCCGGAGTGCTGCGGGCGCCGATCTCACCGCCCATCAGTTCGACAAGTTGCTTGGAGATGGCGAGGCCGAGACCACTGCCGCCGTAGTCGCGCGTCAGTGACGCGTCGAGTTGCGTGAATGCCCCGAACAGGCGGTCGAGCGCCTCGGGAGCGACACCGATGCCTGTGTCGACGACTTCGATGCGCACCACTGGATTCGGGGCGCCGGCAACGGGCGGGGCGAAGCGCACCGCGACGCTGCCACGGTGGGTGAACTTGATCGCGTTGCCAACCAGGTTCAGAAGCACCTGTCGTATGCGTCGAGAGTCGCCGCAAACGTGGGTCGGACCGCCGGCGGCAGGCTCGACGGTCAGCTCGAGTCCCTTTGCTCGTGCGTTGACCGCAACCAGCTTCACGCATTCCACCGCTTCGACGTAGGGGTCCAGAACTGCGGTCTCCACCTCCATGCGTCCTGCTTCGATTCTTGAGAAGTCGAGTACGTCGCTGATGACACTCAACAGGCTCTGCGCGCACCCCGAGACGATGCCCGCGTACTCGGCCTGCTCGTCGGTCAACGTGGTTCCCAGCAGCAACTCGGTCATACCGACCAGGCCGTTCAGCGGTGTCCGCAGCTCGTGGCTCATGGTCGCCAGGAATGCTGACTTAGCGCGAGACGCGGCCTCGGCGTCGTGGGCGGCCTGCTGGGCGCGATTCGCCGTGCGGATGAGCTCTTCTGCCTGGCGCCGCAGAGTCGCGTTGGCCACTGCCAGGTCCCTTGCGGCTTTGCGCTGAGCCTGGTCGTTGGCGTTGCGCTCCGTAATGTCGCGCGTGACCTTGACGAACCCGTAGAGCTCGTGCTCGTCGTCGTAGAGCGCCGTGATCACGATGTTCGCCCAGAAACGCGAGCCGTCCTTGCGAATTCGCCACCCGTCGGCCTCGACCCGCCCCTCTGCGGCAGCGACCACGAGCTGGCGGTCGGGTACGCCTGCGTCGATGTCCTCAGGCGGATAGAACGCCGAATAATGGCGGCCGATGATTTCCTCGGCCGCGTAGCCCTTGATCTTTTCGGCCCCGGCGTTCCAGCTCGTCACGTGACCGTCGGCGTCCAGCCCGAGAATCGCGTAATCCTCAACGGCTTCGACCAGAAGCCGAAACCGCTCCTCGTTCTCGCGCTCCGCCGAAATCCCGGCGGCACCCTGCGCCGTGCGCAAGCGTGTCCTCACCTCGGACCCGTCCATGAGCTTCTCTATCGACTGATCGGCGCGGCGTCATGAGCCATCGTCAGCCGACAGTGGGTCGGTTCGGCCCCCGCGACCGTCGGCATCGACCCCGGGAACGAGGCCCGTCGCGACTACAGCTTCGTCGACCGAGCGTCGATACCAAATTCATCCCGCCCGACCCGGTGTTGGATCGTGCGAGCCCTCCAGTGTTAGGACCGACGATGACAGAGCAGAGCGCATGGCCCCAGTCGCAGTTGCTCGGACGGGAGTTGGACCCCGCCGAGCTCGACGACTCGGGTCTCTACATGACGATCCACGTCGGCGGAGCGCTCGACGGTGACGTTACGCTCGAAGCGGACCTCGACACCCGCCTAGTCACGGTCACCGCACGCTGGGTCACAGGCAACATCCCGAGCCAAGAGAGCACGAGCGGCATGCCGATGGACGACGCCGAGGCCCTCGCCGCACAGTGGGCCGACGAACTTGCCGCCGGCCACGAGCCCCAACCGGCGGAGAAGCGGCCATAACGTGAACGACGACGCCAGCCGCCAGGCCGCAAGGTACCCACAGGTGGGCGACCTGGCACCGGATTTCGAACTCGAAGGCTCAGACGGCCGCTTCCGTCTCTCCGAACAACGTGGCAGACGCGTCGTGCTCTTCTTCTACCCCGGCGACAACCACCTGATCTGCACGCGCCAATTCTGCTCCTATCGCGATCGAGTGGACGAATTCGACGACCTCGATGTTCGCGCGTTCGGCATCTCGCCCCAGAGCGTGGCGTCCCACCAGAGCTTCATCGACGAGCACGCGCTTACCGTCCCACTCCTCGCAGACACCGAGTTCGTCGCCTCACGCGCTTATGGCGTTTACTCGCGCCTGATCGGCACGAAACGCGGGACGTTTGTCATCGACAGGGCAGGCGTGACGCGCTACCGCCATGACAACGTGCTCAGCCTCACCTACGACACCGTGGAACGGCTCAAAAACGCCCTGACAGGGCTAGACGCCTAGCTCGTCGCTGCTCGCCAGAGCGCCGCGAGAACGAATCCCCGCGCGCCCGGCTCAGCTCGCCCACGAGGAGCAGTGCCCTTTCGCGCGCCAATACGCCGGCCAGTAGCTCTCGAAGAAGGATCGTGACCGACTGCGGAGCGCTGCCGCCGCCGTCCTACGCTAGGTCGTCTGCCCGCGCTCGCGCGCGCTGGCAAGCAGCGCGTTGAGCGCGTCAATCGGCTTCTGAGCGTTCGGCTTCAGCTGCTCGGTGAAGAGGCGCGGAACGGTGATGCCTTCAATCGGGATCCCGCGGCCGCTCTTGAGCACCACACGTCCTGCGAGCGGGTAGACCCCGGCCGGCGCCAGGTCGAATCGCTCGATCTCATCCCACCGCAGCCGGTGCCTCCTGAGGATGTTGACGATGCGCACGCCCCCGGGCTCTACGTGGACACCGACACGGCTCGCAAGGATCACGGCCATCCAAACCGTCGCCGGGATCACGCCATCGCCGATCCAATACTTCGTCTGCGTGCTGAGCAGCGCATCAACGGCGCAGCCAGCGGTCACAAGAACCGCAACGGTCAAGCCGAAGGCCAGCGCACCACGCTTGCGATAGATGTGCCGATCCACCGTCAAACGAGTCTCCGCCTCATCCGGGCCACTGCTACCGATCAGCTAAAACGCCACCGCGTCTGGCTGAACTGCTCGCCTTTGCCAAAGCCGAATGCGGTCGTTGGCTTCACCCGGTACAGGAGTACATCGCCCGCGCGGATCGCATCGCTGAGCCCGAACCACGTGCCCTCAGGTGCCGTGAAGCGCGTCCCGTACTTCGACTCGTACGCGCCGGCGACAAGTCCGCGCTCAGCCGCGTCGTCCACCTGAACGGCGCGTCCCTCGACCACGACATCGAGGCCGTCGAGGCCGTTGTGGCCCGTGGTGAGAATGCACTGCTCGTTCTGTGTCAGGTTCCTCGCCTTGCGCTCCTCCGGACCCGTGCAGAAGTAGATCGCCTCGCCATGCCACACAGCCAACACCGGGGTGACGTGCGGACGCCCATCGGGACGCACGGTCGAGAGCCAGAACACCTCCGCGTCGTCGATCTGTCGGCGTCCCGCGGCCCAATCTGTCGCCGCCGCCCCCGCACTGCTGAACCCGGTATGGAGCTCGGCAACTGGCGTCTCTCCTGCCACACCCGTTCCTCTCGTTGGGAGGCCAGGGCTTCTCTGCGAGGCCCTGCTTTTTGTGAACACCGCCGGGGGCGAGGACGAATCCCCACGTGGCCCGGCTCAGTCCATCGTGAGCACGATCTTGCCGAACTTGCCGCCGGCGGTGAAGGCCTCGTAGGCATCCGCGACGCGCGCAAGCGGGAAGGTCGCGGCAACCGGGACGGAGACCGCGCCTTCGGCGAGCAGCGGCAGCACGCTGCGCTCCATCCGCCGTGCGGTCTGTGCCTTGTCCTCGAGCGTCCGCGCTCGCAGCATCGAGCCGTGGATGCGCGCCCGCTTGGCCATCAGCTGGCGCAGGTCGAGCTCTCCCTTGGAGCCGGCGCCGATGCCGATCACGGCGATTCGCCCCTCCGGCGCGAGTGCTTGCAGGTTCTGCGGCAGGTTGACGGCGCCCACCAGCTCGAGGATCACATCGAAGGGCCCCTGCTCCGCGAAGTTCTCAGGCGCGATGACATTGGCGCCGAGGCCGGCTACCCGATCGCGCAGCGCCTCGTTGCGGACGCTCGCGTGGACGCGCGCTCCAGCCGCGAGCGCGAGTCCGATCGCTGCCGTGCCGACTCCGCCGGCGGCGCCGTGGACGAGCAAACGCTCACCGGCGAGCAGGCCGCACTGTGTGAAGAGTGCGTCGTGGGCGGTCGTGAAGGCCTCCGGGACACCGCCTGCCGAAGGCCAGTCCAGACGCTCAGGTACGGCCATCAGCTGGCGTTCGTTGACCAGCGCCAACTCCGCCTGACCCCCACCTCCGACGATCGCCATCACCCGCGCCCCGGGCGCGAAGCGCGTCGCCCCGGGTCCGAGCTCTGCCACCTCGCCCGCCAGCTCGAGGCCGGGAATGTCGGGCGGCGAGCCCGGGGGCGCCGGGTAATGCCCGGCGCGCTGGATGATGTCGGCGCCGTTCAAGCCGGCGGCGCGCACGCGGACCAGAACCTCGCCGTGGCCCGGGCACGGGTCCGGATGCTCGCGGGGCGCGACCTCGCCCGACTCGATCGTGGCGGCGATCAACGCTCGAGCAGCGCGACGCACTCGATGTGCGGCGTCTGGGGGAACATATCGACGGGGGTCACTCGGCGCAGCGTCCAGCCGCTCTCGACGAGTTGCGCGGCGTTGGGTGCCAGGGTTGTCGGATTGCAGGAGACGTAGACGATCCGTCGCGGCATCGCCTCGATGATGCGACGAACGATCTTCTGCGAGAGCCCCGCGCGCGGGGGATCGACGACGACGAGGTCGGGGCGCCCGGCGGCAGCTGTCAGCTGTGCGAGGACCAGCCGCACATCCCCGGCGTGGAAATGGCAGTTGGTGATCTCGTTGTGACGGGCGTTTCGCGCGGCGTCCTTGACCGCCTCCTCGACGATCTCGAGCCCGTGCACAGAGCCGGAACGCCGGGCGAGCGAGAGGCCGATCGAGCCGATCCCGCAGTAGAGGTCGTAGACGCGCTCCCAACCGTCGAGCGAGGCCTCCTTCGCGACCAGGGCGTAGAGGCGCTCCGCCATCTCGGTGTTGGTCTGAAAGAACGCCTCCGGCGAGATCCGCAGCTCGAGGTCGCCGATCCGCTCGTCGAAGTAATCCATGCCCGCGAGCAGCTCGGTGTGTCCCCCGGCCGTCGTCTCAGCCGCGGCGTCGGTGTGTGTCCAGAGCAGACCGTGACAATCGACCGCGGCCGCGAGGCCGTCGCCGTCGAGCTCTCCCTCGCTGGTGACCAGCCGGACCAGCAGCTGCCCGCTGCGGCGGCCCTCGCGCACGACGAGGTTGCGCAGGAAGCCCTCGCGGCTGCGGCGGTCGAACGCGCGCAGGCCGCGCGCGCGGCAGAAGGCGAGCACGTCACGACGCGCCTGATTGGCCGCCTCGGAGGCCAGCAGGCAGTCCTCGAGCGGCTCGATCCGCTCCCACGAGCCGGGCGCGTGGAAGCCGCACACCAGGCTCCCGTCCGGCAGATTTCCGAAGGAGTACTCGAGCTTGTTGCGGTAGCGCCACTGTTCCTGAGCGGCGACGATCGGCTCGAGCTCAAAACCGTCGAGGTGACCGATCCGCCGCAGCGCCTCCTCGACCTGCTGCTGCTTGATCTCGAGCTGGCGTTCGTAGCGCAGGACCTGCCACGGCGCGCCTGGATGATCGGCGAGCGGCTCCACGCGATCGGGCCCGGGCTCGATGAGCTCGGTCGCGCGCGCCTGGGCATAGGAGCGCTTGCGGTGGTGCACGCGCGCACGAACCCGATCGCCGGGAAGCGCCCCGTCGACGAAGACGACGTAGCCGCCGTCGGAGCGAGCCACCCCGGCGCCGCCGAAGGCGAGCGACTCGATCCGCAGCTCGAGCTCGTCCCCGACCGACGGCCGGGACGCGCTGCTCAGGGGAGCAGCCACTCGAGCAGAGCCTTCTGCGCGTGGCGGCGGTTCTCGGCCTGGTCCCAGATCCGCTGGCGAGAGCCGTAGAGAACCTCGGCGCTGATCTCCTCCCCCGCGTGCGCGGGCAGGTCGTGCAGGGCGATCACGTCCGGGCGGGCGAGGTCGAGCAGGGCATCATCGACACGGTAGCGCTCGAGTGCGGCGCGCCTTTGCGCAGCCGTCTCCTCATCGCCCATCGAGACCCAGACGTCGGTGTAGACGGCGTGGGCTCCGCTCACGGCCTCGGCGGGATCACGCACGAGCGTCGCGCCCGTCCCCGCCTCGAGCTCATAGCCCTCCGGCGAGGCCACGACGACATCGATCCCAGCGCGCGAGCCGAGCAGCGCGAGCGAGCGCGCGACGTTGTTGCCGTCGCCGACATAGGCGACATGCAGTCCCTCGAGCGAACCGAACGCCTCGCGCAGAGTGAGCAGGTCCGCGAGCGCCTGGCACGGATGGTGCTCGGCGGTCAGCATGTTGAAGACCGGGATCGAACTGTGAGCGGCCAGCTCATCGAGCATCGCCTGGGGACCGGTCCGCACGCCGACCGCGTCGAGGTGGCGCGAGAGCACCAGTGCCGTGTCGCGCAGGGCCTCTCCGCGTGCGATCTGGAGCTCGTCGCCGCGCAGGATCAGAGGATGCCCGCCGAGCTCGACGACTCCCACCTCGAAGGACACACGGGTACGGGTCGAGGGCTTCTCGAACACGAGGCCGATGCAGCGCTCCGCGAGTGCGTGAGAACTTCGTGGAGCGTCCTTCAGTTCCTGAGCGCGCTCGAGCAACGCCGTCAGCTGGGCGGTGTCGAGCTCGGTACCTGTGAGGAAATGACGGGGCATCGGCGAGCGGGAGAGCTTACCCCCACCCGGGCGACGCGCTCGCGCTTGGGCAGCCCGCGCCGGCCGCAATGGCGATCGTTGTGCCGGAGCGCCTGCGCGCCGGCGTCAAGCCGATCGCGGCGCGGCCGAACCGCCGCCGGTGAACGACCGTCGATGCGGCCGCTGCCGCGACTAGCCCCCCAAGCGCAGTCCGTAACCCTGCAACGCGAGCACCGCGCGGTTGCGAAGCGTTCCGGGCCGCGGCAGCAGGCCGAGGGCCATCGCAGCGCCGTAGGCGTCGAAGACGGCGCGCACGCGCCACAGGCGTTGGCGCGAGAGGTCGAGCTCGCACCAGAAGATGACTCGCAACTCGATCTCGCGGTGGCTCGCCGGAAGCCCATCGAGCGCACCCGTGTTGCGCGCGCTCGCGAGCACCGGGAGCGCCGCGAAGCGGCCGTCGCAAAGGCGCTCGCCGGCCCGCGTCATGCGCACGTCGGGAAACGCGCGCCAGAGGCGCTCGGCATGGGCGCCGAGCGCGATCACTCCCTGCAGCGGAGCCGGCGTCACCGGGTCCTCGTAGTGGAGGTCAGGCGCGCAGAGCGTCAGGAAGGCGCCAGGGTCGCCGCCGGACCATGCGGCCTCCCAGGCGTCGGCCAGGGCTTCAACGGCGGCGGCGGCCATCTCGGCATGCTGGCACACCAAGCGCTGCGGTCCGCGCCCAGGCGCGAGGCTGCGAGCTGATGCGAGACTTGGGCTGATGGAGAACGCCCGTGGCTGAGTTGCGTCGGCGCAAGCGGCGCCCGCCGCGCGAGCCCGGCCGCTCCGAAGTGCGCGATGAGGCCGCGCGCGCCGCGCTCGCCCCGCTCGCGCCGGGGGAGCGGCCGCGGCCGCTGCTCGCCGCGGTGATCGTCTGCGCGACCCTGGGAGCCGCCAACGCGATCGCCTACGCGGCGAACGCCCGCATCGAGGGCAAGCACCCTGGCGTCGGGGTTCTGGCCTTCAGCGGATTGATGGCGGTGCTGGCGGCTGGAATGTGGACGCGCCGCTACTTCGCCGTCCTCGCCTTCGAAGCTCTGCTCGTTCTGATCGTGCTGGTCTTCTGCCTGTTCCTCGTCGAGGCGTCCAACTTCGAGGCTGTGATCCTCTGCGTCGCGGTGATCGGCGCGGGAGGCTGGCTGTTCTGGAAGCTGGTGCGGGTGATGGGGCGCCTGTCGGTGCCCCATCAATCCTCGAGCGCCGGCGGGTGACGCCCGCGCTTGCGCTCGGCGTTCGCGCGCTTGGAGTCAAGCCGCCGCACGCGCGAGGCGGCGGTCGGGGCCGTCGGGCGACGCGGCGTTCGCACCCGCAGCGCCGCTTCGATCTTGGCGCGTAGGCGCTCGAGCGCCTGCTCGCGGTTTCGCAGCTGGCTGCGCGCGTCCTGAGCGACCGCGGTCACGCGCGGACCGACGCGCTCGAGCAGCCGCGCGCGCTGGACATCGGAGAGCGCGCGCGACGTCGCCACGTCGAAGACCGCCTCGACCCGCGAGGCCGTGACGTTGGCGTGCTGGCCCCCGGGCCCCGAGGAGCGGCTGGTGCGCAGCTCGATCTCCTCCATGGGGATCGTCAGACGTGAGCTGATCCTCAATCCGCTGTCGCGTGCCATCGGCAGAAGGATCCCGGATCAGCGGTCGTATAGGCTGAAGACTCATGGCTGAAAGGACATTCGACTGTGTCGTGATCGGCGCCGGGCCGGGCGGATACGTCGCCGCGATCCGAGCGGCGCAGCTCGGAATGAGCACCGCCGTGGTTGAACGCGCCGCCGTCGGTGGGCGCTGCCTGAACGTCGCCTGCATCCCCGCCAAGGCCGTCCTTCGGTCCGCCGACATCCTCACCGAGACGCGCGAGGCCGGCGAGTACGGGATCGTGGTGGCCGAACCCTCGGTCGACTTCTCCGCCGTCATGGAACGTCGCAACAAGGTCGTCTCGACGCTCACGGGTGGCGTGTCGATGCTGTTCAAGAAGAACAAGATCGAGCTCATTGAGGGCGCGGCGACGCTGACCGCGGCCGGTACCGTGCGCGTCGGCGAGGACGAGCTCAACGCGAAGACGATCGTGCTGGCAACGGGTTCCGTGCCGCGATCGGTCCCGGGCATCGAGTTCGGAGGGCGTGTCGTCGGCACCGAGGAGGCCTGGGCCTTCGAGTCGCTTCCCGGGCGCCTCGCGGTAGTCGGCGCCGGGGCATCCGGCAGCGAGATCGCCTCGGCCTATGCGCGCCTCGGCAGCGAGACGCACCTCTTCGAGGTCCTCGACCGGGTACTTCCCACCGAGGATGCGGACATCTCCAAGGTCGTGCTCCGCGGCCTCCAGCGCCAGGGCATCAACGTCCACCTCTCGACGCCGTGCGAGGGCGTGAAGAGCGGCAAGGACTCGGTCACCTTCACCGCCGGTGGAGACGCGATCGAGGTCGACTGGCTGGTCGTCGCCGCCGGCCGCGGCCCCGATGTCGCCGGCCTCGGCCTCGAGGACGCCAAGATCAAACTGACCGACCGTGGCCTGATCGAGGTCGACGGCGCCCAGCGGACCTCGCGAGAAGGCGTCTACGCGATCGGCGATCTGACGGCCGGACCCGCGCTGGCGCATAAGGCCTCGGATGAGGGTGTGATCGCGGTCGAGACGGCGGCGGGACTGAACCCACACCCACTCGTGTATGTCGACATCCCGCGCGCGACCTTCTGCACACCCAACGTCGCGAGCTTCGGCCTGACCGAGGAGCAGGCGCGCGAGGCCGGGCACGACGTCATCGTCGGCAAGGCCCCCTACGGCGCGGTCGGCGCCGGCACGATCTACGGCGATCGCGCGGGTTTGGTCAAGATCATCGGCGAGCGCCGCTACGGCGATTTGCTCGGCGCCCACATCGTCGGTACGCGCGCCACAGAGCTGATCCAGGAGCTTGTCAACGTACGTGCTCTCGAAGGTGGATTCGCTGAGGTCGGGCGCATCGTGCACGGCCACCCGACGCTGTCGGAAGCCGTGCTCGAGGCCGCGCGCGACGCCGACGGCTGGCTGATTCACGGGTAGCTCGCTCGTGAGTGTCGAGGCGATGTTCTACTTCGACCTCAGGAGCCCCGAGGCCTATCTGGCGGCCGAACGCGCGCTGCAGGTGCTCCCTCCGCCGTGTGAGTGGCAGCCGATCCTCACCGCGAAGCTGCCGAGCGCCGAGTCCTTCGAGGCCTACCGCTGCGAGCAGGAGCGCGACTCGATCCGGGAGGGCTTCGAACTGCGCGCGGCGGCGCTGTCGCTCCAGCCTCTGCGCTGGCCCGCGCCGTTTCCCTACGACAGCCGCTTCGCGATGCTCGCCGCGACCTACGCCAAGCGCATCGGCAAGACGGTCGCCTTCGCGCTCGCGGCGTACCGCCAGGCCTTCGCCGGCGGACACGCGATGAGCGAGCGCGACAACGTGCTGATCGCGGCGGCCGCGTGCGAGATCCACCCGGCCGCGATCCTGCGCGCCACGCAGACGCGCTCGATCGCCGCAGAGCTCGAAGCGGCCAGCGCGCAAGCCCTGGCCCTCGGCGTCAGCGACGTCCCGGCCGTGCGTGTCGGCGAGCGTGTGCTGATCGGCGAGCGCTCACTCGAGCAGGCCGGCGAGCTGCTGGAGGCGGCGCGGCGGTGAGGGCCGGGCGCGCGTACCGGCTACTGGTCCGCCGCGGCGGCGCGGCGCCGGCGCTTTTGGCCTCGCCCGACCGCCTCGACCACGTCGAGATCGTGGACGTGAGCTCGGGCGAGGTCGTGCTCTTCTGGGACTGCGGGCCGCGCGAGGCATCCCGGCTGGCGCGCGCGCTGCGCACCGACCTCGCCGGGCGCGAGGCCGAGGCCTTCCTGGCGCACTGGTCGGCCGACTAGAAGCTCAGCTCGCCGCGAGCGCCTCGAAGTTCTCGTACAGAGCCGGCTCGCCGAAGCGCTCGCGCAGACGCAGCGCAGCGGGACCGAGACGGGTCCACAACCCCTCGATCCACAGCCAGTCGTTGACGAGCTGCACGCTCAACAGATCGTGCTTGGTGAGCGCGCCGATCGACTCGCAGAACAACAGCAGCTTGCGCACCGCCGCGCTCTCCTCCGGCTCCACGCTCTTGGGATCAAACGAATCGGCAAAGACCTCGGTCATCGCCTCCTCAACCCCAAGCGCAGTGCCCCACTGAGCAAGCTGGAGCATCAGCTGCGCATCCTCGTGTGTAGGTGGACCCATCGCGCGCTCCCTTCAG
>DASXEZ010000098.1:0-12148 GCA_036489875.1 Solirubrobacteraceae bacterium | reverse complement strand
GCACGATCTGCGCGTACTGACGCGAGTGGGCCATGTTGGGGACCGGGCCGGCGAGCAGGTCGACGCCCTCGGGCCCGCCTGCCGGCTCCAGCGACCCCGACGCGCGCAGTGCGTCGATGACCGTGACCGTGTCGATGGGCTCCGAGCGCTCGTAGAGGCCGAGCATGGCCGCGAAGATCAGGCGGTGGCGCTCGCGATAGAAGTCGTCAGGGCGCAGTCCCTCCTCGATCACGATCGAGTACATCGGCCGCTCAGACATCAGGATCGCTCCGAGCACCGACTCCTCGGCGTCGATGTTGTGGGGCGGCGCGAGCGCGCCCGGAGGGGCCTGGACGGCCTGCGGGCGTGGGCGTTCGGTTCGGGCGGGCGTGCTCATGGGGCTCGGGATCGTAGAGGGGGCTTCGGTTGGCGCGCACGGCTGTTGTCGCTATGCCCGTGAAACGGATCATCCGCGCGCGTCGACGAGTTTCCGCTCGCTCGGCGGCTTTGGGGCGGAGCCGGTCGCCGCGCATCTAGACTCGAGCTGGTCGGACGCGCTCGACGGCAAGCAAGCGATGGGGAAGGAGCGCCGATGCAGATACGTGCACGCATGAGCATGAGCGCCGATGGTTACGTGACGACGCC
Source organism: Solirubrobacteraceae bacterium (assembly GCA_036489875.1). Lineage (GTDB taxonomy): Bacteria > Actinomycetota > Thermoleophilia > Solirubrobacterales > Solirubrobacteraceae > Palsa-513. The sequence goes on along the minus strand of DASXEZ010000098.1, from coordinate 11,524 downwards.
CGCTGGGTGGCCGGCGCTCGTGGCGGATCCGGCCTACACCTCCGGCCACAGCCACGGGATCACCGAGTTCCTGGTCGGCTGCGAGGCGGCCGTGATGGGCCGCACGACGTTCGAGCCGGCGCTCAACAACGACTTCTGGCCGTGGCCCGAGCTCGACGTCTTCGTGCTGGCCTCGCAGCGGCCCGAGGGAACGCCCGAGCACGTCGTGGTCGAGAGCGATCCCCTACGGCTGCTCGCTCGGATGGCCGAGGCCAACCGCGGCGGCGACGTCCACTTGGTCGGCGGGCCGCAGACGATCGAGACCTTTCGGGCACTGGGGGCGCTGGCTCGCCTCGAGCTGGTGCTGCTGCCGATCCTGCTCGGTGGCGGCATGCGCCTGACGCCGGCCGTGAGCGTGGACACGAAGCTCAGCCTTGAGAGCGAACGGGCGCTCGAGGGCGGGGCGGTCGAGATCGTCTATTCGGTCCTCGGCGGCGCCGCCGATCTCACGGCTCTGGGCGACGACTGGGCGCCGGCGTCGCAGCGCGGCGACGGCTGAGGGGAGAGACCGTCCCGCGGCCTGGCGGCCGCGACAGCCAGGCCGAGCAGTCGCTACTTGGCGGCGCTGACGATCGTCTTGATCGTCGCGGTGGTGCCGCCGGCGACCTCGACGACGACCATGTAGGTGCCGACGTTCTTGATCGGATCCTCGAGATGGACGCCGCGGCGGTCGAGCTTGAGGCCGCGCGCCTCCTTGATCGCGTCGACGATGTCCTGGCTGGTGACGGAGCCGAACAGGCGGCCGTCATCGCCCGCCTGCTGGGAGATCGTGAGCACGGTGCGCGAGAGCATCGCCGCGTTCTCCTCGGCCATCTCAATCGCCTCGCGGGCTACCCGATCGGCCGCCTCGACGCGCTGGCGCACCGCATTCATGGCGCCGGCGGTCGCGGGCTGCGCGAGCTTGCGCGGGATCAGGTAGTTGCGCAGGTAACCCTTGGAGACCTCGACCACCGCGCCGCGCTCGCCGAGCGACTCGACGTCGTCAAGGAGAATCGCGGTCGGCATCAGCGGTCGCGGTCGCGATCGCGGTCACGGCGACCGCCCGTGCTCTCGACCGCTCCCTCGTTGACGTAGGGGAGCAGCGCGAGCTCACGGGCGCGCTTGACCGCACGAGCGATCTGGCTCTGATGGCGTCGGCAGGCGCCGCTGATCCGCCGTGAGCGGATCTTCCCCTTCTCGGAGATGAACTTGCGCAGGCCGGCGACGTCCTTGTAGTCGACCTGATCGACCTTGTCCTTGCAGTGCAGGCAGGGCTTGCGGCGACCGCTGCTCGGTCCCGCCCGCTTCTCCCGCCGACGGCCGGGCTTGTCCCGGCCTGCTCGCTGCTTCGCCATTTGATCCTTAGCTCTTAGAAGGGAATGTCGTCGTCGCCGATCGAGGCGCCCGTCGCGGCGGCGGGCTGGTAATCCCGCTCGTCGACCGGCACGTCGCTGCGCGATCCGCCCACTGAGGCGGTGAATCCGCCTGATGGGGCGTCATCACGGCCACCGAGGAACTGGACCGAATCAGCGATGATATCGACTGCCTGGCGCTTTTGCCCGTCCTGGGTCTCCCATTCGCGCCATTCGAGCCGGCCCTGGACACCCACGGGGCGTCCCTTGGCGAGGAAGCGGGCGCAGTTCTCGCCCTGCGCGCCCCAGACCTTGACGTCGAAGTAGTTGGGCTTGTCCTCCCAATCGCCGCTCGCGTTGTTCTTGCGGCGGGTGTTGACGGCGACGCGCAGGTCGCAGACCGAGGTGCCGCTTGGCAGCGACCGCAGCTCCGGATCCCGCGTCAGGTTCCCGGTGATGACTACGACATTGAGGTTGGATGCGGCCATGGTGAGGCTCCTTCGATTGCGCTCAGCGTTTCAAGCCACTGTAGCCCGGGAGCCGGAGCGGTAGCCGCGCTGCTCGCCGCTGTTTGGGGGAAATCAGGCGCTGACGGGTTCTGCTGCGTCCTCGGCGGGCGCCGGGGCGTCGGCCGGGGGGCTTGCGGGGGCGCTGGGCGGCGCGGGAGCGCCCGCACTCGGCGCGGGAGCGCTCGCGGCCGGCGTGGGTGCGCTCGGAGCCGGCGCGGCGGCGTTGGCGACGACCGGCACGCCCGGCGGCAGCTTGATCACGCGATGGCGGATAACCCCGTCGGTGATGCGCAGGCTGTGCTCGAGCGCGGCGATGAGCTTGGGCGGGCCGCTGAACTGGAGCAGGTGATACTCGGCCGCCTCGCGGTGGTCGATCTCGTAGGCGAGTTGCCGCGTGCCCCAGGTCTGCTCGGCGAGCAGCTCGCCCTCACCCTCGATCGCAGAGCGCGTGTCCGCGACGATCTTGGCGCGCGCGTCGTCCTCGGCGCTGAGGTCGAGCAGCAGGGTCAGGTCGTAAATGGGCTTGGCGTGGGCCATCGCGGCGGCCGATGATACCAGCGGGACTCCGTTCGCCCCGCCAGGCGCCGATCGCGGAGGCCTTCCTACCGGGCCGCCGCCGAGGGCCCGCTCGCTAGCGAACTCCGGCTCCGGCCCGTTTCTTGGCGATGTCGTCGAGCTGTTCGTCGATCCAGTCACCCGGGTCGCGCGCGGTCACGATCGCCTGAAGTCCCGCCAGCCGCCGCTCGCGCTCATCGCGGTCCATCTCGAGCGCCGCATGGATCGAGTCGGCGAGCTCCTGGATGTCGAAGGGGTTGACCGATAGGGCGAATTCGCCGAGCTCGTCGTGCGCGCCGGTGTTCTCCGAGAGGATCGAGACGCCGGCGTTCTCGTTCAGGATCGGGCCCTCCTTGGCGACCAGGTTCATGCCGTCGAACATCGCGTTGACGAGGAGCACGTCGTACTGCTTGTAGGAGGCGAAGGCCTCCTCGAGGTCGTCGCGGAGCTTCAGCTGGATCGGCATCCAGTCCGGTGTGCCGTGGCGGTGGTTGACGACCGCCACGAGCGCCTCGATCCGCTCGAGGTACTCCTGATACTGGGGCACGTCGCTTCGGGAGGGCATCAGCTGCGCGATGAAGGTCACGCGCTCGGAGAACTCCGGGTGCTGCTCGAGGAAGAAGTCGAAGGCCGAGAACCCGCGCAGGACGTTCTTGGAGAGGTCGGCGCGGTCGACACGCAGGATCATGAAGTCACGCCGGCGGCTCGCGAGCTCGGCCTCGAAGTGGGTGACGCGCTCGCTGCGGGCGGCCGCGATGGTGGCCTCATGGTCGATCGGCAGCGGGTAGGTGCGCGCCCACACCTCGCGTCCCTCCCAGTAGACGACGCTGCGCTCGGCGTCGATCTCGGCGCCGACCAGCTCCTGGCAGCACTGCAGGAAGTTGCGCCGGTAGGCGTGGGTGTGAAAGCCGATGATGTCGTTGGCGAGGACGCCGTTGTAGAGCTCCTCGCGGATCCGGGTCGGCAGCACTCGCCAGGCATCCGGCTGGGTCCAGGGGATGTGGACGAAGTGGTGCAGGAAGACGTCCGGGCGGGCGCGGCGCACCAGCTCGGGCAGCGTGTAGAGCTGGTAGTCGTGGACCATCACGACCGGATCCTCGACGTCCTCGATCTCCTCGACCACGGCACGCGCGAGGTCCTCGTTGACGACGTTGTAGCCGAACTCGTAGGCCTCGATCTCGTTGCGGCGGATGTCCGGTGCGTTCGAGAGGTCCCACAGGTAGTGCTGGATGAACCACAGCATCGGGTTGGCGAAGATGTTGTAGAAGCGGTCGTAGGCGTCGGGATCTGACTGGACCAGCCGCACCAGGTAGTCGCTGCGTCCGGTCGGGGAGCTGACCTCGAAGGCGCGGCCGCCGTGGCGCTCGGAGGCAGCCGCGTCGTGCTCGTTCATGGCGGAGGCGATCCAGATCACCTCGCGGTGGGAGGCCAGGCCGGTGAGGGCCGTGACCAGGCCACCGCTGCCGCGCTGCACGGAGCCGTCGGCGTTGAAGGTGACCGGGCCGCGGTTTGAGACCAGAACGAGGCGGCGCCGCTGCGAGTTCATGAGGGCGCTTTACCCGTGCCCGCCCGCTCCAAGCGCGTCGCGCCCGCTGCCGAGGCGGACGAGCACACAGGAGGGCGCCTCATGGTCTGCATCCGCATGCGGATGCTCGCAGGTGCCCGCGGGGCGGTCAACCACTCGCCGCGGCGGCTGGCCGCTCAGGCCTCCTCGCTCGGAAGCGTGAGCGTGAAGGTTGTGTCGCCGGGCTGCGAGACGATCTCGAGCGCCGCGCCCATGCGGCCGGCGAGCTCGCGCGCGATGGCCAGGCCCAGGCCCGCCCCGCGCGCGCCATCGGCGCTGTAGAAGGGCTCGAAGATGCGCTCCAGCGAGTCCTCCGGGATACCTGGGCCGCTGTCGCTGACCGAGAGCTGCGCGCCGGTCCCGTTCTCGGGCGGGGTGGTCGTGACGACGAGGTCGGCTCCCGCCGGGGTGTGCACGAGCGCGTTGTCGATCAAAATCCGCACCAGCTGGGCGACCCGCTCTGAATCGCAGACCACGCGGACCGGCTGCTCTGGGAGCCGCAACTCGAGGTGGGAGTCGTGGCGCGCGAGCGCGGGCGCGAACTCGGCGCCGACCGCGCGCGCGAGCACGCCGAGATCGGTCGTCGTCTGCGTCAGCTCGACGCTCCCGGACTCGAGCCGCGTGAGGTCCAGCAACTGCGTCGCGAGCTTGCCGAGACGCTCCACCTGCTCGCGGATCTGGCTCAGGAACTGCTGGCGGGTGTCCTCGTCGAGCGCCTCGTCCTGGAGCAGCTCGAGGAATCCGCCGAGGGAGAAGATCGGCGTGCGCAGCTCGTGCGAGGCCGTCGCGATGAAGCGCCGCCGCGCGTCCTCGAGGCCCTCGAGCTGGCTCTGCATGTGGGCGAGCGCGGCCGCGAGCTGACCCAGCTCATCGCCTGAGGAGTCGCTGAAGTGCGCCTCGAAATCGCCCTGCGCGACGCGCTGGGCGGTGCTCTCCAGGCGCAACACGCGGCGCGTCAGCGCAGTCGCCACCAACACCCCCGTCAGGAGCGCCACGAGCAGCCCGAGCGCGGCCGCGAGCAGGATCCGCGAGCGCACCGTGGCGACCAGCGACGGCACGTCGCCGAGCGGGTTTTCGAAGATGACGACCTTGTTGACCTGCGTCGGGGGGCCGGGCTTTGAGACGCCGAGGCCGACCACCGCGAGCGAGCCGTGCGGCCCGTGGATGACGCTGTGCGGGACCGGGTTCTGCTGCCCCTTCTTGTTGAGCGGCAGATCGCCGGCCTGCACGTTGAGCGCATAGGCCTCGACGTCGGCGTTCAGCTGCGAGGTGGTGGAGGCGTCGGGTGCCGCCCCGACAGTGGTCGGTACGCCGGTCGCGGTGGCGCTGCCGCCGGTTATGAAGACGATCGTCACCTGGCTGCCGCCGGTCTCGTTGGAGAGGTAACCCGCGTAGGTGCTCGCCTCGTGCTCGACCCGATTCTGGTGCCTGCGATCCGGCCACGTCGTGGGCAGCTGGCTGATGCTCTTATAGGTCGAGGCGCGGCTGCCCGCGTAGCTGATGTTGACCAGGTTGACGAGGTTGTTCACGCCCTCGGTCTCGAGCCTCGAGGTCAGTGGCGGCGCGACGATCACGTAGATCACCGCCACGCTGAGAAAGGTGACGAGGAAGAAGATGACCGCCAGACGCGTGCGGATCGAGCGCACGATCGGCGGGCGCGGGCCGGAGCGGCGGCCGGCCGCCCGCGCCCGGCGCGCCGCCCGCCGCCCTCTCACCGCTCGGCGTCGCGGTCGCGGAAGCGGTAGCCGACGCCGCGCACCGTGAAGATGTAGTCGGGTTCCTTGGCGTCGGTTTCGAGCTTCTCGCGCAGGTGGCGGATGTGGACGTCGATCGTGCGCGGGTCGCGGTAGGCCGAGTCGCCCCAGATGCGGTCGAGCAGCGCCTCGCGGCTGAACACGCGGCCGGGGCTACGCGCCAGCAGCCCGAGGATCTCGAACTCGACGAAGGTGGTCCGCACGAGCTCCTCGCGCAGGCGCACGCTGCGCTTGTCGAAGTCGATCACGAGCTCGCCGGAGATCAGGGGCTCGCTGGCGCCGTCTCGATCCTCGCTGGGGGAGGGCCCCATCGAGGAGCGCCGCAGGGCCGCCTTGACGCGGCTTCGAAACTCGCGGATCGAGAACGGCTTGGTGATGTAGTCGTCGGCGCCGAGCTCGAGTCCGACGACCTTGTCGATCTCCTCGGTCTTGGCGGTCAGCATGATGATCGGCACCGAGCTGGTCGCCCGCAGCCGCCGGCAGACCTCGAGCCCGTCGAGGTGGGGCATCGTCACGTCCAGGACGACGAGATCGAACTCGCTCTCGGCGAAGCGGTCGAGCGCCTCGACGCCATCCGCGGCCCGCACCACCTCGTAGCCGTCCTGCTGGAGCGGATAGGAAAGCAAGGTCAGGATCGCCTGCTCGTCGTCCACCAGCAGGATGCGTGTTGGTCGCTCTGCCATCGGCTCTTCCACCCCACAGGTTCTCAGATCGCGGCCCCTCACCCACCCATATGCCGGGGTGGGGGCCCGTCCGCCAACCACTAGGCTCCGCGAAGGTGCTTGACCTTCGCCTGTATCGCGTGACTCTGCTGCCGTTCGCGATCCTGGCTGCGATCGCTGCGTTCTCCCTGCACGCCCGTCCCGCGGCCCTCGCGAGCTCGCCCTTGGCGCAGGCCTTCAGCGGCGCCAGCGCCGTCAACACCGCGGCCATGCTGGCCGAGGACTTCCCGAGCACCGCGGCGGGCAGCGCCGGCGATGACGCGCTCGCCGACGCCGTTGCCCGGCGCCTTGCCCCGTGCGCTGCGGGTCGGGGGTGCTCGGTGCGGGTGGTGAGCTCGAGCGTCGAGACGACGGCCGGGGCGCGAGCGATCCGCACCGTGATCGCCTCGCGCGCGGGAAGCGGCTCGCCGCCCGGGCCCGGCATCGTCTTGATCGCTGACCGCGGCGGCGCCGCGCATGCGAGCGCCGGCTCGCTCGCGGCCACGGCGATCCTGTTGCAACTCGCGCAGCTCTACATCAATGTCACGATGAAGCGCCCGCTGACGCTGATCTCGACCAGCGGCGGCGCCAGCGCGATGGCGGCGATCGCCGGAGCGCTGCCGGCCGGCACCGAGGCCGCCGTCGTGCTCGGCAACGTCTCCCACAGCGGCGGTGGCCCCTACCTCGTGCCGTGGTCGCAGGCGGGCGCGCTGGCACCGGTGGCGCTGCGCTCGAGCGCGGAGGCGGCGCTCGCCACCGCACTCGCGAAGCCTCAGCCGGACCCCTCCCTGGCCACCCAGCTGGGGCGTCTGGCGCTGCCGGTCACGACCGGGGCGCAGGGCCCACTGGAGGCCGCGGGGATCCCGGCCGTGCTCTTCAGTAGCGACGGCGAGGCGGCGCCGGCGGCCACCGACCAGGCTGCCGACCCCGCCAGCGTCGGCGACTTCGGGCAGGCCCTTCTGGGCCTGACGCACTCCTTGGACGGCGGTCCGACGCTCCCAGCGCAGCCGACGCGCGACCTCGCCTTCGGCACCCAGGTCCTCGGCGGCTGGGCCGCGCGGGCCGTGATCGGGGCGCTACTGCTCTCGCTGCTGGGGTGCTCGCTGGACGTCTTCGCCCGCGCTCGCCGCCGCCGCGCGGTCGTGGCGCCGTCGATCCTCTGGGTGCTCTCGTGCGCGGCGCCGTTTTTGCTGGCGGCGATCTTCGCGGCGCTGCTGGGCATCGGCGGTCTGCTTCCGGCGACGCCGGCGGCCGCGGTCACGCCCGGTCAGATGCCGATCTCGGCGGCTGGCGCGGCGGCGCTCTCGAGCGTCGCGCTGCTCTTCGTGCTCGCCTGGGTGCTCCACGCCGCCGTCCGGGCGCGCGGTCCCTACCGTGGCGCTCCCGAGCCGGTCGGGGCGGCGGCGGGGCTGCTGTTGACCGGGACCGCCGTCGCCGTGCTGCTGTGGCTCGCGAACCCCTACAGCGCGGCGCTCCTGGTGTTGCCGCTGCATCTGTGGCTGATCGTGCTGACGCGCGAGCAGGGCCGCGGTGGGCTGGTCGGCGCGATCCTCGTGTTGATCTCGCTGGCGCCCCTGATCGCGGTCACGGCGATCCTCTGCGGCGCGCTTCACACCGAGCCGTTGGCGCTGAGCTGGACCCTGCTGATGGCGGTTGCCGGCGGTTCGCTCTCGGTCTACGCGCTGCTGCTGGCCAGCCTCGCTGCCGGCGTCTTCGTCGCCGCCGCCGCGTTGCTGCTGCGCACCCGTGTGCCGGCCGCCCCCGAGCGCCTCGAGGTCACCGTGCGCGGACCGCTCAGCTACGCCGGCCCGGGCTCGCTCGGCGGCACGCCCTCAGCGCTTCAGCGCTGAGTACGCGCCCGCCCTTCCCGCCGCGGCGACGGGCGAGCGATCGCAGCGGTCCACGCGGCGTCACCGCCTAGTGCGCCGCGCGGCGACGGGCACCGCACCCCCGCGCCACGCGCCGCCCCCTCTCAGTCCAGCTCGTGCTCGAAGCCCGCCAGCACGCGCTCGCCGTCCTCGTCACGGAAATGCGCTCCGGAGCCGGCTGCAACCGCACCGACCCAGGTGACGTCGGCGACCGCGGCCTCGACAGCCGCCCGCTCCGCCGGCGCCACGCAGAAGCACAGCTCGAAGTCCTCACCGCCGCTGGCCGCGAGCGCGGGGTCGCTGACCCCGGGCGCCAGCGGCAGCGCGCGCAGGTCGATCTCGATCGCCACGCCGCTCGCGTCGGCCATCAGCGCGGCGTCGCTGGCCAGCCCGTCGGAGAGGTCGATCATCGCGTGCACGCCGGCGAGCGCCAGCTCCCGCCCCTCGGCCAGGCGCGGCGCCGGGCGCGCGTAGCGCGTGCGGAGCTCATCGTCGTGGGGGCCCGGCGCGGAATGGCCCGCCAGCAGCTCGACCGCCGCGGCGGCGCCGCCGAGGCGGCCGGTGACGCCGACGAGGTCGCCGGGCGCCGCGCCGTCGCGCCCGATCAGCGACCCCACCTCGGGCGCCCAGCCGATCACGGTGACCGTGACGAAGGCGACCGGCGAGCGGACCACGTCGCCACCGGCGATCGTCACCTCGCAGTGCCCGGCCAGCGCCTCGGCGCCGCGAACGAGCTCGAGCGCGCGCTGCGCGTCGAGGGAGCCGCCGACCCCGAGCGCGAGGTAGGCCTCGCCCGGGTCGGCTCCCATCGCCGCGAGATCCGAAAGCGCACCGGCGAGCGCGCGGTGGCCGACGTCGGCGGCGCTGATCCAGTCCAGGCGGAAGTGGACGCCCTCGACCATCGCGTCGGTGGAGACCGCGACGGCGCCGCCGCCCGACGCCACGACCGCGGCGTCGTCGCCGATCCAGCGCGTGACGCGATCTCCGCGCGTCGAGAGCAGGCCGTGGATCGCCTCGATCAGCGCGCGTTCGTTCAACGCGCGATCCCGGGAACGCCCGAGCGCATCACCGCGGGAGCGCTCGGCGCGCTAGCGGTGGCGGTAGACGATCCGCGCGCGGTCGAGGTCGTAAGGCGAGAGCTCGCAGCGCACGCGATCCCCCGGCAGGATGCGGATGCGGAAGCGGCGCATCTTGCCGGCGACGTGTCCGAGCACGATGTGGTCGTTGTCGAGCTTGACCCGGAACATCGCGTTGGGCAGGGCCTCGATGACCTCGCCCTCGAACTCGACTTTGTCTTCCTTTGCCACTCTGAGATCCTCGACTTTGCGCGAATGAGCACGTTTGGCTCGTGTGCTGCTCACCGTAGCATCCGCCCCGTGCGTGGGCCTTCACCGCGCACGGCGCAGCGCACGGCCTTGGCGGCCATGCGCCCCCCGGCGCCAGGCGAGCGCGGACGCCGCTAGGTGACGCCGGTCGGCGGCGCCTGGGCCCCGCCCGCGGGCGTGGTCGTGGTGGGGGGCGGCGTCGCCGGGGTGGTGGTGACCGGCGTGGTGTTCGCTGGCGTGGTGTTCGCGGGTGGGGTGGTGGTCGTCACCGGCGCCGTCGGTTTGTTGGAGGTCGGGGCCTGCGCGCCGCCGTGGGGCTGGCCGCCTGCCGCCGGCGAATGCGTGCCGCCGTCGCCCTTGCCCGCCCCGGCCGCGCCGGTCGCGCCGCTGCCTCCGGTCGAGGGCGGTATGTAGGCCTCCTCGCCGAGCTGCTGGTAGTGGCCGGAGAAGGGCAGGTAGGTCATCGGATCGGTGGTCGGCGCGGCGAACTGGGCGCACGGCGCTGTCACCACCGAGCCCATGAAGCCGTGCCAGATCTGGGCCGGCAGGTCGCCCCCGTACTGCGCCTGCCCGTGCACGTCGGTCATCGAGATGTTCGTCGGATAACCCATCCACACCACCGTCGTGCGGTTGGGGGTGAAGCCGTCCAGCCAGGCGTCGACCTCCTTGGAGGTGGTGCCCGTCTTGGCCGCGCTCGGGCAGCCGATCGCCGACTGCGTCGCCGTGCCGTATTGGACGTTGTGCTGGAGGATCTCCGTCTCGACGAGCGCCGCTGCGCGCGAGAGGACTTGGGTGCGGTGGGGCACGCCCCAGCTTCGGTCGACGGTGCCGTCCGCGAACACGACCTTCTTGATCGTGATCTGCTTGTTGCGGTAGCCGCCGTCGGCGATCGTCGCGTAGACGTTGGCCATCTCGAGCGGCGTCACGCCGACCGTCAGGCCGCCGAGCGCCTCGGCCGGATAGCTGTGCAGCGTCCCCGGCAGCACGCCCATCTTGTAGGCCATGTCGGTCACGCTCGCCTCGCCGAGGTCGGCGGCGAGCTGAGCGAAGACGGTGTTGTCGGAGGCGACCAGCGCCTCATCGAGGTTGAGGTTGGCGTCGAGGTTGCCGCCACCGTCGATCATCACCGTGTAGGTGGGGGCGATCGACAGCCAGCCCGCCTCGAGGGTGTGCGAGAGGTAATCGGTCGTGAAGGGGTCGATGCCGTGAGCGAGCGCGTCGGCGAGCACGATCGCCTTGAAGGTCGAGCCCGGCTGGCGCTGCGCCTGGGTCGCGAGGTTGTACTGCGAATGCGAGTAGCTGCCGGACTGCGCCATGGTGTCGACGTAGCCGTTGTTGGGATCCTCGCTGACGAGCGCGGAGGAGGGGTCGGTCGGGAGGTTGAGCACGCTCGTGATCGCGTTCTTGGCGACCGAACCGAGATGCGGGCTGAGCGTCGTGTAGATGCGCAGGCCGCCGTCGGCGAGCTTCTTGCGCCCGTACTTGGCGATCAGCTCCGAGCGGATGAAGTCGGTCAGGTAGCTGCCGCCGAGCGCGTAGTGGTGGTTGGCGTGCAGCTCGAGCGTGGCCCGCTCGGCCGCGGCCGCGCTGGCCTGGCTGATGTAGCCGAGCTGCGCCATCTTCGCCAGCACGATGTCGCGGCGCGTCTTGGCGGCTCCCGGGTAGAGGAAGGGGTTGTACTCACTGGGCGCCTGCGGCAGCCCGGCCAAGAGGGCGGCCTGGGCAAGGGTGTCATCGCGCGCCGGGCGGTCGAAGAAGATCCACGAGGCCGCCTCGATGCCCTCCGCGGTCTGGCCCTCGACAGTCCCGTAGGGGACGTAGTTGAGGTAACTCTTGAGGATCCACGCCTTGCTGTGGGCCTCCTCGAGGCGCTCGGCG
>DASXEZ010000076.1:0-2086 GCA_036489875.1 Solirubrobacteraceae bacterium | reverse complement strand
TCCTTCCACCGCTGATAGAGCAGTACGAAGTAGAAGTGCTCTTCGAGCATCGACTGGACGGCCATGCCGAGGGCGCACTGCCGAGGCTCGAGCTTCGCGTCGAGCCTGTCGCCGAACGCTTCCTTCAGATAGTCGACGATGAACGTGGAATCGGCGATCCGGCGCCCGTCGTGGTCGATGTACGGGAGCTTACGCTTCGGCGCTTTGCGCGCGTCACCGTGGACGCCGCGGTACTCGACGCCGATCATGCGCAGGTAGGTCTCGACCTTGAAGACGAACGGACTGAGGTCGGGCTGGCCCCACGCGGACATGAACTTGTAGACCGTGATCATGGGCGCATCCTAGGGCGCGGCTCCGTGGCGCGGAACGCGTGGAGAGTTGCTTTGCGGCGCGCGAGAGCGCGTCCGGATTGGTCTCGCCGACAACACCGCCGGACTGTCTCGCCCGCGCCATGCGGCCTTTCCATAGCCGGCGCTCGCGCCGAGCGTCACGGGCTCCCACGCTTCGGCACGTCGTGTGCTGGGTAGCAGGTGCGACGAGAGGAGCAAGCGATGATGCGATTCGAAGGCAAGCACGTGCTGATCACTGGGGAAACGACGGGATCGGTCTGGCCACGGCAATGCGGTTCTGCGCCGAGGGAGCCGCGATCATGGTCACGGGGCGATCGGCGATCACGGCCGAAGGCGCGCGCGCGGCGCTGCCGGAAGAGGTTGCTATCTTCCACTCGCACGTGACGAGCGTCGCAGACATTCGAGCTCTCGCCGACGAGGTCCGCGCCCGATGGGACGGCCTCGACGTGCTCTGCGTCAATGCGGGAACGGCTAGGGTCCTCCGCTGGAGACGGTCTTGCGGATCCGCGGCGCATCGATCGTCATCAAATCGGCAAGAAAGCATAGTAGTAGCCTGTCGTGGCGACAAAGTCGTCGCCCACCATCAGGCTGCCCGGGAGTATCGATGGTGAAGTCCTCCCACCCGACGGAACGCGATGACGCGCCCGTGGCTGGGAGGTTCCACGAGTCGGCCGGCGGGAGCGTCCCGGTCGAGCGACATGTGCGGGCGATCGGCGTTGTAGTAGGCCACATACTCGCGAACGAGTCGCCAGAGGTGACGCTCCCCGAGAACGATCACGTGATCGAGCAGCTCGCGTCGTAGCGTACCGACGAACCGCTCGGCGTATCCATTCTGCCAGGGACTCCGCGGAGCCGTTCGCAGCTGCGCGATCCCCAGGTTTTCGACTCGGGTATCGAACGCCCGCCCGTAGACACCATCTCGATCACGGAGCAAGCGGTCGACCGTCTGTTCGCTGCCGATGGCTTCCACGATCTGCTGCGATGCCCACGCCGCGTACGGATGCGCGGTCACGTTCACATGAAGAACCAGCCGCCGCTCCAACGACAGCACGAAGAATACATACAGGACATCGAAGGTCACGGTCGGCACCGTGAGAAAATCGATGGCGATCGTCCCCGACAAATGGTTCTGGAGGAACGTTCCCCAGGTTTGCAATCCACCGCGAGGTCGCCCTGGCGCCTTCGGCATGTACTTCGCGACGGTGTCCTTGCTGACGCGATAGCCGAGTTTCATGAGCTCGGCGGCCACTCGCCGTCGACTCCAGGTCCGATTCTCGCGCCCCATCCGCTCGATCAAGGCCACCACCTCCCGGTCAAGCGGAGGCCGGCCCAATCGCCTGGACTTCTGGCTCCAGAAGCGCCGGAAGCCACGACGATGCCAGGCGATCACCGTGGCCGGCTGAACGATCGCCAGCGCCTCGCTCCATCGCGACCAAACGCTCCGCAGTGCGACCCAGAAGGCGCGGTCGATCGGACGCACCCGCGGGCGCCGTGTCGCCCGTCGCAGCACCGCCAGCTGCTGCCGAAGCGCTAGGTTCTCCAGCACGAGGCTCGCTCGAGGCTTCAGCGCAGCCAGCAGCGCTCCGACGATCGCCTGCAGCAGGGCCACCATGTCCGGGCGACTCTCGCCCTGATTCGGCTTCAGGTCACCGGCGAAAGTGCACCGAGGATCGGATACGCTCGCGTCATACGCCCTCTCCTCCCCGGCGTCCGACTACTTTCTCGCCACAACACCT
>DASXEZ010000067.1:0-29683 GCA_036489875.1 Solirubrobacteraceae bacterium | reverse complement strand
CCGACCAGCGCATGCACCTCGCCGGCGCGAAGCTCAAACGAGGCATCACGCAGTGCGCGGGTGGCGCCGAAGGTCTTCGCCACGGTCACCGCCTCAAGCAGCGGGGCCGACACGGCGCCGGCCTGCGGGTCCGACACCTGGCCGGTCACGGACGCGGCACTCCGTTCATCGACCTGCACGCGGGCCTCGAGCAAGCGTCACGCGTCGCAACGCTCGCTTCGCGATCGCCGGATTGTCGCTCGCTCGCCGTATTGCCTGGGGCGCCGTCTCCATCGCCTCGATGTCGGCGGGCTCGTGCCTTCCCGCTGCTAGGCGGGAGGTTTGCGCCTCAAGCACCTCTCGCACGTCCGTTATGGCAGGCAGTTGCACTGATTCAAAGCTCCTGATCCAGGGTCGGCATCACGTCGTCAAAGACCTCATCAGCAACGTGAACCTCACCGGGAACATGCCCCGCCGTGCCCGATCGCAATGAGGCCGACAGCGCACCAGTGAGGTCAGGCCCTGTCGCACCGAGCTACGGCTCACGCCAAAGCGAGCCGCTATCTCGCGCAGGGAAGATCCAGTCGTCAACCGCTGCCTCAAACTCCCCCTATCTCGTCGCGTCGCAGGACTACAGGTTGGACCACCGTACCTGTGATAGTTTAGGTTGTCAAGCTAGCGCGGCGGTGCCATTACGGTGCTGAGTAGTCCGCTAGACGTGCGCGACCGAACCGATCGGGGATGCATTGCCGTGAAAGAGATTGCGAAATGCCCCCGGCCTGCACGGGGCGCCGCGGCCACGCCGCCGCGGCCACAACGAAGTCCGAAAAGCGACGTTGGCGCCCTCGCCGGTGACCGCCGGAGTGTTCATTGCCAGGGCTCTGCTACCAAGTCGCAGGAACGCCTCGCCCATCGCTCGCGCTTCCGGCTACGAGGTCTTGGCTGCCTCTGGCGCGCAAGACCGAAGATCGCTAACGTCGCGTACTCGGGAACCACCCGGGTTGTACTTAACAGCGCCAACGCAGGAACGATCTCAGCAGCGTGATGAATGGAGCCCGATCGGTGAATATGGCAAGGGACGAGTTGTTGTTTCCAGCGCTTGTCTCTGGGCACGCCTCGGGGAACCTCCTCTATGGCGGGACGTCTTTGGGCTACGACGAAGTAGCCGCGGCCGCGGGAGGCGTTGCAGAACGGCTCGCTGGCGCCTCAACGGTGGCAGTATTCGCCACGCCATCGGCGGACACCGTGATAGGAGTCGTGGGAGCGATGGCCGCAGGCGCAGCCGTCGTTCTCATCAACCCGGCGTCTGCGGCAAGGGAGATTGAGCATGTCTTGGCTGACAGTGCTCCGGAAGCGCTCATCGCTTCGGGACACGCCGACCTGCCGGGATCCCTCGCGTCCCAACCGCGCATTTCACCGGAAGGTGCGACGGGCAAGTATCGCGAGCGCTTCGCGAGTGACCCCGAGCGCACGGCCCTCATCATCTACACATCAGGCACGACGGGCCCACCCAAAGGCGTGCAGATCCCGCGACGGGCTATTTCGGCGAACCTTGACGCACTCGCCGATGCCTGGGGATGGACACCGGACGACGCGCTTGCCCACGCCCTACCGCTGTTTCACGTGCACGGTCTTGTGCTCGGGACACTTGGTCCCCTTCGTTTGGGAGCTTCGGTCGAGCATTTTGGACGCTTTTCACCGGAGGCGGCGGCGAGCGCACTCGACAACGGCGCAACGATGTTCTTCGGTGTTCCGACGATGTACCACCGGCTTGTCGATGCTGCCGAAGGAAGCGACGCAATCGCGGGATCGCTGAGGAAAGCGCGCATCCTTGTCTCGGGCTCCGCAGCCTTGCCGGCCTTTGAGCACAAGCGGATCATGCAGCTCACTGGCCAGCAAATCGTCGAGCGCTACGGAATGACAGAGACGCTGATAAATACCTCGACTCGTCTCGATGGTGAGCGGCGCGCCGGCTCCGTCGGGCAGGCGCTTTGTACCGTAGGCCTGCGCTTGCTCGACGACGACGGAACGCCTCTTGGTGCAGGCGATGAGCAGATCGGTGAAATCGCCGTTAGAGGGCCGAGTTTGTTCACGGGCTATCTCAACCAGTCGGAAGCGACGGCTGCCGCATTTCGCGATGGATGGTTTCTTACCGGCGACCTCGCGACGCAAGCGGCTGACGGCTTCATTTCCATTGTCGGGAGACGGTCGACGGATCTCATCAAGAGCGGCGGATTTAAGGTCGGCGCGGGAGAGGTCGAGAGCGTCTTGCTTGAGCACGACGCTGTCGCGGAAGTCGCAGTCACCGGCGAGTTCGACCGCGATCTCGGCGAGAGAGTTGTGGCCTGGGTCGTCCTCGCCGAGGGCGCGAATGCGTCGGCAAGTGAGTTGATCGGCCATACGGAAGGAGAACTAGCGGCGTACAAGCGTCCTCGCGAGATTCGGCTGATCGGTGAGTTGCCACGCAACGCAATGGGGAAGATCATCAAGAAGGAGCTACGGCTAACTGATCACAAGGTCCCGGTCGAGCCGCGCCCAGACGAAAAAGGGGACGGGAGCCGGATCTAGATGGACACCAAGGACCGACACGCGCGGCAGAACCGGCTTCGACCGAGTAGACGCGCTGTAGATACCTACGGCGGCCATCGGGTCAGGTGCCATCACCGCTGGGCCGCGGTCGTCGGCCGCGGCGCTCTGCCGCCGAGTTCCCACGGAGACACGCGCTAGCGATGGCGGCACGCGCCTGGTTGAGCCAAGTTACATCGGCCGCCCAGCGGGGACGGCAGTTTTTCGAAGGCACGCCGGCCACGGACTGGGCCGACATCACGCTGTTGTGCCATCGTCTGCTCCGCGAGCGCGGCGAGGCGTCGGGTCTCGTGGTGGCTGGCGACATTCTCGGCCACCTAGCTGAGGCCTCGCCGTCGGAGACCGAGCAATTTTTGACGGTGCTTGCGACCGACTTTGGTCCCGACCAAGACGCGACCGCAGCCGCAGCGAGTCGATGGCTCAGCTCACGAACTCCACAGACGTTCGCCGCACTCACAAAGCTTGTCGAAGCGCCGCGCCAGGAGCTCTTCCGGCGTCTGAACATGATCGCAGGCGGCACCAGCGCGCTCGTCGAGCTCCGCGCGGATCTCTTGCGGATCCTGCCCATCCGAGGTGACCTCGCCTCAGTCGACGCCGATCTCTACCACTTGTTTGCTTCCTGGTTCAATCGTGGCTTTTTGCGGCTTGAGGAGATCACCTGGCAGACATCGGCTGACATCCTCGAACGGCTCACGAGCTACGAGGCCGTCCACGAAATGCGGGGTTGGCGCGATCTAAGGGGGCGGCTGAGCGCGGATCGCCGCATCTTCGCGTTCTTCCATCCCGCGCTCCCGCGTGAGCCACTTATCTTCGTCGAAGTGGCGCTCACGAACGGTCTACCAACGTCGGTCGAGCCATTACTGAGCATCGATCGGGATCTTCTCGACCCTGCTCGCGCGGACACCGCGATTTTTTTCTCGATCAGCAACGCTCAGGTCGGTCTTCGCGGCATCTCGTTCGGTAGCTTTCTCATCAAACAGGTCATGAGCCAACTGATGCGCGAGCTGCCCCAGATCAAGACCTACGCGACGATCTCGCCGATGCGCCACTTCGCGGCCTCGTTGTGCGCAACGGAAGACCCAGACGGCTTCACTCCTGATCGGCTGCAGCGCCTCCTGGGCGACGACGTTGGTCCCGTACGCCATTGCTTCGAAACCGGGCAGCCCGCCCCGGATCGTGTCGACGCAGCGATGAGCGTTTTGGCGCTCGCATATCTCACGAAAGTGAAGTCCCAAGGCTCGGCAGTAGATCCAGTCGCCCATTTCCACCTCTCCAACGGTGCCCGCATCGAGCGCATCAACCTTCGATCTGACATGGGCAAGCACGCGGCCGCGTCCTGCGGGGTCATGGTGAACTACCTCTACGATGTGGCACGGCTCGAGCCCAACCATGAAAACTACGTCGAGCGAGGGCAAATTGCTGTCCGGCCAACCCTAGCCCCCACGCTCAGGAAGATCGATGAAGCGTGGTGAGTTCGAGTTGGCGCCCGCTGTGCGTCTCGGAGCGCAGGCCACCGGTTCCGCTGTTGGACGAGGTCGTGTCCGATCGGCGCCCTTCGTCCGTGCGGCGCCCTGCCTGCTTGACAAGTTCGAACCTCACAGGTACGGTGGTCCAACCTCTAGGCGATGCCGCTCAGGGGAAAAACGATCTCGACGACTGCACGACCGTCAGACAAGCCCGTTGAACTTCGGGCGGATAGCGCGTCTGGGCTCTCGTTCTCCCGGCAATCCGCCCTCGCTACTTACGAACGTACGACAGATTGGATCCGTATGACCGCTAACCTCGAGGCTGGCACTGGCACTGAGTCGTATGACGTGGAGAATCCCCCCCTGTACGAGCCGGTGCCTGGCTGGGGGCTGCTCCCGCACGGCGTGACATTCGGCGGCGACGCGAACGCTGTCGCGGTCGATTCACAGGATCGCGTATATGTGTTCAACCGCGGAAACAAGCCGATGGTGGTTTTCGACCGCGACGGAAACTTCATCGCCTCGTGGGGGGAGGGCGGTTACACGAACTACTGGGGCGAGGGCCCGGCGCCGGGCAGTGAGAGGAAGGACGACTTTCTTTTCACGAGCCCACACTCGATCTTCATCGACACGGATGACAACCTGTGGCTAGTGGACACGGCTGGACACGTAGTACAGAAGCGTTCACCGCAGGGCGAGTTGCTCCTCGAAATCGGTCGTCGCAACGAGCCGAGCGAGCCGGGCGCCGGGAAGCCATTTTGTTACCCAACGGACGTTTACGTCCATCCGCTTACCAAGGACATTTTCGTTACGGATGGCTACTGCAACGCCGTTGTCCACCGGTTCGACGAGGGCGGCGAGCACATAGCGTCGTGGGGAGAGTCTGGGAGCCTCGTGGGGCAATTTAACAATCCCCACGGCGTAGTGGTGCTTCCAGACGACCGAGTGTTTGTGTGCGACCGCTATAACTGTCGCATTCAGGTGTTCACGACGGCGGGAGCTTTTCTTCAGGAGTGGAACTGCTTCCAGCCGCAGGCCATGCGGTATTGGGGCGGCCTACTCTACGTCGGCGAAATGGACATGAATTTCGATATGTGGACAGGCTTTCCGAACCTCGGCCATGCCGTATCGATATTCGACACGGACGGCAACCGTGTCGCGAGGTTTGGTAACCCGTACGCTGGAGAGGGACCCGACCAGTTTATTTCCGGACCGCACTGCCTGGCATTGGACTCTCACGGCGACTTTTACTCGGGAGAGTGCGCCCGTACCTACCTTGGAGGGAAGCAGATGTTTCGATTCCCCCATCAGGAGCCGATAGAGATTCCTCGCGGGGAAACTACGAGCCTGAGGAAGTGGCGCTTGGCTGGGCACGGACCGGCCTCGGTATAGCGCTTCGCGATGCACAACGAGCCAAGCCACGTAAACGATGCGTCTTCGACAGAAGCAACAAGCGGCGCCGAGTGCGCCGCGCGGCTCTACGTCTTGGACTACGGGAGTTTAGAGTACGAAGGCGAGCGAATTGGGCTACGCGGGTACTTGGTGGAAACGCTCGACGGAGACCGCATTTTGATCGACACAGGCTGGGAAGCGCGGTGTATCGAGGACGCGACCGCACGGCGGCAGTTGGATGCGGTTTACGCAAGAGGAGGAAGGCGCTTGCTCGTCGGCCGCGCCAACCTCGTGACTGAGCAGCTAGCGAAGATCGGACTGACTCCACAGGATCTAAGCGTCGTTGTTGTCACGCACGGCGGCGTGGATCGAGTCGGCGGGCTCGGTGTATTCGCCAAGTTGCCGGTCGTTGTCTCCCGAGAGGCAAGGGAGCAACCAACTCGGGAACCGGCGATGGCGTGGCCGGAGCGGGAGTACACCATCGTGGAGGGCGACGTCGCGCTGCGGCCGGGCGTGACCTTGCTCGCGACGCCCGGCCATGCGCCGGGCCATCTGTCGGCGCGCGTGCGTCTCAGACGCACCGGGTCCGTGGTTTTGGCCGTGCACGCGATTGCGAGCCCGGGCGAGCTCGATCAGGGTCTGGGTGATGGGGCAAGCGACCAAGCATCCTGGAAGGCGAGCGCAGAAAAATTGGTCGAGCTCGCCGACAAAGAAGCCGCCTTGATCGTGTATGGATACGGCACAGCTGCGGAGCCGGAGCGCCGAATGGCTCCCGAATACTACGAGTAGGCAATGAGACCTACCTTTCGGTGGTTCGGGGCAGACGCATTGGCGCGATCGTTCGGATCAGTTGCCGAGCACGTCGGTCGCACCAATGCGGACGGCCGCCAGCGATCCGGGCCAGGGGGGCTCCATGAAGGGTCTCGATAGTGCACCGGATCTCCAGCCGGTCAAGAAGACGGCGTTGTATGAGGTCGTAGCCGAGCGCTTGCGCGAGTTTATTGACCTGCAACATCTCGGCTCAGGCGATCGTTTGCCACCGGAACGAGAGATAGCGGCTCGCCTCGGCGTGAGCCGTACCTCGGTGCGACAGGCCTTGACCTCATTGAGCGCTGTCGGCCTCATTCAGATGCGGCACGGCGAGGGCGCGTTTCTAATGAGGTCTTTAGACGACGTGATACCGACCCTGGCTCAGGAGCTTTTGAATCAATATGCGCAGCTGCCCGCGATAATGGAGGTGCGAGAGGCGCTTGAGACCCAAACCTGCCGCCTAGCCGCGCGACGGCATGGGCCCACCGACATCGAGGCGATGGAGAAGGCGCTCCAAGAGATGCAGCGAGCGGTGGACGCGGGCGACGATCCGTCGACTGGCGATGCGCTGTTTCACCGCGCGATTACCCATGCCGCCCACAATGATTTGCTGAGCGATCTTATGGACCAGCTCAGCGAGGCGATCGATGCGACACGACGCGCATCGCTGTCGCGCCCCGGACGTCCTCCGCAGTCGCTCGCGGCGCACCGGATGATCCTAGAGGCGATAGCGTCCAGGGACCCAGGTTCCGCGGCGGAGTGCATGCGCGCGCACCTTGCCGTGGTCGCCGACGTTGCATACGCGACTGCCGACTAGTAGCTGCCGCGGACGTTCCCTCCGCGATGAGAGGCGGCGGAGGGTGAATTCGAGGCCAGCCGTATACGGCCCGGGCTCGTTCGGCCCGCCTTGCTTGACCTGGACACGCCCTCCATCGAAGTGCTGCTAACCCCACCGCTGGGTGGCGCCCAGTACCACGAACGGAATCGGCTACCCAGTTGACGCGCCGGCGATTATGACCAAGCAGGAACGCGTCTACGAAGCGATTCGCGGCCGAATCCTCGATGGTGCGTACGCGCCCGGCGAGCGCGTTGTAATTGACGAGGTCGCCGAGGAGTTCAAGGTCTCGGGTATGCCGGTGCGCGAGGCGATGCGCCGCCTCGAAGCCGAGGGGCTGGTGGTTTATCGGCCAAATGCGGGCCCGCGCGTCACACCAGTTGACCCGCGCCGCTTCGATGAGGAGATGACTGTGTTGGCCGTCCTTGATGGGTACGCCACGGCGCTGGCCGCGTCACGTCTCCGCGAGGTTGCGATTGTCCGCCTTACGCAAATCAACGCGGAAATGGAGGACGCCGTTTCTGAGTTCGACACGCGTCGCTTCGCACACTTGAACCAGGATTTTCACGCGCTCGTCTACCATCACTGCCCGAGTGCGGCCCTTGCGTTGATGCTTCCGGACCTGACGCGCCGAGTCGACGCGGTTCGACGTACCATATTCGCGGAAGTTCCCTACCGGGGCTCGGCGGCTGTTGCGGAACACTGGGCGTTGATTGAGATGATCGCCAGCGAAACGTCCTTTGACCAGATCGAACGGGCTGCCCGTGAGCACAAGCTCAGCACAGCATGCAGCTTGCGGGGGTTCCGTGGCGCTCGTGCCGTCCCGCTCCGTGGCAGACGAGCCGCCGGACCGGCGCGGCCCGCGTCTTCGTCGCCGCAGGGCCGCTAGTTAGCCAGTATTGAGTCGCCCCGAGTGCCAGCTACCACGTGTCGACACGTCGAGCCGGTTGACCAGGCGTGTCTCCCGGGCCTGCGCCAACAAGAGAGAGAGTCCGGTTTGCGTGGCTTCCGGACCGCCGGCGACTATGTCCACAACATGTGGCCCGCGCGGGGTGACGAGCGCCTATTCGGCTGGAGGGTGCCGAAGAACTGGGAGAAGTACGCCCAGCGTCGATCACGAGCGAAGGAACGTTGGATGAGATGCGTGACGACCTCGGCCGTCTCGGCGAGCTGCTTCAGGTCAACCGCGTGACCCGCATCCTCGAGTTGGTCTCGGACGGCCAGCACCTGCACCGATAGGAGGCGGGCCTAATCCGGCGCCCACCTCGCGCTTGCAGCGTTCCCGGAGTGGCTCAGTCATCTCATCAGCGGGGCACGTGAAAGAAAGAGCAACTTTTGGGACAAACTTGGCCAGCGGCAGCATCACTGCAAATTAAAGCTACGCCTTGCGGAGCCTTTCTCAAGCGGATGAAGGTGTCTGGGTTCAGGACATGTGTCTCAGGTGATAGGTCTCTCGTGAGTCGGGACATAGGTCACGGGTTGGGTTGAGGGGGTTGGGGTGTTGGCCGTGGAGGCGCAGCCCGGAGGGCCGGGCCGGAGCGGCTAACGCCGGAGCGGCTAACGCCGGCGCGGCGTGTGGGGCGGGGCCAACTTGCGGGCATGTCTAGAGCCCGTGTTGCTGTTCTCCAGGTCGTGTCTGAGCAGCTGTCCGTTACTGCTGCTGCTGCCGAGTATGGGGTCTCCCGTCGGCATCTTCATCGTCTGTTGGCGCGGTATCGGGAGGGAGGTTTGGAGGCGCTTGAACCGCGGTCGCGGGCGCCTGGGTCGAGCCCGGCTCAGACTTCGGATCTGGTCCGCGGCCGGGTGATCGAGCTGCGCCGACGGCTGACCGCTGACGGGCTGGACGCTGGTCCTGTGACGATCGGCTGGCACCTCGAGCAAGAGGGGCTCAGGGCGCCGGCGCCGTCGACCATCCACCGGATCCTCAAACAGGCCGGGCTGATCACGCCCGAGCCACGCGAACGCCCCCGGTCGTCTTGATTGCGTTTCCAGGCGGACCAGCCGAACGAGATGTGGCAGTCAGACTTCATTCACTGGCGCCTGGAGGACGGGACCGACGTCGAGATCCTGAACTGGTTGGACGATCACTCCCGTTACCTGTTGTCGTGCACTGCGCACCGGCCTGTCACCGGGGATGCGATCGTGGCCGCGTTTCTCGACGTTGTCGAGCGCTACGGGCCGCTGGCGAGCACGCTCATCGATAACGGCAGCGTCTACACCTCCCGGTTCACCGGTGGGCGCAACGCGTTCGAGTACGTGCTTCCGTTGCTCGGTGTCCGCCAGAAGAACGGGTCCCCAGGCCATGCTCAGACCCAGGGCAAGACCGAGCGGTTCCACCAGACCCAACAGCGCTGGCTACGCGCCAGACCACCCGCGCGCACGATCGCGGGCCTGCAACGCCAGCTCGACGAGCTCCGAGCGCACTACAACGAGCAGCGCCCGCGCCGCGCCACCTCGGCGTCGGCTCCCAACACGCCCGCAAACGCGTCCTCGCACTCGCCGACGAGCACCACGTCACCGTCACCGAACTCGCCACCGGCGAGGTCCTCTCAGAGCATCTCATCGACCCTAAGAAGACCTACTGGCGCAACCAACACCGAGAGTCAGGCCGCTGGCCTGGCTCCCCGCACTGAGACCTACGACGGGAGACATCTGAGACCTATGTCCCGAGACATCACATCAAGCGGATGAAGGGACTCGAACCCTCGACCTTCTGCATGGCAAGCAGACGCTCTAGCCAACTGAGCTACATCCGCGGGACCGCGGAGTATAGATCGGTCGAGGCGCTCGCGCGAGGCCTGCGGCCGCACGTTGCAACAGCGCGGCGCGGCCGCCGGACCTAGCCCGGGGCCGCGCCGCGCGTTCAGGGAACCGCGTTATGTGGGGGCTCAGCTGCCGACCGGCGGCGAGCCCGTGTTGGGGGGACCACTGCCGCTGCTGCCGGACATGTGCGTGCAGCGGTGCCCGCTCGAGCTGCTTGATCCGCTCGATCCGGTTGATCCGGTCGAGCTGCCCGAGTTCGACGTCGAGGAGCCGGAGCTCGACGACGGCGCGCTGTAGGACGAGCCGGCTGTACTGCCTGTCGATCCCGTCGATCCGCTCGATGCGGCCTGAGCCACGGCCGCGCCGCCGAATGCTCCCGCTGAGGCGAGGACAGCCAGCACGGTGATTTTGCGTCGCATTTGAGTGCCTCCTTTGCGTTTCATCGACGGCTGCAGTCAACGCCCGGGCGCTAAAGCAGCCTTGATGTGGTACTGAGAGGAGGCTGGGGGTTCAATACGGCGTCCCAGCGCGGGCAATTCTCAGCTTCTGCAAAGGTGCGCCAAAGGCGCCTCAGCGACCCTTCACCACGATGGCCTTCCTGCGCCACCTCTACGAGCCCCAGCCGGCGGGACCCGCCGGCGCGCGACTGGGCGCGCAGCGGCGTGCGGGCGGTGACCGCGTGCTCGGGCGTGCGGTGGCCGCGGTACGGCGAGCGCCTGAGCTCGGCGGCCTGATCGCGATCGCGGCGCTTCTGAACCTGTGGGCGCTCGGGCGCAACGGTTGGGCCAACACCTACTACTCAGGAGCGGTCCGCTCGATGGCGTCGAGCTGGCACAGCTTCCTCTACGCCTCGCTTGATCCAAGCGGCGTGATGACGGTCGACAAGCCGCCGCTGTCGCTGTGGGTCCAAGCGCTCTCGGTGCGGATCTTCGGTTTTCACCAGCTCGCGATTCTCGTGCCCCAGGCGCTGATCGGGGTGGCCAGCGTGGTGCTGGTCTATGACCTCGTGCGGCGGCCCTTCGGGCGCATCGGCGGCCTCGTCGCCGGGCTCGTGCTCGCGACGACGCCGATCGCGGTGGCGATGTCGCGCGACAACAACCCGGACGCGTTGTTGACGCTGTGCTGCCTGGCTGCGGTCTGGTTCGCCGTGCGCGGCTTCGAGCACGGCCGCACGCGCTGGCTGGTGTTCAGCGGTGTCGCCGTCGGCCTGGGGTTCGAGACCAAGATGCTGGTGGCGCTCGTCGTCGTGCCGGGAATCGCGCTGGCCTGGCTTTGGATCTCCCCGCGCGGACGCGGCTGGCGGGACGCGTTTGTCCAGTTGCTCTACGGGGGCGCGGCAATGCTCGTCGTGGGCGGCGCCTGGCCGTTGCTCGTGGCGCTGACTCCGGCGGGGAGCCGGCCGTGGATCTCCGGCACCTCCGACAACAGCGTCCTGTCGCTCATCTTCGGTTACAACGGGTTCGGTCGTGTCGACGGCCAGCAGGGTGGACCCGGCGGTGGTTTAGGCGGCGGCGGCGGCGTCTTTGCCCAGGCGACCGGACCCTTCCGGCTCCTGAACGCTTCACTCGGCGGTCAGGCCGGCTGGCTGCTCGGCCTCGCGCTCGCCGGCGCGCTGATCGTCCTGATCGCGGCGCGGGTGAGGCGACGCGACCCGCGGACGGCGTGGGTGGCGGTGGTCGCCGGCGCGTTCGTTGTTACGGCGGTGCTCTTCAGCTTCGCCCACGGCATCTTCCATCCGTACTACGTCGTGCTGCTCGCGCCGTTCACCGCGGCACTCGTAGGAGCGGGCGTGGCGACGGTGATCCGGGGCGGCGTGCGCGTCGCGCTCGCAGGGCCGCTCGCACTTGCGCTCGGAGTCGCGTGCGAGCTTGTCGTCCGCAGCGACTACTCCGGTCACCTGGAGTGGATGCCGATCGTGCTGCCGCTCGTGTGCGGCGCCGCCGCGCTGCCGCTGATCGCCTCGAGCAGTCGTCGGCTGCAGGCTGTGGCGATGGGAGTGGGCGTGGCGGCGCTGCTCGTCGCGCCCGCGGCCTTCGCGGTCGACACGCTCGGCTATGCGACGAACGCCACCTTCCCGGCCGGAGGCCCGCAGTGGGCCAACTCCGCCGCTAGTCCGTTTGGCGCATTCGGCGTCCGTTTCGGCTTCCGCGGCGGTTTCGGCGGCCGTGCCTTCGCTGGCGCGCCGCCGCGCAGCGGCAGTCCGGTTCCCTTGTTTGGAGGTAATGGCGGCTCCGGGCCCGCGGGCGGTTCAAGGGTTGGCGCGTTCCCGCGCGGTGGCGTTGGCTTCAGCGGTCCGCGAGCCGGCGGAGCGGGCGGCGGCGGTTTCGGCCAACAGGTGCCGGACTCGGTCCTGAGCTACGCGACCGAGCACGGCGGGGGCACGGTCGCGACCGAGGCCCAGTCCGGCGCGGCGTTGAACATCATCGACCAGAACGCCGACGTGGCAGGGATCGGTGGCTTCTCGGGTAGCGAAAGCGACCCTTCGATCTCCTGGCTCGCGGGCGAGGTCGCCTCAGGTCATATCCGCTGGATTTATGTGGAAGGTCCGTCGGCCGACGCCGCCGGACGCGCGGGCGCCACGGCGGCGATCGCTGCCGCCGAGCAGGCCTGCCCAGCGGTCTCCGGAGAGGCGGACCTCTACGACTGCGCCGGCAAGGCCGGGGCGCTGCGCGCGGCCGCCTGAGCCCTCCCACACGATCGCAACATCCTCGTCGGAATCCGGCGGGTGGTTTCGTATGCTGCGAGCCGTGACGCGAGTCGGAATCCTCACCGGTGGCGGTGACTGCCCCGGTCTCAACGCGGTGATCCGCGCCGTGGTGCGTCGCGGTCTCGAGGAGCCGAAGATCGAATGCGTCGGCTTTCGCCACGGCTGGGCCGGCGTGCTGCGGGGTGACTGCTTCGAGCTCGACCGCGGCAGCACGGTTGGGCTGCTGAGCCGCGGCGGCACGATTCTCGGCACCTCGCGTACCAATCCCTACGCCTCTGATGCCGGCGGCACCGAGGCGGTGCGCGAGAAGCTGGCAGAGGTCGGTGTCGATGTGCTGGTGGCGATCGGCGGCGACGATACGCTCAGCGTGGCGGCGCGCCTGACGGAGGAGGGCATTCCCGTCGTCGGCGTTCCGAAGACGATCGACAACGATCTCGGCGGCACGGAGCTCACATTCGGCTTCCACACCGCGGTGCAGATCGCGACGGACGCGATCGACCGCCTGCGGACGACGGCGGAGTCGCACGACCGCGTGATCGTCGTCGAGGTGATGGGTCGCGAGGCCGGCTGGATCGCCACCTACGCGGGGATCGCCGCGGGAGCCGACGCGATCCTCGTGCCGGAGTTCCCCTACGACGTCGATGAGGTCTGCAAGTTCCTCTACGAGCGCCATGCCCACGGCACCACCTACTCGATCGTCGTGGTCGCCGAAGGCGCAACGCCCAAGGGCGGTTCGATGAGCACGCACGACGTCCAGACCGACGCCTTCGGACACCCGCGCCTGGGCGGGATCGCGGTCGCCCTCAGCGGCGAGATCGAGGAGCGCACCGGGTATGAGACGCGGTACACGATCCTCGGCCACATCCAGCGCGGCGGCACGCCCACGGCGTTTGACCGCGTGCTCGGGACGCGCTTCGGGGTGGCCGCAATGGATGCGGTGCGTGGGGGTCGCTTCGGCGAGATGGTCGCGCTGCAGGCCGGTGAGATCGTGCTGCTGCCCTTCAGCGCGGCGTTGCAGGAGCCCAAGCTGCTCGATCCCAAGTTGCTCGAGCTGGCCTCAGTCTTCTTCGGCTGAGTCACCGGCGCGGCTTCGCGCCCATCACCAGGAAGCATCGGCCGGGACCGCGCGCGGATTTCGACGAGCGGTCTCCCTCCGCTCGCCTTGTCATCTCGAGCTTAGATCCGCAGGAGCAGGCGAAGCCCGTCCGTCGCGCGCAGCGCGGCCATTGACACATCGCATCGCGATGTATAGGATTGCTCAGTATGAGAGCCGAAGCACTCAAGGGTCACCTCGACGGGCTGATCCTCGCGACCTTGAAGGAAGGGCCCGCGCACGGCTACGCGGTCGCGCAAGCGCTGCGCGCCCGCAGCGGCGGCACCTTCGATCTGCCCGAGGGGACGCTCTATCCGGCGCTTCACCGACTCGAACGGGCCGGATTCGTCAGCAGCGAGTGGTCGACCGAGGCCGGTCGGCGCCGGCGCACCTACCGGCTCACGCGTTCCGGGGCCAAGACGCTCGAGGAGCGTCGTCACGAGTGGCGAGCGCTCTCCAGTGCGATCGAGGCCGTGCTCGCGTGAGCTGGTTGCGCGAATTCGAATCCGAGCTCGAACGGCGCCGTGTTCGGCCCGCGGTGCGCGAACGCCTGCTGGCCGAGCTCGCCGACCACATCGCCTGCGAGCAGGCCGAGCAGCCGCAGATGGAGGCGACGCGTCTCGGCGGCGCCCGCGAGACAGCGGCCCAATATGCCGACGAACTCGCCGCCGAGGATGCACGCCGAGGAGCGTTCGGAGCGTTCGCCGCGCTGGCGTGCGCGGCGGGCGCCTTCGTCGCTTCGCAAGTGGCGCTCGCACGCGTCGGCTACCCGGGTTACAACCACGGCTACAGCACCCTGCTCGGACTGGTCGCGATCGTGGCCCTCATCGTCGGCTCCCAGACCGCGCTGGTGTGCGGGACGCTCGCGGCCTGGAGGGCGCTGCGCCGACGCGACCAGACGACCATGCCGGCCGCTGAGATCGCGCTGGTGAATCGGCGCTCTCGCGTGGGTCTCGTGGCGGGCTTCGTGACGATGGGCGGTCTGGCGCTCTACGTGGTCGACTTCGCCGGCGCGTTGCCGGGCTGGTGGCTGCTCACGAGCGGCGCGCTGGTCGCGCTCGCGGGTGGGGCGCTGCTCTTCGCCTGGCGCGCGATCGCCCGTGGTTCGGGCACGGTGGTGCTGGCGAGCGGGCCCGCCGGCGATATCTATGACGACATTGCGCCGCTGCGGCCATTGAGGGGTCACCCGCTGGGCCTGTGGGCGCTTGTCGCGATCGCCGTCGGCGGCGCGGTGACGGCGTTTGAGTGGCACGCCGAGCACTCGCTGGCGGAGGGCCTCCAGCGTGGCGGCGTCGAGGTGCTCGCGCTGAGCATCGGCTTCGCTCTGCTGGGACGCGCCATCGGCGCGCGTCGCTGACGAGCCTGCAGCGGAGTACCGTTCCTCGGACACCGATTCGCTGCACGAACGGGAGGGCGACATGACGCTGCCTGTCGAGGGCTACCAGCTGAAGGGCATCTCCTCTAAGGCTTACGAGCACCCCGCGGATCGCGCTGCGACGGCCTCGCTGCAGTCGATCCCCTATCTCGATCGCGTGGTGCGCAAGCTGATCGAGCTCGGCTATGAGAACGCGCTGCGCCAGGCGGCGCTCGGCATGTCGGTGCGACTGGGGGAGAAGCAGCTGCCGAACGTCTGGCAGCTGCAGGAACGCGCCTACCGCACGCTCGATCTGGCGCCCGTGCCGGACCTCTACCTGACGCAGGTCCCGTTCGGCAACCCGATGGCTGCGGCGGTGCCCAACGCCTTCACGATCGGCGCGGGGCAGCCGATCGTGGTCGTGCAGGCAGGGCTGGTCAGGCTGCTCAGCGAGGAGCAGCTGTTCGCGGTCTTCGCGCACGAAGCCGGGCACGTGCTCTCAGATCACGTGCTCTACGGGACGGCGCTGGCGATCATCATGCAGCTCAGCCGCCTGCCCGGGTTGCCGCTGCCGCTGATGCCGCTGCGGGCGGCGCTGCTCGAGTGGTATCGCTCCGCCGAGCTCAGCTGCGACCGCGCGGCCGCGCTGGTCACGCGCGATCCGCTCACCGTCTGCCGGGTGCTGATGGTTCTCGCCGCCGGCGGCGAGGCCAAGCGGCTCGACCTCGACGAATTCATGAAGCAGGCGCAGGAGTACCGCGAGGGCGGCAAGGGGCTCTCGCGGCTCTCACGCCTGCTGCTCGACCTCCGCGTCACCCACCCGATGCCGGTACGGCGCGTCCACGAGCTGATGGAGTGGGTCGGGAGCGGCGAGTACGACCGCATCGTGGGGGGCTCCTACATACGCCGCGACGAGCCGCTCCGTGCGCGCGCGGACGCCGGCGACGCCGTCTCCCACTATGCGGAACGGTTCAAGAACGTCTTCCGCGACGCCGGCGAATCGGTCAACGACGTCGGCCAGCAGCTCGGCGATTGGCTGCGTGGCAACGGCCATGAGGAAGAAGAAGACGACGACGACGAGTAGGGCGGGCGCTCAGGGTCCGAGCAGGAGCGCTGTCGGCGAGCTCGCCGGCCCGTCGTCGGGAGGCGCCGGGGCGACCGCGACCGCGGTCGTCGAGCGCAGATGGATCAGGCGAAAGCCTCGGTAGTCGACCTCACCGGCGGGCTGGAAGCTCGTCCCCCACAGCACTGCGAGTGGCGGGTTGGCGACCGGTGCGAGCGCGCGCTCGCCGGCGCCGCGTGCCGGCTCGACCATGACCCACAGATCGTGCGTGGCGACCGGCGCGGCGAGCGGCGCGCGGTGCATGTAGAGCCCGGCGACATTCATCTCGATCCCCGGCAGCACGGCCACCGGGTCCCCGGTCGCCTGCGCGTGGATCAGCGCGCTCGCGCCTCCCCAGTCGGTTGATCCCTGGTAGCGCCAGTTGCTCTGGACGGCGATCACGGTGGCGATCGCGATGACGCTGTAGGCCAGGAGCGGTAGAGCGCGCAGGCGCGCGAGTCCGTAGGCCGCCAAGGGCGCCACGCAGATCCAGATGCCGAGCACGTTTCGCGCCAGCAGGTGGTCGTCGATCTTGGTCAGCGCGCCGAGGATCGGCACGCCCGCGCCGACGGCGGCGAGGGCGAGCAGAACCAGCGTCGCCTCGCGCCGGCGGGTACGCCAGAGCGCGTAGAGGGCTGCCAGCACGACAATCGCGATGCCGGCGCCCTCGAGCCACGCGGCCGGGACGTTGGTGCCCATCGCGAACTGGCGCACGACCCCCTCAAGGCGCCCGTGCAGCGGCTCGGCGGCGATGTAGGCGGTCCGCTCCGAGTCGCCGTTCTGGGCGCCGAAGAGCGACCACAGCGGAATCGTGGTCGCGCCCAGCGCGAGCAGCGCGCCGGCCAGGGGCAGCCGTTGTGGGCGAGGCATCCAGAGCGCGAGCACGAGGACCTCGCCGACGAGCACGAAGACCGCGAAGTAGTGCGTCCACAGGCAGGCGACCGCGGCGACGGTCCAGGCCAGCCAGCGGCGCGCCGTCGGGCGCTCGAGCAAGGCGCCAAGCGCCCACACCGACAGTGCGCAGGTCAGCACGAGGAGGGCGTAGGCCCGCGCGTAGAGCGAGTAGATGACGAGGATCGGGCTGATCGCGCAGAGCCATGCGACGATCACGGCGAGGCGCTCGCCGGCGAAGCGGCGAGTGGCGAGATAGGCGACCGGCACCGTCGCGACCCCCGCCAGCAGCGAGCTGACGCGCAGCGAGGCCGCCGCGAGGCTGCCGAAGAGCTTGACCCACAGCCAGGTCAGGACGTAGTAGAGCGGGGGAGTCGACTCGGTCGCGCGGACCCCGTGCCAGACCGCGCTGAGGCTGGGCTGGGCGACGATCGTGCGTGTGAAGACCTCTTCGTAGCCGAGGCTCTGGGTGCCCAGGAAGATCACGCGCAGCAGGAGTGCGACGAGGGTCGCGGTGAGCACGAGTGCCCACAGTCGCGGCGCGGAGAGCGGCGGGGCAGGCTCGTCGCCGAGGAGGCGCAGGCGCCGAGCGGTGCCGCTTTCAGTCGTCAACGCCGCTCTAGCCCGTGCAAGTCCCGGCCCTCCGTTGCCGCCCACCGAACGCGCGTCGGTGTCCGAGGCCTGAGCCTACCTGCCGGCTCCGGCGGCATCCCGGGCGGGAGTGGCCGGCGTGTGGCTTTGGGCTATCGCCCGGCGACGTTGGCGCCCACCCTTGAATGTGGGCGCCGGAGCGGGGTCGCGGCCCTCGCGCGCCGCTCAGGTCAGCAGCACGATCTTCCCACGGGTGTCGCGGCGTGCGAGCTCCTCGTAGGCCGCGCGGACCTCGCTGAGCGGGTAGGTCTTGGCGATCGGAATCTCGAGCTCACCGGCGACGACCATCGCGGCCAGCTCGGCGAGGATCTCGCGGGTGGCGATCGCGTGGGTGCCCTGGGAGCTGACGCCAAGACGCTCGACCGCTTCGAAGTCGGCGATGGTGTTGATCCGCTCGAGGGGGATCCCGAGCTCGTTGGCTGCGAGCTCGACGTAGCCGCCGCCGAAGGTGTCGATGAAGGCGTCGAGGTGCTCGCCGACCGCGTGCTTGATCCGCTCGACCTGGCCCTCGCCGTAGGCGACGGGAATCGCGCCGTGGTCGCGCAGCCACTGGTGGTTGCGCTCGCTCGCGAGCCCGACGACGGTCGCGCCCCTGGCGTGGGCGAGCTGGACCGCGATCGAGCCCACGCCGCCCGCGGCCGCTGAGATGACGACGATCTCTCCGGGCTTCAGGTCAACCGCTTCGATCGACGCCCAGGCGGCCATCGGCGCTACGAACAGGGCTCCTGCCACCTCCCAGGAGACCCCGGCGGGCTTCGCGGTCACCTGCTCGAGGGGAGCGACCACGAGCTCGGCCTGGCTCGCGCGCTGCTCGGTCCAGCCGATCACCTCGTCACCGATCTCGAACTCATCGACGCCGGCTCCCACCGCGTCGACGATCCCGGCGAAGTCCGAGCCCTCGCCGGAGGGGAAGGTCGCCGGCCAGCGGGCGTCCAGGAAGCCCTCGCGGATCGCCATCTCGCCAGGGTTGATCGAGGCCGCCTTGACGGCGACGAGCACCTCGCCAGGGCCCGCCACGGGGTCCTCGACTTCGCGAACCTCGAGAACGTCGACGCCGCCGTATTTGTCGAACTTGACTGCCTTCACGTCGGCCTCCTCGGGGTGGTGATCTAGCGGGTGCGGCTCGCGCCCAGCTATCTGTAGATCCGCCGGCTCATTCTATGAAGGGGCCGAGCGCGGCAATCACCGACCCCGAAGTACGGGGGTCGCCGCCGGCGCTGAACCTGGTCGTCACGTTTTTCCGACGACGGCTATTAACCATGCGTGAGGTTGTCGCCGTCGTCGGATGCGCAGTTGCTGGCGGAGTGTGCCGGTGATCGCGAGGCGTTCACCGCCTTCTACCGCCGCTATGAAGCCGGCGTCCTGGGCTTTCTCGCCAGGCGGGTCGGGGATCCCCAGCTCGCCGCGGATCTGTGCGCGGAGACCTTCGCGGCCGCGCTGGTCGGCGCCGCGAGCTACCGGCCGCAGTACGAGTCCGCCGCGCCGTGGCTGTTCGGGATCGCGCGCAACGTCCTCGGCGCCAGCCTGCGTGCGGGCCGAGTGGAAGCGGGGGCGCGACGCCGGCTCGGGATGCTCGAGCCGCTCGTCCTCACCGACGAGGACCTCGAGCGCATCGACGCGACGGCGAGCGAGGGCACCGCGGTGCTAGAGCTCGTGGCGAAGCTGCCGCCGTCCCAGCGTGCCGCGCTCGAAGCGAGAGTCGTCGAGGAGCTCTCCTACCGGGATGTGGCCAAGCGGCTCCGATGCTCTGAGTTGGTGGCGCGCCAGCGAGTGAGCCGGGCCTTGTCCAGCCTTCGAGCGCGCCTGGAGGATCGCCCATGACTCTGCTGCCAAACCTCGAGCGCATGCTCGGCGATGCTGCGGCAGGCCTCGCAGCCTCCGGCGGGGAGGCGTCTGCGGGGGCCGTGCCGACGCACCACCGGGCTGCGTTACGCCCGTGGGCCCAGCGGGGCCACGGACGCAGGCGCGGAAGCGTGCTCAGGCGGTTGCGCGGGTTGGGCGTGATCGCTCAGGTCGCGCTCTTGCTGACCTCGGTCTCGGCGCTGGCGGCCGGAGGCGTCGCGAGCTACCTCCTGATCGCAGCGCGCAGCAGCACGAGCACGCTCGCCGACTTCAGTTGCCTGATCACGCATGAAAGCTCGGTCGGTGTCAACGCGGTCACTGGCGACCCATTGATCGACTGCGCCGCAGCGTGGCCCTCGGCGACCGAGGGCCGCAGCGTCGCCCCCAAGCTCGCGGTGTGGGGCACCACGTCGGGTCGCGAGGATGCCCTGGTCCAGCCGGCCAGCTGGGGGCCGCCACGAAACACGCGCCGCGTTCACTGGCGGCCGCTACCGCAGACTTGGACCGTGGATCTCCGGATCGTTGCCTTGAACGATCAGCTGAGCAACATCTCAGTGAATCCGACCGGAATCGGGCTTTCGCTCGGTCGTTGCAGCCGCGCAGCGGCCGTGGTTGGCGCCGTGCGAGCGATGCTCCGCGAAGACGCCCTGCGCAAATGGCAGGTGCGATCGGGATCGCTTAGCCG
The DNA here is from genome assembly GCA_036489875.1 of Solirubrobacteraceae bacterium. Classification (GTDB taxonomy): domain Bacteria; phylum Actinomycetota; class Thermoleophilia; order Solirubrobacterales; family Solirubrobacteraceae; genus Palsa-513. Next base: position 9,527 of record DASXEZ010000067.1, on the reverse strand, counting down.
TGGGGGGTCGCTCGCGGGATGCCATCCGTACCTGGCGAACGTCGACGCCAAGATCCACACAGTCCAGGTTCTGGCGCTACCCGCGCAGACGCGGCAGCGTCCCGTTCCGGCGCGCGTGCGCAAGGCGCTCGTGGCGGAGGACGTCGCCGTGCGAAAGCTCGGGGCGATGTATCGGCGGGTGAACCGCACGCTGGCGGCCCGCTGCGAGACGGTGGCGGCCGCGGCGGCGCTGTGGTCGCGCCAAGCGCATGCCGCGGGATTCAGCCCGACGACCTTGGCACTGTGGCGAGCCGCCAACTCCGGAGCGCACCTGGTCGCGAACTTCGCCGACCACTACACACTCTTCAGGCAACCTGCGTCGCAGCGGGGCGCGTCGTGCGCACGCGTCCTCGTGATGCTCGTCCCCGGCAGCGGACTCGCCAACGTCTACGCCGCGCGCATTACGCCCTGAGGCCTCAGTCGCGCGAGCTGAAGCTGGACTCACAGGTGGCGGAAACTCGCGCTGGCGCCGAGAACCGCGGTGCTCGCCGAGCTCAGGGGACCGAGAAGACGATGTTCGCGTGCAGGAGTCGGTTGGCCCTGATGACGATCGGGCGCTCGCGCCGTAGGTCTCCCGTCCTGGCGACGAGGGTGTATCCGCCCGGAACCAGCGCGAATGAGAAGCGCCCGTCTCGCGTCTGCTGTTTCGCCACTACGACGTGGCGTGAAGTAACCACGGACACCGTCGCCTGGTTGGAGAAGCATCGGCCCGGAGCGGGGCCTCCGCAGAGGCGAACCAGCCCGGTCACGCGCCCGCGCACCACATTGCGAGCGCCGCCCGCGGCCGCAAACGTGAGCAAGAGGAATGCCGCGCAGCTGATCGTGACAACGACTCTTCTCATCCGTTGAACCTACGCTGGGACGGGAATCCGTCACAGCTCCGACGCGGGCGGTGCTCAGCGTGTCGCTGCGTGGGATGCACTCGCGGCGCCGCCGAGGGCCGAGCTTCCGGCTAAGGTGTGAAGCGTGAGGATGCTGCCGAGGATCAACCTCAAGCGCCACCTGTGGCCCGGCGGCCCCCAGGTCGGCGAGGTGATCGAGGCCCAGTTGTCGCCTCGGCCCAACGTGAGCTCGGGGCCGATGTTCGCTGGTGGCACCGACTCGTCGTTGCCGCCCGACTCGGTTGCAACCAACCTGCTGCTCCTATTGCGGTGAGCGTGCGCTGGGAATACCTGACGGTGGCGTGGACCCTGACTGCCACGCCACCGAGCGCCACCTCTGAGGCCTGGGGGCTGGTGGGTTCGATTCAGATCTCTCGCCCCGGGGAGGACGGCTCCGACACGCGCACCTACGACGCCTCGGTGGTTTCGACGATCGCCTTCGATCTTCTCAACGAGCTGGGGGCAGACGGCTGGGAGCTTGTCAGCCATGTGGTCGAGCGCAGCACGGTCACCCAGGCCCAGGGCTACCAGACGGTCGGCGTGCCGATCAGCTCGACACAGATCTTCAAGCGCCCAGTCGCCTGAGCGAGCGCGCGCGGCCCGCTTTCACCGCTTCGTTGGTACGCGGAGGAGGATCCTCTCGCGTGGCCTCTGCCCGTGGACGAGGTCGATGAAAACGGTGTAGCGTCCGAGGCGGGCCGGGGACCTCGGCTAATGCGACTCGGTAGGGGGATATATGGAGCTGTATGCGATTCTGCGGCGTAGCGGCTGGCGTTCTGGAAGCGACCTCGAAGCGGCGGCGCAACGGTCGACGACCGTGGGGAATGAGCAGATGGCGGACGAGGTGCGCTGGATCCGCAGCTACGTTCTCGATGAGGGCGCCGGCTCGGTCGGCACGGTCTGCATCTACGAGGCGACGAGCGAGGACGCGCTTCGCAAGCACGCCACGCTCGCGGACCTGCCCCTCGACGAGATCATTCCGATTGCTGACACGGTCGTCGTGCGGCCGGATCCGGCCGCCGCGAGCGCGTAGTTCCGGACACCCGCCGGCGCGACCGGGAGGCCTGGACTGACGTGCCGGAGCCCGACGATGGTCACGCGGGGCTGGGCCGCGACTCGCTCGTGGTTGCGCTCGGGCGCCCGCAGGGGCCTGGTGCGCCGCTGAATGTCGGCCTGACCCCCAACTCGACATACCGCTTTGGCGGCGAGGTGGGCTACGGCCGCGATGGGAATCCGGGCTGGGCTGCCCTCGAGACCGCGTTAGGGGCGCTCGACGGTGGGGACGCTGTTGTGTTCGCCTCTGGCATGGCCGCAGTCGCGGCGGTTCTCGAGACGCTGCCGGCGGATGCACTGGTGGCCTGCTCGCGCGTGGCGTACCACGGTGTCCGGGTGCTCATGAAAGAGCGCGAGCAGGGTGGGCGTTTGCGTGTGCGGCTTGTCGATGCGCACGATGTCGACGCCGTTGCGGCGGCCTGCGAGGGCGCGTCGCTGCTGTGGCTGGAGACGCCGCTGAACCCGCTGATCGAGCTGGTCGACGTCGCCGCTCTCAGCGCGGCCGCGCACGCGGAGGGCGCCGCAGTGCTCGTCGACAGCACCTTCGCGACACCCCTGCGCCAGCGTCCACTAGAGCAGGGGGCGGACCTGGTGCTGCACAGCGCAACGAAGTTCATCGGCGGGCACGCCGACCTCCTGCTTGGCGTCGTGGTGACACGAGACCGGGATCGCCGCGACGAGCTCGTTCACCGGCGCGCGAGCGACGGCGCGACGCCGGGCGTGCTCGAGGCCTTCCTCGCCCTACGCGGGCTGCGAACCATGGCGGTGCGTCTGGACCGCGCCGAGCAGACGGCCGGCGATCTCGCAAGGCGCCTGGCGGCTCATCCAGCTGTGACGCGGGTGCGCTACCCGGGTCTGCCGGACGATCCCGGGTACGAGCTCGCACGCAGGCAGATGAGCGGCCCCGGTTCGATGCTCGCCTTCGAGACCGTCGGTGACGCCGACTCCGCCGACGGCGTCTGCGAGCGAGTCGAGCTCATCACCTCGGCGACCAGCCTCGGCGGCGTCGAGACACTGCTGGAGCGCCGCGCACGGTATGCCGGCGACGCCGAGGCCGGCACGCCGCCGACGCTGATCCGTCTCAGCGTCGGCATCGAGAACGTCGAAGACCTCTGGCGCGACCTCGAGCAGGCGCTCGCGCCGCTGAGGCACTAGAAACAACACCTAGAGGCTCCGCTCAGCTGTGCGCGGCGCCCGGCGAGCGTCGGCCTCGATCACCGCGTGCGCGGCGTTGTGGCCGGGAATCCCGCTCACCGCTCCGCCGCGACGGGCGCCCGCACCGCAGATCCAGACGTTCGGACGCGCCGTCTCGACCCCCCAGCGCCCGATCTCGTGCTCGGACTCGGCGTAGGGCCAGCTCAGATCGCGGTGGAAGATATGGCCTCCCGGCAGCCCGAGCTCGGCCTCGAGCTCGATCGGCGTGTGGGCCTCGAGACAGGCGGCGCCAGTGGGCGTGCGAAGCAGGCAGCCCTCGATCGGCTCGGCGAGAACCGAATCGAGTGACCGGAGGGTTGCCGCGACGGCGGCGCGCTTGGCCTCCTCGTGGTCGAGACGAAACAGGCGCGCCGGCATGTGCAGGACAAAGACCGTGAGGGTGTGGACGGCAGATGCGCGGAGCTCGGGACCCAGGATGCTCGCATCGGTGAGGGTGTGACAGTAGGCCTCGCACGGCGGCAGGGCCGGGATTGCTCCTGCTGCAGCTTGCGCGTAGGCCGCGCGCAACTGCTCGTAGCTCTCGTTGACGTGGAACGTTCCCGCGAACGCCTCCTCGCGGGTGAGGGACTCGTCGCGGAGACGGGGGAGCTTCGAAAGAAGGAGGTTGAGCTTCAGCTGTGAGCCCTCCGGCGCGAGCGCGGGGGGCGGATCGCCCCGGAGTCCGGCGAGGACTGAGGGTGCCACGTTGGCCAGCAGGTGGCGGCCGGCGTGCCGATTGCCCTCGGCGGTCGTCACCTCGACGCCGTGCGAGTCGGCCTGGATCGACACGACCGGAGCGTTGAGGCGGATCTCCGCGCCCGCCTGCTGCGCCGCGTGGGCCAGCGCGGTGCTGAGGGCGCCCATGCCACCCACCGGAACGTCCCAACGACCGGTGCCGTTGCCGATCACGTGGTAGAGGAAGCAGCGGTTCTGACGCAGCTGCGGGTCGGCGGTATCGGCGAAGGTGCCGATCAGGGCGTCGGTGGCCACGATCCCGCGCGCGAGATCGCTGTCGATGGCGTCCTCCAGGACTTGCGAGAGCGGGTGCTCGAATAGAGCCCTCCACGCCTGCTCATCTCCGAGGCGGCGGCGGAAGGCCTCGCGTGAGAGCAGCGGTTCGGTGAGCGTCGGGAATACGCGCTGTGCGACCGCCGCCGTCATCGCCCCGAAGCGCTCGATGTCGGTAGCGGCGCGATCGTCGCCGAGCGTGCGCGTGATCGATTCGCGCGTGCGCTCCTCGTCGTCGCAGACCAGCACGCCGGCGTCGCCGAGCGGCGTGTAGGAGGACACGCTCCGGCGACGCATCTCAACCTCGATGCCGAGGTCTGACAGCAACCGGCTCGGGAACAGACTGACCAGGTAGGCGTAGCGAGAGATGCGGGCGTCGACGCCCGCGAACGGCGCGGAGGAAACGGCGGCGCCCCCGGGATGCGCGGCTCGCTCGAGCACGAGCACACGTCGGCCTGCCCGCGCGAGCAGCGTCGCGGCGACGAGCCCGTTGTGCCCGGCGCCCACGATGATCGCGTCCACAGTCGCCATCGGGCCCGAAGGAGCGTCCGCTAGCGCCCGAGCAAAGTGGAGGCGCGGATCGTGCGGCAATCGATGCCCACGTTCGCATCGTATCGGCGGCCCGGCCGCGGCCCAGGGGCCATGCGGTGCAGTGGCCGGCGAGGGCCGAGCTTTGACGGTGGCGATAATCGCTTGCCCATGAGCACCGATACCCAAGCGAGCTCGTACTCGGGCCGAACGGCCTGGGCGCGCAACCTGGCCACTCCCGTTCGGGACTTCTTGAGCGCCGAGACCGGGAGCGCCGTCGTGGTCTTGGCGGCGGCGATCATCGCGCTGGCGTGGGCGAATTCGCCGTGGTCGCACTCCTACGTGTCCGTGTGGAGCACGAGGCTCACGATCCGTCTCGGCGGCGGGGTCATCTCGGCGGGGCTTCGGGATTGGGTCAACCAGGGGCTGATGACGTTCTTCTTCCTGGTCCTGGGGCTCGAGGCCAAGCGCGAGCTCGATCTCGGGGAGTTGCGGGACCGCCGCCGGCTCGCGATACCGGTGTTTGGCGCGCTCGGCGGAATGGTGGTGCCGGTCGCGATCTATCTCTCGTTCAACGCCGGCGGTCCGGGCGCACACGGGTGGGGCACCGCGATGTCCACCGACACGGCCTTCGCGCTCGGCGCGCTCGCGCTGCTCACACCTCGCTCGGCGACGCGGCTTCGAGTGTTCCTGATCACCCTCGCAGTCGTCGACGACACCGTTGCCCTGGCGGTGATCGCGATCGTCTACACCACCCACGTCAACGTCCTCGCGCTGGGAATCGCAGTGGCGCTGTTCGCTCTGTTGCTCGTCGTTCGCTACGCGCCGGAGCGCGGGCGCCCGGTCTCGATCGTGCTTGGTGTCGGTGTCTGGGTGGCGATGTTCAAATCGGGAATCGACCCGGTGATCTCGGGCCTTGCCATCGGGCTCGCGACGAGCGCTTATCCGCCCTCGCGCGCGGACCTCGAACGGGCGACGGCGCTCACCCGCGAATTTCGTGAACAGCCCACGGCGGACCTCGCCCGGTCCGCCCGGCGGGGGGTGGAGTCCGCTATCTCGCCCAACGAGCGCCTGCAGTACAGCCTGCACCCGCTCACGAGCTACGTGATCGTCCCGCTCTTTGCGCTCGCGAACGCGGGTGTTCACATCACCGGTGGGCTCCTCGCCGACGCGGTGCACTCGCCGATCACGCTCGGCATCCTCATCGGCTATGTGGTCGGCAAGCCGCTGGGCATCGGTGCGGCGTCGTGGCTCGCATCGCGGCCGGTGCTGCACGGGCCACGCTCGTCCGTGAGCGGACCGCTGATGGTGGCCGGCGGCGCTGTGGCCGGAATCGGCTTCACGGTCTCGCTGCTGATCGCGAGCCTCGCCTTCCGCGGAGCGCGACTGGACGAAGCCAAGCTCGGCGCGCTCGGCTCAGTGATTCTCGCCCCGACGCTCGGATGGGTCGTCCTGCGTGTCGTGCGACATCTGCCGCCGGCGCTTCGGGCACGTCAAATCGCCGGCACTGCGGAGGACATCCTCGATCTCTCCGAGGACGTTGACCCGGCGCGCGATCACATCCGCGGGCCGACCACCGCGCTCGTGACGCTCGTGGAGTACGGGGACTTCGAATGCCCGTACTGCGGCCAGGCGGAGGGCGCGATCCGCGATCTTCTGAGCTCGTTCGGCGACGAGATGCGCTACGTGTGGCGCCACCTTCCGCTCAGCGACGTCCACCCGAGCGCACAGATCGCCGCCGAGGGCTCGGAGGCGGCAGCGGCTCAAGGCCAGTTCTGGGAGATGCACGACCTTCTGCTCGAGCACCAGGGCCTGCTCGGGGTGCCCGAACTGACGGCGTACGCGCGAGCACTGCGACTGGATGTCGAGCGCTTCGGCGAGGAGGTCCGTACGCGCGAATACGCCCCGCGGGTCAGCGAGGACGTCGCGAGCGCGGATGAGAGCGGCGTCTCCGGCACGCCCACCTTTTTCATCAACGGACTGCGCCACTACGGCGCCTACGACGTCGCGACTCTCACCGAGGCCGTGAGGGCAGCCAGCGGACGCGCGCGGCTGCTCGCCAGAGCGTGATTGCGGCGGCTGGCTCGTGCTGGCAGGGCGCGACGCGCGGCGGCCGCGATCCTCATTTCCAGTTCGCGGCTCCAGCTCGGGACGCGCATTTCGCAGGCCTTTCCTGACGAGGGAGGGCCTGAGCCCAAGGGGCTGGTGCGCCCGCGGCGGACCGCCGGCGGAGGCGCGCGATCGGGCTGACGGCATCTCGCGACGCACAGATGGCGCCAAGGTCTCACGAAATGCGCTTGAATGGAGCCCGTAGGGAGCGCAGGTTGAAGTGTTCGGTCAGGAGAGGGGAGGGCTCGCACGATGAGACTGCTGCGGCTCGAGGCGCCAGCCTCGGGTGCGACCGCCGTTTGGCGCGGCTGCGCCACATCGACGTGCTGCCACCTAATGCAAGGCGACCGTCGTCGGCGATGAAGTGAGCATCGCGGCGAAGATGGGCGCCGTGGGTGCTGCCCGCAGCGCGAGCGCGGTAGCCGACCGACCACAGCGACCCCACGTGAGCACGGGGCTCCTAGGCGTGGGCGACTCTCAAGCCCCGCCGCTTCCGGCGCTCGGGGCGACGGCTGGCTTGCCCGCGGCGAGGCGGTCAAGCCGGGCCGCAGAGAGCCATGAGCACCGTCGCAACGGGCTCGCAAGATCTGGTCGGGGGGTGGCCATCGGGACGATCGGCCGCCCCGCGGATGACGCAGCGGCTCTGCCGCGTCGATGGGAGCGGAGGCGCGACGCGAGTCGCGGCGCCGTGAGGAAACGTTATCCAGCTGGCTAAAGCTGAGGGGGCAACCCGGGGAATAGCCTCCGATCAGCTAGAGGTGAAGCTCACAAACTCAAGTCAGTCACTAGAAGAAGGGGAGTTATGCGTCGCATCAGAAAGCTCGTAACCGTTAGGACGGGGGTCATCCTCGCCATGGTGGTCGCCGCCTGCGTGGCATTCGCGGCCAGTTCATCGGCGAAGACCGCCAGCACCGCGTCGGCCGGCACCGTCGACTTCTATTCGAGTCTGCCGCTGTCGGGTTCCTCGACCGCGCAGACGCTGCCGCTGGTCAACGGCATCAAGCTGGCGCTGTCGCAGGCGAAGGACAAGGCCGGCAAGTACAAGCTCGTTTACAAGTCCCTCAACGACGCCACCGCGGCGGCCGGCGCATGGGACCCGTCGCAGACGGCGGCAAACGCCCGCCAGGTGGCGGAGGACTCAAAGGCCGTCTACTACATCGGTGAGTTCAACTCGGGCGCGAGTGAGGTTTCGTCCCCGATCCTCAACACCGCTGGTATCGCGCAGGACAGCCCGGCCAACACCTACGTCGGCCTGACGGCCTCGCTGACCGGCGTCACGGCGCCGGGCGAGCCCCAGAAGTACGAGCCCAGCGGCAAGCGCACCTACACCCGCATCGTCCCGATCGACACGATCCAGGGCGCCGCGGATCTGGAGGCGCTCAAGCAGACCGGATGCACGAAGCTCGCGGTGTTCGATGACACCCAGGCCTACGGCGCCGGCCTCGCCGCGGTGCTCAAGGCCGAGGCGAGCATGTACGGCATGAGCCTTGTCTTCACGGGCTCCGACGCCAACGTCGAGGCGAACTACACCTCGGTCGCCTCGCAGATCGCCTCCAGCGGCGCCCAGTGCGTCGAGCTGAGCGCGACCACCTCGAGCGTGGGCGGCACCGCGTTTGCGACGGCCGTGCACAGTGCTCTGCCCAACGCAACCATCCTCGGGCCCGACGGCATGTGCTCGGCAGCTTGGACGACGAGCTTCCAGGTTCTCTGCACCGTTGCAACCCTGGACCTCAAGGCATATCCGGGCGGCCGCACGTTCCTCGCCGCCTACAAGAAGGCCTACCACGTCGCCAACCCGGACCCGTATTCGATCTACGGCTACGCGTCCGCTCAGCTGGGCCTCGCGACCCTCGCGAAGGTCAAGGGTGGCCTCAGTGGCAAGGCATTGCAGGCCGCCTTCGTGAAGGCACTGTTCGCCACGAAGAACCTGAAGTCGGTACTCGGCACCTACAGCATCAACGCAGCCGGAGACACGACGCTCACCTCCTACGGGCTCTACAAGCTCAACAACGGAGCGCTGACGTTCGACAAGACGCTGCACCCGTCGAAGTACCTCAAGGCGTCCTGAGTCTGGGACAGCCCTAGGTTTGCGGGGCGGGCGCTCGGTGCGCCCGCCCCGCCCTTCTCTCACACCAAGCCGTGTTCGCAACCACAACACTTGAATCGGTGCGCAGCCGCACCGCCGGGCCGCTGTTCTTCCTGCGGACCCGCGTGGGTTCCTGGGGACTGATCGCCGCGCTGCTGGCGCTGCCGGTCTATTACGGCCTGCACGACCTCCTCCACGGCTATCAGACCGGGTTCGTCAACGGACATGCGGTCATCCACCACGATCTCTCTCTGCTCGGCTTCAACCTGCTGGAGGGGCTCTCCAACGGCGCCATCTGGGCGCTGATCGCGATCGGCTACACGCTCGTCTACGGGATCATCGAGCTGATCAACTTCGCTCACGGCGACGTGTTCACGATGGGCTCCTTCACCGCGGTCGCCTTCTGGGGCGCGCTCGGGCTCACTCTCACCACCGGTCCGCTCGGACTGATTCTCGGCCTGGCGCTGACGCTGATCGTCACGATGCTCGTGTGCGGATCTCTGAACGTCCTCATCGAGCGCGTTGCCTACCGGCCTCTGCGCAACGCCCCGAAACTGGCGCCCTTGATTACGGCGGTCGGGTTCTCCTTCGTGCTGCAGAACGTCGGTCTGCTGTGGCAGGGCGGCAAT
>DASXEZ010000028.1:0-42708 GCA_036489875.1 Solirubrobacteraceae bacterium | reverse complement strand
TGCGATCGGCGACCGATGGGCCCGCGGCTCCTGTCGACATAGCGCCTCCCTCCGAGTGGACACCCTGCACGGAGTATCGCTACTGGCACCCCGCCGAGCAACCAGGTGCGGTTGTATCGCCGGGCGGACGCTCAGCTCAGTGGGGGTCCGCGGGTTTCCGAAGCTCCCGGCTCGCCCCCGCGGCACTGAGGGCGCTGTTTCGTACGAGGCGCGGCAGGTCAAGTGCGCGTACGAGTTTCCGCACCTCGCGGCGCTCAGCCTTCGAGAGCCTCGAGGGCCTGCCGTGGGAGCTCCGAAGCAGGCGCTGCAAGCGCGCCCGGTCTTCGCTCGGGATCGAATGCCAGTGCTGGCGGGTCGTGGTGGCGACCTGGAACGCAACCATGGCGGAACCGAGGGGGCCTATCTTGCGGATTGCGCTACGGAGCATCGCCGTCATGGTTGCCCAGTCCGCAAACGGCGCAAACGGCGGTCGCGCGATGCCAGGCGACGAGGCCACGGTGGCGCCGCTCGGACATCGCGTCGCAGAGGCCGGTTCTTGCGCTCGCTGGCCAAGCGATCGCGCCTGCCGCGAGCCGAGCACGGGCGTCGAGCCGATATGTGACGAGATGAGTAGCTCTGACTGTGGGCCTGCACGGCTCAAGGGGACGGTAAAGCTGCCGATAGCTGCTCTCGATGACTCGTCGGCGCCGGACTCTTCGGGGGCCGCTGGAGACCGAGCGAGCGTCACGAGATATCGGAGCGTGCCTGTGCTCTCCTCATCGCGTCGTCTAGCTGGCGTCGTCCTTGTTTCGTGTGCGTTTGTCGCTCTCGGTCTCGTGACGACCACCGTTTCCAGCGCGCAGGCCGCGTTGGTCAACCTCGCACCTTGCAACGGCGCCGCGCTTAGCCAACCGTTCCTTCCCTGGGCCGACCCCTCGAGCTACGAGCTGGCGCCCGGCGGCGATTTCGAGAGCGCGGCCTGGAGTGCTCACAACGGCGCCCAGCTCGTTTCCGGCGGAGACCCTTACAGCGCGAGCGGATCCGCCGCAACGGCATTGCTGCTTCCCGCGGGCGCCTGGGCGCAGTCGCCATCGACTTGCGTTGATGCCGCCTACCCGACGATCCGTTTCTTCATCGCAGGGAGCGGATCGGTCGCCGTCGAGGTTGTCGCCGGCGGGCTCGTGATTCCTGCGGGGATCGCAATCGCGACCGGTCAATGGACGCCGTCACCGATCATGATGACCGGAGCCGCCTTGGCGGGCGCGTTTTCCGGAGGGACGGCCTCTGTGTCGCTGCGTATCGTCGCTTTGACTGGCGATCCCCGCGTCGATGACGTGTACATCGATCCATGGAATCGCGGCTGACCTTCGTCGGAGTGCTCCGCAGTGCAGCACGGGTGCCGGCTAGGCAACCGTCGCCGCGGTTCTCCGCGCCACAGCGATGAACATCGATTCCTACGACAAAGCCGACGCGGAAGAGCTGCTTCGCTCGGCCGAGGAACGCTACGCCACCCACAGCAGCCGCCGGTTGGCGATCCTCACCGAAGGGATCAGCGCGGCGACGATCCTCGCCGCCGCCGTGCTCATCGCGGCATTCACCACCTCCACGCGCTCGAGCTCGATCGGCACGATCGTCGTTTTTGTGCTCGCGTACCTCGCCGCCGAACGCGTGAAGTTCCCCGTCGGCAGCGCCTGGACGGCGCCGACGCAGCTGGTGTTCGTGCCCATGCTCTTCGTGTTGCCGATGAGTCTTGTGCCCCTGATCGTCGTGGCCTGCTCTGTCGGCGACCTTCTCCCATCGCTGTTGAAGAAAACGTTGTCGGTCGATCGCCTCCTGGCGCGGATCGGCGATAGCGCGTACTCGCTGGGTCCGGTTCTGGTCCTCGTGTTCGGCGGCGGACAGGAGTTCTCGTGGCATCGTTGGCCGCTTCTGCTCGCCGCCTTTGGAACACAGATAGCGTGCGACGCTGGCTGGGGTCTCGGGCGTACCTGGTTCGCGGAGCGGATCCGTCCCTCCGTACAGCTGCCGATGGTGTGGATCTATCTAACCGACGGGAGCCTCTCGTGCGTAGGGGTGGCCATCGCGGCCTCGGCGGTGACCCGACCGGGTCTCGTCTTGCTCACACTCCCGCTGATGGGCTTCCTGTCACAGTTCGCTCGAGAGCGTAAGCAGCGTCTCGAGAGCACGCTCGCTTTGAGCACGGCTTCCCGTGGTACGGCCCTGCTGCTCGGTGACGTGATCGAGTCAGACGATCACTACACGGGGATTCACTCGCGAGAGGTTGTCGACCTCTCGCTCAAATTGGCGGATGCGCTCCGGCTTGACGCGGAGACTCGCCGCAACGTCGAATACACGGCTCTGCTCCATGACGTGGGCAAGATTCGCGTTCCCGCCGAGATCATCAACAAGGCCGACAAGCTCGATGAGAGGGAATGGGAGATCATTCGCCGGCACACGATCGACGGTGAGGCGATGCTCAGGCAGGTGGGCGGGATGCTGGCCGGCATTGGTCGCTTCGTGCGCTCCTCTCACGAACGCTTCGACGGAGGGGGCTACCCTGACGGCCTCGCGGCCGAGGAAATACCGATCGAATCGCGCATCGTCTCGGTGTGCGACGCCTACAACGCCATGGTCACCGATCGCGCCTACAGGCCAGCAATGTGCGTGTCCGACGCCCTGGCTGAGTTGGAGCGTGGTGCCGGAACCCAGTTCGATCCGCGAGCAGTCGCCGCCGTGAAGCCTCTCGTCTGGGAGCGAATTTCGCCGGCCACTCGAGGTGCCACGCCGCGCGCCGCGGTTGTGCGCTCTGTCGTATTGTCGCGCTGAGCCCGCCGCGGCGGTTCGTCGCGCGCGGCAGTCTGCGTAGGAGCGGTCATGTTCAAACGCTTCGATCGGCCTGTGCGCTGCAGCGCGGGCCATCTGTTCACGACGATCTGGATCCCTTTGGGCTCCCTGAAAGCTGTTCGTCTCGGCGGTCGCCGTTATCAACGCTGCCCGGTAGGTGGCCACTGGGCGCTCGTCGTCCCGCTTGACCCCGCCGTAGTCAGCCCGGCAGATCTCGAGGGGGCGGCGGAGGTCCATGACATCCGGATCCCCTGAGCTGCGCCGTCGCGAAGGCTGCCCACAGGAGATCCGTCGCGCTGTGGAAGATCAGCGTTGTCGGCGTTGCGGCTGCCGCCGGTGTAGTGGTTGCCTTCGGGCTCGCCGTTTTGTGAGCATCGCGCTCTAGCGAGGCCCGTTACCGTGGCGCCCGGCTACGCCCTGGTTGTGCTCGTGGCCGCCGGTTCTGTGTTGCTGCGGTCGGGCTCGGGCCATAACGCAGAAGTTGAGAACCGCGGCCTGTCGTTGGCCGGTCGAAAGACCAGCAGTGCGTGGTCACGCCTCGAGCGGAGCGCATCTGTTACCAATCGACGACCGCGATGGAGGAGAACACGGACATACGTTGTCCCTCCTGCGGGCGCGAGACCCCGCCCGCAACCTACTGCGCCCACTGCGGCGCATCGCTTCATCGGCCCACCGGCATTCGCGAACGGCGATTCGCCGCCGCTCCCCACCAGCACCTCCTGACCCCCGCTGTGGTGGCGACGCTGTTCCCGCGGCTGCCGATCCGAGGCGACCTGACCTTTCGCGTGCTGCTCGGCATGGGCACGGCGCTGATCGGCTCCCTAGCGCTCGCAAGCCTCTTCCCACTGGCACTGATTGCGGCTGCGGTGGTCGTGCCACTGGTCGTCGTCCTCTACTTCCGCGAGGTCGACCTCTACGAGCAGGAGCCGTGGCGGATTCTGACCCTGACCGTGGTGTGGGGCGCCGCGGCTGGTGTCGGCGTGGGCTTCCTCCATGACGCCGTGCAGAGCGCCGGCGCCGTGCTCGCGCCGCAGACGAGCGCGCGCGCCGTGGTGTGGGACGGCGTTCTGCTGCCGTTGATCGGCCTCGTCGCCGTACTCGCAGGGCCGCTGATTCTGCTTCGCCAGCGCGGCTTCGACGACGTGCTCGATGGAGTCACCTTCGGTGGTGCCGCCGCCGTCACGTTCGCGGGCGCCTCGCTACTGACACATTCGACGACGTTCCTGGCAGCCGGACTCGCGCCCGCCGGCCTCGTGGCGCCCTGGACACTGCGGCTTCTCACACTGGGGATCGTGGTGCCGGTCCTCGACGCTGCCGTACTTGGTGGCGCGTCGGGGGCCTTGTGGCTGCGCTATCGCTCCCCGCCTACCGAGCGAGAGCGGCACGGCTGGCTTGGAAATCCCGCGCTGGCGCTCGCCGCGGCCGGCGTGTTTGTGGTCGGCAGTGCTCTGCTGCAGTTGTACCTCGATCCGTGGGCAGCCCTTGCCGCCGTCTTGGTACTCGCCGCTGTGGCCATCGTGTGGTTGCGTGCACTGATTCACGTCGGCCTCCTCGAGGAGCTTGGCGAGAGCGAGGCGGCCTCTGGGACGACCTGCGCTAACTGTCACCACGACGTCTTCGGCGCGGCGTTCTGCTCCTACTGTGGCGCCGCCCGCCGGGCGCTGCCCAAACACGGCCGTCCGCACGGGCCCGGCGACCGTCGCCTCGCTATTGCCGGATTTGCGACTGGGCTTGCGGTGCTCGTCGGTGCGGCGCTGATCGCCATCGTTGTGGCCCGGCCAGCCCAGTACCGTCCGCAGTGCCCGCCGTCGCAGAACGGCTGCGCGACGCCACTGCGTGTGACTGGCCTTGGTGGGCCGGGAAGCGCACCGCCAAAGCCCCACGCCTGGCGAGGGCTCGGGAACGTGGGCGTCACCTATGACGCGCGCCAATGGCGTGTTGTGACGAGCACGCCGAATGATCTCGACATCACTTATCAGAACCGCCTCGAGCTGACGATCCAGCCCACCGCCGTCGCGGGACGCACCGAAGAGCAAGTGCTTCAGAGCCAGCTCGCCTTTCTGCGAGAACGCTATCCCGACCTCGAGCTCGACGCCGCTCACCCTCTTGCCTCCGCGGCTGTGGGGACGGTGAGCGGCGTGGGTGGCTTTTATGCGGGTCACGATGCAAGCGACGGGAGCCCTGTGGAGGCGCTGATCGAGGTCGCCTCCAACGATGGACTCAACGTTGTTGTGAGCACGTGGACGAGCCAGCAGGCGCAGACATCCACGGTCGGGGCTGCCACTCCCTTTGACGTTCTCGTTCAGGCGGACGCGGTGCTCGAGTCATATGCGTGGCCATCCGAGGCGAGGAGGGCAGGGCGGTGAACCCAAACGCCAGGCGGTTCGCGGTCGCGCTCGCCTTGGCCGGAACCGTCGTCGGCATCATCCTCGCGGCCGCGGCGCCGTCCGCGCCCGCCCGCGCCCACGAGGTTGTTTGGCGTAGCGCTCCGCGGACAGCTCCACCGTCGGCGACGATCACCTTCGAGCTAGAGCTTCGCGTCCGTGAGCGGGCCCTGCGCCGCTACATGGCGGAACTGTTCGACCCTTCCTCGTCGCTCTACGGTCATTACGTCTCGCCCACGCAATTCGGTCGTCGCTTCGGTATCGGGCCGCGTGGCGAGCGCCGGCTCGCCCGACGCCTGCGCACACTGGGGATCAAGGTGGTGTCTCCCTACGCCGACGAAACGGCCGTGGGCGTTCGCGCCACGGCGGCCACCGTCCGCGAGGTCTTCGGCTCCACCATCATCCGCTACCGCGGCGGCGGCGGCGCCTACTACGAGCCCACCCCGGCACCCCGCGTCCCCGCGTTGCTTGCGCGCTGGGTCACGGCGGTCTCGGGGCTCGACACGAACCTTCTCGTGCAAACCGACGACCTGCCCGACCCTGGTGTCCTCACGCCAGAGCTCGCCACGAGTGGCTATGACGTGATCCCACTCTCTGCGTCCGGAGATAGCGGCAGGGGTCAGGCGATCGGGTTGCTTTCACTCGGTCAGTACTCGAAGTCTGACTACGAGGCGTTTTCGCGGGAGTTCAACCTTCCGACCACGCTGCCGCAAACGGTGTCGCTGAGCTCGATCAGCCGGAATGGAAACGCGAGCGATGACGCTATCGAGGCGAACCTCGACGTCGATGTTCTCCACGGCGTCGCCCCCCAAGCACAAATCATCAACTACGAGCTCGACTTCGCTCAACTCGACGGCGCGATTCGTTCGATCGTGAAGGCAGGAAAGGTTCACATCGTGTCCGCTAGCTTCGGCATGTGCGACGGGCGCTCAGATGATCCGGTCCAGGTCCCGACCCAGTTCCGCAAGAGCGTCGAGAACGCCCTGGTCGTGGCCGCCGCCGCGGGCGTGTCGTTCTACTTCTCGACCGGCGATACAGGTGCCTACGACTGCCAGCGCGCCGATACGAGTGACACGGACCTGACCGTTGAATTCCCCTCGGACGCGCCTTATGCGGTCGCCGTAGGCGGCACCGTTCTTTCGGAGACCAGCTCGGGGGCTTACCTCGCCGAAACCGGCTGGCAGGACGCGGGATCGAGCGGCGGCGGAGGAGGCGGGCTGAACCCCCTCGATGCGGCACCGCCGTGGCAGCTGCCTGCCGCAGAGGTCTCGGGGCTCTCCAACGGCAAGCGACAGACTCCCGACGTCTCCGCCGCAGCCGGGGACGCGAGCCCCTGGCTCCTCAATGATGGCATCGGTCAGGGTGGCTGGGACGCGCGCGCCGGTACCAGCGCGGCTACTCCGTTCTGGGCCGCTTCGATGGCGCTCGTAGCGCAGTATGTGCAGGGCCATGGAGCCGGCCCGGTGTGCTTTGCCTCCCCGCTTCTCTACGACATCGCCGGGCAGCAGTGGCAGAACCCGCCCTTCCACGACGTGAAAGTCGGCGGCAACCGCTACTACCAGGCCGGGCCAGGCTGGGACTTCGCGACCGGATGGGGTTCCCCCGACGTCCGCGACCTCGCCACTGCGATCGTTGCCTGGCGCGCCCAGCATCCTCTTCCCGGGGGCGCCAACGCCTGCAAGGGCGCAGCCGGATGAGCGCCAGGCAGGCCCGCGGTTCGGAGGACTCGGGAGCGTCCGCACGAGCTTCTACCCGACCGCTCGAGCCCGGAGCGCCGATGCGCTCGCTCGGCTGGCTGCGCGGCGGAGCCAAGCGCACGTTGCCCGCGCACCTCCGCGTGCCCGGCTACATCTTCGTCGCCCTCAGCGTGTTGATCACGGTCGGGCTCGGTACCTGGGGTTTTCGCAGCCTGCAGCCAGTCAAGTACCGCCCCGACCTACTGCTCTCGATCTATCGCTCGGTCCGCCTGTACACGCTCGACTTCGGTCCTGCCACCGGCACGGGGGGCGCTCCTCACCCCAACGCTCAGCTTTGGATCGCGCTGCTGCTCGCTGCTGGCCTGGTCCTGCGGGGCGCGTTCGTGCTCGCCCGTAACAGCCTGCGCCGCACGGCGATGCGCTACGGCCTGCGCGGTCACGTGATCGTGTGCGGCGCCGGCGTCCACGGCAGCGTCCTCGCCTCGACGCTCGCCGGAGCCCACGATGTCGTCCTCATCGATATCGACGCGAGCGCGCCCGGCTTGCGTGAGCCGTATTCACCGTATGAGTGGCGGATCACAGGCGACAGCGCGCGTGAACAAGTGTTACTCGGTGCCGGTATTGCACGTGCGCACCAGCTGGTTGCAGTCACCGGCAACGACTACCTCAACTCGCAGGTCCTCAGCGTCGTGCGCGCCCTCGCCGAACGCGGCGGTGCGCGCCCTGGCCTGCGCGTGCTCGTGCAGGCCGAGGACCGTTCGCTCGCGCGCTTCATGGAGGAAGAGGAGGAGGCGGAGGGGGAGTGGGCTATCGAGGACCGGACCGCGGCCGCCTTGTTCGTCAGCCCGTTTTCTGCCAACGCGATCGCCGCGGAAGCGCTGCTCGACGAGGCGCGCGTGTTATTGCCAGATCGCGTCGGGACCGCCTCGCTCCTGGGTGTGCGCGCCGGGCGCGCTCCCAACCTGCTGCTCGCGGGCGACCACCCGCTGATCGACGCGCTCGTGCTGGCAGCGCTGCGCCGCTGGCGTGTGCGGCTGCTGGCGGAGCTCGAGGCGGGTAGCGAGAACGTCAGTCCGCCGCTGCACCTGAGTGTGCTCGGGCCGGGCGCCGTGGAGCGCGTCGAGCGACTGCGCGCTATGCGGGCTCCCGAGCCGACCGTGCTGCGCATCGAGGCCTTCGACCTCGAGTCCGATGGTGAGCTGGCCGGGTCGGTCGAGCAGTGGCTTGCGCGCGCCGGGCGAGCCGAGCACGCAATCGTCGTCTGTCGCGAGGAGCTCGACGCGATCGGACTGACTGTCGATCTGAGTCGCGTCCTCGGCGGCCAGGTCCTGATGACGCGAGTCACCATGGAGATGGAGAGCGTGTTCGATCACCACCTCGAGGAACGCACCGGGCGCGATCCTGCGCTTGCGGCGACTGAGGTCAGGGCGATCGCAGCGCTGGGGTGTGACCCCGCCCAGATGCGCAGGCTCGGGGGCCAGGCCCGGCTGGCGCACGCGCTCAGTCCGGGCGATGGCCCGCCGTCGTCGGCGGCACTGGCCGCCGCCGCCGAGCTCTTCGCGCGCCGCGAGGCGCAGCGAATTCGCTCGGATTCGGCCTGGAGGCCGCGGCGCGGCGAGTATGCGCTGCTCGCCGCCGCACTCGAGCCGATGGCACCAGCCCCACCTGACCCGATCCCGCTCAGTGCCCTGGTGTACGCGGGACTACGCGCCGAGCTACCAACCGAGCCAGCGGAGCTGCGAGGGATCGCGGAGCGTCTGTCGAGCCGCGGCGATGTGGCCGCCTTCGCCGCATGGTGTGAGTACGCGCGGAACGCCACCGCTGAGGTGCCGCCCGCGCCACCAGGGCCGGAGTGCTTCGCCAGCCGCGATGCCGCCGTCGCCGTCGAGCTGCTAATCGCGCTTCGCCGCGCCGCACTTGGCGAGCACGGCGTTCTCGACAACAGCGAGCCCGATGGCTCGCTGCTCGCCGACTCGGGCGCTGTCGCGATCTTCGCCGGCGCTGCCGGCTCGATGACCGATACCGTCGCCGAGCAGGTCCTCGCTCTGCTCGAACCGGCTCTGGCCCGGTTCGATGGCACGGTCCTCAGTGGCGGGACGGCCGTCGGCCTACCGGGGATCATCGGCGCGATCGCGCGTCGGCACGCGCTGCGCGTCATCGGCTACGCGCCCGCGGGCCGTGCTGACCGCGCGCTCTATCCGCAGACTCGCGAAACACTCGGGGCGGCCGACTTCAGCATCCGCGAGCCCCTCGCGATGTGGATCGACATCGTCAAGGCGGGCGTCTCGCCGCGGGACGTCCGCTTCATCGCCTGCCCCGGCGGTCAGATCACGACCAACGAGATCGTCCTCGCTCGAGCGCTCGGCGCGCACGTCGGTTGGATTGACCCCGCGCAGGTCGCGCCCACCACGCTCGACGACATGCTCCCGTTCGGGGTGGCGGCCCAGCCTACGGTCCTGGAGCTTCCCAGCGATCCGATGACCGTGCGGGCTTTCATCGCGCCGAGCCGGCTGCCGGATCATCTGCGGGTCGCCGTGGCACGCTACCTGCACCAGGCCTACCGTCACGACCACAGTGCGCGCAAGACTCCGGGCGACCCAGCGCTCGAGCCGTGGGAGTCGCTGTTGCCGGCGCTCCAGGACTCCAACCTCGCGCAGGCTGACGACATTCCCAACAAGCTCGCGCTACTCGGTCTGCGGCTCGAGCGCGCGGGCACCAAACTTCAGCTCGACGCGGCGCAGGTCGAGTTACTGGCCGAGATCGAGCACGGTCGCTGGAATCTGGAGCGGATCGCCGAAGGCTGGCAGCGTGGCGAGCGCCAGGTCAGCCGTACCGTCACGCCGTTCCTCAAACCGTGGACCGAGCTCGACCGGGAGACCCGCGAATGGGACCGCGAGGCCGTACGGCGAATCGCGCCGGCACTGGCTGAACTCGGATGGGGTGTCGCACCCCGCTAGCGGTTCGAGCACCCGCCGCGACCCGGGCGACGGCTGTCTAGACGGGCGATTCACCCGACCACGGCGCGGCAAAAGCCGACGCCCCCCGGGGCCGCCGACGGCGCCGACGGCGTCCATCGCCGCGGCCGTCTGGGCACGCATGTCGGTGAACCGCTCGGGGTCGCTGTCGGCTGCTATGAATAAGCGCCTGTCAGAGCGTGCGCCGCGTCGCGGCTGGACGCTCGAGAGGCCGAGAGGGTCGCTCCGTGGCGGACGTCTTCATCTCCTACTCGCACGCGGATCGCGCGTTTGCCGTGCGCTTGCGTACCGCGTTGGCTGATCGCGACATGTCCGTGTTCGTCGACGAGGAGGACATCCCGCCGGCGTCGCGGTGGGCGAGCGATCTGGCGAGCGCCATCGAAGAGGCGAGCGCGTTTGTATTCGTGATCAGCCCCGACTCGGTGGCCTCGGTCGAGTGCCGCAAGGAGCTCGACCATGCCGCCGCGGTGAACAAGCGGCTGATACCGGTGAACCATCGCGAAACGGCTATCGCGGAGACACCGGCGGCGCTTGCCAGTCACAACTTCGTGCCCGCACGAGGGCTCTTCGAGGACGACTTCGAGCGCTCGCTCTCGCTGCTGCTCAGCGCGATCGAGACCGACCTCGATTGGGTTCGCGAGCACACCGCGTGGGGCAGCAAAGCGCTCGAATGGGATACCCACCGGCGGGACCGAAGCTTCCTGCTTTCCGGTACGGAGTTGAGCGCAGCGGAGCGCTTCCTCGCCGCGAGTGCGGGTCGCGAGCCACAGCCGACGCAGCTGCAGAACAACTATGTGATCGCCAGCCGCCAGGCTGCCACGCGCCGCCAACGCCGTCTCCTCTCCGGCGTCAGCCTCGCTCTCGTGGTGGCGATCGGCCTCGGCATCGTCGCGCTGATCCAGCGCTCCGCCGCGGTCGCGAATCAGAACAAGGCAGTCTCCGGCGAATACGCCGCGCGGGCCGAGAACGAGCTCGGCTCGGACCCTGAGACGAGCATGCAGATGTCGCTGAGGGGACTCGCGGTGCGCTACACGCCGCCGGCCGAGATCGCCCTGCGCGACGCACTGCCTGACGTACAGGTGTTGCGCCAGGTGAGTGCGCCCGACAGGCCGTCGATGACCAGTGCCTCTTTCAGTCCAGGCGGCACACAGATAGTGACCGTCGATGCCGATACGGCGCGCGTCTGGAGCGTCGCGACCGGCAAGCCTGGCGTGTTGCTCGCCGAGCCGGGCGGCGCTGTGTTGACGAGCGCATCGTTCAGTCCCAACGGAGGCGAGATAGCGACCTCGAGCGCCGACGGCACGGCGCGCGTTTGGAGTGCGAGCACCGGCAAGCTGCTCGCCACAGCCGGCAAAGCTGGACAGGCTGGGCTGGTGGGCCTCTACGCGGTCGCCTGGAGCCCCACGGGCAAGCTGATCCTCACCGCCTCTCAGGACGGCTTGGTCACCGCGTGGACGCCCGCGGGGAAGTTAGTGGGCCGCCTTCCGGATGCTGGTGCGGCGGCAAGTACCCCGTATCCAGACCCTGTCTACGGCGTCCAGTTCAGCGCGAACGGCCGTGACATTCTCGCGGCGACCCAGGGAGGCCAGGCAATCGTGTACGCGCTCGACGCTCGCGCGCCGGAGTACATCGGTAAGAACCTGGGCGCCGTTGGAGAAGCCGTGTTCAACCGGCAGGGCAACGAGATCGCCACCGCCGACGGCGACGGCACCGCGAAGATCTGGAACACCGCCTCGGGCCACCTCCTCGCCACCTTCGGCACGGTGGGCGGACCCGTTATCCGTAGCGTGGCCTTCAGTCCCGCCGGCGGCGAGCTCCTCACCGCCGGCCACGCCGGGCTGCTCGAGGTCTGGGACATCGGGAGCGGTCACCTGCTGCTCTCGTTGAGCGGCCACACCGGTCTCGTCAACACTGCCGAGTTCGACCAAGATGGCGGCGAGATCGTCAGCGCCGGCGCCGACGGGACCGCGCGGATCTGGGATGCCCTCCCGCGCGAGGCGCGCACCGTCGTCCGCGAGCCGGGTGCCAGCTCGATGCTGAGCGCTTCCTTCTCGCCCGACGGATCGCTGCTCGCGACCGCGAGCGTTGACGGCAACGTGCGTGTCTGGCGCGTGGCCTCGGGCAAGCAGGTATCTGACTACTCCGAGCCAGGAGGCTCCGCGTCGACGGTGGCCTTCAACTCCGCCGGGACCGAGCTTCTCGTTGCCTCGGGGGACAAGACCGCTCGGATCGTTGACGCCAGAACTGGCCGCGAACTCGGCGAGCCTATCGAGGCCGGTAAGGAGTTCCTGCTCGATGCGAGCTGGAGCCCCGACGGTCGCGAGTTCGTTACCGCAGACCAGGACGGCACCGCGAAGATCTACCGAGCTGATGGGACGCTCCTGCATCAGCTCCCCATTCCTGGTCGGGTCTTTGTCTACAGCGCGGTGTTCAGCCCCAGCGGACGCGATGTGCTCACTGCCGACCAAGCCGGGCAGGCGCAGGTTTGGAATGCCGTCACTGACACCCCCGTGGGCGCGCCGATCGAAGATCCTGGCCACGTCGGCCTTCTGACGGCGAACTACAACCGCGCCGGGACGGAGATCGTGACGTCCTCCACTGACGGCCGGGCCGAGGTGTGGGACGTCGCAACGCATGCGCGCCTCGCGGAGGTGACCGCTCCCGGCGGCGTGCTCATCAGCAACGCGACCTTCAGTCCGTCGGGAGTGTCGATCGTGACCGCCGACGACGACGGCACGGCGCGGATCTGGGCGCTGCCGTCAGGAAAGCAGCTGACGGTCCTTGGCA
Organism: Solirubrobacteraceae bacterium; assembly: GCA_036489875.1. Taxonomy (GTDB): domain Bacteria; phylum Actinomycetota; class Thermoleophilia; order Solirubrobacterales; family Solirubrobacteraceae; genus Palsa-513. Next base: position 30,042 of record DASXEZ010000028.1, on the reverse strand, counting down.
GCTACGGCGGCTGGTCGATGGTCAGCGCCGTCTTCAACGCCAAAGGCAACGAGGTGGCGACCGTCGATGAGGGTGGGCGCGCCGTCGTCTGGTCGACGCAGCTGGTGGCGCCGCTCGGCGATCTCGCGGGCATCGCGCACAGCCGCGTGACGGTGCCGCTGAGCGCCGCGCAGGAGCAGAGTCTGCTCGCCGGAGGCGGCTGAGAACCTCAGCCGCGCGCCAGGGTAAACGTGACATGCTCGGCGACGCAGCCCCCAATGAGCTTGCGGCGCGAGTGCTGTACACCACCGATCGTCCCGGTTACACGCGCTGACGAGATCGCAAGTCGCAGGGAGAAGTGCCCGCCACTCCAAGCGGCCGAGGGACGCACGCGCAGCGTCGTCGTGACACCGAGATCCTCGCCGAGGACAAGCGGATGGCGCTTGCTGAACCAGCGCCCGGTGAGGACATCGTGGTAGCCGTGGTGACAGCTCAGACGCAGGCCGACGCTGAAGCCCGTGAGCCGCCGGCGGCCAGCGGAGAGCACCACGGCGGCGTGGCGACCCTGGCTCGTGAGCCCGCGGTAGCGGACCGCCGCGGCGGGCGGTGCAGCGCCGGAGGACAACTCGCGCAGGGCGCTCTCAAGCCACGGGTGGATGTAGTCCGCGCGCGTGTAGTAGTCGGCCTGACGCCGCGAGCAGTTACCACCGCCCGTGCTGATCACGGCGACCTCGAACCATGATCCAGACTGGTCCTGGACCGCGAGCGGGCCGCCGCTGTCGCCGTAGCAGGTGGAGTTAGCCTCGACCGGGGCGTCAAGGGCGCACAACTGTGCTCTCGCGTCGAACGACGAATCGAAGTGGGCGCAATAGGCGGGCCGTTGGATCACCGTCGAGGCCCAGCGCAGGACGTTGGGAGGTCGTGCCACCTTGGGATCGGTGCGTCCCCAGCCGGCGAACTCGGCTCTGGTACCCGCCCGGACGAGAGATGCCTCCGCTGAGTCCGCGAGCGCGACCGCCGGTGCCGTCGTGGGCGTACGCAGCACGAGCAGGGCGGCGTCGCCGACGACATTGTTGCTGACGCCGCGTGCGGCGCGCAGCGGGTGCACGATGATCTGGCTGACCGTCGACTGCTGGCGCGCGGGGCTGCGCCAGTTGACCGCTCCCGTGATCACGTGGAAACCGGACACGGCACTGCGCACACCGTTGACCGGATTCTCGACGCAGTGCGCAGCTGTCAGCACCACATCCGGAGCGACCACAGTGCCCGTGCAAAGCGACACCGTCGAGCCCTGCTCGTCGTAGATGAAGGCGAGCCATGGCCAGGTGTTGGCGCTGGCGGGAGTCCCGCCGACGACCAGGGGCACGCCGCTTGCGGCGTTGGCGAGCGCGTCGGCGGTAAGGAGAAGCAGCGCCACCACGGCGATCACTGTCGCCAGCCGTCGAATAGCCCAGGCCGCGGAGGTGATCGTTGCGACGCGCTCGCGGATCTCGAAAGCGGTCGCGCGCACGCAGGTCAGGGCTGATCGTTGATCGGTCCGGAACCGACCGTGAGCGGATGTTTGACGGTCTCCAGCGCGATATCGGCGGAAGGGTTGGTGGCGGCCGGCTGGCCGGCATAGAGCATCGCGCAGACCGTCGGGAACGGGGCGCTGCCCTGTGCCGCAAAGATGTCATTGCTGGATACGTCGAAGTAGAAGGTCCCCTTGGACTCGCCTCGGGAACTGGCGAAGCCGTAGTCGGCATCGACGTAGGCGTCCGAGATGAGCCCGTCGGATCCGTTGGGATTCTCCGAGCGGGCGAGGGAGTCGGCCGCCGCGTAACTCGTGAGGCATGGGCCCGAGGTCGCGTAGAGGAGCAGCGCCGTGCCGGTGTTCGGTTCGGTCCCGTTTCCGTCACTGGCCGGCGGCATCGTCATTGCGAGCTGAACTTCGATCCCGCTTGACCCTACGGTGGCAGAAGCGATCCGCAGCGGATTGGCGCGCTTCGCTCGATAGGTCACCTGCGAACTGCAGAGCTTCTTCGAGGAGTTGGCGATTGTGTCGGCAATGGTGCCGCTCGCGCTGGAGCCGCTGATCTGTCCGTGGTAGATGGTCGGCTGCGTCGGGTCCTCGACGGCGCGGTGCGTCCACAAGCCGTTGGTGGCTATCGGTGCCGGGTGCGGGGTCAAGTAGTCGTCCCACGTTCCGGGATCGCAGCTGTCGATGACCCAAGTCTCCAACTGGCTGACCTGGCCGCCGGCGACCACAAAAGTGATCTGCTGACCCTGCGAGGTGCGCCCGGAGTACCAGCCGGCAGCAACGCCGCTCGCTCCGGCGCCGGCGCTCGCCATGAATGTCAGCGCCAGCGCGCCAAGCGACACTGTCAGCAAAAGCCGCGCGAGCGCTCGCCATCTGGACCGACGCGGAACCATGCGGATGCCTCCGGCCCGGAGTCTTCCAGATTTTTGGGTTCCTGTGTGCTTGGTCCAAGCGCCGGACGCGAGGATCCACCCATGGTCGCGAGTCCTGGTGATTGAGTCCGATCCTTTTGGATCACCGGTTCGCCTGGAATCGACCGACCAGCAACTGGCGAGCGCAATGTTGGGCAGGGGATCCGGGACCGATCTGCGGGGGGCCCCTAGGGTTTCCCGGTCGAGCCCGTACTCGGGAACGCTCGGACGATCGCCGAATCGAGTGAGGTGCTCGGACCGTTTCTAGCCTACGTAAGCGACGGAGTCTCTCTCGCGGCGAAGGCGGAGGTACTGTTATCGGAGCGCCCGACTGGGGCGAACAAGCGCGTGTGGAGGAGGACAGATGGGCGCACAGGAGAACCTCGAAGCCGCCAAGCGTGGCTATGCGGCGTTCGCGGCGGGAGATGCGGCGGCCGCGATGGCAGAGATGGTTGACGACATCGAGTGGGTGACACCCGGCAACAGCGCGGTCGGAGGCACTGTGAGGGGGAAGCAGGCCCTCGGTGAGCAATGGGGGAAGATCCTGCAAAAGGGATTCACGACGAACCCGCAGTACTGGTTTGCCGATGGAGATCGTGTCGTCGTGCTCGTGCACCACACCTATGACGGGGGCGAGGAGTCAGACGCCGCCGACGTCCTGACCTTCAACGCGGACGGGAACCTCGTGAAGTTCCAGTCCGCCGGTGACACCGCGCTCCTGGAACGCATTTACGGCACGAGATAGCCCCAACGGCAGATGTCGCCAGTGGGGGCGGTCGTCCGTCCCCACACGGGCGTGCTGACTCTGGCCAACTCGACGATCACGGCAGCGCTGATCAGCGCTGCCAGAACGCACAGCGGCCGGACGCTAGCCGCCGTCCGCAGTCTCGGTCTGCACGCCCCGGCGCAGACCAAACAGCGCTGTGAGCGCGGCCGTGGCCATGATCGCAGCCATGACGTACAGCACTGAGCGCGTTGCGTACGCGAAATCGAGCCGAATGAAATGCGGGATCGCCGCGATGCTCCCGGTCCCGCCCTGGGACTGGACGATCTTGGATGCCTCGCGGTGCGCCTGAGCGCTCGAGGCGCCCTGCGCGATCAGCGAAGACGTGGTGCGATCGCGCGCTTCGGACACCAGGATCGTGCCGAGGATCGCGAGGCCGAGACTCGCCGCGTAGTTGCGTACGGTCTGGGTGACGCCGGTGGCCTCGCCGTAGGAGAGCCTCGACGCCCTGTTCACAGCATCTGTGGTCGCGGGGCCGAGCATGAAACCCATACCTGCTCCCGAAAGCACCACATACCATTCTTGTGATCCGAGACTGAGTCCGGTCACCTTGCCGGCCCACAGCCAGAACCCGACGGCTGCAAGCGCGCACCCCAGTACGACCGGGCGCTTTGCGCCGACACGGTCGAGCATTCGCCCGCCGATCTGCGCGGCAACGACGAAACCGAGGAAGAAGAACAGCAGCACAAGGCTCGCCTCCGACGGAGTCTTGCCGAGTGACAGCTGCGCGTATTCACTGGCGAAGAAGAACACCGGGATGAAGACGAGCATTGCGATTCCGAGCACCAGGTTCTCGACCAGGAACGGGCGGACGCGGAAAATGCTCACCTGGATCAGCGGAGAGGGCGTCCGTATCTCGACGTAGTAGAAGCCGACGAGGAGCGCGGCCCCTGCCGCGATGCACGCCCACGTGCCGGGATTGCTCCACCCCCAAATCGATGACTCCTGAAAGCCGAACACGCTGAGCGCTACGCCTGCTGCGATCAGCCCGAGTCCCCGGTAGTCCATTCGTGCGGGCTTGTGCTCGGTGACTGGATTGGCGATTACGATCAGGACGAGCGCCACCACCGCGACGGGAATGTTGACCCAGAAGATCGCCCGCCAGGTCCACTGCGTGAGAACACCGCCCAGGAGCGGCCCGATCGCCGTGAGGCCACCGGCGATGCCGAAAAAGAGCGCCAACGCCCTCCCGCGCTGATGCAGATCGAAGGTCTGCACCACGATCGCGAGCGCCGCCGGAAACATGATCGCGCCACCCGCTCCCTGGACAACACGAAAGACGACGATCCACGCCTCGGCAGCGCCGCCCTTCGGCGTCAGACCACAGAGAGCCGAAGCAGCCGCAAAGACAATCACGCCCAGCGTCACCATCTTGCGATGGCCGACCGTATCGGCCAGACGACCCCCGAACGCGAAGAGGGCTGCGAGCGATAGCAGGTAGGCGTTGATCGCCCACTGGACGCCAGTGGCGCTCAACCCGAGTTCCCGTTGGATCTTGGGCGCCGCGATCGACACGATCGTCTGATCGATGAAGGTCATCGAGACGGCGAAGATCATTGCCGCGAGCACCAGGTTGCGCGACCGGCCCCCCACAGCGCTGCCCTCTGTCATTGCTCTCCTCCAACGTCGGGGTCAGGTGGTCAAGGACGGCGAAAGGTCCGCGCGGCGCCAGCCTAGGACCGGATCCACACACCGAACGCGCGAGGACCATACTCCAGTCATAGCCCGCGAGACTCGTCCACCGGGACGACCGGACTCGCACCGGCAGAAAGGCTCAGGTACCGCATGCTCATCATCCCTTGGCTGATTCGAAAGTTCCGCGCCTGGCAGGCAAAGCGGAAGGCCTCGGTGCAGTAACGAGCGAGCCGTTTCGCTGTCATCCCGCTCGACGGCGCCGGGCAGTTTAGGCGCCGTCCCGTTTGGGCGGATCGTCAAGGCGGTACCGCCAGTTCATGGCCCCGGCGACCGGCCGCGGCCCGTCAGCGGCGGAACGCTACAGTCGGGGGGTGGCCGTGGTGACGATCCTGGATGACTACCAATCGGTAGCGCTTGGTTGCGCCGAGTGGTCGGCAGTGCAGGATCGCTTCGAAGTGGAGGTCATCAGCGAGCACGTCGCGGACGTCGATGTTCTCACCGCCCGGCTGGCGCACTCGCAGGTGATTGTGGCGATGCGCGAGCGCACGCCGTTTCCAGCGAGCATGCTCGCTCGTTTGCCCGAGTTGCGCCTGCTCGTGACTACGGGGATGGTGAATGCCTCAATCGATCTCGGCGCTGCGGCGGCTCAGGGAGTCACGGTGTGCGGCACCGGCGCAGCCGGGAAGGCGATGCCCGAACTGACGCTCGGAATGATCATCGCCCTGCTTCGGAACTTCGCTGCGGAGGACGCCGCCGTGCGCGCTGGGCGCTGGCAGCACACGATCGGAGTCGGCTTGGCCGGACGCACTCTGGGCGTACTCGGCCTCGGCCGGCTGGGGATCCCCGTGGCGCGGCTGGCGCAGGCCTTCGATATGAACGTAATCGCCTGGAGCCCCAATTTGACGGCGGAACGTGCTTCCGAGCACGGGGTTCGGGCTGTGACCAAACAGGAGCTCTTCGCAGACTCCGACGTCGTGACGATCCACATGCCGCTGTCTGATCGCTCCCGAGGCCTGGTCGGGGCGGAAGAGCTGTCGCTGATGCGGTCGAGCGCGTACCTGATCAACACCTCCCGCGGACCGATCGTTGACGAACAGGCGCTCGTCGCCGTCCTGAACGAGCGGCGCATCGCCGGCGCCGGGCTCGACGTTTACGACGTCGAGCCGCTTCCTGCCGATCACATCTTGCGCACCCTTCCCAACACGCTGCTACTGCCGCACATCGGCTACGTCACCACCGACGCCTATGAGGTCTTCTACGCCGAGGCGGTAGAGGACATCCTCGCTTGGGCCGACGGGACGCCCGTCCGCGTGCTCTGATCCCGACTCGCCGACGCGACGATGAGCAACGGGAACCGGCTCACGCGGCCTGCGTGCGCGCGAGCGTGAGCGCGGCTTCCACGACCGGAATCTGGTTGTCGATCGCCAGACGGCGTTCGAACACCGAGACAGCGGCGGCCGGATGTCCCGTCAGAAGCAACGCCTGACCGATGTCGTAGAGGGCGTAGCCGTAGATCAGGCATGTCTCGCTCGCCGGCCGGTGACAATCGGCCAACTGCTCGCCGGTCGCCGCCAATGCAGATCTGAGCGTTGTGATTGCCGCGCCGTAGTCTCGGTCTAGGAGCAGGGCATGTCCCCGCGCATCGAGGCTCCATGCGTCAGTCACCGACACCGGCTGGGGCGGAGAGTGGTGGGTCGGGGCAGGTTTGACGCGAGGTTTCTGGGCGGTGCGATCCGGCCGACGTGACGACGGAGGAAGTTTGTGTGCGGCTGGAGTCCGCCGGTGCTTCCTGCCGCCCGCCGTTGAGGCTGGAACGCCCGCGAGGTGCGTTGGCCTGGGGTGGAAGGAGACGCCCGGGGATTTGTCGAGGCTGAGCAGCGCTCCGGTCGCGAGAGCGGCGAGGACGACGACGAGCACTCCTAAAGCAACCGGCCTGCGCCATCTGAGCCTTCGGGCGCGCGCTGGGGGGAGTGCAGCCAACGGCGCGAGGGTCCGGCCGAGTCGGTGGTCGTCCTCGTCGTCGGTCGCGAGCAATTGAGCCTTGTCGAGTTCAGGGTCGAGCCGCACGGCGGCGACGGCGCGTGCCCCCTCGGCGTGGATCCGGCAGCGGGCTACTGCCACGCCCCCGAGCTCCAGCTCGGCCACGATGCTCGCCGGGAACTCGACGCCGGCCTCCTGAAGCCGGATGAATGTCACCGGAGCACCGCCCGCGCGTCGTAGCATGTCGAGCACGACTGCCTGCTGGCGGTCACAGGACTCGGGCGTGCTCACGGCCGCGGCCCGTCCTGGCGATCACGTCCCCTACCGCGCCGCTCGCTACCGACCGGCCCCCCATCCGAGGTGGCGGTGGAGGCAGCCGCCAAGGGCACTCCGCCGATCTCACGCCGCCCGGGGCCGCGTGCAACAAATACCGCGATTTCCAGACCGAACAGAGATTCACCGGCTTCCCTCACGTCCCGCGCAACGAGGACTGAGCTGAGGGTCAAATACCCACGACGTCCACCATCAAACGCGCTCCGCGGGCCACTAGCCTAACCGCGTCTGGCCCCGACCCAGCGTAGCGCGCGACGACAGCGAGATCGCGCAGAACCGTTACGCGGCTGTTACCTGATGCCGCGGCAGGACGGCAAAAGCGGGGTGCGATCTGGCGGCACCCCGCGGCGTCTCGCGAGCGCCCAGCGCCACACTCCGCTTCTCAGGTGCCCTGAGTTCTTTCGCGCCGCGGCGCGCTCCGGCCCACGATCAGGCGCTCGCGGTCGAGCATCTTCGCGGCGCCCCAGCAGGCGAAGCCGTCGAGCACGATGATGGCGAATCCGATCGCGATGGCTGACAGCACCGTCGGCGCGATAACGCGGAAGGTGAGCAGGATCGCCAGGCCGAGTGGAGGCAGGCTCGCGAGGGTCGAGAGTTGCTGAGCCACGCGTACGTCGGTCGACCTCGTGGAGATCGCCATCGCGACGCCGACCGACCAAATGGCGAGAAGGGGGGCGAACAGCACCTCGGCGAGGATTGGCCCAACCTGCCAGAGATCGGAGAACACAGCATCCGTCGCCCACAGGCGCACGGCGACCACAAAGACCACATACAGCACGTAGGTCACGGCCACCGCCGGCAGCACGGCCGCGAGCCCTTTCCCCAGCATCAGCTCGCCGCGGCGCACGGGCGTGGTGAGGAGGGGTTCGAGGGTGCCCTGGTCGCGCTCCCCGACGACCGAGTACGAAGCAATGGCGGCCGGGAGGATGACGGGCACGATCAGCATCAGCAGGAGCACTGAGCCCACGACGGCGCGCACCGTCGAGCTGTCCGCGGTGGCGCTCAGCGAGAAGATGTTGATCATCGGTCCGGTGAGGAACAGCAACGGGAGGATCCCCATCGTCACCACGATCGCGCGGTTGCGCCGGAACTGGCGCACCTCTTTGCGAAAGACGGCCCGCACACGCCCCGTATCGATGTTCACGCTCGCCTCGCCTCCACATCCTCGTCGATGAGTTCCAGATAAACGTCCTCGAGCGAGTGTTTCCGTTCGGAGATCGACAGCACGTCTGCGCCTGCGGCGACGAGCGCGCGAGTCAGCGCGGGAGCAGCGGCGCGGGGGTCGGAGACCTTCAGCTCGTAACCGCCGGAGCCGTCCGGATGCCAGCCATCGACGCCGGGGACCCCTGCGAACACTTGGTCGGGACTTTCGAGCGGTGCGACCGTGGTGAGCGCGAGTGAACGCGCGAACAGGCGCTGGCGCAGTTCGTCGGGGCGACCCACGGTTCGTAGGGTCGTGTTGAGGATCGCCACGCGGTCGCACATCCGCTCGGCCTCCTCGAGGCGGTGCGTGGTCAAAAAGATCGTCACCCCGCGCTCGCGCAGCGCCGAGATGAGCTCGTGCACCTCGCGCGAGGCGACGGGATCGAGCCCCGAGGTCGGCTCGTCCAGGAACAGCACTCGTGGATCGCTCAGCAGCGCCCGCGCGATCGCGACGCGCTGCTTGAGGCCCTTGGACAGGCTGCCGCACGGGTCACCGGCGCGCTCTCCGAGATTGACCGTGGCTAGAGCCCGCTCGATCCGCGGGGGAACATCCGTGAGTCCGTAGAGGCCGGCGAAGAACTCGAGATTCTCCGACACCGTCAGGCGCGGATAAAGACCTGGGGCCTCGGGCATGATCGCGATGCGGCTGCGGATCGCGACGGCGTTCTCGGGGCTCAGCGGAAGGCCGGCCACGACGGCCGACCCTGCGCTCGGCGCGATCAGCGTGCCCAGTGTCCGCACGGTCGTGGTCTTGCCGGCGCCGTTGGGACCCAGGAATCCGAACACCTCGCCCCAGCCGACGCTGAAGGAGACATCGCCCAGGGCCGTGCGATCGCCAAAGCGCTTCGTCAGCCCCTCGACGGTGATCGCCTCGTCGTCACTCGCTCCGCGCCGCGGGGTCGGCGTCGATGCTTCCGCTCGCAGCCGGGCGATCGCCGCCACCTGCTCCGGAGTGCGCTCTACCGGCTCTCGCGCCGGCTCGCTGGACTCCTCCTCCTCCTCCGCGCCCACCGCGTCCACGCGCTCGCCGGAGAGACGCCAGCCGACGACGCTATACACAACAACCATCGCCGCGACGATCGCGATGCGCACGCCCGAGGTGCGCACCACCAGCACCACAACAACCGTGGCGGCAGCCAGGACGCCCGCGATCGCCCATCCCTGCCAGGCCAGCGGCCGGAAGCCCACGCCGAAGCGGCGACGGACGAACCACGGCTGCGACCGCGATCCGAGCTCCGGAGGCGCCATCGTCAAGCGACTATACGCAGGACCCGGGGCGTTCGGCCCCACATCGGAGCGCGCCCGGCCGTGGCGACGACGGAGGATCTCGCAGCGCGGGGGCGGCTGGATGCCGCGTCCACCTGTGCAGCGGGAGGCGGCCGCGACAACTGATGGTTGACATGACAACGGGTAGTTGTCATAGTGCTCCCATGACCACCAGACCAGCCTCCGCCCATGAAGATGCCTTCCGTCGCATCAAAGAGGTTCGAGCACAGGCCATTGAGCACACGCGAATCGCGCGCCGGCTCGCCGCGGAGCGTCGAGATCTCATGCGCGCCCTGATGGATGAGGGCGTTTCGCAGGCCGACATCGCTCGCGAACTGGGAGTGACTCGTCAGGCCGTGCAGAAGATGCTTGCGTGCTGATGCGATCCCGGCGCACGTTCGAAGAGCGCGGGCGCGCGCCTCACCCTCATGCAGTCGACTGCGCCCGCCCGCGTCTCACGCCACCGCTCCCCGAAGCGGCGATCCCTAGCCCGCAGCTCAGGCCGGGGGGCCCTCGGCGAACTGGGGAGCGTCGTCGCCGATCTGGTGCCAGTTGGCCTTGTAGGCGACCTGTAGATGAAAGCTCGGATCGAGATCGAGCTCGCGCATCAGCCCGGCGGCCACGAAGTACTTCCCGCCCAGGTCGTCATAGAGGCTCGACCCGCAGTTGTTACAGAAGTTGCGCGGTGCGAACTCGCTCTCGTAGCGCTTCACAAGCTCCTCGCCGCTGGTGAGCTTGAAGTTCTCCTCGGCGACCACCACGCCGGCCAGGCTTGACCCGGTCCACCGCTGGCAGCGAGTGCAGTGGCAATAGCCAAGGGCCTCAGGGTCCTGGACCTCGTACTCCACCCCACCGCACAGACACGCACCCTTGAGCGTCTCAGTCATCGCGACTTCTCCTCGAGTTGGGCTTTGGTCGATCCGGCGCCAAAGCTAGCACCGGTGGGTGGGGTGCGGACGATCGGTTCCGAAGCTCGCACCGTCTGCTGTCGAGCTGTCTCAAAACGGTCTTTTATTCGGGTCGAGAAAGTGATATCTATTAGATATCTGTTTCTGAACTCGACTCCCACTGGGAGGAAAAATGAACCAGGTCGCCCCTCCATATCCAAGCTCCGAGGCTGCAGCGGTCGGGCACGCGGGGATCCGCGTCGATATCCACGAACGCCAAGCCTGGGCCATTAGCGGTTGGTTCGGGTTGCTCGTCGCGCTGGCGTGCGCCGCCGCCACGATTCTGCTCGCGCGAAGCTCAGCCCCGGCGGTCGCCGTCGCCCCAGCCGTGATCGGCGGCCTGATCCTGACTTCGTTGATCATCGTCCAGCCCGGCCAGACCAAGGTGGTGCGCTTCTTCGGCAGCTACGTCGGCACCGTGCGTCGGCCGGGCCTGCAATGGATCCTGCCTCTTGCGGACCGCCGCAGCCTGAGCATTCGCGTGAGGAACTTCGAAACCAACCACCTGAAGGTCAATGACGCTGACGGCAACCCCGTGGAAATCGCGGCCATCGTCGTATGGCAGGTGGCCGACACCTCGCGCGCCGTGTACGCGGTCGAGGACTACGCCAACTTCGTTCACGTCCAGGCTGAGTCGGCGCTGCGCCACGTCGCCACTACCCACCCCTACGACGATCCCACCGGGGTCGGCACATCGCTGCGCGGATCGACCGATGTTGTCGCCGAGGAATTGGCCCAGGAGACGGCGCAGCGGGTGGCCATCGCGGGCGTCGAGATCGTCGAGGTTCGTATCAGCCATCTCGCCTATGCCTCCGAGATCGCCCAGGCGATGCTCCGCCGACAGCAAGCCAGCGCTGTCGTCGCAGCGCGCTCTCGCATCGTCGAGGGCGCCGTGGGCATGGTCGAGCAGGCGCTTGCCGCTCTGAACGAGCGTGACATCGTCGACCTCGACGAGGAGCGCAAGGCGGCGATGGTAAGCAACCTGTTGGTCGTCCTCTGTGCCGAGCAGCCGGCGTCCCCGGTCGTCAACACCGGCACGCTCTATACGTGAGCCACGAGCGTAAGCAGGTCCTTCTGCGTATCGACCCGGCTGTCCATGACGCCCTCGCCCGCTGGGCCTCCGACGAGTTTCGAAGCCTGAACGCCCAAATCGAGATGCTGCTCCGGCGAACGCTCGAGGACGCGGGTCGGATGCCCAAGGAAGCACGTCCGATCCCCCGACGCGGTCGCCCCCCCGCCCGCAGTCGCTGAGGAATCTGCAGGGCCGCCGGCTGCGGCCGCGGCGGCGCGAGCGCTCAGTCGCCCTTGTACTCGGCGGGTGGGCCTTGCTGTGATCCGAGCGTCGGTTCGAAGGCGCGGGAATAGGCGTCGAAGCTGGCTCGCCACGCGTTCTCGGCGGGCTGGTGACCATCGAGGCGATCCAGACAGACCTCCCAACCCGCGGCGTTGCGGGCGGCGAAGGCGGCGGGCAGTTCGTCGATGAGGACGAGTCTGGTGCCGCTGTCCTCGGCGTGGAGTTCGAATCGCAGGACCTCCTCACCCCAGGTGAACGCGAGGCGGTGCGGCTCGTCCACGACGAGAACCTCGCCGCTGAGGGTCATGTCGATCAGCTCCGGCGGGAAGGGGAAGGTCAGAGCGGCACCGACTTCCCAGCGGCCCCCCTCGAGCACTACGTCGCATGGGAACCAAGCTCGGAGCTGTTCCCCGTCAGTGAGCGCTTGCCAGACGATCGCGGGTGGGTCCGCAAGGCGGCGCTCCAGGCGCACGGCCGGACGGGTGCCGTCGATGATCAGTGTCGCTTTGTTCATGTCTGCCTCCGCTGGTCGAGGTGATCCTCGAGGCGATCGAGCGTGGTCGTCCATAGCCGCCGATAACTCGCCAGCCAGTCGTCGAGCTCCACCAGCGGTTCGGTTCGGATTCGGTAAAGGCGTCGTTGCGCATCGGCACGCGCCTCCACAAGCCCCGCCTCTTTCAGCACCCGCAGATGCTTCGAGACAGCGGGCTGACTCAGCTGCAGGTGATCGACGAGTTCGCCCACAGCCCGCTCGCCCTCCCGAAGGAAATCGACGATCGCCTGCCGGCTCGGCTCGCCCAGCACCTGGAAGGTCGCAGTCGCGCTCATACCAACCAGCATGCCATGGCGGCTATATACCTGTCAAGGTATATAGGGCGGCGCCTGCAACCACGGCCAGCCATGACTGCCTCGCACGCCCACGTGCTCAGGCCGAAGGCGGCTGGGGCGACGTTGAGGCACTCTCCGGGCCGGAGGTGATCGCCGTCGTCGTCTCCGGGTCGAAAAGTTGAAGGTGTGAGGTGTCCACGCGGAAGGTGGCCCGCTCACCGGGGCGGATGCCGCTGGTCGGATCGACGCGGGCGATGCTCGCGTTCAGGCTGCTCGAACCGAGCTCGCCCTGCGCTAGAGCATCCGCTTCGAGTCCGCCGTCCTCGACGGCGATCGCGTCGACGGTCTGCACGCGTTGTGCGTCGATCAGGAAGTGGACCAGTTTCTCCGAACCGAGCGCCTCGACGATCTCGACATCGCCCTGGAGGATGCCGTGGCCGTCGCCCGCGGGCGCGGACGTGGCGGCGTCACTGAGGTGCTCGGGGCGAATGCCGACGATGACGTCCTTGTTGCGGAAGGGAGCCAGTGCGGAGGATCCGGTGATCGCGGCGGGCAGATCGAGCGTCTGGTCGCCGAGCCGTACGCGACTGCCGTCGGCGTCGAGTGAGCCCTCGTAGATGTTCATCGCCGGGGAGCCGATGAACGCGGCAACGAAGACGTTGGCCGGGTGGTCGTAGAGCTCCTGCGGGGGGCTGACCTGCTGGAGGACACCCTCGCGCATGACCGCGACACGGTCGCCGAGCGTCATTGCCTCCGTCTGATCGTGTGTCACGTAGATCGTCGCGACTCCCAACCGCCGCTGGATGCGGGCGATCTCTGCGCGCATCTGCACGCGGAGCTTGGCGTCGAGGTTCGAGAGCGGCTCGTCCATCAGGAAGGCGGAGGGATCGCGCACGATCGCGCGACCCATCGCGACGCGCTGGCGCTGGCCCCCGGAAAGCTGGGCGGGCTTGCGCGAGAGGTGCTCGGTCAATCCGAGCACCTTGGCGGCGTCGTCGACCTTGGACTTGATCTCGGCTTTTGAGAGCTTTCGGAGCTGGAGCGCGAAACCGATGTTGTCGGCCACCGTCATGTGGGGATACAGCGCGTAGTTCTGGAACACCATCGCAATGTCGCGCTCGCGCGGTTCGAGGTCGTTGACCACGCGATCACCGATACGGACGATCCCCTCGGTGATCTCTTCCAGGCCGGCGATCATGCGAAGTGCCGAGGTCTTGCCGCAGCCGGAGGGACCTACCAGGACCATGAACTCGCGGTCGGCGATATCGAGGTTGAGGTCGATGACGGCGCGCACGCCTCCGTCGTAGACCTTGCCGACATGCTCGAGGGTCACGGTCGCCACGGGAGGCCTCCTTGTCGCAGCCGCAGCGCCGTCCGCCGGTTCACCGGAACGACCCCGCGGTGAGTCCGGCGACGATGCGGCGCTGGAGGAAGAGCACCAGCAGCGCGATCGGGATCGAGATGATCACGACGGCGGCGTCGATGCGGTTGTAGAAGACCTGGAACTGGCTCTGCCCGAAGGTGACGATCGACAGCGGCGCGGTGAAGTTCCCTGGGGTGTCGAGGAAGGAGACCGCGAAGGCGAAGTCGTTCCAGGCGAGGATGAAGGACAGGATCCCTGCCGTGAACACGCCAGGCACCGAGACCGGCACGACGACGCGGCGCAACGCCTGCAGCCTCGTCGCCCCGTCCACCAGTGCCGCCTCCTCGAGGTCCGGCGGTATCTGCTCGAAGAAGCTCTTCAGCAGCCAGGTGGAGATCGGCAGCGTGTAGACGAGGTAGACAACGATCAACGGCCAGATGTTGTCGAGCAGCCCCAGGCTGCGGAAGAGCAGGAAGAGCGGGCCGATCATCGCGAGCACGGGGAAGAAGCCGGCGAGCAGGACGAAGCCCAGAATCAACGCCGAGCCACGGATCCGAAGCCGCGCCAGGGCATAGCCGGCGAGAGACGCCACGACGACGGTGACAACGGTTGTCGCCAGCGCGACGATGATGCTGTTCAGCAGCGGCGTGAGGAAGTGTTGTTGGCTGAAGTCGTTGACGTAGGCGCTGCCGGTGAGGTGAGAGGGCAGCAGCCCGTTGGCGCCGCCGACCCCCGCCGCGACCTGCGAGTCGGACTCGAGCGAGGTGCGCAGGATCCAGTAGAACGGAAACAGCGATATCGCGACCACGACCAATACGGCCAGGTAGAACAGGGTCTCCCTGACGACCGTCCGCCGCCGCGGCCGCCGTCGCCGTGCCGACACCGCCGGCTGCCCGATTGCCGCGCCGGTCGCGCTCACGCTGGCCCGCCTTCGCTCATCGCGCCGGCCTCAGAACCCGCACGTAGATGCCCGCCACGGCAAGCGTGATGACGACCAGCATCATCGAGATGGCGCCGCCGTAGCCGAAGTCCGTGTTGACGATGAACGTCTGGTAGTTGACGAAGGACAGCGTCTCCGTGGAGGTACCCGGTCCGCCGCCCGTGAGGATGTAGATCACGTCGAAGACCAGAAAGGCCTGGAGCGTGCGGAATATGAGCGCGACCATGATCGCCGGCTTCAGCAGGGGCAGTGTCATACGGCGAAACGACTGCCACCAGGTCGCCCCGTCGACACGCGCGGCCTCGTAGACCTCACCGGGGATCACCTGCAACCCCGCGAGCAGGATGATCGCCACGAACGGAACGTTCTTCCAAGCGTCGGCGATGAAGATCACCGCCCAGGAGCGGTCGACGTTGGCGTTGACCCAGGCGAGGTTCGCCCAGGGTTTGTGGATCGCGCCGAGGAAGTAGTCGACGAAGCCGGCGCGCGGGTCGAACATCGTCTTCCAGAGCATCGCGGAGACGACCGTGGGAACCGCCCACGGCACGAGCACCGCCGCGCGTAGGAACCCTCGGCCGCGGAAGCGGCGATTGAGCATCAGCGCCAAGCCCAGCGCCACGACGACGTCGAAGAACACCGTGACGACGGTGAAGATCGCAGTCCGCACCAGCGCCGAGGTCCACTCCGAGGAGCTGAACATCTTGTCGTAGTTCGACACCCCGACCCACTTGTGCGGAAGGCCGCCATAGCTCAGGTTGTCGAAGTGGAACGAGTTCCACAGGTTGTAGAGGAGCGGATAGGCGGTGATCGCCAGGAGCAGGATCACCAGCGGCGCGACCATCATGTAGCCAAGGCGGCGGTCCGCTTGCGCGCGGGTCAGCGACCGCGGCCGCCGCCTTGTGACTACGACTGTCGACACGATGGACGCGCCGCCTCAGCTCATTGATACTTCGGTTCTCGTCAACTCCCGCGGTCCTCCTAGGAGGGTGTCGAGTTGGCGTCGGACTTGATCGTTGGTGCCGCCGACTTCAGCGCCGAGGCCGGCGATGAGGATTTGGCGAACACCGACGAGAGCATTGACTGCAGGTCGGTTGAGATCTGCAGGTAATTGGGACTAACCGGCCGCGGCTGCGCGTACGAGTTGAGCGTCTTGACCGCCTTGAAGTACGGCGCCTTCGCGTACAGGGCGGAGGTATAGGCGCTCGGCAGCGACGGCGGGTCGCCAGTCGCCTCGGCGCGCGCGACTTCGACCGACGAGCTCGTCAGGTACTGGATCAGCTTCCACGCCGCAGCCGTCTGCTTGGTCTTGGCGTTGATCGCGAGCATCTCACCGCCCAGGGCCGACCCCGGGGTTCCCCCCGGCCCCGCCGGGAAGGGGATGTAGCCGATGTGGCCCTTGACGGACTTAGCCGGTGGTACCGCCTCGACGAAGGGATAGTTGATCGCAAACGCCGCGTAGCCCGAGGAGAACTCGCTCTGCACCTGCCCCTCCTCCCAGCCGGTCACGGCTGTGGGCGCGATCTTTTCCTTGTAGATGGCGTCATAGAGCCACGTCAGCGCCGCGAGGTTGCCCTTGGTGTTGACGTTTTGAGGGTTCAGCTTCCCGCCGAAGGCGGAGTCCAACGTCAGGAACGCGGTGATCGCGCCCTCATACTTTTCACCCTCGAAGGCGATGCCTTCCTTCAGCTGCTTGTCCGCCTTCATCGCAGCCTGCGCGTCTGCCACGACCTGGTTGGGATTCTTGGGTGGCGTCTTGATCAGATCGGTGCGGTAGAAGAGCCCTTCCGGGTTGTCGAACCATGGCACCGCATACGGGGTGCCGTTAAAGGTCCCCGCGGCCACCTCGGTGGGGAAGAACTGCTTCATGTTGGGGTTGAGACTCTTGAGCGAGAGGACCCATCCGGCTTGGGCGAACTTGGCCGGGTAGGTGACGTCGGACTCGAACACGTCTGGCGTGCTGGATCCGGCGATGAAGCTGTGCTCGAGCTGCGACAGGTACGTCGTCGAGTCCGATGAGAGCACGTCGATCTTCACCTTGATCGCAGGGTTGGCCTGCTCAAACGCAGTGATCGCCTTCTGAGTCTGAGCACCCTCGGTGCCGAGTCCTGACTCGGCGAACACAATCGTCGTAGCCGATGCGCTACGAGCGCCCCCAGCACTCGCCCCAGCGGTCCACATCAGAGCCCCCAGCGCCGCTGTCGCCATTGCTGCGCACACACTGCGCCTGAGCCCGCGAGAGCCAAGTCGTCGAGACATCCCTCACCTCCATCACCAAAAAGAAACGTGGTCCACGACCCGACTAGCCCCCCCGGGTCGGGATCCCTACGCGTTGCTTGCGGTGCCTACCCGCGCGCACCGCCACGGAAACCAGCGGAGCGCCGCTCGCACACCCACTACGCTCGAAGGGCTCGCCCCGCGTTCGGGAGCGGTCGCGTTTGGAAGGGCGCGGGTCCGGGAACCTTGGACGGCGCCTGGCATCCGGGACGTTCGAGAGGAGGCCAGGCCACCCCTCTCCCATCGCGCGGGGTCGGCCGGACGACAGAGGCCGACCCCGGAGCGCGAAGGCTCACGGAGCGCGCGAGCCGGCAGCTCTAGCGGTCGGCCGCTCGCCAGCCCGCGGGGGTACGGACCGCTTGTCCGTCGCTCACGAGCCGCTCGAGCGCTTGGCCCATGGAAGCGGATACCTCGTGTCCGGCGTAGCCAACAGCCAGTGCGATCTCGGTGCGGGTGCGTGGCTCGTGGCCAAGCACCCGCTGGATGCGCGCAGTCAGTTGCATGTGTTCCATCTCCGCCATTGCTGGCTGATCAACGCGCGCGCCAAGGCGATCCTTCCAACTGGAGAGCGAATCCGCCGAGTAGAGCCGGACGGCGGACGAATGTCCGGCTTAGTACAACGATGCCGCCGGACTGATCCGCCGCGGCGGCGGACCCTCACGCGCCTCAGCCCGTGGCTCTGCCCATGCGCGGGCGCGTGCCCGCGCATGGGCAGTAGTCGTTTTGGATCGCTTGGGCTGCGGTAGCCGCGCGCTCTAGCGACGCCAGAAAGCCAGCCGCTGCAGCGAAGCCGTGAGGATGTCACCCCACGTGATGCGCGCATCCTGACGTTGTGAGATCGCGTCGAAGGGACTGAAACGCAGCTCGCCGCCCGTCCCGAACTCGATCGTCCCGTCGTCCTGCCGAGTGCCGTCGACGAAGATCCAGCCGCGTTTGATCCGGACGCTCGTGCTCATGACTCGAGCCTACCCCATGGTCGACGGACGCCCGCCTGCGTTGCCAAGCGCCGCAGGCGACCGCGGCTCGCAACGACGCCGCAGGGCGCGCCGACCCCCGGCGGTCCGCCGGCCGCTCGCGAGGGAACGGCCGGCCCAACGTCCGAGGTCAGTCGCGCGTCATCATGAAGAAGGCGCCGTCGCCCCCAAGACCCTTGATGCTGTCGAGGTCGATGATGACCGCGCTGCCGTTGCGGTCCGGGTCCTGACCCTTCTCGCCGTCCGGGATCTTCTCCCACACCGCGTCGTTCTGGCTGGTGTCGACGCGAGCGCGGCCCGTGAAGAAGAGAAGCGTGAACGGATCCATGTTGAATGCGATCAGTCCCACCTTGGGGTTGCTCGCGATCGCCTTCTGCAGGCCGCCTTCGGGGTTGCGCGCCCACAGGGCGAGCTGCTGCGGGCCATGAACGTGCGTCGAACCGCGGGTGGAGAGGCTGGGGTAGCCGTCGGCGTTGACGTAGCTGATAACGATCGGCCGGCCGGCGCCGTAGGCGCCGTTGACAGCCTGCGCGACGTGGTCGCTGATCTCCAATGCCATATCAGGGCTCCTTCGTGATGGGGTATCGGCGCGGACTCGCAGGGCGTAGCCGTTGAGGCTTGTCGAGGGGTGCAGTTGGCTCCGCCCGACTCCGTCCGCCGCCGTGGTGCGCGCATGCTACTTGCGCCCGCAAGTTCTGGCGTCGTGGCCGTTTTCGCTGTCGGCGGCGACAGCGCGGGCGAGCACGCTTCGGGTCGACCTGCGCACCTCCGCTAGGCTGGGTGGCGCAGGCTCCACAGCCGAGTGTGTTGTGCTCTCGCATTTCCTCTGTGGCACGGTCATCCCAGAGAGCTGAAGGGCGCCACGACATGACGAAGCAATCTGCGGACGGATCAGAGGGCGAGCGGACGACATCCCCGGCCACGTTCAGCGACGTCAAGAAGGCGATCGCCGAGCGCAACGAGGCGGCGCATAAGGAAGCTCGGGAGCTTCGCGCAGCGCGCGAGCGCGAGCAGCTCGGCATCCTCGGACGCCACAAGGTCGACATCGACCGCTAGTCGCCGCGCGGCGCGCGCCCGCGCGTCGCGCGGCCCCTATAGCCGGCACCAGCCAGCCTTCTCGCGGCCTGGGCGGCGGCAGAAATCTCACCTACGGTAGAAAGTCGCCCCGCGATCGGGAGCGTGCTGCTCGTTGCTAGGTCAAACCGGGTGCGGGGGATCCCCGGGTTTCTGACCAATTGCGAAAGGAGTCGCTTTGAGGCGCAAGCCTACGATCACGGGGGTCCTTGCTGCGAGTGCGCTGTTCCTCGCCGTTGCCGGCGGTGGAGCGTACGCGGCAGACAGCTACCTCATCACCTCGACCCATCAGATCAAGCCCAGCGTGCTGAAGAAGCTCGCCAACGACGTGCGTGGTGCGCGCGGAACGCGCGGTCCGGCCGGAGCGCAGGGCGCTCAGGGTCCGGCCGGTGGCAACGGCGCGACCGGCCCGCAGGGGCCTCAGGGTCACCAGGGCGTGCAGGGCATGCAGGGGCCGCAGGGCAGTCAGGGACCCTCGGGCGTCAACTCGCCGCTGGTCTACACCTACAGCGGTAGCGTCGGCCCCGACAGCAGCAACTGCGGCAGCGTGTGGGCGACCGACAGTTACGACCGCAGCTTCGTCGTCGAGCCGCAGGCGGACGGCAGCTTCACGGTCTTCGAGACCGTGAAGGGCACGTTCCTCACAGCCGCCGGTGCCAGCCAGCCGAACCCGGCTAGCTGCCCCGGCACCTCGCAGACGGGCGGCGTCAACGGCAACTTCTACGGCACGGAGTCGTGGACGGTGCCGGCGCCCGCGAGCGGGCAATCAGCCGACTTCGATCCCAATGCGAGCTGCTCCGGCTGCTCCGCGCAGACGACGGGGTCGACGTCCTCCAACGATCAGGGCAACGCCGCCTTCCAGGCCGCGTTCTTCCCTGGATCGACCTACAACGGAGTCGTCAATTATGACTTCGTCTACACGACCGATCTCAACGGGTCGTGGATCGATTCGAACACGCCGATGGACAACGACCTGGCGAACGGGTCGTCCGGCGGCAACATCACCGGCTGAGCCCTACGGGTCGCCGCCGTCTCTGCAACTCGGGACCGGCGGCGACCCAAGGCCGCCCGTCGTCGCCTGCCGCACCGGCGCCTCGCGCCACAAACGGCCGCTACTGCGCCGTGCTGAGCGCGCCGGTGCCGTAGTTGACCGTGAAGCCATCGCCGGTCGCGGTGAGCGGCCCGGGTGTGGCCGAGTTCTCGACCGCAGATTGGTGGGCGCCGCTCACGCTCGCGCCCAACACGTCGGGTTCGCTGTAGCGCCAGGCCGCGTCGTCGACCGATCCGGTCTGCACGCCGGTCGGTCCGGTCTCCGTGGCGGTGGCATCCGCGAAGGAGACGCTGCCAAAGTCGGTCAGGGTGATTCCCCGCCGCGCGGGCCCTTCCACGATCCACTCGGCTGAGTCGGTCGCCAGCGCCTTGACGTGTACGTCGCGGAGGACCTTGGTGAAGCCCACGCCGGTCGTCTCGTCAGAGATCGCCACCACCGGCAGGCCTGCGGAGTCGAGGGAGACCACGGCCGTGAGGGCGTCCTGCGGTGAGATCTTCAGGCGGATCGCTTGGAGCGGCTCGGGATAGGCCTCCCACCAGGCGAAGTACTGGGCCCGACCATGGCGGCAATCGCTGTCGGTGCCGACCTGGAGCGGTCCGTACACGGCTGCGGTGTCGAGCACGCCGCCCAGCCCGACCCAGACCGAGGCCTGGGAGTTGCCGCTCGTGGGGCAGTCGGCTGCCGGCTGCGTCCAGGCGCCGGTGACCTTGGTGAAGTGGGGCAGGGCGCCGCTGGCTGCCGGCGCGGCAGCGACGGCGTCATAGCCGGCCCAGGTCTGGCCGTAGACGGGTTGCGTCAGCGCCGCCGCCAACGGCGGGGTCGAGGGGGCGGCGGCTTGCGCGCTCGACGCGACGATCGCGCCCAGCGCCGAGCAGGCGAGGAGCGCGAGGCCGGCACGAGCGATGAGGGCGCGGATGCCTGAGCCGGGGACCATCAACGGATTTATCGACACCGGGGCGGACGGGTTGGAGGACGGAGCCGCATTCCTGGCCACCTGACCGAGATGGCGGTCGCGGCGGTAGCGTTGAGGCATGTGGCTGCAGCGGCGGATCGAACTCGAGCCGCGGGCGCGCGGCGTGCATCTGGTCACGGGCGCGGTGCTCGCGGCGCTGCCTGAGCTCGCCGACCTGCAGACCGGGCTGCTGCACCTGCTGATACAGCACACCTCGGCTTCGCTGGCGCTCAACGAGGACGCATCGCCAGAGGTCAGGCGCGATCTCGAGAGCTGGCTCGATGCTGCCGTTCCCGAGCGAGCGTCGCTGTGGACTCACACGCTCGAGGGCTCCGATGACATGCCCGCCCACGTCAAGGCGGTCCTGATCGGACCGCAGCTGACGCTCCCGGTCACAGGCGGTCGGATCGCGCTCGGCACCTGGCAGGGTGTCTATCTCTGCGAGCACCGCGATCACGGCGGCCCCCGGACGCTGATGGCGACCGCGTGGGGGGAGGAGCGCACCGGCTCCTAGGGTGCGCGCCGCTCCAACCGCCGTGCGTCCCTAGCGCACGCGCGTGCTACAGCGCCTCCGGAGGCAACCGCGCTGTGCGTAGGTCGACGCGTCCGCGGCGGATCGGCACGCCCTCCTCGCGGAGCAGCCGCAACTGCCTGTCTCCTTTGGCCGCAGATCCGTCCGCGCGCACCACGCGATGCCAGGGAAGGTCGTCGTCGCCGAGGGCGGAGAGGACATGGCCGACCAGTCGCGGCGCACCCGGCTCGATGTCGCCGTAAGTGCGAACGAAGCCCTCCGGAATCGCGCGCACGCGCGCCAGGATGCGCGCCGCGCGAGGTTCGACATCGGTCATGGCCGGCACCTTACGGCGCCGTCTAGCCGTCCTGCTGCTCGTTGCTCTTGCGACGACGCACAAGGTAGCCGCAGGCGAAGCCGATCAGGCCCGAGACCGCGATCAGCACCAACAGTTCGGTGTGGATCGTGAAGAACACGAGGCTGATGCTCACGCGGCGTGTATTGAGGACGATCAACAGGACTGCGTAGATGAGCAGCACGATGATGATCGGGCGCCGACCCTCACCGAGCCGCGACGCAAGCTCGCCGAGATGTCTACGCGAGAGCGTCGAGCCGGAAGACCCCGCCGAGGGGGGAGCCTTTTCGCGCTGGGGAGCCTGTTGCTCGCTCATCGATGGCAATCCTCTCCGCGGCTCAGGATAGCGCCCGGCGAATCCTCCGGGGGCGGGGTGCGAATCTCACCCGCGCCGTGCGGCCGCGCCCGCGATCCTGTCTGCTGCCGGGGGTTCGCCGCATCGACTAGGACTGGGCTTCATGTGTGGTTTCGACCCCGAGCTGGCGTTGTCTGCGACGGCGGGCGGGCAGCCCCTCGCCGCCGGCCCGCATCGCGCTGACGCGCCCATCAGCATCTCGCTCACGGAGCGGGAGGTGCGGGCGATCATCCGCGCCACGACGCTCGTGGCCGACGTGTTGCGGCCCGAGCTGTTCCGCCAGACCGGCTCGGCTCCCGAAAGCCCGCTGGTGACCGCCTATCAGGCGCTGATCGCTGCCTGTGAGCGCCACGGCGTCGATCTGGGCCTCGCACGCAGCACCCCGCGCGAGCACTCCTGAATCAAACGCCGCGCCGGCGGTGATCCACCGCGCCCCGTCGCTCGTAAGTGAGTCGAGCCCACACGTCCCAGCGTGCGTCGGGGCCGGGCATCACGAGAGGTTCTATGGCCGCTACCGCGGCAGAGATCTCCACCTGCGCGGATCAACGAGGAGCCACAGAAATGAGCGAAACGACACGAGCACAATTCCTTCGACGCGCCGGGGGAGGCGGCCTCGCGCTGGTTGCCGGCGGCTCCGTACTCGGGCTCGCCCAGGGCAGCGCTCTGGGCGCCACGCCATCGGGAGATGTTGCGATCGCCAAGCTCGCGGCCACCGCCGAACTGCTCGCGATCGACTTCTACACCAAGGCCATCGCCTCGAAGCACCTGAAGGGCGATGAGCTGAGCTACCTCTCCGGTGCGCTCGGCAACGAGCAGGCTCATTACGCGGCGCTCAAGGGTGTGCTCGGCGCGGCCACGCCCAAAGGCCTGATGTTCAAGTACCCCACCGGTTCGTTTGCCTCCCGTGCGAGCATCGGCAAGCTCGGCCAGGCACTCGAGACGGCGTTCGTCGGCGCCTACATGGGTGCCGTCACGGCGCTCCAGAGCAACACGCTGAAGGGCGTCGCCGCCGAGATCGGCGCCTGCGAGTCGCGCCACCTCAGCGTGCTCACGAACATCGCCTCCAACTCGATCATTCCGGCGCCCGACCTGCCGCAGGTGTTCACCGCGGCACAGGCCACCAAGGCCGTCACGCCTTTCATCGCTTAGCCCTTCCCTCCACACCCGGCTGCGTCGCCCGTCCCTCTCCCCGCGGGCGGCGCAGCCACCCCCGGCCGCGGGCCGCCGCGAGCGCAGCCGCTGAGACGGCCGCCGCGGCGTCCGCTCACGGTCCTCGCTCGAGCGCAATGAGCGCGGCGGACGTGTACCGCCGCGCGAGCGCGGCGCGCCAGCTCGCTGCGAGTATGCCGCCGTGCAGCTGATACGGAACATGGCGCCGCGTGACCCGTCCGAGACACATCGGGCCGCGACGCCGCTTGAGCTGTTTTTCGATCTGACCTTCGCGGTGGCCGTCGCCCAGGCCGCCTCGGCCTTCGAGCAGGGCTTGGTGGGCGGACGCGCGGGCGTCGTGCTGGTTGGCTACCCCCTGGTGTTCTTCGCGATCTGGTGGGGCTGGATGAACTTCAGCTGGTTCGCATCGGCCTACGACACCGACGACGTCGCCTATCGCATCGCCGTGCTCGTCCAGGTCGCCGGCGTTCTGATCCTCGCCGCCGGGGTGCCGCGCGCTCTCGCCCACCGGGACTTCGGGGTGATCGTCGTCGGCTACGTAGTGATGCGCACGGCGATGGTGTCGCTGTGGCTGCGGGCGGCCGGGGGCGACCGCGAGCGCCGCGTCTGCGCCCTGCGTTACGCC
Source organism: Solirubrobacteraceae bacterium (assembly GCA_036489875.1). Taxonomy (GTDB): domain Bacteria; phylum Actinomycetota; class Thermoleophilia; order Solirubrobacterales; family Solirubrobacteraceae; genus Palsa-513. The sequence continues at coordinate 5,719 of DASXEZ010000028.1, read as the reverse complement.
AGCGGCATCGGCACCCTGCAGGTCGGCTGGATCCTGTGGTCGCTGCTGCTGCCTGCGGATCTGCGGTTGCCGCTTTTCTTCGTGCTCGTCGTGGGTGAGCTCGCGGTGCCGCTGTGGGCCGAGGCGGCCGGGCGTACCGCCTGGCATCCCGAGCACATCGCCGAGCGCTACGGACTGTTCACGATCATCGTCTTGGGCGAGACCCTGCTGGCTGCCACGGCTGGCGTACACGCGGCGCTCGCGGACCGGACCACGCTCGGGGACCTTGCGGCGGTGATCGTGGGTGGTCTGCTGACGGTCTTCTCGATGTGGTGGCTGTACTTCGACATGCCCACGGGCCACATCGTCGAGGCCGCCCGGAAGGCCTTCAGCGAGCGACTGAACGGCGCCTTCGCCTGGGGGTACGGCCACTACTTCATCTTCGCCGCGGCAGCCGCCGTCGGCACCGGTCTGGCCGTGGCGATCGACCACGTGACCGGACACTCGCGCCTTGACTCAAGCGAGGCGGGCTTTGCGCTGACGGTGCCCCTCGCGATCTACCTGCTCGTCGTGTGGGCGCTGCACGCCCCGCAGAAGCCGCCGAGCAGGCTGCGCATGTTCGCGGTCCCGCTGGCGTCGGCGCTGATCCTGGCGTCGAGTTTCAGCGGCGAGCCGGTGCTCGCCACCGGTCTCATACTCGCGGTGCTGGTGGGCGTCAGCGTCGCCACCACCCCGGCGGCGATAGAGGACCGCTGACCGTCCTCGCGGATGCCGCGCCCGAGCAGTTGGGGCGATCGGCCGCGCTCAGTGGGCGAGACCGACCGTGCCGGTGCTCGAGTCGCGAGCTCGGCTCTTTCCCTCGGCTTCGCGCTCGAACACCGCCTCGATCTCCTCGACCGACAGCCCCTTGGTCTCCGGCAGGAAGCGCGCCACGAACACGATCGCGGCGACGCACAATCCGGCGAAGCACACGAGTACCCAGTCGAGCCCGATGCCGGAGTTCCAGACCGGAAAGACCTCGATCAGTGCGAAGTTGGCGAGCCAATCGACGGTCGCACCGGTAGCCGCTGCCTGTCCGCGCACAGCAGTCGGGAACACCTCGCCCTGCAGCAGCCACCCCGTGCCCCCGACGCCGATCGCAAAGGATGCGATGAAGAAGTCCAAGCCCACCATGACGAGCACCAGTCGCGCCGTGCCCGACAGGATGCCGAGACCGGCCGCCGCCACCAGGGCGAAGACCGCCATCCCGAGAAAGCCACCGATGGCGAGCTTGCGCCGGCCGATGCGGTCGATGTAGCGGAAGCCGAAGTAGGTGGCGGCAACGTTCACGGCCGTCATGATTGAGGTGACCTCGACGCCCGCGATCGTCGAGGCGACCTTCGAGGATCCGCTGCCCTGGAAGATCGGGCCGAGCAGATGCGGCCCGTAGTAGAGCGGCACGTTGATGCCCGTGATCTGCTGGAAGACGAAGAAGCCGCAGACCACGCTCAGCGCGCGCCGCAGCCCCGGCGTCCAGTGCGCGCGCCGTCCCTCGCGACGCTCCTCGCGGCGTTCCTCGCGCTTGGCGCCCTTGACCGCCTCGGCCGTGACCTTCATCCCGAAGCTGCGCAGCGCGTGGGCCGCCTCCTCGTAGCGGCCCTTACGCATCAACCAGCGCGGCGACTCCGGCATCGTGGTGCGCAGCGCCAGACCGATCAACGCCGGCACCGCGCCGAGCCCGAGGATCAGCCGCCAGTCGACGCCGCCCGCACTCCCCGGGGCGACCCGCAGGATCACGAGCGCGACGATGTACGCGAACAGGATCCCGACCGTGATCATCCACTGCTGGAGCATCGCCAGCGAGCCGCGGCGACCCTTCGGCGCGTACTCGGCGATGTAGGCGGTGGCGATCGCCGAGTCGGCGCCGATGGCCAAGCCGATCAATGTGCGCGCCGCGAGGAGCACCTCCGCGTCCGGCGTGACGGCCGAGAGGATCGCGCCCAGCGCGTAGATCGCGGCGTCGGCAACCAGCAGCTTCTTGCGCCCGAAGCGGTCGGTGATCGGGCCGGCCGTGAACGCCCCGACGGCTGCGCCGATCGAGGCGCCGGCGACCAGGTAGCCCTGCCAGAACGCCGACAGGTGGTAGGGCACGAAGTTGAGCGCCGCGCCGATGTTGGAGGTGTCGTAGCCGAAGAGGAACCCACCGAGGGTCGAAAGCAGAGTGAGCTTCCAGTAGAAGGCGGTCGGCGAGCGGTTATCGAGCTCGCTGAGAACGTCGCACTGCGCGGTGTCCGTGGCCATTTCGCGCGAGGAGCTACCCTGCCCCCGATCGGCTCAATCATCCCCGCGTCCATCCGTGAGAGCCTCCTGTCGTGAGAGCCACCCGGCAGGCGCGAGGGGAGCGCAGGTCACGAGTGATCGTCACAGCCTTCTTCGCGCTGGACGGCTTCGTCTTCGCCAACTGGGTCGTATGCGTGCCGCAGGTCAAGCAAACGGTCGGCGCCTCCTCCGGCGGCCTGGGCCTCGCCCTGCTCGCAATCAGCGCGGGCGCGGTGGCGACGATGGTCATCACCGGTCGGCTGTGCGCGCACTTCGGCAGCGGGCGCGTGTGCGTCGCCGCGGCGACGTTGCTGTCAGTGTCGATCGCCGTTCCAGGCCAGACCGATCGCGTCTGGGAGCTGGCGATCTCGCTGCTGGTCTTCGGCGTCGGGTTCGGCGGCCTCGACGTCGCGATGAACAGCATGGCCGTCGAGCTCATCGCGCGCCTGCGCGCGCCGATCATGCCGGGCTTCCACGCCGCCTACAGCCTGGGCGGCCTGCTCGGCGCCCTCGCCGGCGGAGCGCTCGCCGGCGTGCTCAGCGCCGGAACCCACCTGCTTCTGATCGCCGCGGCGAGCCTTCTCGTCACGGCCGTGCTGGCGGTCTCGCTGCGGAGCGTGGGCGCGCCGCCACCGTCGGCGGCGGCTGCGGGGCCGCGCGCGGCGGCCGATCCGGGGGTCAGCAACACACGGCGGCTCGTCGCGCTCTTCGGCCTCATTGCGCTGTGCTCGGCCTACGGAGAGGGCGCGATGGCCGACTGGGGGTCCGTGCACCTGCACCTCGATCTCCACACCAGCGTGTCGCTTGCTGCCTCTGGCTTCGCGAGCTTCTCGGCGGCGATGGTCGCGGGCCGTCTCGGAGGTAGCTGGATGCTGGCGCGAGCCGGGCGCACACTCGTGCTCGCGGGAGGCGCGCTGATGGCTGCTGCGGGAGTCCTGCTGGCCGCGCTGGTCCCCTCGCTGGTGGTGGCGATCGTCGGCTTCACGCTGGTGGGGTTCGGGTTCGCCAACCTCTTCCCCGCGGCCCTCGGGGAGGCCGGCGCGCTGGCGGGTCCCCGTGGCGTGGCCGCAGCTTCGACGATCGGCTACACCGGCTTCCTCGCCGGCCCACCGGTGATTGGCTTCCTCGCCGAACGCGTCGGGTTGCCCGCAGCTCTGACCACGATCTCCCTGCTCGCGGCGATCGCGGCGGTCGTGGCCGTCGCGGCACGCCGCGCCGAGCCGGCGCTCCTAGTGGTGTGAGCGCAGGTAGGCGGACTCTTCGGAGCTGACGTCCGCGACGAGGTTGCCCAACGCGAGGTTCACGTCGTAGGTGTGGTAGCCCCACAGCGGGCCGTCGGCCTCGGTCACTCGCGGCCGCTTATCGGAGTGGGAGCCGATGTCGGTGACCTGCAGCCACGTGGTGGTGCCGGAGTGCTGGCAGGTGGCCGAGTAGAGCGCCGGGAACGAGACCCACGGCGTGGTCACGCCGCCGACGGCGCTGGCGGGGAAGTATGGCGAGAGTCCCGCGGTGCCGCCGCCGAGGGCCGCCGGGTTGACGCAGAGCACCTGCAGGCCCTTGGTCGCGGTCTGCTCGGACTGGAGGCTCACGCCCTGCCCGGGGATACCGAAGAGACTGTCGCTCGGCGGCTGGCTCGGGAACGACGAGTAGGCAATCACGCAGCCGGTCTCCGTCGATGAGGTGCAACCGGGGATGTTCTTGAAGCTGCCGCCGGTCTCCTTGCCGGTCGGTACGGTCACGTTGCCGCCTAACACGATCGCCGACACCATGCGTGCTCGCAGCGAGGAGTTCGGATCGACCTGACTCTCGAGTAGCCGGATTAGTATCGCGGCGCCCTGCGAGTGTCCGATGAAGATGATCGGCCGCCCGTCGTTGTCATGAGCCAGGTAGTCGCGCCAGCCGGACAGAAGGCTCGCGTAGGCGATGTTCTCGATCTTGTCGGTCTGGCTGACGCTGGAGCTCAGCAGCGCGCTCAAGGTCTCCTGCCGGTACATCGGTGCCCAGACACGGCAGACCTGTGAGAAGCGAGACGCCTGCGCCTCGGCCACATCGGTCTCGGCAGGTTGGATCGCGAGGTCGGAGTTTGAGGACGTCTCGCTGCTGACGGTTGGATAGACGTAGAAGCAGTCGAACTTCGGGTTGCTGGCGTCGCTTGCGTTCTGCGTCGTGCGCGCGCCGGTGGCGCTGATGACGGTGGTGTCCAGGCCGCTTGCGCAAGGGTCCTTGGACTGACCGGGACGGCACAGCCAGACCGTGGAGCTTGTGCCGGAGCCCGCGGCCTGCGCGACCGCGGCACCCAGCAGCGCCACGGCCACCAGCGCTCCGGCGAGGCGTATTGCCGTGACTCGCGAACCGCTCACGGCCCGACCGTAACAGGAGCGCGCTGCTGGGGCGACCGTGAACCTCTCGCGGGCGTCGCAGCCAAGGTCTTCCGGCCCCTCGGGATGGACCACTGCCGACTAGCTGCGGCCGCCCCGGGGCGGCGTGCAAACGAGCTCGCGCAGCCGGTTTCACCCAGGGCGTGGGGTCGGGTTAGAAACGCCCCTAGCAGGCTGGGGAGAGCGCCCATCCGGACTGCAGTTTCGCTGCTAGTCTTGCGCGATGTTGGCCCGCTCTTGCAGGTGCGCAGCCCGCTCAGGGGCTGTTTCGCGCTAAGCGAAGCGGGGCCCGTGGATGGGGAGATAGGTTCGATGCTCAGACTACGACGCGCCCTCGTCGGCACTCGCGCAGAGGGCGCACCGCTGGCGCTGGTGGCATGCGCCTAAGGCTCACACTCGCGCTGGTGGGAGCTAGTTTGGCGGCGCTTCTAGCGTCGCTCACGCTTGCCGGACCGGCAGGAGCAGACGGCACCACGCTCACCATTCCGCAGGGTGCTACCGCGACGCTCTCCGGTGGAGCATTCGGCCCGTCGAACAGCTGCGCAGTCGACAGTCTCGTCGCCGGATACACACTCAACGGAGGCTCAGCGACCCAGCTGGGCACGCATACGCAGGCCGACGGCTGCAACTCGGTATCGACTGTCACGATCGGCCCCGTCATGACCCAGACGACCCTGCGGATCTACCTCACCGACAACGCCACCAATTGCGGCACCACGTACTACTCCGACGGGACCGGCGCCGCTGATCACGCGCTGGTGACCCAGGAGAGCACTGGGTCGTGGGGCGTGTCGTTGGCGGACTGCGACATTGGCAGTGCGGCCAACTCCGCCCGCGTACCCGCAAACGGTGACGGAAACTTCAACATCAACGTCGCCATCACTGGTCCGCCGGAGTATGTGTCGGGTGCGAGCCTTTCGGGCGATGCGCCGGTGGGTTCGACCATGACAGCGAATCCTGGGACGTGGACGGGGTCTCCGGCGCCGACGTTCAACTATGAGTGGGAGCGCTGCGACTCGGATTCCTGCACGGACATCGCGTCGGCAGATCAGTCGAGCTCGACC
>DASXEZ010000019.1:0-5878 GCA_036489875.1 Solirubrobacteraceae bacterium | reverse complement strand
GCTCGCCGGGCAACTGGCCCTCCAGTTCATCCCCGAACGCTCGGCGATCCCCGGCGGGGCCGGCGCGCTGATCGTGGGGATGGGAGCGCTGGCGCTCGGCTTGGCCGCCTCGTCGCTGGGGTTGCTCGTGCTCGGAGGCATGATCGCCGGCTTCGGGCAAGGACTCACCTTGCGCGGCGGGCTGACCGCCGTCAACGAACGTTCCCCGGCCGCCGAGCGCGGCGCGGTGGCGTCGAGCTTCTTCGTCGTGATGTACATCGCGATCTCGCTGCCCGTCATCGGCGAAGGCGTGCTCACACAGGCAATCGGCCTGCGCCCCGCCGGGCTGACGTTCGCAGGCCTCGTGGCCGCGCTATCGGCAGTCGTGCTGATCCGGATCGCGCGCACACATCGCACAAAGGCCCCCGTCGGTGCCGGCTACGGATCGGCCACGAACACCCGACCCATCACCTGACCACGCGACGCCAGCCCCCGGCTATTCGCCGGCGAGCAGTCGCACAAGGGGGGCGTCGAGGAGATCGGCCTTGGCCACGAACGCCCGTGCGCCGGCGAGCCGGGCCTCCGCAGTGGTCGTGATGTCGGCGTCGATCGAGGTGAGGACGATGCTCGGGCGCCAGGGCAGCACCGCGAGCTCGCGCGCCAACGCGAGCCCGTCCCCATCCGGCAGTTCGACGTCGGCAAGCACCGCCGACGGTTTCAACTGGATGGCGACCACCAGCGCCGACGCGACGCTGCCCGCCTCGCCCACCACCGTCAGACCGCTGTCGGCCAGCAGCCGCCGGGCCAGCTCCCGGAACTCCGGGTCATCATCAACCACCAGAACAGATCGCGTCATGGACCAATCATCGTCGTCGCGCTTCCTGTGCCGGGTAGGGCTAGCCCTACCCGGCTCCTCCGAAACCCATCGGACGAGCCTCCGGCCGTTCCGTATGTACGCGCCTCAGCGTGGATGAGAACCTGCTCTCCATGAGCGCCACGTCGCCCGCCTCCAGCCGCACCCTGGGTGCCGAGCTCGAGCGTGACCGCCTCGAGTGCCGCGTACGGCGGATGACGGTCGCGATCGACGTACTGCGCCAACGCGAACGCGAGAATCGACGCGGGGGCGGCGCGCGCCAGCGGCACCTCGGGAGGGCCATCGCCGATTTTGAAGCACAGATCCAGGCGATGAACACTCGCCTGAGCGACCTCGGCGTGGCCGTCCATTAATTCAGGTACAGCGCAGAGCCGATGGACACGGTGACTGACAGTGCCTCAACCCATCACCATCTCAGAGGAAAGACCATGTATCAGACATCACTCCGCACAACACGACTCGGGGAGACCGGACTCGAGATAACCCGGCTCGGGGTCGGGGCCTGGGCGATTGGCGGCGGCGGGTGGGAGTTCGGCTGGGGACCCCAGGAGGACGAGGAATCAATCGCGGCGATCCACCGCGCGCTGGATCTCGGTGTCAACTGGATCGACACCGCTGCCGCTTATGGCTTCGGCCGCTCCGAGGAGGTCGTGGGCCGTGCCCTCGATGGCCTGCAGCACCGGCCATACGTGTTTACGAAGTGCTCGCTGCTCGAAGGCCGCGACCGTCGAGTCGTGCACAACCTCAAGCGCGACTCGATCCTGCGGGAGGCTGAGAACAGCCTGGAGCGTCTGCGGATCGATGCGATCGATCTGTACCAGATCCACTGGCCGATCCCCGAGGAGGACATCGAGGAAGGCTGGGCGGCGCTCGTCGAGCTCAAGGACCAAGGTCTGGTGCGCCATATCGGAGTCTCCAACTTCGATATTGAGCAACTCCGGCGGACCCAGCAGATCGCCCCGGTGGAGACGCTCCAGCCGCAATACTCGCTGATCGAACGAGAGGCCGAGCGTGATCTCCTCCCGTTCGCCGAGAGCGAGAGGACGGGGGTTATCGTCTACTCCCCGATGGGCTCCGGGATGCTGACCGGGGGCATGACTCGCGAGCGTGTCGAGAGCCTGCCTGACGACGACTGGCGCAACCACGACCCCCGTTTCCAGGAGCCCCAGCTCTCCAAGCATCTGGCGCTGGTCGAGCGACTGAAGCACGTCGCAGCGCGATATGACACTTCCCCCGGTGCGGTCGCGGTGGCGTGGGCGCTGCGCAACCCGGCGGTCGATGGCGCGATCGTCGGTTTCCGCCGTCCGGCCCAGGTCGACCCGATCCTGACCGCCGCGAACCTCGACCTTACCGACCAGGATCTCATCGAAATCGAGGGAGGCCCGCGATGAACAGGGAGGCACCGACTGCCGCGCGATACGGTTGCCGGCATGCCAAGTCCGTTGCGAGTCGTGATCGGCGAGGACGACGTGCTGCTGCGCGAGGGGATCGCCCGGCTGCTGACCGAAGGGGGATTTGAGGTCGTCGCCCAAGCCGGCGACGCCAGCGATCTGCTCCGCAAAGGTCTTGCACACCGCCCCTCGGTGGTGATCGCCGACGTGAACATGCCGCCAGGCCACGGAGACGACGGTCTGCAGGCGGCCATCGAGCTCCGCCGCCAACGGCCCGAGACCGGGGTGCTCGTCCTCTCGCAGTACTACGAGGAGCAATACGCGCTCGACCTGATCGGGGAACGCGCCGAAGGCGTCGGCTATCTCCTCAAAGAGCGGGTGGGTGATGTCGAGAGCTTCCTCGATGCGGTCACCCGGGTCGCCGGGGGTGGCAGCGCATTGGACCCGGAGGTCGTCGGACGGATGCTCGGCCGCCGCCAGCGCAACAGTCCGCTCGACCGGCTCAGCCCGCGCGAGCGCGACGTGCTTGCCGCCATGGCCGAAGGCAAGTCCAACCACGGCATCGCTCAGGCGCTCCTGGTCAGCCAGGCTGCGGTAGAGAAACACGTCACAAGCATCTTTCACAAGCTTCGGCTCGATCCGGCCCAAACCGAGCACCGTCGGGTGCTCGCGGTCCTCGCCTACCTCCGCGACGCTTCAAAGGGCTAGTTGTCGGCCGGTCCTTTCGAAGGCCGGGTCGCTGCCTCGCCATTCGACGCGGTGAGCAGCGTCCTGCCCCGACCGTAGAATTCGCCGTGATGCGCGCATGAAGATCGCGAACCCCGTCCACCTGTTCATCCGAGAGTTCCCGTCGATTCGCGCGATCCGGGCCGTCCCACTCTGGCGCCTTTCGTGATTGGGCCAGTTGCCCGATTTGCTGGCCCAAAAGGCCTGAAAAATCCCAGATTTTCCGGCCATGGCTGAGCCAGGGGTAGCCATCGGGTTAGGGGTTTGTCCTACAAATTGACAGGTTCTGTTCGCTCGATGACACGACTGAAAATCGTGGTGTCCCCGGTTCGAGTCCGGGTCTCGCCATGAAATGCCTGCAAATCGGGGCCTTTTGCGTTCGCTGTGAAGACATCACCCTCGGTCGGGCGGATTTCGTGTTGTCGTTCGTTTGAGCCTCGGGGGCGTGGGCTGGGCGGCGTGGGCCCGAGATTGGTTGACGCGTTCGACGGGTCTCGCGGACGGTCGAGTGGTCTACTTTGCAAGCAGGAGGCCACCGGTTCGATCCCGGTTGGCTCCACTGAAAGTCTTGCAAATGTGCGCTTTTAGACGTCAGCAAACGTGGCTGCGTCCAAGGGATCAAGCAACTGCCTGCTTCCTATCGGCCAGCCGCGCCGGGTTGGACGCCTGACTTGAGCCGGAGATCGTCCGGGCTCCGTCGATGGCGTATCCGTCTTTAGTGCTCGAAGCGGGATAAAGACGGATACTCGTCGCGGCCTGGCCGTCTTCTTATATCCCACTTTATCCCTTGGACGGGTATAGTCGGGTATAGATTGGGATGAGGCGAGGGACTCAGGGATACAACCCGTACACGCCTGACGCGGGGGCGCGCCCTCCGGCGTTGGTCGGTCGTGACCGCGAGCTTGAGCACCTGCAGAGCATCATCACGCAGCTGACAGCCGGAGGGACCGAACGCCACCTGTTGATCACAGGCCTGCGCGGAGTCGGCAAGACGGTGATGCTCAACGAGTTCGAGAACGCATGCGCCGAAGCGGGCTGGCCGGGGGAGAGCAAGGAGGTCAGCCGCGATTCCTCGGTGGCTGTCCTGGTGGGGCGCAGCGCCAGTCGTGCGCTGCGTCAGCTGTCGCTGCGGGCCAAGGTCACTGACAGACTGCGGCGAGCGATGGGAGTCCTCACCTCCTTTGAGGTGACGCTCCCGGGTGAGGTCCGGTTCAAGCTCGGCGTCGACCCGCTCGCCGGCCGGGCGGATTCCGGCGACCTCGCTGACGATTTGCGCGACGTGGTCGTGTCAGTGGGGGAGGCGGCGTCTGAGGCAGGGGTTGGGTTCGCACTGGTCCTCGACGAGTTGCACAATCTCTCGCCCCCGGACTACGAGGCGCTGATCATCGCGCTGCACCGTGCCAAGCAAAAGATGCTGCCGGTCAGCTTCGTTGGGGCCGGTCTGCCGTTGATCCCCGCGTTGACCGGTGACGCCAAGACCTACGCGGAGCGGATGTTCGTGCGTGCACCGTTGGGTGCTCTGCCGGTCGATGCAGCGCGCGCCGCGCTCGTCGATCCGGCACGCGCCCAGAGCGTGCAGTGGGAAGAGGACGCCCTTGACACTGCTGTCACCTACACCGACGGTTACCCCTACTTCCTGCAGGAGGTGGGACGATGGGCGTGGCGAGAAGGCGACGGCGACCGCATCACGTCAGCCGACCTCACAATCGCGATCCCGCTCGCGGAGCAGGAGCTTGACGAGAGCTTCTTCGCCGTTCGACTCGGACGACTCAACGCGACCGAGCGCGCCTACATCCGGGCGTTGGCGGCTCTCGGCGACGGACCTGTCGCCAGCGCGGAGGTGGCGCAGAGGCTTGGCCGCAAGCCGACCGCCGTGACAAAGGTGCGAGACGCCCTCATCCGCGAGGCGATCATCTTTGCACCTGAGCGGGGCCGGCTTTCGTTCACGGTGCCGCACTGCGCGCGTTTCATCCGTCGGCGGTACGACCCGTCGGAGTGACGCCACGCGAGCCCCTGCCGACGCTCTCGCCTATGGACTACAGAGCCTGCTGAGTCCAGATGTGACGTCGTACAGGCAGGGGATCACCGACAGCAGCCGGATGATCGTCGCTGTCTAGTTGGAGGGTCCTGGTTCCCCGACTCTGCGCGAAGCTGACATGCAACCGTCCGCAGCTGTTCCGTAGTGCGCTGCAAGCTTTGGCAGACCCGTCGAACCCGAGCTGGTCGATCGCGTCGGCGAGCCGGTCCAGACTCGTCGCCGTCGAGTCCGGACCGCCGGCAAGCAGCGACCCGCCGAGACCGCATTGTCTCTCGACGCACGCTCGACTCAGCCCGGACACGGCTTCGATCAGCTCGGTGAGCCCGCGTGCGCCGCGCCAGCACGTCGCGTTCGATGTCGTGGATCCCGGGTTCTCTGGCTGCGTCGTCGAGGTTGCGCTGATGTTCGCCGCTGCGGCGCTGCAGCTCGTCAACGGACCCGGGGAGATCCGATTCATGGCCCGGCTCCTCGATCCCCGGCGGTCGCGTGTACGAGATCAGTGCCACGGCGGCGAGCCGCGCGGCCCTCGCCGTGCCCAGCGCCACGCCGGCGCGCAGCTCGTCGGCGGCGCGTCGGGGCCACACCAGCAACCTCATCGCAACCGCGATCATGCAACCCAGCGGCACGGTCGCCCCTCGCGCCAGCGCGTCGGTAACGGCATTGGTTGCCGTTGTCCCGCGTCAAGTAATCCGCAGGCTTTCTTCTGGTTGGGCTGGGGCGTTCGGATCGTCGGTGGGGTCGGCGAGGTAGCGTTCGATCGGCCGGTCGCCGGCGAGCGCTTCGTGCGGGCGGACGTGGTTGTAGAGCTGGCGGAACGCGTTGACCTTGGTGGTCATCTCCAGGCCGTCGGTGGGGAGGTCGCGCCAGAGC
>DASXEZ010000017.1:0-29725 GCA_036489875.1 Solirubrobacteraceae bacterium | reverse complement strand
CAGGTCCCCGTTGAGGGTGACGAACGCCGCGATGGCCTGCCCCGTGTCCTCGTCAGACTGTCCGATGACCGCCGCCTCGGCGACCTTGGGGTGCGAGACGATCGCCGACTCGACCTCCGCGGTCGACAGCCGGTGCCCGGAATCGCGCGCCGCGCCTCGTGACGTGTAGTCGACTGTACCTCGTCCCGAGCCTCCCTAAGCGCCGTCCGGCCTCGGCTGACGCGCCCGTCAGAATGCGGTCCGACGGCGACTAGTACGGCGGTCAGGCGTACGGTCAGGCCCGGAAGCCGAGCCGAGTGTCAAGGCCGTTCGAAACGTTGACCCTGGCGGACAGCGCCTACCTCGGCTATCTGTTCATCGAGACGCGACGCGGTGGCCATCAGCCCCGGTCCATCGGCTGGCGCTCGGGATAGCAATCGTCAAAACGATCGCCGAAGCCGACGGCGGAGGCCGCGACAGACATCTCGCAGCCCGCCGAGGGCTCGCGCTTTGAGATCCCGCTGCGACTCGACTACGGGATCTGCTCACCGTCAACCGTCGGGGGACTGCTCGCCGCACCTGACGGGGCTGGCCGCAAGAACTCGCGGCCAGCCCGGACCCGGCGTCATCGCGACGCCGTTTAGTCGTTGGCACCGACCACCTTGTAGTCGCTGGTCACGAAGATGTGATGGGGCCAGTTGACGCCGATGTAGTGGACTTCGTACTCGCCGTTGCTCAGGCGCACCACTCGGTCCACGACGCCGCCGGCGTACGAGCTCAACGCGGCCTTGGTGGCCTTGGTTGCGGTGGTCCCACTGACAATCGCGCCCGTTCCCTGCTTGTAGCTGGCCGGAATCTGCCCCACGGTCTTCGACTCGCTCTGGTTGGGAGTCTTGAATGCGATCACGTTCGCCGATGCCTTTGACAGATTGATCGCGGGGCCCACGATGACCTGAGACGCGGTGATCGTTGTGCTGTTGACCTTGCCGAGGACAAGCACGGTCTTGCCTTTGGTGACAGCGCTCGCCGCGGATGTGCTCGTGCCCTTGTCATAGATGGTCGTCGAGGTTTCCTTGACGGTGACCTTCTCACCGGCCGGCGACGACACGGTAAAGCTCGACGCCGACCTCCCGGTGACCGTGCCCACCGTTCCGCCGGCGGCGTTCGTCGACCGGGCGTTGGACCCCCCGCCTGATCCGCTGGAACCGGTTGAGGCGCCGGCCTGCCTCGCGGTGGCTGATGGGGTCGTGGCAGCGGCCGAGCTCGACGTACCACCGCACGCCGCGAGCCCAACTCCGAGCGCCGGAACGCACAACGCGACGACGACCCCCAAGATGCGGCTGCTCGGCAGCCGTCGTCGCGGCTGGGCGCGGCCGGGCTGGTGCTGAGATACCGCGCGCGAGTCATCGCGGCGGCTTGTGTAGCTGGGACTCTCCATATCTGCTGCGCTCCAATGTGTTAGCTGGACAATCTGAGGCGGGAGTGGCTCCACGCGCGGACGGTTGCTCTCAGAACTCATCCCGGGCCCTCGGGAATGCTGCTGGCGGGTAGAACACACGAGGTGTGCATCGACTCTGCGCCGCTGAGATCCCCGGATCGCCGGCGTCTCGAGGACTGACGCGGGAACAGGTCAGCGCTACTGACAAGCGGAAACGACCGGCCCACTCACACAGCGATAGTCCCGTAGCTCCCGAGCCCAGGCTCAGCGCAACCGCGACAAGCCAGCAGCCGGAGCTGCGCTGTCCGACTCGCGAAGGTAGTGGGTAATCGGTGTGTGCCATTGCGTTACCGAGGTTCTCATCGGGCGACAGGTGCGTACATGAGGACTCGCTGGAGAACTCGCTCCGGAGTTCCGGAGCGGTGGGGTAGGGGCACCCCCACCCAGCTCGCGAAGAGCGGCGCGACCCTCGACATCGACGAGGGCGTTGCCGGGATTGGCGCGAGAGCACACATGCTTATCGGTGACGCTCGCGTCGAACGCTGTCACACGCGCCCGAGCTCCCGCGCGCGCCAACGCTCTGGCCCACGCGTCCGGAAGGAACGCAAGCGGACAGAGACGGCGGGCCGTGTGCCCGAAGTCGTGGTCACGCCAGACCAGCTCAGATGAGAGCCGCTCGGCCGACTGCTGAGGTCGTCGGCCCGCCACCGCAGCCGCTCGATGTGGTCCCGGCACACGGTACCGTCGCCGGAGACAGCTGCTCGTGTGGGACCGGCAGCTCAGACGATGCTCGTAGAGAACTCTTCGCCGCCTACGACGTTGCTCTCACAGGATGGCGCAAATCTCTGATTGCAGCAGTACTCAACACCCGCCTAATTCAGAAGACCTAAGACGTCATGTATCTCTCCCGCAAGAGCCTTCTCCCACTCGCCCTCGTCGTCGGCCTTTTTGGGACGCCCACGGTCACACTGGTGCACGCGCCTGGGGCGCCCGGGGACGTCGCGCATCCGCCGGCTGTCCAACTCGCGCCCGCCGAGCGCGGTACGCGCCTCCGCCGCCAGATCCGAGGCGCGCAGGAGCGCGGTGTCCTGAGACGGGCTGCCGGCCGGTTGCGTGGCGTCGCCAAGCAGATCCGCGCGGCGGGCGAGCGTCTCCAGACGCGCCGTCCGCCCCGCGACTCCTTTGCGCGCGGCCCGCCTCCATTGCCCGGTCTTTGACCTCGAGGCGGGACGGCCGCCACGCGCCGTCCCGTTCCTCAAGGCACAGCAGCACACCAACGATCGACTCCGCGAGGCGCAACCCCGCCGGCGCCACGTCGAAGTCCGACGCGTCGCCGTGATCCGCCCCGCCGGGGCCCGTTTCAGACTGCGGCCCGGGCATCCTTTTGAAGCAGCGGCGAGCTGAGGCGCGGCGGGCGGCCCCACGGCCGCCCGCCCCGCTTCATTCTCTCCCTTGGCGTACAACTGGCCACATTGGGTGCGACACCGAGCCCGATGACCGGCACCGAGAGCCCGATGTAGGCGCCCAGTTACAAACCGGCGGGTGGGGCTTTCCCTCCGGCCGCCAGGCGCGTCGTCTGCGCACTCCATGCACGCATATGTCACTACATAGCGAAGCCGCCGGCGCAGGCCGGCGGCTTCGTGTAGTGAACGGGCGTCCGGTTATGTGCCTTACTCTGGCGGTTGGTAGCCACCACCGGTGCCCTGGCCGGGCACGCGCCGGTTGGTCATGCCGGAGTCGTGGTCGACCTGGGCCTGTTGATGCCACGAGATATTGCTGTAGTCCCCGATGATGTAGGTCATGTTGTCGGGGCCGTCGGCGGGCGAGACGAGGAACGCGGGAGCGACCTCCTTGAGGTAAGAGCCGAGCAGCGAGGGAAGGCTGCCGCTGTTGTTAGTGAGGAGAAGCGGCGCGTGGAAGCCGAGGTGCGACAGGATCGCGGAGCCGACCGCGCCCTGCCAGTCGTTCTGGCGCACGAGCGTGAACCCGTGCCCAGGCCCGACGATGTTCCACCCCATCATCCCCACCGGGTCCCACATCTTCGAGAACGCCACCGAGGTGTCGAGCGGCGAGTTGGGCGCCGGGCTGTTGAACGCAACGACGTCGTCTGGCGTGATCCGCGAGACGTTCCCGTACTGGGAGAGCTCCCTGACCACCGCCGGGCTGACGATGTTCGGGCCGCCGTAGACGTAGATCTGAGCGTGCCCCTGGCGGCGTTGGAGCGCGTCGATCGTGGGCTGCGGCAAGCTGTTCTGTGTGACCCAGAGCAGGCCGGTGGGCATGTGCGAGACCCAGTGGGTCGCCGGCAGGAGGTACTGCCACGCCGCGGTGGAGCCCACTACGACATCGGTGATGGTGCTGCCTTCGCCGGTGGCGGAGCCGCTCATGATCGGATAGCCCTGGTCGGGGTTCTCGATCGACCCGTAGATCTGGTCGACCTTGTCGGCCAGCGTAGCGGGGTCGGGCGCGGTGACGGTCTGGTATTTCAGACCGAGCTGGCGCAGGGCCGCGAGCACACCCGGGTTGGCCGCGTCCCCGACCACGAAGGCCTGAACATCGTGGTCACGGGCGATCCCGACAGGATGGAGACGCTTGATCTCATCGCGCGTGATCGTCGGGATGCCCGTCTTGGTGACAAACAGTACCGGGGCGTTGTCGGGGAAGTGGATGAGCGGTGTCGCTGTGATCCCGGTGAGCGGATCGTCGGCGGTGATGAGCGTGAGCCCGCGCGGCCGATCATCGGACGTGGAGGTATTCACACCCGTGGGACCGGCGGCGGGATAGACCTCCTGGGTGACAGCGACCGCCTTCTGAAAGGGCGTCGTGCCATACAGCCGCGTCGTGTACTTCGTGTCCCCGTTGGCCCGCGTTGGCTGACTCGGCGGCGGCGGGGATACCGCCCCGCCGGGTGACGGTGACTGGGCAACGGCAGTGCTCGTGATCGCGAGCATTGCACCTACGACAATACCGAGCGCGGCGCACATCCGGCGGCGTGGGTGAATGGTGAGGACCTGGGACATACAGGCTCCTTGGATAGAGGTGAACCGATGCGGAGCAGCGTCCCATCACCCGCAGGGTGCGTACATACTGATGCGCCAGAGAGGTCGGCTGTTGCTACCAGACGGTCCGGGTAGGGAAGGCCCTACCCGGGCCGGCGTGGCGCCCCCGCTGTCGAGCTTGAGGCAGCCGCGCGAAGCGGCAGAGATGCCTCCATGCGTGCGATCAGTTACAGCGGCACAACGCTCGGACCGATACCTCGTGGGACCGGCGCCACGGCGCCTAGCGCTGCCAGTCGGTTGGCGCCCAGCGAGGCGAGCAGACCCTGTCCGATGCGATCTTGCAGATGCTGCAAACGGCCGGGACCGGATCAAGACGATGAGGGGGGGCGGAGCACGCCAGCTCACACCAGCCGCGCGGGCGCCCTGCCGAGCTCGGGCTCGAGGACGCGCAGATCGAGGTCGACGGTTGCGCGCGTGACGACATATCAGGGGCAGGTGCCGAAGCTGCACTGCGCATGCCGACGCTCTGGTCGCTCCGTCGCTAGGCAAGGCCGATCTGCTTGAGAAACGTGCCGTTGTCCTAGAAGAGGTATTCCTCAATGATCTTGCCGGGTGTTCGCGGCGGTTGCCAGGGAGGTCGCGCAGCTACTTCGCGTCGATCACGCGCACGTGGGCCGCTATGAGCCCGGCCGCGCGCTCACCTTCCTCGCCACCTTCGGAGACACGATGACCACCAGCACCGAGACGATCGCCACTAACACCGAGCGCATGGTGAAGTTGGACGATGCGTGGAACGCGCGCGACTGGGATACGTTTGACGCCTACCACTCTGCTTTGTGACCCGATTCACCGGCACCTTCACAGCCCCACTCGAGCTGCCCGACGGCAGCACCATCCAACCCACAGGCAAAGCGTTCGACGTTCTCTACTCGACCACCGCACGCTGGACAGACGACCTTGGGCTACCAGGGTTGCGACCCGCCGCCACGCCGACTGCTCCGTTGCCAGTTCACGCACCTCACCGTCGATCGCGCTCTCCATCCGTTCATCCCCCGCGCTCATCGGCGTCACCACCGTGCACCCGACGTGGCACCTGCTTTTCTTACCGGTCGCGCCAGCGTGGGCGGCGTCGCGGCGACGCGCCCTGTCGCCAGCGCGCCGGTGCAGCGCGTCCAGTTGTCGCGCTCTCAACGGGCCGGAGCATCGGCCCGCGCGACGTAGTCCTCGATAGCGCCGGTATGAGGGCTGCGGTGCCGTAGTGCAACATTCATGGTGTCGACCTGCGCTTTGAAATCGGCGATCGCCCGTCGCAGGTGTCTCGGGCGACCGTCGGCTTTGGCTCCTCGCGCAAGTACTGGCGCATCCAAGCGATGGCGACGGTCTTCTCGTGTGTGCGACGCCTAAGACGGAGGCCGTCGAGCTCCGGACCGAGGCTGTATGTGGAGCGAGGTCGCATAGTGCTCACGGGGATCGTTGCCGGTCTGACTCGGCGTCGCCGGCAAGCTCGTGAAGCCGAGCCTTCATCGCCGCGGTCTTCGCCTCGAAGTCGGCGATGGTCTGTCGGATGTGCCTGGGCGGCTCGCGTCGGTGCTCGTTCCCGAGTCGGCGCAACACAGCTATCGCGACAGCAGCCCGACTCAAACTATGCTCAAGCCGATCGCGCTCAAGCGTCGCGCCCAGTGTCTGGGTCGAGGTGGATCGTGCCTGGCTCACCGGTGCGCATACTCCTTTGGAGCGGCCGTGGGATCGGGTTCACCGCGCGCTATGCGCTCCAGGCAATCTGTCGCCGCTTGCCCCAGTTCAGCTCCGGCGTACACCATGAGCGTCGCGGAAGCATCGGCCAGGAGGGCATGCAGGGCCTCGTTCTCAAGAACGAGCTGGTCACGGGTCATCTCGAACATGCGCATGTGACCTACGCAGCCTGCTGGTCGCGCCACTGGGCCGGGTCGGACGTGTGGCTCGCGTGCTGACCGGCTCTCGATTCCTTGTCGCGGCGGCCGAGCCTCACTATGGCACCGGGCCGCCGGCGGAGGTCGCGGTGAGCCGGGGTGGTCTCGCGGCCTCGTCTCGTGTTTGCCACCGATAGTTCGAGCCCAGGTGAAAGCGCAACAAACATAGTCTGGGAGGCCTGATTCTCCGGATGGGCAGTCCCACGCGTGAGTTCGGTGACGGTTGGATACAACATCGCTGTCTGTCTAATGTCGCACCGCTCCCCGGTCTCGTACATACCGATCCACCAGACAAAACGACCCCGATTTTCCAGAGAGTCTGGGTAGGGCAATCCCTACGACGCGCCTCAGCGAGACCTCGAGCGCCTAGCCCGGATCCGAGACGGGGAGCTGCGCGCATACGCGCGTGCCTTCACCCGGCGGGCTCTCCACAACGAGGCGCCCTCCCAGTGCCGACAGCCGATCCTCCAGACCGCCCAAGCCGGTGGTGTCATCGCCACGCGCACCGCCGACACCGTCGTCGCGAACCTCGACCCAGAGCTCCCCGCCCTCAACTCGCGCCGTGACTTCGGCGCGAGCTGCACCAGCGTGCTTCACAATGTTGGTCAGCGCCTCACTGACGACAAAGTAAGCCGTTGCCTCCACGGGAGCCGACAGGCGATCGACGGAGACGTCCACGCTCACTGGCAGCGAGACCCGCGACACCAGCGCCTCCACGCCTGCTTTCAACCCCCCGCGCGTGAGCGCGGCGGGCAAAATCCCATGGGCGAGCTCGCGCAGCTCGGCGTTCGCCTTCTCGGCGTGCCGTAGCGCCTCGGCCACCACCTCCCGAGCGTTGGGATCTGATTGCGCCAGCGCCCTCTGCGCGAGCTTCAGCACGATCACGGCATGCACGAGGCGTTGCTGTGCCCCATCGTGGAGATCACGTTCGATTTTTCGGCGGCTCTCGTCCGCGGCAGCGACGATCCGCGCGCGCGACGCCGCCAGAGCGGCACGGCTCTCGGCATTCGCGACCGCCGTCGCCACCAGTTCCGTGAAATCGGCAAGACGCGCCTCACTGTCAGGCGGCAACGGCTCCTCCAGAAATGAGCCGGCCACGATTCCACCCCACACTCTCCCCTCAACGATGATCGGCGTCGCCACTGACGACCGGATCCCCGCGTCGCGGACGCCGACACCAAGCGGACCGGAGGCCGTATCCGCATAGTCGTCGATGCGAGCGGAACGCCCGGTCTTCAACACGATCGTGCCGAGATTGTTCCCGCCCAGCATGTGTCGACTTCCCGGCTCAAATGGGCTTCTCGGATCCCCCCAGGTGGCAACGAACGTCATCGACTTGTCTGATTCGTAGCGGCACAGGGACGACGATTGGACGGGAAGGAGCTGACCGACCTCGTCGAGGACTGCGGCGAACACCTCCGCCGGCGACGCGCCTTGCGCCACCAGCGTCGCGACCCGGCGCAAGGCCGCCTGCTCCTCAGCCAGGCGAGCGAGCGCCGCGCGGCTCTCGGCGTTCGCAATCGCCGTCGCGACTATTTCGGTGAAATCGGCGAGGCGCGCTTCCATGTCTGGAGGCAGCGCCCGCTCGCCCATCGAGCCGGCGCCGATGGTGCCCCACAGGCGGCCCTCCACGATGATCGGCGCCGCCACTGATGAACGGACACCTCTGTCGCGAGCGGGGTCACCCATAGGGCCCGAGGCATCGGCATAGCCATCGATCCTGACCGAACGACCGGTCTCAAAGACGAGCGTGGCGGTGTTCTTCCCGCCCAGGGTCCGGCTGCTGCCAACGGGAAAGTGGGTCGTGCCCTCCGCCGCGACGACGGTGACGATACCGCCGGGGTCATAGCGGGCCATGCCGGCGTAATCGACCGGGAACAGCCGCCCGACCTCGTCGACCACTGCGGCAAACACGTCCTCCGGCGCCGCCCCTTGCGCCACCAGCGTCGCGACCCGGCGCAACGCCGCCTGCTCTTCGACCAGCGGCTGCACATCCTCACCGCTCACGGCGCCTCCCCGTTCGATCCGGCGGCGGTCGGCTCGTCGAGCCCATCAGCGGCGGCGGCACGCTTGCGCATGGATTTGGCAAGCGTATCCCTGGCTCTCCTTGGTGTGAACCCCTTCTGGAGCCCCAGCGCCTGCTTTCTCATTGCGCGCTAAAGGCGCGGCGGCGCCTGCCCACTCGACGTCGGCCGTACGCGGCGGGCAGTTCGGCGCGGCGCCGCGTGAGCGCCCGCTCAACGACCGGCCGGAGATCATCGATCGTGTAGACCTCCAATCCGGTCAACCCGGCGACAGCCGCGTCGACGTCACGAGGCGTCGCCGGGTCGAGCAGCACGAGCGGTTCTGACTCATGGCCACCGCGACCGCCGACCGCGATCTCGAGCTGGGGACGGTGAAGGATCGCGTGCGGCGCGCTGGTCGAGCTGATGACGACGTCGGACCGGGTTAGCGCCTCGCCGAGCTTGTCAGAGACCAGGGCACGGCCCCCGTAGCGTTCGGCGAGCCGCAGAGCCCGCTCGGGCACGACCGAGAACCAGGAGCTCATGCGGTCGGTGCTTGCGAGACGCGAGAGGCGAACGGACAGCGGGCGCAGCGGCGCGGGGGCAGATCAGCGTCCATCCGGCGAAGCCGCGGGCTCAGCCGGTTACCCAGGCGTCGATGTCGCGGTAGCCAAGGTATCGCGCTACCGACACCCGGTGACGTCCATCGACGACGTAGTATCCGTCGGGTCCGTGGCGCAGGTCGATCGGCGGGAGCGCGGTGCCCTGGCGGTGTGCCAGTGCGATGCGTTCCCACCGCCGCCGCAGCCGCTGGGATGCCGGGCGGAAGCGAGCGTCAAACTCCGTCGTGAGGTCAACCGTGCCAACGATCGAGGTGAGCGGCACGACCTGCATTCTGCGAGGGCCGCCAGGCATTAGATCGTGTTGACACAGTGAGCGCAGTGTCCTGGAAGAGTGGACTTGCCACGAGAGACGCCGGACGAGGCGCGCGATGAGGTAGGCACGACGCGCGCGCCGAAAGTCCGATTGGGCATCGAGGATCGGCATCCCCGTCGCATGAATGTCGACCGACGTCAACGCACGTGTCCATCTCTCCGTCGCGTGAACTACCGGCGAATGCGCGCCATCCTCAAACACGGTCATGCTCGAGCTCGACGCGGGCGGTCGGTGTCCAGGGCAGGACCAGGGATTGGCGGTCGTGGAGGGCGATGACGAGCGCGGCGCGTGGATCGAAGTCCCTGACGCCGGCGAGTAGGCGCGCCGCGGTGCGAGCGTCGAGCGCTTCGGTTGGCTCGTCGAGCAGCAGTACCTCGGCGTGGCGGAGCAGCCCCTGGGCGACGCTGAGGCGGCGGCGCTGGCCGCCTGAGAGGGCCGCTCCGCCGGGCCCGACCGGGGTGTCGAGCCCTGCCGGGAAGGACGCGACGGTGTCGTCGAGCGCGGCGGCGGCGAGCGCTGCCCAGAGCTCCGGCTCGCCGGCGGCGGGATCCGCGAGTTCCAGGTTGTCCCGGATGGTGCCGTCAAACACGTGGGCATCCTGGGCGACGAGCGTCACGCGCTCCGGCCGCCCGCTGATCGCTCTCAGGATGGTTGACTTGCCGGTTCCGGATGCGCCGGTGAGCAGCACGGTATCGCCGGGCGCGATCGCGAACTCGCTGTCCTGTGCGGCTGCAGGCATCGTGGTGGCGCTGCGAGGGAACAGCTCGGTCAGGCGAGCCGACGCGGCGCGGGCCCTGGCCATGGCGGCGACCGCGCCAGGGAGGCCGACGACAGGTTCGAACACCGCGATCGCGACCAGACAGGCCGCCACGAAGGCTGGGGCGGGCAGCGCGTGGCCGCCGAGCAGGCCGGCCGCCGTCAGGATCACGGCGAGCAGGGTGAGGTCGCCGAGGAAGGCTCCGATGCTCTGACCCCGCGCCGCCAATCCGGTGAGTTGGCGGCGGCTGTGGCCGAAGAGCTCGAGCTGCCGCGTCGCCGCGGCCGCGGCTCGCTGCTCGGCGCCGAAGGATCGGAGCTCGGGCAAACCGTCCAGTGTCTCAATGAGCGTGTGACGGGCATCCGCCCGCGCCGCGACAAACCTCCGTGCGGGCTGACCGGCCTGGTGATACGCCAGGCTCACGAGGACGGCGGCGGCCAGGACGAGTCCCGCCACCGCGACGGTCGCCAAGGCGATGGACAGGGTCGCGAACATCGCGGCCGCTCCGATCACCGCCGCGACCGCCGCGAGGATCGGGAACGAGCTGCGCAACAGGAGGTTCTCGACCGCGTCGCTATCGACCGTGATCCGACCGAGCAGCTCGCTGGTGCGCAGCTGCGAGACGCGATCGCGCGGGAGGCGCAGCGCTCGGGCGAAGAGGCTCGTCCGCAGCGAACCGACGAGATCAAGCGTGGCCTCGTGGGTCGAGATGCGCTCGCGGTAGCGCGCCAGCGTGCGCGCCCATGCCAGCGCTTGCACCTCAGCGCTGGGGAACAGGAACGAAAACGTGCTGGCGACCGTCAGGCCGGCGACGGCGGAGGCGGCGATGAACCATCCGGCGAGCGCCAGGAGGCCAGCGCCGAGTACGAAGGCCAGCACCACCGTCGCGGCCGGCTTGGCCAGGCGTCGGCCAGCCGGCGCGCGCTGGGCCTCTTCACCGAGCAGTTCCCGGATCACGCTGCCGGTGTTCACGCCGCGACTTCCACCGCCGCCCGGCCCGCGGCACCGATCAGCCGGCCGCGGTCGAGGGTGATCACGCGATCGCAGATGGCGAGCAGCCCGGGCGAGTGGCTGGCGAGGACGGTGGTGGCCGACCGCGAGAGCGTGGCGATGATCTCGGTGATCGCGGACTCGCTGGCGGCGTCGAGGTGGGCAGTCGGCTCGTCGAGAAGCACCAGCGGTGCGTTTGCCAGGAAGGTGCGGGCGAGCGCCACCCGGTGCGCTTCGCCGCCCGAGAGCCCCCAGCCGCCCTCGCCGACCGGGGTGTGCAAGCCGTCGGGAAGCCGCGCCAGCACGCCGCCGAGACCCGCCGCAAGCGCCGCGCGCCGGAGGTGCAGGACATGTGACTCAGGCCTGCCGAGCGCGATGTTGTCGGCCAGGGTCCCCGAGAACAGATACGGACGCTGGCCCAGCCAGGCGATTGACGTTCGCACCACGCCATGCGGCGGCACGCCGTCGAGCCATACGCTGCCGAACGTGGGAGCAAGCTCGCCCGCGAGCGCTCGGAGCAACGTGGATTTTCCGGCGCCGGAGGCGCCGGTGACACCGATCACCGCGCCTGGCTCGATCGAGAGCGACACGTCGTCCAGCGCGGCCAGCTCGCGCCCGGGGAAAGTGACGGTCAACTCAGAGATCTCGATCGCCGGCGGCCCGGTCAGCGGCCGCGCATCCGCGCGCTCGATCTCATGAGGTCCGGCCTCGAGGAGCGGCCCGAGCGCGTCGATCGCCGCCAGCGCATCGGCGCGCTCGTGATAGGCCGCGGCGAGCGCCCGCACCGGCTGGAAGTAGAGCGGCGTGACCATCAGCAAAAACAGCCCGGTGCGAAGCGACATGTGGCCCGGGATCCCGGGAACCTGCACGTAGCCGAGCAGCGTCAAGCCGATGTAGATGGCGACCACGGCGACGGCGACCGTCACGATCGCCTCGAGCGCCGCGGCCGACACGAAGGCAACGCGGAGGACCGCCATCGAGCTCTGTGCGAGACGCTGCGACGCTTCGCTCACCCGCTCAAGCTCTGCCTGCTCAGCGCCCAGCGCACGCAGGGTCGCCAGGCCGCGCAGCCGGTCCAGGAAGTAGCCGGAGAGGTGACGGAGCTCCGCGGCATGGCGGCGAGCGACGGCGGCTGTGCCCATGCCGATGATGCTCAGGTTCACCGGCGGCAGCGGCGCACACAGCACGAGCACGATGCCAACCAGCCAGTTGAGGGGAAACACCGCCGCCAGCAACACCAGCGGGACGAGCATCGCGGCCACGCGCGCGGGCTGGTAGCGCTCGGCGTAGGAGCCGACGCGCTCCACTTCGTCCATCACCGCAGTCGCCTGCGCCGCGCTGCCAAGCGACGCGCCCGCGCCGCCGATCAGACGATCGAGCAACCGTGCGCGCAGCCGCTGCTCGACCGCCAGCGCGCCGTCCACCGCAAGCCGCGCCGCCACGTAGGTCGAGGCGGCTCTCGCCGCCGCGGCGCCCGCGAGCACGAGTAGCCAGCGGGAGTCATGCGCCCAGCTGGTGTGTCGCACGAGGACGTCCTGGGCGACCGCCGCGACGGCGAAAAAGCCGGTGGCGGTGGCGGCCGTGGCCACGGTCGTCAGCGCTCCGGCGGCGGCCAGACGCCGCCTGCCGGGCTCAAGCGCCTCGGTCAGGCGGCGCTTGGTATCAGCGGCCGGGGCGGAGACGAGCGCCGGGGAGAAGAGCGAGTCGGCTGACATCGAGGTCAGCCGGCCGTGGGTGGCCGGCCGTTGCCGTTAGCGTGCTCCGCTTTCGCGGCTCGGCGCCGGTCGCGGTCCTCGCCGTACCACCAGGCCCACAGGGCGAAGAGCATGAGCAGGAGCAGGAGCGTGATATCGCCGACTTTGGAGTAGGCGCCGAGCGAGTCGAACGAAATGAAAATGATCAATGCCCACAGTGGAAACAGCGAGACATAGAGCACAAGCCTGAAGGCGCGGGAGCGCCGAAACAGTCGGGTGAGCGGGTTCATGTGGTCGGTGCCTCCTGCTTGATGTAGAGCTTGCCGCGGAAGATCCAGTACGCGTAGGCCTGGTAGGCCAGGATGATCGGGATGCAAACGCCGACTCCGATCGTCAGGAACAGCAGCGTCGTGTGCGGCGAAGCAGCGTTGTGGACGGTGATGTCGGGCGGGATCAAGGTCGGATACAGGAGACCCCCGGCGAGCAGGAGCCCACCGCCGTACACGGCGAGCGTCGCGAGCGCGGGTGCCAAGTCCGAGCTGTCAGATTGAGGACGGCTGGAGAAGGAGCCAAACGCGTACACCAGAGCGGTCGCAAGCACCACGGCACCGACGATCCAGACCGGAAGCCGCGCCGTGGCATCGGGGTGCAGAACGCCGGGCCCCGCTGAGGAGATGAGCAGCCAGCTCGCCGCCGTCCCGGCACCCAGCGCGAGGACTCCTCTGCGCCCCATCCGGGCCGCTCGTAGCTGTGTCTCGCGGTCGGTCCTCAGGTAGACGAAGGCGCTGCCGGCGAGGACGTAAAGCGCGACAGCGGTCAGCCCGGTCAGGACCGCATAGCCGTGGTGAAGGAAAGTGAATGGCCCCCCCACGAAACTGCCGCCGTGGACAACGAAACCGGCGATCAGGCCACCGAACGCCGCGCCTTGGCAGAACGCGGCGAGCAACGACCCGATTCCAAACACGCTACCCCAGAAGGCAGGCCAGCCGTCGCGCTGAGCGATCATTTCGAGTGCCACACCGCGCGCGATCAACGACCACAGCATCAGCATCAGCGGGACGTACAGCGCCGGGAGAGCGATCCCGGTGACGAGGGGCAGACCGGACCACAGCGCCAGGGCGACCAGGACCAGCCACGACTCGTTGCCGTCCCACGTCCACGCCACCAGCTCGTACATCGCGCGCCGGCGGCGGTCGTCGCGGTCGAGCAGGGTCAGCACCCCGATCCCGAGGTCGTAGCCGTCCAGGACGATGTACATCGTCAAGGCGAGAAAGACGAAGATCATCCACACGTCTGACAGCTTCATCGCGGCCTTCCTTTCAGCTCGCCGGCGTGAAGCCGGGTAGCGGTACAGGTCGATGTGACGGAATGGTCGGGTCGACGATTGGTCCGTCCCCCGGCCCCTCGCGCACGGCGCGCGCCACGTACCAGATGTAGGTCCCCAGCAACGCGACGTAGAAAAGGACGAATGCGGTCAGCGAGATGATCACCGGCCAGGTCTTCAGCGGTGACACCGCGTCGGCGGTGAGCAGCTTTCCGTACACCAGCCAGGGCTGGCGGCCGGTCTCGGCGAGCACCCAGCCGCCCCAGACCGCCAAGAAGCCGCTCGGGATCATCCAGAGCAGGAGCTTGTGGAACCAGGCCGTGCTGTACAGCCGGCCGCGGAGTCTGAGGAACACCCCAGCCATCGCGACAGCCACCATCAACGCCCATCCAAACCACATCACGCGGAACCCGTAGAAGGTGGTCAGCAAGCTCGGCCGCAGGTTCGCCGGCGTCAGGCTCAGCGGTGGGATCGCGGTATGCCCGCTGAAGTCCTTGCTGATCGCGCTCCCCAGCCACGGGATCGACACCTGCCAGTAGTTCGACGGTCCGGCCTGGTTGGGGATCTCGAAGATGTTGTAGGAGGTGTTGGGCGTCCAGTTACCCTCCTGGGCCTCGAACTGCGGCGTCTTGTACTTGGCCACGTAGGCAACGACGTTGTCGCCGATGAATCCCTGCAGCGGCAGGACGACCGCGAGCGTGCCAAGCGCGATCGAGAGCCCCCGCCGAGCGACCGGCAGGTGACGGCGCTTGACGAAGTACCAGGCCGAGATGCCCGCGATGAACCAGGCAGCAGCAATCAGCACCGCAACCAGCATGTGCACCATCCGGATCCCGAACGACGGGTTGAAGATGACATGGATCCAGTTGACCGGCTGGAACTGGCCGTCCACGACCTTGTATCCCGCGGGCGTCTGCATCCACGAGTTCGCGACCAGGATCCACGTGACTGACAGGGTGGTGCCGAGAGTGACCATGCAGGTCGAGAACAACATCATCCGCTTGCCGATCCGACCTTCTCCGTAGACCAACAGGCCGAGGAAGCCGGCCTCGAGGAAGAAGGCCATGACCACCTCCATTGCGATCATCACCCCGACGATCGGCCCGACATCGTGTGCGTACGGCCCCCAGTTGAGGCCGAACTCGAACGTCAGCACGATCCCCGACACCACACCGAGCGCGAACCCGATCGCAAAGATGCGTCGCCAGAACCGGAACATCCGCAGCCACACGTCGCTGTCAGTGCGCATGTACATCGCGTAACACACGATCAAAAACACGCTCGTCCCCACCGTCACTGCCGGGAACGTGATGTGGAAGGCAGCGGTCAGAGCCCACTGCCAGCGCGACAGATCAAGCAAGGTGGTGTGGCTCATTTCCAACCTCTCGTTACAAACGCTGTGTCCCTCGAACAGCAGGTTCTCAGCGGCCCCCAGGTCGGTCCATACCGAACCGCTGGAGAAGACGTCTCCGGTTCTCGGAGAGCTGGGTAGGGCTTTCCCTACCCGACCGCCCCGGTTCGTGGGAGTGGATTGTCGGGAGGGTCGGTATGTACGCACGTGACGGCCGCTGAGAACCTGGTTTCGATCCGTCGCGCCGTCTCCCGAGCCGGCGCACGCAGAGCCTCACAACGAAAGGGAAAGACGATGACCACCATGACCGCCCCCCACAGGGGGCTCGGAGGGAGGCTTGGCTTTGCCGCCGCTGCGTTCGCGCTGGCGGTGACGATGCTGGGGACGACGCTGCCGACGCCGTTGTACGGGCTTTACCGCGAGCAGTTCGGGTTCTCAGAGCTGATGATCACGGTGATCTTCGCGACGTATGCCGCGGGGGTAATCGCGTCGCTGCTTCTGTTCGGCAGGCTGTCTGACCAGATCGGCCGCCGACGGGTGTTGCTGCCCGGTCTCGCGCTCTCCGCGCTCAGCGCCGTGTGCTTCCTGACCGCCACCGGGCTGCCACTGCTGCTGGTGGGTCGTGTCCTGTCCGGACTCTCAGCCGGCATCTTCACCGGTACCGCGACCGCCACGTTGCTCGACCTCGCGCCAGCGGGCCGGCGTGGCCGGGCCACGCTTGTCGCGGCAATGGCGAACATGGCCGCGCTCGGATCCGGACCCCTGCTCACCGGGTTGCTGTCTCAGTGGGCGGGCTCACCGCTGCGGCTCACGTTCTGGGTCGACCTCGCGCTGCTGGTCCTCGCGGCCATCGGCATCTGGGCCATGCCCGAGCCCGTGACCACCACGCGCCGGGCGCAGCTGCGACCCCAGGCGCTGAGGGTCCCGAGAGAGATGCGGTCGACCTTCATCGAAGCCGCCCTGGCCGGATTCGCCGGCTTCGCCGTCCTAGGCCTCGTGACCGCCGTGGCTCCCGACTTCCTCGGACAGGACCTCGGAGTGACGAGTCGCGCGATCGTCGGTCTCGTGGTGTTTGCCGCGTTCGCCGGCTCGCTCGCCGGGCAATTGGCCCTCGAGGTCGTCCCCGAACGCGCGGCGATCCCCGTCGGCGCCGGGGCGCTGATCACGGGCATGGCATCGCTTGCGCTCAGCTTGGCCGTGTCGTCGCTGGCGTTGCTGGTGCTCGGGGTCGTCATCGCGGGGTTCGGCCAAGGACTGAGCTTCCGAGGAGGGCTGACGCAGGTCAACGAGCACGCACCGGCCGCGCAGCGCGGCGCCGTCGCATCGAGCTTCTTCGTGGTGATGTACATCGCGATCTCGCTGCCCGTGATCGGCGAGGGCGTCCTGGCCCAGGTGGTGGGCCTGCGCGCCGCCGGGCTCACGTTCGCCGCGCTGGTCGCAGCGTTGTCGGCGGGCGTGCTCATCCGGGTGGCACGCACGCACCGCGGTACCGGCCGCGCCGGAGTCAGCGGCGGATCGGTAGCGCCTGCCGGATCCACAACCTGACCACTTGAAACCCACCCTCCCATCTGACTAGGAGCCGTATGGACAACACGAAGACATCACTGAAGACGACACAGCTTGGCCAGACCGGTATGGAGATCACGCGCGTCGGGTTCGGCGCTTGGGCGATCGGCGGCGGCGGCTGGGAGTTCGGCTGGGGTCCGCAGGACGACGAGGAGTCCATCGACGCGATCCAACACGCGCTCGAGCAGGGGATCAACTGGATCGACACCGCCGCTGCCTACGGCTTCGGCCGTTCGGAGCGGATGGTTGGCCGGGCGCTGGAAGGCGTGGCCGCGCGGCCGTTTGTATTCACCAAGTGCTCGCTGCTGGAGGGGCCCGGACGGACGGTCGTGCACAGCCTCAAGCGCGACTCGCTCCTGCGCGAGGCCGAAGCCAGCCTCGAGCGTCTCGGGATCGACGCGATCGACCTCTACCAGATCCACTGGCCGATCCCGGACGAGGACATCGAGGAAGGGTGGAGCGCGCTTGCCGACCTTCGTGACGACGGCCTCGTGCGCCATATCGGCGTCTCGAACTTCGACGTTGACCAGCTGCGGCGGATTGAGCAGATCGCACCGGTCGAGACGCTCCAACCCCAGTACTCGCTGATCGAGCGCGAGGTCGAGCAGGAGATCCTGCCCTTCGTCGAGCGGGAGGGGATCGGCGCGATCGTCTACTCCCCGATGGGCTCGGGGCTGTTGACCGGACGCATGACCCGCGAGCGCATCGAGAACCTGGCCGATGACGATTGGCGCAAACGCGATCAGCGGTTCAACGAGCCGCAGCTCTCCGCGAACCTCGAGCTGGTGGCCGGCCTGCAGGCGGTCGCCGAGCGGCACGACACCACCCCGGGCGCGGTCGCCGTCGCCTGGACGCTGCGCCACCCGGCCGTCGACGGCGCGATCGTCGGTTTTCGGCGGCCTGACCAGGTGGACCCGATCCTCCCCGCCGCCAACCTCGAACTCACCGACCAGGACATCACCGAAATCGAAGGGAGTGCACGATGAGCCAGATTCGTGTTGGGTTGCTGGGCGTCGGCTTGATGGGTTCCGCGATGGCCCATCGGTTGCTGGACCAGGGGATCGCGGTCACTGCCTGGGACCGTGACTCCGAGCAGATCCGTGCGCTCGGAGGTCGCGGAGCACAGGCGGCCGACGGGCCAGGCGAGGTGGTCAGCGAGGCGGAAGTCGTGATCACGATGCTCCCCACCGCCGCGATCGTGCTCGACGTGGTCGAGCCGTTGCTGGACGACTGGCCCAAGAACACCATCTGGCTGCAGATGAGCAGCGTTGGCGCGGCCGAGGCAGACGAGCTGACGCGTGTCGCCGAGGCGCATGCAGTCCAGATCGTCGACGCGCCCGTGTCCGGCAGCACTCAGCCTGCTGAGCAGGGTCAGCTGACCGTCCTGGCCTCAGGGTCTGACTCCGCGCGCGCCGCGGTCGAGCCGATCTTCGACGCCCTCGCGTCACGCGTGCTCTGGGTGGGCGAGGCCGGGATGGGCTCGCGCCTGAAGCTGGCAGCCAACCACTGGATGATCACGACGGTCGCCGCGCTGGCCGAGTCGATGCGGCTCTGCGAGGCGATGGGGCTCGATCAGCGCCACTTCGCCGAGCTGCTCGACGGTGGGCCACTTGGCTCCCCGTATGCCGTACAGAAGCTCGGTGAGATGCGACGCCACGACTACCCGGCCGGCTTCCCGGTCCGGCTCGCCGTCAAGGACCTCGAGCTCGTCGGCGAGGTCGAGCAGAGCGCTCAGACCGCCATGCCCTTGCTCGACGTCGTCCGCGAGCGCTTCACGGCCGCGAGCCGCGAGTTCGCTGACCAGGACCTGGCGGCGATCTATGAAGCCTGAATCTCAGGGACCGCAATGACAGCTCGCATACCCTCGAAAGAGAACCGAGGCCTAGTCCGGCGACAGTGATCGTGTGGTTTCACCTGCGCTCGCCCCGAGCGAGTCTGCGGACTACGTGCTGATCTCGGAGGTCACCGGCGTAGATCGCTGGGAGGAACAGACCAGCGAGCAAGTCCAGCGTCTGGCGGATGACTACGCTCATTTCGTCTCCGCTCGCGAGATGCTCGTCTTGGAGCGCGTCCTGTAGGAGGACTTACGTTGGCGATCAGCCGTCGGGGTCCAACGCGGCGGAATGCGCGATCACCGCGTGAAGATGGGTGCCGTGCCCGGGCGGACTCGCAATGTGCATCTGACCGCCGACCGCTTCGATTCGATCGCGCAGTCCGCGTATCCCGCTGCCAGCGCTGTCGGCGCCCCCAATGCCGTCGTCGCGCACGTCGATCACCAGATCACCGTCGCGGCGCGCCACGTGGAGCTGGGCGTGGGTGGCGCCGGCGTGCTTGACGACGTTGGTGAGCGCCTCGGCGACGAAGAAGTAGGCCGCGGCCTCGACGTGCGGCGGGTAGCGCTCGTCGCCGATGGCCACCTCGACGGGCAGCGGGCTCCGCTCGGCGAGGGTGGCTGCCGCGGCGCCGAGGCCCCGGTTCGTCAGGATGCTCGGGTGGACCCCGTGGGCGACCTCGCGCAGCTCAGAGAGCGCCTCGCCCGCCTCGACGAGAGCCGCTTGGAGCAGCTCCCGGGCGGCTTGCGCATCTCGTCCGAACTCCTGGTCGGCCAGTTGCAGGTTGACGACGGTCGTCACCAGTCGTTGCTGCGTGCCGTCGTGGAGATCGCGCGCGAGACGCTCGCGGGCGGCGTCAGCGGCGGCGATGATTCGCGCCCGGGAGGCGATCAGTTCTGAACGGGAGCGCGCGACGCGTGCCGCGTACCCGCCGAGCGTGGCGGCGATCACAAACGTGGCGGAAGCGACCCAGTCTTTGCCATCGCGAAGCGAGAGGCTCCCTGTCGGAGTCAGATGGAAGTAGTCGAACGCGAGAACGCTCGCGACGGCGGCGATCACACCGAACCACGGTCCCCACGTCGCCGAGATGAGGAGCACCGCGACCATGTAGACAACGGCTAAAGAGTCGACGGGGGCGACACGCTTGAGCGGGTAGATGATCGCCGTGCAGATCGCGACAGCGACCGCCGTGGCAGCCAGCGCCACCGGGAGCCCGCCCTCTGCACCCGGCGTCAAGAGGCGTGGGGCCCGTCGCAAGGTCGCCGCAATGATTCCAGAGACGCCCGTGGCGAGCAAGCTGTACTACTGCAGATCGTATAGTTGCTGGTGTGGACGAGGCGGCCGCCACCCGGGTGGTCGTGGGCGAGGATCATCCTATCTTTCGAGAGGGGCTGATCCGTGTGCTCGAAGCCCACGGATTCGAGGTCGTCGCGGCTGCCGGTGACGCACGGGACGTCGTCAGGAAGACGCGCGCTCATCGTCCCGACGTCCTCGTCGTCGACATTCAGATGCCACCAGACCGTACGGATGACGGGCTGCGCGCTGCGCTCGAGATCCGCGCCAGCGATCCGGACGTGGGCGTGTTGGTGCTCTCGGAGTTCTTGGAGGGCCGCTACGCGCTTGATCTGGTCGGAGACAGAGCCGAGGGCGTGGGCTACCTCCTCAAGGACAAAGTCGGCGATGTGGCCGCGTTCACCGATGCCGTGCGACGCGTCGCTGCGGACGGGTCTGCGCTCGATCCGGACGTAGTCGCGCTGCTCGTTGGCCGCAAGCGCCTGAACAGCCCCCTCGACCGGTTGACCAAGCGCGAGCGCGAGGTCCTGTCCTTGATGGCCGAAGGGCGCTCGAACGCCGGAATCGCCCAACAGATCGTCGTCACCGTCGCCGGCGTGGAACGTCACATCACGAGCATCTTCGACAAGCTCGGGCTGGCTCAATCGCCGGAGCAACACCGCCGCGTCGTAGCCGTGTTGAAGTACCTTCAGTCTTGACGAGCCGAGCGGCAATGACGGCCGCAGCGCCTCTCAGACTTACGGTCGCGTACCGCCGAAGAACTGGCGGAGGTCAGATGTCGCCAGCGCCGTCTTCGGCACAAACGCGGTGGCGCCACAGCGTTGGAGTTGCGGGCCATCGACCCCGTCGGCCTCAGATGACATCAAGACAATGGGAAGCGCGGGACAGCGCGCCGCGAGTGCAGCCGCCACCTGGAACCCATCTTGCCCCACGAGATTGATATCGATCAGGACTCCATCGGGGCAGCCGCGATCGACCGCAGCAAGCGCCTCATCACCCCCCGAGACGAGGTCAAACGGGTTCAGGCCCCGCATCCTGAGCAGCTTCTCGGCCGTCCTCAGGAAGTGAGGGTTGTCATCGACGATCAGGATGCCACCAGCCATGCGATGAGCCTGACAACGCCGGCGCCTCCTCGCACTGGGGGCAACCCCACAATTCGGCGCGCCTAGTGACGAAAATAAGCGGCGCCCCGACTTGCATTGGAGCTAGCCCTACATCGGTCCTTGAGCCGGCTCCAACGCACCTGTTGAGGCCGCCGCCCTAGTGCGGTCCGAACCGCGGCGCGACCCTCGGGGGGTGAACCTCCTCCAGGCATCCTTGTCGGGGCAGGAGACAACTGTCACCTCATATGAGGAAAGCTACGCCAGGCTCCCTCGGCTGGCTGAGGAGCAGGCGGCGTTGCGGCGGGTCGCGACGTTGGTCGCGCGCGGGACGCCGGAGAAGGAGGTGTTCGCCGCGGTTGTCGAGGAGGTCGTGCGGTTGCTGCCGGCCGATTTGGCGATCATGGGCCGCTACGAGTCAGACGGCACGGTGACCTCGGTCGCCCGCTCAGGCGGGCCAGTCGATCACCTTCCGGTTGGAAGTCAATGGACGCTAGGGGGGAAGAACCTCGGCACGATCGTGTTCGACACAGGCCGTTCGGCGCGGATCGACCGCTACACCGAAAGCTCCTCCGGCCCGCTCGGCATCGCCGTCCACGAGGCGGGCATCCGCTCGTCGGTCGCGACGCCGATCATGGTCGAGGGCCGCCTCTGGGGCTTGATCGCCGCCGGCTCGACTCTCGACCAGCCGCTACCGGCGGACACTGAGGCGCGGCTGGCGTCGTTCACAGAACTGGTGGCGACGGCGATCGCGACTGCCGAGAGCCGCGCCGGGCTCGCCAGGCTGGCTGACGAACAGGCGGCGCTGCGGCGCGTCGCGACGCTCGTGGCACGGGGTGTCCCACCAGAGCACGTGTTCGCGGCGGTGACCGAGGAGGTTGAGCGGCTGCTTCCAGTCGATTTCGCGCACCTGGAGCGCTACGAGGCCGACGATACGTTCACCGTGCTCGCCGCCGCGGGCAGCACAACCGGGCGCTTTTCCCCTGGCACCAGGATGGGCTTGGGGGGAGAGAACCTCGCGACGATCGTCTTCGAAACCGGCCGTCCTGCCCGAGTCGACAACTATGTCGACCGCTCCTCCGGCCCGCTCGGCACCGCCGGCCGGGAAGCGGGCATCCAGTCAGCGGTCGGGACGCCGATCAGGGTCGAGGGCCGTCTCTGGGGCTTGATCGCCGTCGGCTCGATGGTGAAGCCGTCGCTACCAGGCGACATCGAAGAGCGCCTGCGTTCGTTTACGGAGCTGGTGGCGACTGCGATCGCCAACGCCGAGGGCCGCGCCGCCCTGGCCGCGTCGCGCGCGCGGATTGTCGCTGCCGCTGATCAGAGCCGACGTCGGATCGAGCGCGATCTGCACGACGGGGCCCAGCAACGCCTCGTCCAGGCGGTGATCATGCTCAAGCTGGCGCTCCGAGCGCTGTCGACGACCGACGCGAGCGCCGAGGAGTTGGTGGCCGAGGCGCTGCGGCACGCCGAGCAGGCGAACGCCGAGTTACGCGAGCTGGCCCACGGGATCCTGCCCGCGGCACTCACTCGGGGCGGACTGCGAGCGGGAGTCGAGGCGCTCGTGTCGCGGGTGTCGTTGCCGGTGAGCGTCGACGTGCCCGTACACCGCCTACCGGCCAGCGTCGAGGCGACTGCGTACTTTATCGTCAGCGAGGCGCTCACCAACGTGCTCAAGCACGCTGGTGCGGCGGGCGCCGGGGTCACGGCCCGCGTCGAGGCGGGACACCTGCGCGTCGAGGTAAGCGACGACGGTGTCGGTGGCGCCCAAGGGGATCACGGCACCGGACTGGGCGGGCTGGAGGATCGTGTGTCGGCGCTGCATGGACGACTCGTCGTCGACAGCCCGGCGGGTGGGGGCACCCGCGTGTGTGCGTTGCTGCCGGTCGAGGGCGAACTAACCGTTCGGCGGGTCGCGTAGGTAGGTGAGCACGGCGAGCACCCGCCGGTGTTCGGTCTGGGCGGGGTCGAGCCCCAGCTTGTGAAAGATGCTCGTCACGTGCTTCTCGACCGCTGCCTGGCTGACCAGCAGCGCCTGGGCGATCCCGTGGTTGGACTTGCCTTCCGCCATCGCGGCCAACACGTCGCGCTCGCGCGGGCTGAGCCGGTCAAGCGGGCGGTCGCGGTGACGGCGGCCGAGCATCCGCCCCACCACCTCCGGGTCAAGCGCGCTGCCGCCCCCGCCGACCCGTGCGACCGCGTCGATGAAGGTCTCGACATCCCCCACGCGCTCTTTGAGCAGATAGCCGACCCCGTCAGCGCGCTCGCCGATCAGGTCCAGCGCGTAGCGCTCCTCGTAGTACTGCGAAAGCACCAGCACTCCGGTCTCCGGTCGCTGCCGCCGTAGCTCGATGGCCGCGACCAGGCCGTCGTCTCCGTGACCCGGGGGCATGTTGACATCGGCAATCACGACCGAAGGACGGTGAGCCAGGCCCTTGCGCAAGAGATCCGGGGCGTCGCCGGCTTGAGCGACGACGTCGAACCCAGCCTCGGTGAGCAGTCGCACGATCCCCTCGCGAAGCAGGACGTCGTCCTCACCGATCACCACACGTAGTGGCGCTGACATGCTTGCAACCGTACCGCGAGAGGTGGGCGTGCCCACTATTCGCCGCCGAGCAGCTGCGCCAAGGGGACGTCGGGAAGGTTGGCCTTGACCACGAACGCGCGGGCGCCCGCGAGCCGGGCCTCGCCGGTCGTCGTGATGTCCGGATCGATGGAGGTGAGAACGATGCGCGGGCGCCAGGGGAGCACCGCGAGCTCGCGCGCCAACTCGAGCCCGTCCCCGTCGGGCAGTTCAACGTCGACCAGAACCGCCGAGGGCTTCAGCTGGACGGCGGCCACCAACGCCGCCGCGACGCTGTCGGCCTCTCCGACGATGGTCAGACCGCTGCCGACGAGCAAACGTCGGGCCAGCTGCCGGAATTCCGGGTCGTCGTCCACCACCAACACCGATTGCGATCCCATCACGCCCCCCATGATCGCCGTCTGGCCGGCGCGGAAAGGTAGGGAAACCCGGAAACGCGCGTCGTCATACGCGGAGTCTGGGGCATCCCTCTGCTCCCGCCGGTAGGGGTTCCCCTACCCCGCTCCTCCGGACCTCAGGGCGGACTTCTCGGGCCCAGCCGTATGTACGCACCGCAGAGCCAATGAGAACCTGCTCCGAGATCAAGACCCGACTTGAACAGGGAAAGACCGACACAGATGGCAACCGTATTTGACAGCGATACCGCAATTGGCCGGTGGGCGATCGATGAGTTGCTGCAGTGCTACGTCTCGTGGCGCGAAGAGTGTCACGGCGTCCGGCTGGCCTACCGGCGCTGGGTCGGCGCCACACGAGCCGAGGGCCGGCTCGCCTACGCGGGGTATGTCGCGGCACTCGACCGCGAAGAGCGCGCCGCACACGCCTACGCCGACCACATGGAGCGGTTCCTCCTGTGACGAGACTGGCCCGTTTCAGGACCACGGCGAGCCAACCGGCGTCCACGCCTCTGCCAAGCCCCGATCAGGGATTAAGCCGAGAAGTCAAGGTCGTCGCAGCCGTGGTGGTGCTCGGGGTCGTCATGTCGGTCCTCGACACGACGATCGTGAATGTCGCGCTCGACACCCTCTCGCGTGATCTACATTCGCCGCTGAGCACGATCCAATGGGTTTCAACCGGCTACCTCCTGTCGCTGGCCATGGTCATCCCACTCGCCGGGTGGCTGTCTGAGCGCTTCGGCTCCAAGCGCGTGTGGATGATCGCGGTCGCGGTGTTCGCTGTCGGCTCGGCGTTATGCGGGACCGCTTGGTCAGCCGGATCCTTGATCTTCTTCCGCGTCCTCCAGGGCTTCGGCGGCGGGCTGATCATGCCGGTTGGCATGAGCGTGCTCGCTCAGACCGCCGGGCCGCGGCACATGGGCCGGGTGATGTCGGTGATCGGCATGCCGATGCTGCTGGGGCCGGTTCTCGGCCCGGTGCTCGGGGGACTGATCGTGACCAACGCGGCGTGGCAATGGATCTTCTACGTCAACCTGCCGGTCGCGGCGCTGTCTCTCATCCTCGCCGCGCGACTTTTGAATTCCGCAGAGGGACGCGCGGACGCCGGATCGCTGGACTGGCTGGGCGTCGTGCTGCTCTGCCCCGGACTCGCCGGCGTCGTGTTCGGTCTGGCGGAGACCGAGACCAGCGGCGGGCTGGGCTCACCGATCGCCTGGGGCCCGATCGCCGCCGGGGTGCTGCTGATCGCTCTCTTCGTGCGCCACGCGCTGCGCGCCCGGCGCCCACTACTGGACATGCACCTGTTCCGCTCCGCCGGCTTCAGCGCAGCCGCCGCGACCACGTTCCTGCTTGGCGCGGGGCTCTTCGGTTCAATGCTCCTACTGCCGCTCTACTACCAGGTCGACCGGGGCGCGAGTGCGCTGAGCGCCGGCCTGCTGATGGCACCGCAGGGGATCGGGGCCGCCCTGGTGATGCCTCTCTCCGGCCGGCTCACCGATCGGATCGGCGGAGGACGCGTGGCCCTTTTCGGCATCGCCGTGATGTGTCTGGCCACGATCCCGCTCGTCACCGTCCAGGCGACGAGCTCCTACAGGTGGCTGGCGCTCGTGCTGCTGGTGCGCGGGGTCGGCCTGGGGTGTTCGATGATGCCGACCATGGCCTCGGCGTACGCCGTCCTGCGCAGTGACCAGGTGCCGGGAGGGACGAGCATCCTGAATACGCTTCAGCGCCTCGGAGGATCGATCGGCACAGCCTTGCTCGCCGTCGTGCTCACTGACCAGGCGCGCGGAGCACTCGGGGCGGCGGCCGGTACCGGCGAGGTGCTCCAGACACTGTCGCCGACCGTTCGTGTTCACGTGGCCGGTCCGCTGGCAAACGCCTTCGGCCATACGTTCTCGTGGGCTCTCGGCGCGACCCTGGTAGCCCTCATCCCGGCGAGCGTGCTTTTCGTCACCCAGCGCCGGGATCGCCGAGCGATGGCGGCACGCCCAGCCGGCACCCGCGAACCGCGCCTTCCAACCGGCGAGGCCCAAGCAAGACCCGCATCACAGATATCGGAACCATCCGCGATGCCCGCCGCTTAGACACGGAAGTGACTCTCGGAAGTGACTCCCTGCCTCGAGGGGCGCGAAGCGAGGGCGAGACGGTGCTCGGCCGTCCCGCCCTCGACATCACCCATCCAATGGTCACGGCGGTCCGCGAGCCCAGGCGTTGTGCGGTGCAAGCCGCGGCCGGAGCCTCGCGCCGGGCGCGCGGGTTCGCGCGGTGCCGTGGCGAATCCGGCAGACGGTCCGCCACAGAGTCGCGCGCACCTTGCCACCGCGGACGCGGCGCCGTGGCCGCACTCGCTGCACCAGGGTGGCCACTTGGACCATAGGTCCGTGGCCCTGGCCTCCGGGCGTCCCGAGCGCGCGAGCCGACCCGCCGGCGGACGACCCGAAGAGCGCCAGAACGAGCGCTGCGACGGCCAGGGTCTTGCGGTGGAGATGCATTTGCGTCTCAGTTCGCTGATGAGGAAGGACGCTGCAACTGGAGGTTGACGTGGCAGCGTGAGAGCAATGTCGATGAGGACGAAGACTTCTCTACGAGCCGACACCATCCTCGTGTCTCACCGCTCGCGGCCCAGTCCGTGGTCACAGCGGTTGGCCAGGGTGTGCACAGCGAACCCACAGGTTCGGCTGTCAAGCTATCGCCGTGAGACCTGCAGCGGCGAGTAAGACGGGGGATCGCACTCGGGTGCTGGTGGTGGATGACGAACCGAACATCACCGAGCTGGTGTCACTTGCCCTCCGCTATGAGGATTTCGATGTAAGCAGCGCTCATGACGGTCGCGCAGCGCTGCGAGCCGCTCGCGAGTTCAGGCCGGAGCTGATGATTCTCGACGTGACGATGCCAGACATCGACGGGCTCGAGGTGGTGCGGCGGATGCGGGCGGAGAACATCTGGACGCCAGTGATGTTCCTCACCGCGCGGGATGCGACCGAGGACAAGGTCGCCGGGCTGACGGTCGGTGGTGATGACTATCTGACAAAGCCGTTCAGTCTCGATGAGTTGATCGCGCGGGTGCGGGCGATGGTCCGTCGTAACAAGCTCGCGACGCGGCAGGCGCCGTCAGGAGTGCTTCAGTACGCCGACCTGGTGCTCGATGAGGACCGGCTGGAGGTCACGCGCGGCCCACGCCAGATCTCGCTGACCCCGACTGAGTTCCGGCTTCTGCGGTTTCTGATGCTGAACGCCGGGCGGGTGGTGTCCAAGACGCAGATCCTCGATCACGTGTGGGAGTATGACTTTGGTGGCGATGGCAACGTGGTTGAGACGTTCATCAGCTACCTGCGCAAGAAGGTGGATGTGGACGAGCCGCCGCTGATCCAGACGGTGCGAGGGTTCGGGTACACGCTCCGGTCGGCTCGGGACTGATGTCGCTCCGAGCCCGGTTGCTGTCGGGCGTGTTGGCGATGACCGGCGTCGGCCTGATCGCCGCCGGCGGCGGGACGTATCTGGCGCTGCGTTCATTCCTACTCGATCGCGTCGACCAGCAGCTGATGGCGGCCCGGGCGGCGGTCGGTCGTGGTCTGCGCCAGTCGCGCACCAGCACGATCGATACGACGACGCTGGACCAGGTGGCCCCGCCGGTCGCGTTCGCCGAGGTTCGCGACGCCGGCGGTCGAGTCGTTGCCCTCCATGTGGCGAGCTCGCTCAGCGGATCCAGTCCACGGCCGCGCCTGCCCGCTGTGCTCCATCCACCGCCGGCGCCCAGCGGGGGCGTGCCGTCACGCGAGCGGGCGCTGCAGTTCGACGTACCGGCGGTGAGCGGAACCGGCCGCTACCGCGTGCTGGTCAGCTCGCTTCCGGCGTCGGCCGGTGTCCTGATCGTGGCGGTAGCGCTCGATGACGTCAACGCCACCCTCAAGCGTCTCCTTCGTGTGGAGGTGCTGATCGCCGCCGGGCTGCTGGCGGTGCTCGCCGCAGCGACGTTCTGGTTGTTGCGGACAGGGCTGCGACCGCTGGAGCAGATGTCCGAGGTCGCCGGTGGGATCGCTCAGGGTGATCTGGATGTGCGGCTCTCGCCGGCGGAGGAGCGCAGCGAGATCGGGCGGCTCGGTCTCGCCCTCAACGGGATGCTCGAGCGGCTCGAGGACGCGTTCGCACGCCGCGATCGGTCAGAAGCCCAGCTGCGACGATTTGTCTCGAGCGCCTCGCACGAGCTGCGCACGCCGCTGACCTCGATCCGTGGCTACGCGGCACTGCTGCGCCGGGGGGCGAAATATGACCCGGAGGATCTGGAGACGTCGATCTCACGGATCGAGTCAGAGGCCACGCGAATGGCGGGACTGATCGACGATCTCCTGTTACTCGCCCGCCTCGATGAGCAGCGTCCGCTCACGCGGGCCCCGACAGATCTCACAGTGGTCGCTTATGAAGCGGCCGAGGACGCGCGGGCGCGGGACCCGGGGCGGTCGATCGCCGTCGACGCGCGCGGCCCCGTGATCGTGAGCGGCGATGAGCCTCGCCTGCGGCAGATCGTCGCCAACCTGCTCGAGAACGCGCAGGTGCACACGCCAGCGGGGGCCCCGGTCAGGGTCGAGGTCGGCGTTCGCGATCAGATGGCCGTCCTGGCGGTGATCGACGCGGGCCCCGGGATCGATCCCGAGCAGGCCGCTCACGTCTTTGAGCGCTTCTATCGCGGGACGCCACTCGGGAGCGGCGATACGGCCCCCCGCACCGAGGGAAGCGGCCTTGGGTTGTCGATCGTCAAGACGATCGCCGAAGCCCACGGCGGGGCCGCGACGGTCACGGCGCGGCCCGGCGCGGGCTCACGCTTTGAGATCACGCTGCCTCTCGGCTGATACGTGATCCCTGGTTCAGTTCGCGCCAACGACCTTGAAGTTGCTGGTCACGAAGATGTGATGAGGCCAGTTGACGCCGATGTAGTGGACCTCGTACTCGCCGTTGCTCAGCTGCACCACCCGATCGACGACGCCGCCGGCATACGAGGTCAGCGCGGCTTTGGTGGCGTTGGTCGCCGCGGTCCCACTGACGATCGTGCCCGACCCCTCCTTGTAGTTGGCTGGGATCTGACCGACGGTCTTGGACGCGCTCTGCGTGCCGCGCTTGAACGAGACCACGTTCGCCGACGCTTTGGACAGATTGACCGCGGGTCCCACGATGACCTGAGATGCGGTGATCGTCGTGCTGTTGACCTTGCCGAGCACCAGCACGGTCTTGCCTTTGGTGACGACGCTCGCCTTCGATGGGCTCGTGCCCTTGTCATAGACGGTCGATGACGTCTCCTTGACGGTGACCTTCTCACCGGCAGGAGTCGACACGGTGAAGCTCGACGCCGAAACCGCCGTGACCGTTCCGACCGATCCGCCCGCGGCGTTGGTTGACCGGGCGTTGGACCCCCCGCCCCCGCCCGCGTGTCCGGCGAGACCACCTGACGCACTGGCCTGCGCCGCGGGCGTTGACGGCGTCGTGGCCGCCGCCGAGCTCGATGTCCCGCCACAGGCGGCGAGCCCAACCCCGAGCGCGGGAACC
>DASXEZ010000120.1:0-23741 GCA_036489875.1 Solirubrobacteraceae bacterium | reverse complement strand
ACGATGACCGCGCCACCGTTGAAGCTCCAAACTCCTTCGATCGCCTGCGTCGGTGCCGAGGCCGACGCCGACGCGGCCGTCGTCACTGCCGCCGCCAGTCCGACGACAACGAACAGGCCGAGGAAGCTGCGTCGCATCAGTGGCGGGCAGGGCCAACGAAACCGATTCATACGACGGTCCACGGTAGAGTGCCAAGACCTTTGCGGCAATCGTACGATCGTCTAGGGAATAGGCCAAGCGTCCGGGCGGCCCCATGATTGGCCGCCCGGAACCGACCCTAGTCGAGGTTCAAGACGTGGCGCTTACACCCGAATTACTACAGCAGGCGGCCTGGTGCCTCGCGGTCGACACCGTCACGGCAGAGGTGATTGGGGACTTCGAGGCCTGTGGCATTGATGTGTTGCTCGTGAAGGGCCCAGTGATTGGTCGCTGGCTTTACCCCCGCGAGGTGCGCCCCTATGGCGACGGCGATCTCGTTGTGGCTTCGCAGACCTGGGATCGCGCGGTCGCGCGACTCGAGGTGATGGGATTTAGGGATTATTTGGGCCCGCTTGAGCATCCCCGCATGGAATCTGAGGCTGGCACCGGGTTTCTGCGTGGCCTTCACAGCATCGACCTCCACAGCACCCTCCCGGGCCTCGGCGCAGAGCCCGCCGATGTGTGGAGGGCTTTGTCGGCGACATCGAAAATCCAGGAGGTTGGGGGTCGAAGCGTCCACGTGCCGGATCGGATAGCCGTGCTCATGCATATCCCGCTACATGCGGTTCATCATGTGGAGGGAAAGCCCTTGGAGGATCTCGCGCGAGCCGTGCGCCGAGCTACGGACGAAGAGTGGCGTGCGGCGGCTGGCTTGGCGGCCAGGCTCGGTGGGCTGGAAGCCTTTGCCACCGGTATGCGGTTGCTGCCGGAAGCGGCCGACATCGCCCGCCGGCTTGACCTCGCGGAGACCGGGTCGATCGAGTACGACCTCCGCACGGCTCGGGTGCCCCTAGCGGAGGGCTTAAGCGAGCTGATGTCGGCGCCAGTGTCAGGAAAGACGCGAATTGTCGCGCGCGAACTGTTTCCCAACACCGCTTTCATGCGTTGGTCGATGCCGCTTGCGCGCACCGGGCGGGCCGGCCTTGTTGCGAGTTATCCCCTGCGGTGGCTGTCGCTCATACGGCGGCTGCCCGCGGCTGGGCTTACTGTGTATCGCGTCCGCCGTCGCCGATCACGCGCCTGAGCGGTCACCGGGCCTCAAGCAGCAAGCGCGCGCTCCACCAATCCCGCCAGCTCGGTCGGGGTGGCGGACGGGCTAGCGGTCAGCTTCAGAATCTGGCACCGAGCTGCGAGTGCCGAGGCCACGTCCAGGCGCGAGAGGGTGCGTTCGAGTGTGCGCGGGAGGGCGAGCATTGCGCTGAGCAGAACCACAGACGCGTCGTTGTCCGCCGAGCGCATTGCGGTCACAGCTCGCGGCCGGCGGTCGAGCTGGATAATCGTGCGGAGTGCCGCTGGCGCATGGGCCACGGCGGCGCTGATCCAACGCTCTTCCGGTAGTTTCATCAGGACCTGGGCTTGAGTAGGGGCGTCCTCCCCCTCGGGCAGGGTCATCACTGGCGGCCCAGGGATCGCCAAGGGCGGCCCGTCAGCCGAGGGCGCCAGAAACGTGATGTCGTCCGACAAGAGTTTGTGGCCACGTCGCATCAGCTCGGCTACGAGGGTGGATTTGCCGCCGCCCGATTGAGCGACGATTGCAACCGCGCTGTCCCCGACGATGACCGACGCCGCGTGCAGACCCTCTCGCCCTCCGAGGAGAACGATGCACAACAGCACTGAGTCGAGGAGCACGCGGTACCACCCGGGATTGTGAACGTCGTGTGGTGCGCAGCGCAACAGGCCGAAGTCCGACGACAGAAGATGGCGTCCTGTCTCGTGGCGGAAGAGAAACGTGCCGTCGGCGCCCCGGTCGACGATGAATCGGCCGCCGTCTATCGGGGCGGCCCATTCGAGGGTCGCATCGGCGAGCCTTTCCGGCACCGAGGAATCGAGGACGATCTCCAATCGGCGATCGGAGATCGTCTTGGGTGTCCCCCAGTCGCCTGGGAGGGGGAGATCGGTCGCCAGATGCAGGCCGAAGGCCTGCATTACCCCACGATTCATGGCGCCCGGCGGCTGGCCGCGGGTTCCTGAGACATCATCTCAGCGTACTTCGGGGCCAGGCGTCTGCCTGGACCGAGGCACGGGGGGCTAAGTCCATGCCTTACGGGTGGCGCCGCAAAAAGTTCACCCATACCTGACCCGCTCGGTCGCTAGAGTCGGTCTCGCTGCCGGCACCGGTCGTCCGGGCTGGGAGTTGGAGTGCTTTCAGCGTGCCCGCGCGCGACCGATACCGCGGATACGTTGACCATCTTGCCGACAAAGCCAGCTCGATACCTACGCGTACTGCCGCTGGTGGCAGTGGCGGGCATTGGGGCGTATGGCCTGCTCAGTAGTAACGCCCTGCTCGGTGTGCTGCTCTTCGTGGCGATCGTCTTCTTTGCCGGCGCGCTCGTCGTTTGGGCGCGAGGAGCTGACGCCGCGGCACGCAGTGTGATGACGCGCACAGCGACCGGCGCGCTGTTGTGCGCTCCCGCCCTGCTGGTCCTATTTTTCAGCTTCGAGTCGGGCGGATTCTTCCCCGACTCGGTTGCGCTTGGCGACATCGCCGTAGCGATAGTGCTCGTGATTCGCATGTCGCTCGCCCGGCGGCCCCTGGCGGCCTTTACCCCCAGGGCTCTGGTGCCCCTCTTCGGGTTGGCGGGGTTGGCCGGCTGGGCGCTGCTGTCGGGAACCTGGTCACACGCTCCGGGCCGCGCAACGATCGCCTTCGACCGCGACCTACTCTATGCGCTGATCTTCGCCCTGTTTGCCTCGGTGGGGGCTACACGCGAGAGGTTGGTATGGGCCGTCCGCGCCGTTGCCTTTGCGATGGCGGCCGTGACCGCTGTGGCCCTCCTGTCCCGCGTGGCCCCGGACGTGCTGAGTACCGCGTTCAATCCAGAGGCCGATGGGCGGCTCGCCTATCCACTCACGTATTGGAACGCCCTCGGCGTCTTCTGCGCGGTAGCGGCGGTGCTCTGCCTGCACCTCGCGGCGAACGATGAGCGCCGAATAATTCGCGTGCTTAGTGCAGCCGCGCTGCCGGTTATCGGTGCGGCACTGCTCCTGACCTACTCGCGCGGAGGTCTGATCGCCGCCGTTATTGGCGTGATTCTCTACGCCACTCTCGGTCGACCTCGGGGCCTGCTCTCGGCGCTGATCGCCACCGCGCCGCCGACGGCAATCGCGATGAAAGCGGCATATAGCGCGACCCTCTTGTCCGCCAATGGCCCCCCTTCTCCGGCGGCTATCCATCAGGGCCACCACCTTGCCGCGATCGTGTTGGGATGCGTGGCGGGAGTCCTGCTCCTACGAGCGCTGCTGCTGCGCCTCGATCGCGCCCTCGAGGGCGAAGGTTCGCCGATCGATCGTCACCGGCGCTCGCTCAGAAAAGCCTGTGTCGTTGCCGCGGTGATGGCCGTGGCGGTCGCTGTGGTTTTGGGTGCGCCGTCGGCGGTCGAGCAGCGCTGGAACCAGTTCGTCGACCAGCAGGCGCCCGCGGCTGGACCG
This sequence comes from Solirubrobacteraceae bacterium, assembly GCA_036489875.1. Taxonomy (GTDB): domain Bacteria; phylum Actinomycetota; class Thermoleophilia; order Solirubrobacterales; family Solirubrobacteraceae; genus Palsa-513. The sequence goes on along the minus strand of DASXEZ010000120.1, from coordinate 20,114 downwards.
CTTCTGCGCAACCGCCTCTCGAGCGTCTCCAGCGACGGTCGCATACAGCTGTGGGACATCGCCCTGGACGCGTTCCGCGCGCACCCGCTTGACGGTACGGGCGCTGACACGTACGAGATCGTGTACTACGAGCATCGGCAGGGCCTCAGCGTCGTCGTCAACGCCCATTCGCTGTACATCGAGACGCTCGGAGACCTCGGCTTGGTCGGCCTCGCGTTCGTACTTCTCTTCGTCCTTGGCACACTCGGCGGTCTCCTGCCGCTGCGGCGTGGACGCGAGCGAGCGCTGTACGCCGCCCTTTTCAGCGCGGGTCTTGCGTGGTCGCTCCACGCCGGCGTCGACTGGGACTGGCAGATGCCGGCAACGTCACTGTGGCTGGCCGCCTTGGGCGGGCTGGCGTTGGGCCGGCGCGGGTGGTCCCGTAGGACCCCTGGGGCCACAGCGGGCAACGTTCGGTCCTTCGTCGTCGGCGCGGTGGTGGTTGGCGCTGCGGTGTTCCCCTCGCTGGTTCTGGCGTCGCAGATACGGCTGAACGACGCGTCGGCCGCATACGCATCGGGCGACTGCGAGCGCGCCGACAGACTGGCGCGTAGCTCGATCGACGTCCTCGGAACGCGCGCCCCCGCGTGGCAGATCCAGGCGCTTTGCGCCGTCCGCGAGAGACGGTATCGCCAGGCGCGCGCCGACCTCCGCAGCGGTCTCGCTGAAGACCCCAACGACTGGCAACTCCAGGCCGCGCTGGCCGCGACCACGGCAGCCGAGGGCGCTGACGCGCGCTCGGACGCCGCCAGTGCGCTACGGCTCAACCCCATCGATCCCAGTGTGCGCCTGCTCGCCGAGGCCCTCGCCGCCGGGCCATCAGCCGGCGCACGCCGAGCAGCGCTTACGTTCCTGTCCGGGCAATCGCTAATCGAGTCCGGGTAATGCCGGGTCTGAGCACTGAGGCGTTCGACCGCCTCTATACGGAGCACGCCGCGGACCTGCTCGGTTTTCTCACCTACCAGACCGGCGATCGGATGCTTGCCGAGGACATCGTTGCCGACACGTTCGAGCGCGTTTTGACCTCCCGCAGCGGCTGGCGCGGGCGCTCTCGGGAGAAGACCTGGATCTACGCCATAGCAATGAACCGGTTGCGGGATCTCGCCCGGCGCCGGGGCGCGGAGTCGCGTGCCGTCGAGCGTGTCGCGGCCCTCAGCCCAGCTGCAGCCGACGAACTCGCGGCTGTTGACGACCGCGACCTGCTGCAGCGGCGACTACAGCAGTTGCCTGACTCGGAGCGAGAGGTGGTTTCGCTCCGCTTCGGAGCCGATCTCTCGATTCGCGAGATCGCGGTCGTCCTGAAGGAGCCAGAGACCACGATCGAGGGCAGGCTCTATCGGGGGCTGCGGCGGCTGCGCGACGCGTGCCCGTAATCGTTCGGGAAAAGAAATTTCGATATGCCCGTCAGGAAACGCGTCGTTCGTACGTCTAAGGATTGATGAGCAGCAACGACAAGCACCTCCCCGAAGACCTACACGAGATCGCATCGCGGCTGTCCGCAGCGCGCGCTACGCCGACGGGGCTGGAGCTCGACGAGCTGCGCCGCCGGATTCGCGCGAGGTCCCTGCGCTCGGGCAGGCCACCGTCACAGCGCGGGCTACTACACCGGTCGAGGATGCGGGGCGTCGCGTTCCTGCTCACGCTGGGCCTCACGCTCTCCTCGGGAGTCGGCGTGGTGCTTGCGTGCGAGTCGCTGGGTTCCGGCGGAGGTGGTAGCTGGTCGTGGCCGAGCCCGCCGCCGAACGCCTCGTGGTGCCAGTACCACGGACCGTGGAGTTACACCGACAGCTGGAAGACCAAGCACTCAACGGTGACGGTGCTCTGGGTCTGGAACTGTAAGAAGCTGACGGTCACCATCCGGTGTGGCGTGCCGTTCGGCTTCAATTGGGGCGGTGGACCTTGGTATTACGCCGATCCGACCTCTTATACAGCCACGGCGCCGCAACTTACCTCGGGACTCGTCGTCGATGCCGACGGCACCACGCTTAGCTTCTCGAACAACGGTTCGACCGTCAGGGGGACGGCTTCCAACAGCCCGAATTTCAGCGCGACGTTCAACGCGAATGGTGGCTCGGGGAGCATGGCCTCGGAAACGGCGAACGTGCCGACGGCTTTGACGAGTGACGGCTTCACGAGGAGCGGTTACACGTTCTCGGGCTGGAACACGGCGGCGAACGGGAGCGGCACCGCGTACGCGAACGGCGGGAGTTACGCCTTCACGGCAAACACGACGCTCTACGCCCAGTGGAAGGCAAACCCAAGCTTCACGGTGAGCTTCAGCGCGAACGGTGGCTCGGGGACCATGGCGGCAGAGACGAAGAACGTGCCGACGGCGTTGACGAGCGACGGCTTCACGAGGAGCGGTTACACGTTCTCGGGCTGGAACACGGCGGCGAACGGGAGCGGCACCGCGTACGCCAACGGCGGGAGTTACGCCTTCACGGCAAACACGACGCTCTACGCCCAGTGGCATCGCTAGCAAAGCGCAGGCAGCGTCGCTAGCAGCGGGGGTCTGCGAGCGCCGGCGACGGAAGGGGTTGCTGCGCGGCCCGTCCCGTTCTAGATCTCACTGCAACTGGTCGATCGTGCAGTCCCGCGGCGCCTTGTCTTCGCGCCAGCGGACGATCTTAGTGCCGTGGCGAATGCGACCATCGCTGATGTGGTCGTAGCTCACCTCGACGACTAACTCGGGCCGCAGCGCGACCCACTCCAGGTCGCGATCGGCGGTCCACCGGCTCGGCGCGCCGCTCCCGCGTGCTCCCGTCTCGTAGGGAGCAAGCTCGCCAGGGAGCGCGCGCTTGCGCTTCGCCGAGAAGGCGGAGGTGTGCCCGACAGGCCTCAGGGCACCGTCGGGCTCATAGAGGCCAAGGATGAGTGAGCCAACGGTCTGGCGGTCGGTGCCCGGGCGATACCCCACCACGACGCAGTCGATTGTGCGAAGTCGTTTGACCTTGATCATTGCCGTGCGTTTGCCGGGGGCGTAGGCGGCGTCGAGGCGCTTCGCCACGACGCCCTCGGCCTGCTCCAGCCAGCGCTCCGCTCGGGCAGGGTCGTGCACGAGCTCTGAGCGGCGCACGCCGGCGATCCGTTCGAGCGCTTGGCGGCGCGCGGAGAACGGCTGTGCGAGCAGTTCGACACCGTCGAACTCGAGCACGTCGAAGGCCACGTAGGAGGCGGGCATCTCGCGTGCGAGCCGCTCTATTCGCGAGGCGGCCGGGTGAAGACGCAGCTGCAGCGAGCCGAATTCCTCGCCGCCGTCCGCCGAATCAATCACGATCTCGCCGTCGAGGACGTAGTTCCCGACGGGTAGCGCGAGCTCCGGAAAGTAGCGAGTTAGGTCGTTCCCGGTGCGTGACTGCAGCCGCAGGGCTGACCCCGTGACAAAGGCGATCGCTCGGAAGCCGTCGTACTTCTGCTCATAGGCCCACTCCTGACCTACCGGCAGCACCGTGGCGGCCCGCGCCAGTTGGGGCTCGATTCCGAACTCCATCGGCTGCCAGAGTACCGCCGCCCGGTACAGTCACGGGCAATGCCTCCCGCTGAGCTCACCGATGCGGAACGCGGATACCTCGAAACGCTCTACTGGCTACACGAGGCCGAATTGCCGATGACGGCCGCCAACGTGGCCCGCGCAATGCAGCTCTCGGCACCGGCAGTGCACGAGATGATCGGCCGCATGGAGCGCGAGGGCTACATCAACCGCTCACCGGAGAAGGTAATTGGCTTCACGGAATCGGGCCAGCGCCAGGCTGAGGAGATCGTCCTTCGCCACCGGCTGATCGAGCGCTTCCTGACCGATGTCCTCGGAATTCCGTGGGACGAGGTGCACGAGGAGGCCGAGCGGCTGGAGCACGCGATGTCGCCGGTGCTCGAGGAGCGCATGCTGGCGGCGATTGGCGACGCCACGACCTGTCCGCACGGCCACCCGATTCGCGTCGGTACGCGCGTCCCGGGGGTGCCCCTTGCCGACGTCAGCGAGGGCGCCTCCGTACGCGTGCTTCGCTTTGAGAACGAGGCGGAGGATCTCCTGCACTACCTGCGCGCAAGCGGCCTCGAACCCGGGCTTGAGGGCGTGGTCGTTGCCTCCGGTGAGGACGAGATAGTCGTCACTGCCCCGGACCGCACGGTGACGCTCACACGTAGCGTCGCCGAGACCGTTTCGGTGACAGCCGACCCGTCGCCGCCTCCGCGCGTCGCGCTCCCGGAGCACTTGGTGATGGGCGTGCAGCGGTACGGGCGCTAGGCGTCACCAGAAACCCGCCGACGATCAGACGAGAGCGGCCAGTGCGTCCGCCAGCCGTGTGACGCCGCGGCGGATCTCCTCCGGCGTTACACCCGAGAACGCGAGCCTGACGGCACCGGAGCCTCCATCGAGCACAAAGTCATCGCCGCTGACGAGCGCGAGCCCATGCTCGGCGGCCGCCTTGAGCACCGCGCCCGGCTCGAGCTCCTTCGGCAACGTCACCCACAGGAAGTAGCCGCCGTCCGGTGCAACGAAAGAGGCGTCAGGGATCTGGCGGGTGAGCTCGGCGGCGAGGGTCTCCACCCGCTCCTCGAGCGCTCTCTTGACGCGCTCGATCGAGCGATCGAGCGCGCCCGAGGCGCAGAACTCGTAGACGATCGCCGCGTCGACCATGCTTGGCGAGATGTAGGTGTTGGTGGCGCGCACGACGATCCGGGCGATCAGTTCGGCGGGACCGATCAGGAAGCCGACGCGGATGCCCGGGCAGACGGTTTTTGAGAACGACGACGCGTAGACGACGTTCCCTGCGCCCTCGTCCAGCGAGAGCATCGTCGGCAGCGTGTCGCCGCGGAAGCGCAGCGCGATATAAGGATCGTCCTCGAAGATCAGAAACTCGTATTCGCGGGCGAGCAGAAGCAGGCGCTCACGCTTAGCACCAGACAGCGTGTAACCGGCCGGGTTCTGGAAGTTGGGGATGATGTGGGCGAGCTTTGGCCGTAGGCCGTCCACCAGGGCCCGCTCGAGCGCGTCTGTGTCGATGCCATCTGGTTCGAGTGCGATCGCGCTCAGGTCGGCGCCGTGCTGGCGCAGAGAGAGCAACGTGCGGTCGTAGCTCGGACGCTCGACGACGACCGCGTCCCCTGGAGCGACGAGATCGTCGAAGAGGAAGGCGTCCGCCTGCATCGAGCCATTGGTGACCAGCACCTCGTTCTCCTCGACTCCGTGGCGCTCCGCGATCCAGCGCCGCAGCGGCACATAGCCGACCGCCGTCCCATAGGCAGTGGCGCCGCCCGGGTCGTTGGCGAACGCGCGCTGCGCGGCGTCACGAAGCCCCTCGATATCGATGATGTCGAGCGACGGCGCTCCGCGAGCGAAGGAGAGTGGGGCAGGCGCGTTCATGCTGCTAACCGTTGAGCAGCTCGACGGCGATGTCTGCCACCTGTGTCGGCGTCCGCGCGACCCGCACGCCGACCGCCTCGAGCGCCTCGGCCTTGGCCTTGGCCGTCCCGCGCGAGCCGGAAACGATCGCACCGGCGTGGCCCATCGTCTTGCCCTCTGGGGCGGTGAAGCCGGCGATGTAGGCGACGACCGGCTTGGAGACGCTCGCGGCGATGTACTTCGCGGCCTGCTCCTCGGCGTCGCCCCCGATCTCCCCGCTCATCACGATGAGCTCTGTCTGGGGGTCGGCCTCAAAGAGCTCGATGATGTCGACGAAGCTCGATCCCGGGACCGGGTCCCCGCCGATGCCGACGATCGAGGAGTTGCCGAAGCCGCGCTGCGCCAGCTCGTTGCCAACCTGGTAGGTCAGCGTCCCCGAGCGCGAGACCACACCGATATTTCCCTCGCGGAAGAACGACGCCGGGATGATCCCGACATTTGCCTTCCCCGGAGAGAGCACGCCCGGACAGTTGGGGCCGATCAGGCGGATCTCGGGAGTGCGCCGAAGCTGCGTGTAGACACGCAGCTCGTCATGGGCGGGAATTCCCTCGGTGATCGCGATGATCGTCGTGATGCCGGCGTCAGCGGCCTCGAGGATCGAGTCTGCGGCAAAAGGGGGCGGTACGAACACCATTGCCGTGTTCGCTTCGGTGGCAGCCACAGCCGCGTGGAAGGTGTCGTAGACCGGGATGCCCTCGAGCTCTTGGCCGCCCTTGCCGGGCGTCACGCCGGAGACGACGTTGGTGCCGTAGGCGCGATTGTTCAGCGAGTGGAAGCTTCCCTCGCGGCCGGTGATGCCCGATACGCACAGGCGGGTCGACTCATCGACGATTACGCTCACTGGGCCAGCTCCACCACGCGCGCGGCCGCCTCATCCATGGTCGCGGCGGGGTGCACGTTCGGGAGCGCCGCCGCGGCGATAAGGGCGCGGCCCTCCTCACCGTTGGTGCCGTCCAGTCGCACCACGAAGGGCACCGTCGGCTTGATCTGCTCAAACGCCTCGAGCAATCCCCGCGCGACCTCGTCGCCGCGCGTTATGCCGCCGAAGATGTTGAAGAGCACGGCCTTGACGCCGGGGTCGGAGAGGATCACCTCGACCGCCGCGGTGATCGCTTCTGCCTTCGAGCCGCCGCCGGCGTCCAGGAAGTTTGCAGGCGCTCCGCCGTGCTGGGCGACGACGTCGAGTGTTGACATCACGAGGCCGGCGCCGTTGCCGAGGATCCCGATGTTGCCGTCGAGTTTGACGTAGGTCAGGCTGCGCTCCTTGGCCATCCGCTCCTGCGGATCCTCGCTGGAGAGGTCGCGTAGCTCCGCATTCTCGGGATGGCGGTAAAGCGAGTTGTCATCGAGCGTAACCTTGGCATCGAGCGCCACTAGCGTCCGCTCTGGCGTCACGATCAGCGGGTTGACCTCGACGAGCATCGCCTCCTCGGCGACGAAGGCTGCATAGAGGCGCTCGAGGAAGCTGCCGGCGCTGCGCACCAAGTCGGCGTCCACACCCGCCTCGTAGGCGAGGCGGCGGCCGTGGAACGGTTGAAAACCGATCAGCGGATCGATGTGCAGGGTCGCGATCGCCTCCGGTGTCTCCTCTGCGACCGCCTCGATATCCATGCCTCCGCGCGTCGAGAACATCGCCAGCGGCGCCTTGGCGCTGCGGTCGAAGACGAACGACGCGTACAGCTCGGCAGCGATCTGCGAGGCGCCCTCGATCCAGACCTCATGAACCGTTAGGCCCTTGATGTCCATGCCCAGGATGGCCGCAGCGTGCTCTCGCGCCTGCGCCTCGCCGGCGGCGATCTTGATGCCTCCGAGCTTGCCGCGGCCGCCGATCTGCACCTGAGCCTTGATCGCGCATGGGTAGCCGATTCGGCTTGCGACGGCGACCGCCTCGGCGACGGATCTGGCGGGCTCCCCGGCCGGCACCGCAATGCCGTGGCGGGCGAACAACTGCTTTCCCTGATACTCGAGGAGATCCATCGGGTGGGCGCGGACTCTATTCGACGGTCATAATTGACGGTTCACGACCCCCTGAGGAGCCACGCCCGCCATGCCGCTGCCTGCCAAGACGACCTTCGTCACCTTCGATGTCTACGGATCCCTGATTGATTGGGAGAGCGGCATCTGGGACGCCTTCGAAAAGGAGGCAGCCCGGGACGGCTTCACGATCGAGCGCGAGGAGGTCATCCCGCTCTTCCACGAGATCTCACGCCAGATCGAAGGCGGCTCCTATGAGCTCTACGCCGAGGTGCTGCGCCGCACGGCCGTCGAGATATCCAAGCGTCTCGGCTGGCCGCTTGAGCCGTCACGCTCGGGCTTTCTGCCCGACTCGGTGGCGAGCTGGCAGCTCTTCCGTGAGGTGCGACCGCAACTAGAGAAGCTCTCGAAGAAATACAAGCTTGGTCTGATCTCCAACATCGACGACAAGCTGCTCGGGCAGACGCGCCGCCATATTCCAACCGATTTCGACTTGGTCGTGACGGCTCAGCAGGTGCGCTCGTACAAGCCTGACGCCGCCCACTTCAACGAGTGCGCCCGGCGCATCGGGGGCAAGAAGGGCTGGGTCCACGTCGCCTCGAGCTATTACCACGATGTCGAGCCCTGCGTGAAGCTCAAGATCCCGGTTATCTGGGTCAACCGCCACAAGGAGACGCTCGACGCGGGTCAGCGCAAGCCTACGGCCGAGGTCCCCAACCTTCGCGAAGCCGCCAAGCTGCTCGGCATCGTGTAGGCGTTCTCGTGCGCGCGATCAGCGTCCACGAGGACGTGATCGTCGTCGAGAGTCGCATCTGGCGTACGACCGCAACCCTCATCCGAAATGGCGACGAGGCGTTCCTGATCGACTCGCCGGTGTTCCCCGACGAGCTCGAAATGCTTCCGTCTCTTTTCGAGCAGGCGCACTTCAACTTCAGCGGTCTACTTGCCACGCACGGCGACTGGGACCACCTGCTCGGGCGGCTCGCGTTCCCTGAGGCGTCACTGGGCGTCCCTGAGACGACGGCCGCGCGTCTCCGCGCCAATCCCGGCGTTGCGCAGCGCGAACTGCGCGACTTCGACGAGCGCTACTACGTCGAGCGTCGGTCTCCGCTCTCGCTCGGCAACGCGGAGGCTCTGCCCGTCCCAGGCTACTGCGTACTAGGCAAACACGATCTCGAGTTGCATCCCGCTGACGGTCATACCGCGGACGGCATGGCGATCTTGGCTTCATGGGCGAAGGTACTCATCTGCGGCGACTACCTCTCGCCGGTCGAGATACCGACCCCCGAAGCATCGATCGACGGCTACCTGGCCACGCTCGAGCGGCTGGAGCCACTTCTCGACCGCGCGACGCACATCGTTCCCGGCCATGGGGTGCCGGTGGGCCCGGACATCGCGCGGCGCCTGCTGGAGGAGGACCGTGCCTACCTTGCCGCTCTACGAGAGGGCGTCCCCGCTTCCGCGGCGCTTCCGGGCGGGCGCCGCGACGGCGAGCAACGGCGACTGCACGCAGCCAACGTCAAGCGGTTGGAGAAGACCCGGTAGCGAGCCGAGGACTCAGGTGCGGGTGCGCGATGCCACGTGCAGCGCCGTACGCAAGATGATCTTGATGTCGGCGAACAGTGACCAGTTCGCTATGTAGAGGTAATCCATGCTGACCATCTCGCTGAGGGGCGCGCTCGAGCCGAGCACCTGCCAAGGCCCGGTCATCCCAGGTGTGAGCTGGAGCCGCCGCCGCTGCCAGTTTCCCTTGACCAGGGCGTCCTCATCGATCACGAGGGGACGGGGGCCGACGAGGCTCATGTCGCCTCGCAGCACGTTGTAGAGCTGCGGCAGTTCGTCGAGTGCGCTGCGGCGCAGGAGTCGGCCCACGCGGGTCACGCGAGGATCATCCGGGTGCTTGAAGAGCTGCCCGTTGTGCGGTCCGCTGGTGCCCACGAGCTGACACTTGAGCGCGTCCGCGTCCGCCACCATGCTGCGGAACTTGAGCATCTGAAACCTGTGTCCGTTGCGACCGACGCGGGTCTGCCGGAAGAGCACTGGTCCTGGACTGTCGAGGCGGACCGCCAGCGCAACCACAGCTATCACGGGTCCAAGGGCGATCAACCCGAGTAGAGAAAAGGCGACGTCCATGGAGCGCTTTATCGCCGCCGAGGAGCGCGTGAGGCCAAAGCGTCGAACACCGAGAAGGGTGATTCCGCGGACGTCGTCGAACACGACCGAGGAGCCCACGACCTCAAAAAGCCTCGGCAGTAGGCTGACCTTGACGCCGAGGCTCTTGACTAGCCTGACGACGTCCAGCACGACGTCGCTGTCTGAGGCTCGCGGCGCGAGAATGACCCGGTGGATGTCCTCGGCGACAATCACGTCCCCGAGTGTGTGAAGCGCGCTCTCCCGCTCGCCCTCGCCGCCGAGATCGAGACTGCCAACCATCACGGCGTTCATCCCGCCGCCCACACGCAGACGCGAGCCGACCGCATCCACACCGCTCGCGTCACCCACGACCAAGCACCGCTCGGCCGAGGTCACACGATGGCCAAGGTGTCGGGCGCACCATCGCGTCAGTAGGGCGAAGAGGAACATCAAGACCCAGAGGGCAAGCAGCTGCGGCGAGCGCAGCTGTCCCGAGAGCAGCTGCCAATCCGAGATTGCGACCAACAGCGCGAATAACGTTGCAAGCTGGAATACGGCGGGGCCTTCGTCGAGCGTGCTCTTGCGGAGGAGCAGTTCGTCGCGGTCGTACAGGCCGAGGAGCTTCGCAATGATGACGGCAACCGCAACGAGTCCGATGACGATGGGGATCCGCACGTGATAGCGCGCGTCGGTGATCTCGATCGCGACCTCGAGCGCGGCGAGGGCCGCGATCGCGTCGGCGATCGCCAGCGAGCGACGGTAGACGCGGTCGCGGCGGAGGTTGGCGTCTCTGTAGGGAGCCTCCACCAAGCCAAGCGGTTTCCGAAGGCGGAGGACGCCACGGCGCGCGCGCCCTGGAGCTCGGTCGAGCTCGGGATGCGTGTCGCGTCTGACGGTTTCCTGGGACAAACGTGCCTCCGGCTCTGCGTCGAAACCCTGTATGTTCCCCGCCCCCGGCCAGATGCGCCCGATTGCCCTATCCGTTCGCGACGGTAGGTCATCATCGGCGTTCCGCTGTTTCTAGGGCCGAGCGTCTGATTTTGGGACGCCGGTCTCCTACACGGAGATGACAAGGGCGAGGCTACCAGGCGACATTCCGGCCGCAATACCCCAAAGGCCCCCCCCACGGGTGATGATTTTCCCCTACTATGGGGTAGGCACCACGGTCACCGACCAGGGCAGGTAAACAAGGGTCGCGATCGAATACTGCACATATCCGTAGAAGAGGTCTCGCTGTGGGCGCTTTGGAGCTTTCTGTTGCGCTTGAAGGAGTTGCGTGCGTCGCCGCCGATTGGCTTCCATCGACTGCTCGATGGGAGTCATTCATGTCAGCGGTTCGTCGAGAGCCCTAACCGTCGGGCGACGAGCTGCCGATTGGTCACGTATGCCCCTGGCTCTTCTAATCGGTCTGATGGCATGGGTAGCCGTTGTGGCTGTGGTGGTTTCGATGTGTGGTGCCGCTGCCCGCGGCGATCGAGCTCGTGCCGCGGCCTCGGCTGAGCGTTCTCGCCAAGTTGGGCCGGTGCGCGCAAGGAGATCGGGCCACGCTGGGCGTCGGGGGCTTCGCGCCGAGGTTGCGCCCCGCCGGTCCAGCCATCGAGCACCTGCTCACTGACGGCGGCTCGGTAGCAGTACCGACGGGGCCGAGTGCTCAGCGGCGGTAGCGTGCGTTACCGCGCGGCGTGCGGCGTTACCAGGTCGGCGCCAGGGCATCGTGTCGCTCGCCGCCCGCAGGCGCGGCAAACTAGGGAAGCGTTTCCGGGTCTGGGTGGGAGATCCCCGCCGCTCAGCAACGGCTGGCGCCGTAACATGCGGCCGGCATGGGACTCGTTGACGAAGCCAGAAAACTCGCGGTCGCGGCAGAACAGCTCGGCGGCCCGGTCGGCAACAGGGCCAATACCAAGGCGCTCCTAATCGAGCCGATGCTCTCAGCGCTGGGCTGGGAGACCACCGACCTCAAGCAGGTCGTTCGCGATTGGCCGGTTAGCGACGACGAGTCGGTCAGCTACGCCCTCCGATTGGACGGCGACGCGCCCGCGGTGTTTGTGGAGGCGCGTGGGGCAAGTGAGAACTTTGACCCTGGAGTGCTCGCGAACCAAACGCTCGGACGGATCGCTTCCACCGGTGCCCGCTGGTGCGTCATTACCGATGGCTTCACCTATCGGGTCTTCGTTACGGCCAGCGAGCCGCTCCCGCCAGGACAGCAGCTGCTTTACGAGGTGAGGCTCGATGCCGTGGCTGCTGAATCCGTCGCCGACGTAGCCAACTTGAGTCTCTTGGCGCGTGATTCGGTTCAGCGCGGCGACCTAGCGCAGCGCATCGACCAGGTCTTCACGGATCCGCGCGTCCGCGAGGCGCTCGTCCAGCTCACGAGGAATCCGTCGGAGGAATTCCTAAGGGCCCTGGCGACGGCGGTCGGCACGCCTGGGCTCGGGGATGAGCGCCTCAGGGCAAGCCTCGCCCGCCTGTTCGCGACGACGCTTGGCGACGTGTCTCAGCAGGCCACGCCGACGGATCCGCCGGAGGAACCCGACGCTCTCCAGAGGGCGAATGCGACTGGGATCCGCAGCGCCGATTCTCTGGGGGTTCGCCCGGTGGACCGAGACGTCGCGCCGGCGGCGCACCCGGCGCAAGATACTCCGGCGGCGGTAGATCCACCAACAGCACGCGTTGCGGGGCCCTCAAGCCCGGAGCGTCCGGTCGCGCTCGCAGCTGCCGGAGCCGCGCGGCTGAGAGGCGCCGAGATGCCGTCGGGCGTGGCTCCCGTTCTCTCGTCCGAAATGAAGGCTGCGTCGGCGAGCATGGATTCGCGCGAGACGGGCGAATCGACGCATGGGCATTCGCGCGGGGGCCTGTTCGGCCGCAAAACCGAGTATCCGCTAGTCGACTATCTCGCGGGTAAGCCGGAAGCGATTTTGGAGCTGTTCCGTGAGCTCGACGAATGTGGGACCGCTTTGGGCGACGACATGACGCGCCGCGTCCAGGAGGAATATGTCGAATACCTCCGGAGTCGGAAACAATGCTTCGCGCTCGAGCTATACCACCACCGCATCGTCATGCACCTCTGGCTTGACGCGGCAGCAGTCCAGGCGTGGTGGTGGGCGCAGGATGCGGCGCGCGAGATGATTGACATTCGCGACCGGGGGTCCGGTGAGAGCGAGTACTCGGTGAGCGACGCCGAGCAGCTCAAGGACGCGCGCCAGCTGATTCAGCTCGCCTACGAGGGATTGCCTCGCTCAAAGTGAACACTGCACGCCCGGCCTCCCAGTAGTACGCCTGGAGGCCGGCGCAGAGTGTTTCCGAAGGTGGGCCGCTCTGCCATCTCGCCGGAGGTTGGCCGTACACGGTGGCAGGTCAGCTCTCGCATCGAAATTCGCGAATGCAGTCCCGGGGTGACTCTCTCCCCTCGACGCGGTGGGTTTTCGACCGCGCACGAGAAACCGACCGTGCGTATCATCGTCGGCCATGGCACTAACCGATGAAGCAAACCGAGTTGTAGCCGCCGCTGGACAGCTGCAGGGGCCCACGGCGAACCTTGCGAACACACGCGCGCTTGTCGTGGAACCGATGCTCGCGGCCCTAGGCTGGGATGTCACGAATCTCGAGCACGTTGCGCGCGACTGGCCGCTTGATGACGGCGCGTCGATCAGCTATGCGCTCCGCCTTCGCGATGGCAGCGCTCTGTTCGTCGAGACTGCGCCAGTCCATACGAGCGTCGATGATCAGGCGCTGGTCGACGAGACGTTGGAGCATGTATCGAGCGCCAACACGCGTTGGTGCCTAATCACCAACGGCCTGCGTTACCGCCTCTTCAAAGCTGATGATGCCGTTGCCAAGGACGACCGGCTGATGTTCGACGTTGAGCTTGCCGAGGTCGCCGCGAACCCGTCGTCGGCGGCTGCGGACAACCTAACGCTGCTCACGCGCGAGTCGCTGATGGACGGGGTGCTCGAGGCGCGGGGCGAGGAGTTCTACATCGATCCACGCATCCAGCGTGCCCTCTTGGAGCTTTGCCGGACTCCCTCCAACACCTTTATCAACGCGATGAACGAGGCGGTGGGCGACCCGCCGGTGCCCGTCCGACGCCTGCGAGCGAGTCTGGGACGCGCCGTAGACGGTGGCAACCGCTCGGCCGCCACCGCCGAGGTGCCCACGCTCGGGCGACCGCGCACGAGCCACGCCCCCGCTCACGCGTCGGCTGCTGCCGACGAGGGCGAGGGGTCTTCGGAACCTCACCCAGCCGGTACCGAGAGCTTCACCGACGCGCCCAGCCCCGTCGCTGACGAGGGCGCGGGCGTCGCCGTTCTCGACGTGGAGGAAGCCGAAGCACTGGAGGAGGCCGAAGAGACTGAAGCGGCCGAAGAGGCCGAAGCCGTCGAAGAGGCCGAAGCCGTCGCAGACAGCGAAGAGGCCGAAGACTCTGAATCGGCCGCAGCCGTCGCAGAGAGCGAAGAGGCTGAATCGGCCGCAGCCGTCGCAGAGAGCGAAGAGGCTGAAGAGGCCGAAGCCGTCGCAGAGAGCGAAGAGGCTGAAGAGAGCGAAGCCGTCGCAGAGAGCGAAGAGGCTGAAGAGGCCGAAGACGCTGAAGAGGCCGAAGCCGTCGCAGAGAGCGAAGACGCTGAAGAGGCTGAAGCCATCGCAGAGAGCGAAGAGGCTGAAACAGCCGAAGAGGCAGAAGACTCCGAAGAGGCCGACGGCGCTGCGGAGGTCGAGGAGGCTGAAGGCGCCGAAGCTGTCGAGGAGGGCGAAAAGGCCGAAGCCGACGAGGAAACCGAAGTCGAAGCGGTCGAAGAAGAGGCCGAGGTTCATTGGAAGGTTGCGCCTCCCGGGCGCTTCGGCCGCCAGCCAGAGCACCCGCTCGCCGATCACTTCGCCGGTAAACCTGGGGAGCTCGTTGAGTTGTTCGAGGGGCTCGACCGCTTCGCGAATGCTCTGGGAGGTGACACCGCGCGCCGCGTTCGTCGTCAGAACATCGAGTACTTCCATGACGGCGAGCTCTGGTTCGCGATCACCTTCATGGGCGAGGCAATTCGCATCACCCTCACCCTCGAGACCGCGGCACTCGAGGCGTGGCACGCCGCGGACGCGACCCGCGACACCCTCGCGTCAAGCCCTGTGGACATGCTGGGCGAGATCGAGGTCACGCTCCACGATGTCTCTCGCCTGACAGACGGCTGCGAGCTGATCTACGCGGCCTATGCGCGCGCGTAGCTGGCAATAGCACACGCACCGCGTCTTCTTAACTGGGTTCAGCCGACCGAGGAATTAGAGCGCGCTACCGCGGTCAGGGGCCTACCACGCGTTCCTGCCGCTCCGGCCGCCCTCGCCGGGTTGCGCGGGCGCAGCGCGACGAGCAACCCGGTAGGTAAAGCGAGTGCGAGCGCTGCGACGAGCGCTGCGCCGATGATGAGCGAGCCGTCAATCTGCGCTGGACCGGAGACCAAGGCGCTGGTTACGAGGGCGGCGGCGATGATCCCCAAGCCGAGGGCCGCTGGGATCGAAGCCGCGCGGATAGTCGTCGATTCGGCGACGGCGGTCCGCGACGGCCTCAGGAGCTCGCTTCCCCCAAGCGCCGCGAGAGCCAGGAAGATCCAGGCTCCGGCCACGAAGTAACCGCCCAGCACGTCGCTGGGATAGTGCCATCCGGCGATCAGGATCGAATAACTAACAGCCAACGAGAATGCTGCGCCGAAAAGCGAGGCAAGTGGCCGCACGAGCGGCGGTGCCACCACGACGGCGCACAATGCCGCACTCATGGCGGCCGTGGCGTGACCACTCGGGAACGATGCCGACGCGATCTGGTCGTAGCCGAGCAGTGCGGAGAATCGCAGGTGGGCGATGCCCTGTTTGAGCGCCTCGGTCGTGGCGTTCGATCCTCCCATCGCAATTGGCACCACGAAGGCCAGGCGCGGGCGGCGGCGAAGGACCGCGACGAGCATCAGGGCGGCGCCAAGGATCACGAACGGTATGGCGGTCGCATGCTCGGTGATCCATGTGGCGTCCTCGGCAACGCGGGCGTTGACCGTCAGCGACATGAAGGCGGCCAGACTGCTCGCGTCGTGGGATCGTGCCAGCGGCCACTCGAACGCGAGCACGCCGACGATTGCACATCCCACGACGCACAGCACGCAGCCAAGCAGTGCGAGTCGAGCCCGTGGTGCCATTGCTCGAGACTACCGAGGTGCCATCACGATCCGGCATAGCTCGACCGCGAGGTCTCAGCTCAGGCGTCGGCCCATGAAGATGTCGCGTCCTGTGTTCGGACCATGGACCTTGCTCGATCGGGAAAAGCCCAGTGATTCGTACAACGCGATAGCAGCGGTGTTGACCTCGTTGGTGTCGAGCTCGATCCGCCGAGCTCCGCGGGCGACCGCGCGCTCGAAGGAGAACTGGACAAGCGCGGAGCCGAGGCCTTGCCCGCGCGCGCCTTCGTCTACGTAGAGATCCTCCAGCCAGCAGTCCGGTGTGCCCGTCCAGACTGAATGGCGGAACCGGAGTTGGCAGACGCCGGCCGGCTGCTCGCCGCCAGTTGCGCTCGCGAGCAGGAACTCGGTCGAGGAATCCTCGAGCAGTAATGCGACCGAAGCGGCCATGGATTCCGCGCTCGGCGTGTCTGACCCGAACCAATCGCGGAACGCGATGAGCAACCGCGCGACCAAGGGTGCCTCAGCGCTCGTCGCCACCCAGACCCTGGGTGTCGAGCGCGCGGATGCGGATGTTGGGACCATCGCAAGCGGTCCTAGGAGCGTATGACTGCGAGCGTGTCGCCGGAGGCTACGGAGGCACCGACGGAAATCGGCAGCTCGGCGACGGTGCCGGACTTATGCGCGGTGACCTCGTTCTCCATCTTCATGGCCTCGATGATCGCAATCAAGGTGCCCTGCTCCACCTTCGCGCCTGTCTCCACTGCGATCTTCAGGACGGTGCCCTGCATCGGGCTTGCGAGCACGTCGCCGCTCGGGCCGGCCGTGGTGGCGCCGCCAGAGCGCTCGGCTCGCTTGGGTCGCGCGCGCGTGGCGCGAGCTGTCCCGTTCGACGGTGGGCCGCTGACACGCACGTCGAAGCGACGCCCGGAGACCTCGACTGTGTAGCCGAGCGTGACCGTCTCCTCGGGATCCGCCGGAGGGTCCTGCGGCTCGGTCGCTTCGGGCGCGAGCGTCGCCAACCAGGCTTCGTCCTCGACAAGGTCTCGGCAGGTCTCGCCAGCCTGCCATTGAGCCGTCGCGAGCAGCTGGCGGTGAAAGGGGAGAAGGGTCGTCAGGCCCGTGATCTCGAACTCCCCGAGCGCGCGCAGCATCCGCTTGGTCGCGGCTGCCCGGTCTGAGTCCCAGACGATCAGCTTCGCCACCATCGGGTCGTAGTTGGGTGAGATGACCGAGCCGGCACTGACGCCGGAGTCGACTCGTACCCCCGGTCCTGAGGGCTCCCGGTAGTCGACGATCGCTCCGGGCGTCGGCAGGAAGCGCCGCGCAGCGTCCTCGGCGTTGATCCGGCACTCGATCGCGTGGCCCCGCAGGACGACGTCCTCCTGCGTGAACGGCAACGGCTCGCCGGCGGCGACGCGGATGCCCGTCTTGACGATGTCGATGCCGGTCGTCATCTCCGTCACGCAGTGCTCGACCTGCACGCGGGTGTTCATCTCCAGGAAGTAGTAGTCCTCGCCGACGAGCAGGCCCTCGATCGTGCCGGCGCCGCGGTAGTCCACCGCCCTCGCCGCCTCGACCGCGATCTCGCCGATACGTTGGCGCATCGCCGCGTCCACGATCCAGGGAGCGGCGGGCGATTCCTCGATCAGCTTCTGATGGCGGCGCTGAACGGAGCAGTCGCGCTCGCCGAGGTGCACGACGTTGCCGTGCCCGTCAGCCAGGACCTGAACCTCGACGTGGCGGGGGTCAGAGAGGTAGCGCTCGAGGTACACAGTCGCGTCTCCGAAGAAGCGCTCGCCTTCGCGCGCCGCCCCTTCGAAGGCATCGGCCAGCTCGGCCTCGGATTGCGCGATCCGAAGGCCCTTGCCCCCACCGCCGCCCGAGGCCTTGACGGCAACGGGATAACCGATCCCCGCATCGATGAGCTTCCGCGCTGCGGCGACCGTCTTGACCGGCGCGGTCGTCCCCGGCACGATCGGCACCCCAGCCGCCGCCATCAACGAACGCGCCCCGGTCTTTGAGCCCATCGCCTCGATCGCGCTCGAGGGCGGACCGATGAAGAGAATTCCGGCGTCCTCGCACGCCGCGGCGAAGCCGGCATTCTCAGCAAGGAAGCCGTAGCCGGGGTGGACCGCCTGCGCGCCGGACTCCGCGGCGACCTCGAGCAGACGCGCGATATTCAGGTAGCTCGCAGACGGCTCGGCGGGACCGAGCAGGTACGCCTCGTCGGCACGCGAGACGTGAACCGCGTCGCGGTCGAGCTCGGAGTAGACCGCGACGCTCGCGATGCCGAGCTCCTCGAGCGCGCGGATGATGCGGACCGCGATCTCACCGCGGTTGGCGACCAGGACCTTCGAGAACACCGCGCGCAGCTTATTGCCAGCGGCGGCCGCGCGATGGTTACGCGCCGCCAGAACGACCCCCATGCCGCGAAGTGGCTCCGCGCCCCGACGTGGGCGCCGTGCGGAAGCTAAGCTGGACAGCGTGGACGAGGGCCTCCCGATCGCCTACCTCCTGCTCGAGCGTGATGTCCCCGTGTACGCGTGCGGGGGCGAGCAGGTCGGAACGGTCGACCACGTCGTCTCCGCACCGGATCAGGACATCTTCCATGGAATCGTCCTCGCGCTCGCGCATGATCAGCGTTTCGTCGCCGCTGACCAGATCGCATCACTGCACGAGCACGGCGTCGACCTGAAGATCGACGCGTCGCAGGCGGCGCTGCTTCCCTCGCCCCACGGTGGTGCGCCGGTGTTCCGTGATGTTGAGCCCGGAGCGAAGCCGTCGACGTGGAGCCATCTCCTCAATCGAATGAGCGGGCACGCCGGCCGCGACGGCTGGAAGCAGGATTGACGCCCGGGCGGCGCTTCCCGGCCGCCCATCGCTGACCCGCGCCGCCCATCCTCGACGCGGAGCGCAGGCGAGATCCGGCTAGCTTGCGTCGCCGATGATCATCCCGGCTCCAACCGTGTGGTTGGTGGCCTCGTCGATGAGGACGAAGCTGCCGGTGCGACGGTTTCGAGAGTAGGGGTCGATCACCAGGGGGGAGCTGCTCCGCAGCGTGACGCGCCCGATGTCGTTCAGCGCGAGTTCCTCGACGTCATCCTCGCGCTCGAGCGTCTGCACGTCGACGCGGTCGATGAGCGACTCGATCACGGCAGTCGCTGCGCGTGAGGTGTGTTTGATCGCGTAGCGCGCGCCGACCCGAAGCGGAGTGCTGTCCATCCAGCAGATGTCGGCCTCGAGCTCGCGCGTCACGGTCGGGGGCTCGGCGACGGCGGCGATGAGCTCGCCGCGTGCGACGTCGAGGTCGTCCTCGAGGCGGAGCGTCAGCGACAGCGGTGCGACGGCCTCGCCGAGCTCGCCCTCGAAGGTGTCGATTCCCGCAATCCGCGTGCGCTGCCCCGACGGCAGCACCACGACCTCCTCGCCCGGGCGCAGTGCTCCGCTTGCGAGCTGGCCCGCATAGCCGCGGTACTCGCCGGCGCTGCCCCCGGTGCGCACGACCCACTGCACCGGGAAGCGCGCTGGCACGTCGTAGGGGTGATCGTAGGAGACCTCAACCTCTTCGAGGTGGTGCAGGAGCGTCGGGCCCGAGTACCACGGCATGTGCGCCGAGGGGTCGACAACGTTGTCGCCGCGCAGCGCCGAGATGGGGATGTTGAGGCAGTCGCTCACGCCCAGCTTCTCGAGGAAAGGCGTGAAGGCAGCAACGATCTCGTCGAAGCGATCCTGGGAGTAGTCGACGAGATCCATCTTGTTGACCGCGACGACGAGGTGGGGGATTCCGAGCAGCGCGCTGATGAAGGCGTGGCGCTTGGACTGCTCCAGGACGCCCTTGCGGGCATCGAGCAGGATGACGGCGAGATCCGCCGTCGAGGCGCCGGTGACCATGTTTCGCGTGTACTGCTGATGGCCCGGGCAGTCGGCGATGATGAAGCGCCGCTCGGGGGTCTGGAAGTAGCGGTAGGCGACGTCGATCGTGATTCCCTGCTCGCGCTCGGCGCGCAGACCATCGGTCAGCAGGGCGAGATCGACCTCGCCGTTGCCCCGCTGGCGCGAGACCTCGGTGACATGCTCGAGCTGGTCCTCGAAGACCTGCTTTGAGTCGTAGAGCAGGCGGCCGATCAAGGTGCTCTTGCCGTCGTCGACCGATCCGGCGGTCGTGAAGCGCAGAAGATCGAGTGTCATCGTCGGGCGCACGGGCGCGCTCGGTTTGTTGCCGTTGGCATACAAGGGATTATCAGCCCTGGAGCTAAAGCGGGTCAGAGCAGGCCCGGCGCCTAGAAGTATCCGGCTTTTTTGCGGTCTTCCATGGCTGCTTCTGAGGTTTTGTCGTCGGCTCGGGTTTGGCCGCGTTCGGTGGTTCTGGTGGCGGCGATTTCGTTGACGATTTGGTTGATGGTGGTGGCGGTGGAGAGCAC
>DASXEZ010000065.1:0-10629 GCA_036489875.1 Solirubrobacteraceae bacterium | reverse complement strand
CACCTCCTCGACGACGGCACCGCCGGCGCGGCCGACGGCCTCGATCGACAGCGACGCGAACAGGCAGACCATCATCCCGCCGAGCAGCAGCCCGATCAGGACCTGCGGCTGGTCGATCCCGAAGGTGTAGATCTTGCCCTTCGCCGCGAGCTCCTTCTCGAAGCCGGCGAAGAGGACGATCGCCGCGAGCACGGCGGAGCCGATGGCGTAACCCTTGGTCACGGCCTTGGTGGTGTTGCCGACCGCGTCGAGGGGGTCGGTCACGTTGCGGACTTCCTCGGGAAGATCGGCCATCTCGGCGATGCCGCCCGCGTTGTCGGTGATCGGACCGAAGGCGTCGAGCGCGACGATCAGGCCCGTCAGCGAGAGCTGGCCCATCACGGCCACGCCGATGCCGTAGACGCCGGCGAGCTTCCAGGACACGAGGATGCCGAGCACGAGCACGATCGCCGGCAGCGCCGTCGCCTGCAGGCCCGAGCCAAAGCCCTGGATGATGTTGGTCGCGTGCCCGGTGAGGGAGGCGCGCGCCGTCTTCTTGACCGGCGAGAAGCGCGTCGAGGTGTAGTAGTCGGTGATCACGAACAGACATGCCGTGACGGCGATGCCGACCAGGGCGCAGACGTAGAGCTTGCCCCAGGCCGGCGCCGTGGTGCCGCCGCTGTAGGTGTTGCCGTGCATCAGCCAGTAGGTCACCGGGGCGAAGGCACCGGCGGCGATCGCGCCGGAGGCGACGAGGCCCTTGTAGAGCGCGCCCTCGACGTTGCCGCTGCTGGAACGTACGAAGAAGGTGCCGATGATCGAGGCGATGATCGCGACGCCGCCGAGCAGCAGCGGGAAGAGCGCGACGCGCGTGCTCTGCGTGTAGGTCAGGACTCCCAGCAGCATCACGGCGACGGCGGTGACCGCGTAGGTCTCGAAGAGGTCGGCGGCCATGCCGGCGCAGTCGCCGACGTTGTCGCCGACGTTGTCGGCGATGACGGCCGGGTTGCGCGGGTCATCCTCGGGGATGCCGGCCTCGACCTTGCCGACGAGGTCGGCGCCGACGTCGGCCGCCTTGGTGAAGATGCCGCCGCCGAGTCGAGCGAAGACCGAGATCAGCGAACCGCCGAAGCCCAGTCCGATCAGCGCGTCGATCGCGGTCTTGGGGCTGTCGCCGAAGATCGCGGTGAGGACGCCGTAATAGCCCGACACTCCGACCAGCGCGAGACCGACGACCAAGAGACCGGTGACGGCGCCGCCGCGGAAGGCGGCGCTGAGCGCGGGCGGAACGCCGCCGCGCGCGGCCTCGGCCACGCGGGTGTTGGCGCGCACCGACACGTTCATGCCGATGTAGCCGGTCGAGCCGGAGAGCAGCCCACCGACGGCGAAGCCGGCCGCGACGGCGATGTTCTGCACGAAGATCAGTGCGATGAAGAGGACCACGCCGACGGCGGCGATGGTCGTGTACTGGCGGTTGAGGTAGGCCTTCGCGCCCGCCTGGATGGCGGCGGAGATGCTCTGCATCCGGTCGTTACCGGGCGACAGGGCGAGCAGCGAACGCGCCGTGAGCGCGCCATAGAGGACTGCGCAGGCCGCACACACGAGGGCCACCACGACCCCGTGGTTGGTCAGAAAGTTACTCAAAGAAGCTCCTCACCATGACGTCTGTGCGAGCTCTTCGGCCGCCAGACACAACACGAAAGCCGGGCGGCACCGTGTCCACCCGGCGGGAACAGAGGCGAATCCTATCGCGAGTGGCGGCGCCTAGGCCGGCTCACTGCCCCGGAACCCATAGCCGTCCGCTTCGCTGCGCAGGGCCAGGGGCGCCCTCCTCGGTGCTCTCAGGGGCTGGCGGCGCCTGCGGAGGGGGTTGCGGGCCGCCGCCACCGCCACCGCCCGGCCCGGGACCACCGCCCTCGCCGCCCCCACCGGCTCCGGGTGCTCCACCCTCGCCGCCGGTCGCTCGCACGTACTCGAGCTGCAGCGCGGAGATCGCGTCGCGCAGCGAACGCAGGCTGGCGGCGTCCTCGCGGCGCTCGAGCACGGGCAGCAGTCCACGTGCTCCATCGATCGCGTCGCGCACCTGTTCAAGGTCGCGCTCGCCCTCGGTCCCCGGCTCCACCCCGAGCCGGCGCCCGGCGAGGCTGATCAGCGAGACCACCGCCTGCACGATCACGTCAGCCGGCGTCAGGCGGCGCAGCTGCTCCTCCCAGGCCGCCCGCAGCTCGGCCTCGCTCGGCTCGTTGCCGCCACCAGCCTCAGTCATGCCCGCACCTCCTCGGAATAGCTCGCGCGCGTGTCGCGCACACAACTCTCATAAGCCTCGCGCATGTTCGCGCCGCTGGCAATCAGCGCCCGCTGACGCTGGGCGCCGTTGTGTTCGAAGGGCGCCGCCACGAGCTCGAGTCCGTGGGCCTCCCGCGCCGGCGCGCTCCACGCGAGCAGCCGCTCGGCGATCTCGCTGGAGTCGTACTCCTCACCGCTTTCGAAGTCGATCATGCGCCCGTCGAGGCCGTGGCGGATCGCGCGCCACATGTTCTCCTCGATCAGATGTCCCGGCGTCCTCGCCGCCGGCACCTCCTCACCGCTGTCGACCTCGCGCAGCGCCTGGGCAACGCAGGCGACGATCAACCCGGCGAGCGCATCGGACTCCCCGGCGGTCGACTGCGCGTCGCAGATGCGCACCTCGACGGTGCCGTAGGAGAAGTGCGGGCGCACCGACCACCAGACCTGCGTGAACTCGATGATCGAGTTCGTGCGGATCAGGAGGTCGACGTACTCGCGGTAGGCGGCCCAGCCGCCGAACGCGCTCGGCACGCCGCAGCGCGGAAAGCTTCGTGTAAAGGTCTGGCTGCGAGCCGAATGCAGCCCCGCCAGACGACCGTCGAGGTACGGCGAATTGGCCGACACCGCGAGGAGCAGCGGCAGCAGCGGCCGCATTCGGTCGCACACGCGCACGGCGCGGTCGATGTCGTTGACGCCGACGTGGACGTGGAGGCTGAAGGTGTTGTTGCGCCAGGCCACGTACTTGAGGCCGTCCTCGACGCGGTGGTAGTGCGGCGTGTCGATCACCGGTTGCTCGCGGTAATCCGCCCAGGGATGGGTGCCGGTCGAGCCCAGCTCGGCGCCGCGGGCGCCTGCGAGGGCGAACAGCGCGCGCCGATGCTCGCGCTGGCGAGCAAGGGCGTCGCGGAGGTCATCGCCGGGGCCCGAGATGATCTCGATCTCCGAGGAGATCAGCTCGCCCGTGATGTGCTCGAAGAGCACCGGGTTGACGCTCTGGGCCCCATCGCGGAGTTCCTCGAAGCGGGGCGCCAGATCGAGCGTGAGGGGATCGAGGATCGCGAACTCCTCCTCGATGCCCACGGTGAGGTCGCTGGCGGCCGCGAACATCTCGACGGCGCGGTCGAGGTCGATCATCGACACCGATCAGGCGAGATAGAAGTAGAGCGCGTAGAGAAGGTCGACAGCGGGACTTGAGGTGTGGACCGTCATCTCCGGCGGTACGTTCAGCAGCGCGTCGGAGTAGTTGAAGATGATCTTGACGCCGGCCTCGACGAGGTCGTCCGCGAGTCCCTGCGCGGCCGCGGTGGGGACCGCCAGGACACCGACGACGATGTCCTGCTCCTCGACGACGGCGCGCAGCTCGTCGTTGTGGCGGATCACGTGCTGGCCGATGCGTCCGCCGACCTTGCCCGGATCGGAGTCGAAGATGGCGACGACGCGGAAGCCGTGGTCGGCGAAGATCTCCGAGGAGGCGATCGCGGTGCCGAGGTGCCCGGCGCCGAAGAGGGCGATGTTGTGCTGGCCGGCGGTGCGTAGGATCTTGCGGATCTGCGTGACCAGCGAGTCCACGTTGTAGCCGACGCCGCGCTTTCCGAACTTGCCGAAGCCCGACAGGTCGCGGCGAATCTGCGTCGAGTTGACGTGGGTGTACTCGGCGAGCTCGTGCGAGGAGATCGTCTCGCGCCCCATCTTGCGTGCCTGGGTCAGGACCTGCAGATAGCGCGACAGGCGTGCGGCGACCCCCAGCGAGAGGCGCTCGCTCGTGATCGCGAGCTCCTCGGCTCCCCCGGCCATCTCGATCTCTGTCATCGGTCGGACTCTAGCGAGCCTGGCCCGCAGGACCGCCTCATCGAGCCCCAGCTGCGACAGCTCCTCGCCGTCCACGGTGACGACCGGAATCCGCTCCAGGTAGGCGCGCAGCAGACCGTCGTCGGTCTCGATGTCGCGTTCGAGGAGCTCGAAGGGGTGCTCCACGCGCACGCGCTCGAGGACCTCGCGGGCGTCGTCGCACAGGCAGCAGCCCTCGCGCCCGTAGAGCACGACCTGGCTCACTGGAGCGGTCCCTCGCCGGTCGCGTAGACATCGAGGCCGAGGTAGTCGGGATAGGCGATCGCGGGCGCGTTGAGCGCGGCGGCGGCGATCATCGCCGCGTTGTCGGTGCAGAGCTCGATCGCCGGCACGAAGAGCTCGACCCCGAGCTCCGCGACGCGGGCCCGCAGGGCGGCGTTGGCGGCGACGCCGCCGCCGAGCGCGAGCCGGGTGCGCCCGGAGCGCTCGAGGCCCCGCACCACCCGTCGCAGCAGCGCCTCCACGATCGCGTGCTGGTAGGAGGCCGCGAGGTCGGCGCGCACGCCTTCGTCGCTTGCGTCCACCTCGCACAGCTTGTAGAGCAGCGCGGTCTTGAGCCCGGCGAAGGAGAAATCCTCGCCGCGGCCGGTCGGGAACGCATAGCGCGATGGGTCGCCAGCCTCGGCCAGGCGCGAGAGCGCGGCGCCGCCCGGATAGCCGAGCCCGAGCATCCGCGCGCCCTTGTCGAAGGCCTCGCCGGCGGCGTCGTCGAGCGTGCGCGCGAGCACGGTGAGCGGACCCTCGCGCGAGGGCACGTCGAGCAGGAGCGTGTGCCCGCCCGAGGCGATCAGCGCCAGAAACGGCGGCTCGAAGGGATCGGGCTCCAGATAGGCGGCAGCAACGTGGCCGTGGAGGTGGTCGACCGCGGCGAACGGCAGCTCGCGTGCGGCCGCGAGCCCCTTCGCGGCGCAGAAGCCGACGAGCAGCGCGCCGAGGAGCCCCGGGCCGGCGGTCGCCGCGACCAGCGTGACGTCCTCGAGGCTTGAGCCGGAGCGCGCGAAGGCCTCGGCGATCACGGCGTCGATGAGCTCGGTGTGGTGGCGCGCGGCGATCTCGGGGACGACGCCGCCGAAGCGCTCGTGCACCTCCTGGGAGGAGACGACGCTCGAGTGGACGGTGCCGTCATGGCCGACGAGCGCCGCGCAGGTGTCGTCGCAGCTGCTCTCCAGCGCCAGGATCACGGGCGGTGATGGGCGACGGGATCGGCGGCGGGCACGTCGTCGAGGCGCCCCTCGAGCGTCGCCGGAGTGCGCCACATGATCAGGGCGTCCTCGCCGTTGTCCTGGTAGTAGCGCCGGCGCAGGCCGGCGATGCGAAAGCCGTCGCGCTCATAGAGCGCGATCGCGCCGTCGTTGGAGCGGCGCACCTCGAGCGTGAACTGAGCGCCGGAATCGCCGGCGCGGGCATAGAGCTCGGCGAGCAGGGCCGAGCCGACGCCGCGGCGGCGGAGAGCCGGATCGACGGCGACGTTCATGACGTGCCAGACCGCGTCGTAGCGCGAGCAGACGGTGTAGCCGACGAGCCGGCCGTCGATCGTCGCCGCCAGACACAGTCCGCTCGGCTTTGACATCTCCAGCACGAACATCGCGATCGACCAGGGCGTCGGGAAGGCGCGCTTCTCGATCACGGCGACCTGGGGCAGGTCGCTGTACTGGAGCGCTCGGATCTCGGGTGCGGTGGCGTCGGTCATCGCGGGGTTGCGCCCAGGGCGATCTCGGCGTCGGGGGCGCGTAGATAGTCTGGCAGCGCCGCTGCGGCTACTCCCGCCAGCGCCAGCCGACAGATCGCGCCGGCGCCCAGCAGGTGCAGGTCACTGCCCTCCGCGGCGACCTCGACGCCGGCGGCCTCGAGCTCGGCCCGGTAGCGCAGCGCACCGTCACCGATCGCCAGCGCGCCATCGGCCGCGGACGCCGCGAGCGCCCCCAGCGCCGACGGCGCGCATACCGCCGGGGCGAGCAACTCGACACCGTCGCGGTAGACCGCCACGAACGCCTCTCCGCGGCGCGCGTCGAGGACCGCGACCGCGGCGCGGCCGCAGACGGGTTCGGCGAGCGCGCGCAGCGAGGACACCCCGAGCACCTCCGCGCCGTGCGCCCGGGCGACCCCGCGAGCGGTGGCGAGCGCGATCCGAAGCCCGGTGTAGGAGCCGGGGCCCGCTCCCACCGCCACGAGACCGATGTCGCTCCAGCCGCGCGCCGCGCTCTCAAGCAGCTGCGCGGAGAGAGCGAGCAGGCGCTGGGCGTGCTGCGGGCGTCCGGTCGCCGGCGCGGCCTCGCGAGCCTCGCCCAGCACCCCGTCGGCGCGCAGGAGCGCAACGGCGGTGGCCGGGGTCGAGGCGTCGAGCCCGAGCACGTTCATTCGTGCACCTCGATCCGGCGTCGTCCCTCGCCCAGGTGCGCGAGCTCGATCCGCAGGCGCGGCTCCCCGAGCGTCGCGGTCTCCGGCGCGGGCCACTCGATGAAGGCGATGCGGTCGGGACCCAGGTAGTCGGCGAGCAGGTCGGGGTCCTCGTCGGCGAGGCTTCCCAGCCGGTAGAGATCGAGGTGCGCGACGAGCAGCCCGTCGCGCGCGGGGTAGCGGTGGGCGATCGCGAAGGTCGGGCTGGTCACCGGGCCCTCGACGCCGAGCGCGCGGCAGGCGCCGCGCACGAGCGTTGTCTTCCCCGCCCCCAGCTCACCGACCACGTGGACGACGTCGCCCGGCCGAAGCCGTGTGGCCACGCTCGCACCGACGGCCTCGGTCTGCTGCGGCCCGTCGGTCTCGTAGCGCTCGCTTGCGGCGCTCAGAAGAGCCCCAGCTGCTGGGCTGACGGAGGCGTGGCCACCTCGACCACCGCGGGTTGCGGCTGCGGCTCCGGCGTCGCTTCGGAGATCGGCTCGGCGGCGTCGATCGCCACGGCCGGCTCGAGCGCCAGTACGCCCGGAAGCGCGTGGAAGTCCTCGCGCAGCGACTCGAGCGTGCGCGGCGTGTAGAGCGCGGCGGCGGGGTGGTAGATCGGGAACAGACGCACCGTGTGCGAGCCGATCGAACGGATCTCCACGCGACCGTGCACGCGGGTGATGCCGGTCGGGTCGTCGCGCAGCAGCTTCGTCGCGAAGTTGCCGAGCGTGCAGATCACCCGTGGCTGGACGAGCTCGACCTGGCGGATCAGGTAGGGCGTGCAGTTCTCGATCTCGCCCGGGCGCGGATCGCGGTTGCCCGGCGGGCGGCATTTGAGGACGTTGGCGATGAAGACCTCGGCGCGAGAGAGCCCGATCTCCCCCAGCAGCGTCTCGAGCAGCTTGCCGGCGGCGCCGACGAAGGGCAGACCCTGAAGGTCCTCGTTGGCGCCCGGCGCCTCCCCCACGAACATCAGCTCCGCGTCGGCGTTGCCGGCGCCGAACACCACGGAGGTGCGCGTGGCGGCGAGCTCGGCGCAGCGCGTGCATCCGCGCGCCTCCACCAGCAGCTCCTTCAACGCCTCGCGCCGGTCGCTCGCGTTGCTCATCCACTCAAGGGTAATCCGCTCGCCACGCGCTAGGCTATGTGGGCGCCGTCACCGATCAGGGACGGACTCGAGCAGGGCCCCAAACTGAGGTCGCGACCGGTATCCCGCAGGCGGGAACTGGACCGAGAGATGAGCGAGACAACCACGGCGATGCTGACGCTGCGCACGATCGCGGAACTGCGAGAGGCGCTGCGCGACGCGGAGCGGCCGCTCGGCCTCGTGCCGACGATGGGCGCTCTCCACGAAGGGCACCTTGCCCTGCTCGAGCGCGCGCGGGCGCAGTGCGCCACCGTGGTGATGTCGCTGTTCGTCAACCCGACCCAGTTCGCGCCGGGCGAGGACCTGCGCAGCTACCCGCGCGATGAGGACGCCGACGCTCGCCTGGCGGCGGCCGCCGGCGTCGATGTCCTGTTCGCGCCGCCACCGTCGGAGATGTACCCGGATGGATTCGCGACCACGATCCACGTCGCCGGCGTCAGCGAGCGCCTCGAGGGCGCCGCCCGCGGCGGCTCCCACTTCGACGGGGTCGCCACCGTGGTGGCCAAGCTGCTCAACATCGTCGGGCCCCAGATCGCCTACTTCGGGCAGAAGGACGCCCAGCAGGCGCTGGTGATCCGCCGCCTCGTGCGTGACCTCGACATGCCCGTGCTGATCGAGCTCTGCCCGACGGTACGCGCCGGCGACGGCCTCGCGCTCTCGAGCCGCAACGCCTATCTGGGCGACGACGAGCGCACCCGCGCGAGCGCCCTGCACCGCGGGCTCACCGCGGCCGCGGACGCGATCGCCGCCGGCGAGCGCGACCCCGACGCCGCCCTCGCCCGCGCGCGCGTGGAGCTCGCGGCCGCCGACATCGAGCCCGAGTACCTGGACCTCTCGGACCCCGAGACGCTCGCGCCGGTCGTGCGCATCCAGGGACCCGTTCTCATCACGCTCGCCGCCCGCGTCGGCGGCGCGCGTCTGATCGACAACGTCATCGCCACCCCCGGCCAGGAGCCCCGATGAACCGCACGATGCTCAAGTCGAAGATCCACCGCGCCAGCGTGACCGACTGCGACCTCCACTACGTCGGGTCGATCACGCTCGACCCGCTGCTGCTCGAGGCCGCCGACATCCTGCCCCACGAGCAGGTCGCCGTCGTCGACATCGACAACGGCGCTCGCTTTGAGACCTACGCGATCGCCGGCGAGCGCGGCAGCGGTGAGGTGAAGCTGAACGGCGCCGCCGCGCGGCTGGTCCATCGCGGCGACAAGGTGATCGTCATCTCCTACGCCTCCTACAGCGCGCAGGAGCTCGACGCCTACCTGCCCCGCGTCGTGCACGTCGATGCCCACAACGAGATCCTCGCCGTCGACTCGAGCGTCGAGCAACTGCTCGCCTGATTGGAGATCCGGATGTCAAGCACACCCAAGATCCAGACCGCCGTCGATGCCGCACGCCTGACGATGACGCTGCCGCGCCTGGCCGAGAAGAAGCGCCAGGGCGAGGCGATCGTGATGGTCACCGCCTACGACTTCCCGAGCGGCCAGATCGTCGACGCCGCCGGGGTCGATGTCGTGCTCGTCGGCGACTCCGCCGCCGAGGTCGTGCTCGGCTATGCCTCGACGGTCGCCGTCAGCGTCGAAGAGATGCTGATGCTGACCGCCGCGACGCGCCGCGGCGTCCAGGGAGCCCTGCTCATCGCCGACCTTCCGTTCGGCTCCTACGAGGAGTCCGACGAGCTCGCGATCCGCACCGCGCAGCGCTTCGTCAAGGAGGCCGGAGCCGACGGCGTCAAGCTCGAAGGCGGCGGCGACGCGCAGCTCTCACGGATCCGCGCGATCGCCGGCGCCGGGGTCAGCGTGATCGGACACGTCGGCCTGACGCCGCAGACCGCCGTCGCGCTCGGGGGACGCCGCGCCCAGGGAAGGACCGCCCAGCGCGCGCTCCAGGTGGCCGCCGAAGCGCTCGCCGTGGAGCGCGCCGGCGCCTTCGCGATCGTCTTCGAGGCCATCCCCGCCGCCGTCGCGGCCGAGATCACGCCGCTGCTCGAGATCCCCGTGATCGGCATCGGCGCCGGCTCGGGCACCGACGGGCAGGTGCTGGTCCTCCACGACATGCTCGGCATCTATCCCGGGCACGCGCCGCGGCCGGCGAAGGAGTACGTCGAGCTGCGCACGCCGATGGTCGGAGCCGTCAGCCAGTACGCCGACGAGGTCCGCGCCGGGAGCTTCCCGACCGCCGAGCACACCTTCTCGATCGATCCGGCCGAGCTCGCCGAGTTCAAGACCGGCCTCGAGAAGCTGCGCTGAGCGCGGGCGCTCAGGGCGTCGGCGGCGACGCGAGGAGGTCTCCCGGCGGCGGCGACGCCGCGAAGGCGCCCAAATCCCTCAGGCCGCCGCAGCCACGCGGCGGCGCGAACCGCGTCGCACGGCCGGCGCGGCGCCCAGCAGCGGCTCGAGGAAGCGTCCGGTGTGGGACTCGGGGACCGCCGCGACCTGCTCGGGCGTTCCCGTGGCGACGACCTCGCCGCCGCCGTCTCCGCCCTCGGGACCGAGGTCGATGAGACGATCGGCGCTCTTGATCACGTCGAGGTTGTGCTCGATGACGACGACCGAGTTGCCGGCGTCGACGAGGCGGTGGAGCACCTCGAGCAGGCGCTGGACGTCGGCGAAGTGCAACCCCGTCGTCGGCTCGTCGAGGATGTAGAGGGTCCGGCCGGTGGCGATCTTCGCGAGCTCGCTGGCGAGCTTGACGCGCTGGGCCTCACCGCCCGACAGCGTCGTCGCCGGCTGGCCGAGGCGCACGTAGCCGAGGCCGACGTCGTTGAGCGTCGCCAGGCGCCGGCGGATCGCGGGGATGTGCTCGAAGAAGCCGAGCGCCTCCTCGATCGACATGTCGAGGACGTCGGCGATCGTCTTGCCCTTGAAGCGGACCTCGAGCGTCTCGCGGTTGTAGCGGCGCCCGTGGCACTGCTCGCAGGGCACGTAGACGTCGGGCAGGAAGTGCATCTCGATGCGGATCTGGCCGTCGCCGCGGCAGACCTCGCAGCG
>DASXEZ010000157.1:0-39086 GCA_036489875.1 Solirubrobacteraceae bacterium | reverse complement strand
GCCTTCTGACTTGCCATGCGACAGCTCCTTCTTGTATCGGGTGAGGTCGCATCTCTACCCCGACAAGGACACTTCAATCCGGGCGGCCTTCGCGCTCCGACTTCGGGCGCCGCTCAACGTCAACGGCCAATTGCCAGAGCTGGTCGCAGTGCGAGTTCACGCGGCAGTCAGATCGCGCGCTGCATCGCGCAGCGCTCACGATACGGCCGGGACTCGAGCCACGCGTCGACCCACGCCGGCATTCCCCAGAGTGGCCGCGACCTGCGCCAGCTATCGTCTCGCGGCAGCGAATTTCCGGCCGACCCGCAGCAGAGGAGAGTGCATGTCCCGCTTCGCCACCGTGAATCTTTTGGATGTCGAGGACTCGATGGGCGACCGAGCCCCGGGCTTGGAGGTCCGTTTCGGCCGTAAGTTCCTCGACTCGCGTGATCTCGGAGTGACCCACGTCCGCTACGAGCCGAATCTACGTGCCGCAATGGCGCACAGCCACCGCGAGCAGGAGGAGGCCTACGTGGTGGTGTCCGGGTCTGGTCGGGTCCTGCTCGACGATGAGGTTCTCGAGCTGCGCCGGTGGGATGTCGTCCGCGTCGCGCCCGAGGTCGTTCGCTCCTTCGAGGCCGGTCCAGACGGGCTCGAGCTCATCGCCGTTGGCGGCCCCAAGCCGGAGGGTGGCGACGGCGTCCCCGGAACGGCTGTCTGGCCTGACTGACGACCGGGGGGCTGTCCGCATCGGCGCTAGACGGCCGCGCTGCGAACACCAGCGAGGGACCCGGAGTATGTTCGGTTCATGGGCTCCTCCGAACAACAGCGCGCGCCAATTAGCGAGCTCGACCTCGCGGCGGTCCGCCGCGCGCTTGAGGCACGGCGCGAGCGTGCCCGCACGCGAGTCGCTGCACTCGCGCAGCGGCCCGAGCTCGGGAGCGCGCAGGGCTTCGGCAAGCGAATCGGCGACGGCACGATCGAGGCCGTCAGCCGACTGACCGAGATCGGCGTCGGCGAGTCGCTCGAGCGCGGCCTCGCGCGCACCGAGCGCGCGCTGTCGAAGCTCGACGAGGGGACCTACGGGATCTGTGACGCCTGCGGCCAGCCAATTGCCCGAGCGCGGCTGGAGGCGATACCCGATGGTGTCCTCTGCCTGACCTGCGCCGCCGCGGAGCGGCGCGAGCGCCCGGCACGACGGCGCTGAGGCAGCCGGCCAAGCTGCCGCAGCTGCTGCACGAACGCCTGATGGCTGCCTCGGCGCGCTTGGACGAGGGATAGCATCCCGGCACTGATGAACGCGCGCTTCGCAGCCATCGTGGTGCTCGGCGGCGCCGCCGTCGCCGCCGCCCTCGGCACCTCCTCCGCGGGCGCGACCTCGGCGCCGCCATGCTCGCCTCGGCACTCGACCGTTGCCGGGCGACCGGCGATCACCTATTGCGGGCCCGCGACGGTGGTGATCGATGTCGGGGGGCGGACGTATGAGTTCCGCGGCGGTCTCTGCGATCTGAGCAAGACCATCGGTGGGCTCGAGCTCGAGCTCGGGACCCGCGTCCGGGGCGCCGCCGGCAACTCGGGCAAGCCGTATGTGAGTCTCGTGATCGCCAAGCCGCCGTCAGAGAGCGAGGCTTTCGAGGCCGATGACGGCGGCACCCAGCTGTTCGGCGACTCGGTGGTGACGGAGGGCGGAACGCTGATCTCCCACGGCACCTTCGCCGGCGAGTTCGGTGCTGCATTCTCCGGCTCGTGGAACTGCCACGGCGTCATCTACCACGGGCCGTGATCGCAGCCGAGGCGCCGCAGGCGTTGCGGTGGCCGTAGCAAGGTCATAGCCTTGGGCTGGTGATCGCAGGCGCGCTCGCGCCCGTTTCGCAGCATTACCTGCTACAGGCACGCCAGATGCAGGCGCTGTCGTTCGCGGTCCACATCCCGCTCGTCTGCTTCGGGATCGCGCTACCGCTGATGATCGCGTTCGTCGAATGGCGCTACGTGCGCAGCGGCGATGAGCTCTACCGCACGCTCGCGCGACGCTGGACGCGAATCATGGCCGTGCTTTTCGCCGTGGGAGTGATCACCGGGACGATCCTCAGCTTCGAGATGGGCGGCCTGTGGCCGAACCTCACGGCCACCTTCGGCAACGTCTTCGGGCTGGGGTTCGCCATCGAGGGCTTCTCGTTCTTCCTCGAGGCGATCTTCATCGGGATCTACATCTACGGGTGGGATCGGCTCTCGCCCCGCCGCCACCTCGCGTGCGCGATACCGATCGTGATCTCGGGCTTCACGGGGTCGCTGATGGTGATCGCGGTCAACGCCTGGATGCAGCACCCGTCGGGCTTCCGCCTCGTCGGCGGGAAGGCGGTCGATGTCGACCCCGTCAAGGCCCTGTTCGAGAACGGGTTCCTCTGGCACGAGCTGATTCACATGTACGTGGCCGCCTACATGGTCACCGGCTTCCTCCTGGCCGCCGCCTACGCCGTCGGTCGGTTGCGGGGGCGTTGGGGGCGCTACGAGCGGACCGCCTTGGCGATCCCGCTCTCGATCGCCGCGATCGCCGCGATCGCGCAGGCGCCGATCGGCGACTGGGCGGCACGCGAGGTCGCCGCCTCCCAGCCGATCAAGCTCGCCGCGATGGAAGGGCTCGCGAAGACGACGAACGGCGCCGCCGAACATCTCCTCGGTTGGTACGTGAACGGCAAGATCGAGTTCGGCATCGCAATCCCCAGATTGCTGTCACTACTTGCCTTCCACAATCCCGACGCCACGGTGCGGGGACTCGACACCGTCCCACTCGCGCAGCGTCCGCCGGTCAACGTGGTGCGCGTCGCCTTCCAGTCGATGGTGGGAATCGGCTCGCTGCTCCTGCTCCTGGCGCTCGTCTTCCTCTGGATCCGGCTGCGGCGCGGGCGCCTTCCCCGCGCGAGCTGGTTCTATCTGGCGGTCGCGTTCGCCGGACCGGCATCGGTCGTGGCGCTGATCGCGGGCTGGGTCGTGACCGAGGTGGGGCGCCAGCCGTGGGTCGTCTACCACGTGATGGGCACCAACCAGGCGGTGACCGGAGCCCACGGAATCCCCGTCGCCTACGCCACCCTCGCGCTCGTCTACGTGGCGGTCGCCCTAGGCGTCGTCTGGGTGCTGCGGCGGCTGGCCGCCGCGCCCCTCGGGGACGTGGGCGATCCACCACCGGGGCCCGTCTGAGCCATGCATCTCTACGACATCCCGATGATCTTCGTCCTGATCGGCCTCGCGCTCTACGTCGTGCTAGCCGGCGCGGACTTCGGCGCGGGTATCTGGCAGCTGCTCGCGGGAACCGGACCGCAGGCAACGCGCCTGCGCGACCACGCGCACGATTCGATGTCGGCGGTGTGGGAGGCCAACCACGTCTGGTTGATCTTCGTCCTCACCGTCACCTGGACCGCCTATCCGGTCGCCTTCGGCTCGCTCGCCTCGACGCTGTCGGTGCCCCTGTTCATCGCAGCGCTCGGGATCATCTTCCGCGGCGCCGCCTACGCGCTGCGCAGTGGAGTCCGCTCGCGGCGCGAGCTGCGGACGATCGACCTCGTCTTCTCGATCTCCTCGATCATCACGCCGTTCGCGCTGGGCACCATGGTCGGAGCGATCGCGACGCGACGCGTCCCGGTCGGCAACGCACGCGGTGGGCTGTGGTCGAGCTGGACGGGTTCGACCTCGATCCTGATCGGGGTCGTGGCGGTGACAGTCGCCGCCTACCTCGCGGCGGTCTACCTGGCCGCAGACGCCGCTCGCCAGGGCGAGCGCGCGCTCGAGTCGATGTTTCGCACGCGGGCGTTGATCGCCGGGGTCCTGTCCGGGGCGCTCGCCCTGGCGGGCCTCGTCGTGGTCCACGCCGATGCCCACCCGCTCTACCACGGTCTGATCTCCGGCGACGGCCGCAGCGCGGTGATCATCTCCGTGCTGGCCGGAGCCGGGACGCTCGCGCTGGTCTGGTACCGCCGCTTCGCCCTGGCGCGCTACTGCGCCGCGCTCGCGGTGGCGGCGATCATCGCCGGCTGGGCCCTGGCTCAGCAGCCGCTGCTGCTGCCGCATCTGACGATCAGCCAGGCCGCCGGCGGCCACGACACGCTCGTCGCCGTGATCGTCGCCGTCGTGGCCGGCGGGCTGATCCTCTTCCCGTCGCTGGCACTGCTCTTCCGGCTCGTGCTCAGCGGGACACTCGACCCCTCCCAGGGAGCCCCCGCTATGCCACCGTCGGCTTCTGAGCTGCTCGCCGCCTCGGGCGCCAACATCGCCGCAAGAGTGGCCGCCGCCGCGTTCATCGGCGCGCTCGGGTTCCTGACCGCGGCTGACGCCGCGTGGGCCCACACCGTCGGGCTCTGCTGCCTGCTCGTGTTCGCGCTGGCCGCGTTCGTCGCGGTCCGACCGATCGAGATGGCGCGGGAAGCAGATCCGTAGTCGCGCCCGGGCCGGCGACGATCTCCGCGCCGGCGCCGCCGGCTCCCGCGGAACCAAGCTTGACGCGCCCGCGACAATCGCGGGATGACAGACCACGAGGACAATCTCGACGCGGGAACCGCCGCCTGGCATCGCCACCTACACCACACCGGTGGCGACGAGCTCAGCGAGGACACCGCGCAGACGCCGGGGATGCGCCGCTACGAGGCGATCTCGGGCAGGCTCGGCGGCTCACGCAAACTCTGGATGGGACGCACGCACGTCGGGCCGGGAATGGTGTCGGCGGACCACCATCACGGCGAGGCCGAGACGGGTATCTACGTCGTCAGCGGGACGCCGGTGTTCGTCTTTCTCGAGGGCGAGGTCGAGCGGCGCATCGAGACCCGTCCGGGCGACTACGTCTACGTGCCGCCGTTTGTGCCCCACCGCGAGGAGAACCCGTCGAGCACGCAGGAGGCTGTCGTCGTCATCGCGCGCAGCACACAGGAGGGCATCGTCGTCAACCTGCCGAGCCTGCGTGCCGCGGTACCCGAGCTCGACAGCCTGATCGCCGAGATCGACGTCACGCCCGACTCGTGACCACGGTGGCAACGGCGCGGCCGGACCCAGAATCGAGCGCGGGATGGAGGTGATCGTCGCTGACAGCGTGCTCGCCTCACCGGCGCGCACGCGCGGCCCCGAGCGCGGGACGCTCCGAATCGGAGCCGTCCAGCATCGCTTTGAGCGCGACGGCGACCGGCTGCGAGCGCAGCTTCGCGAAGGCGTGCTGGCCGCGGCGGACGCGGGCGCCCGACTGGTCTGCCTGGCGGAGCTCACGCTCTCGCCCTACTTCGCCGTCAACCCGCGCGAAACGGACGCAAGCGCGACCGAGCCAGAGGATCTGGAGACCGGCCCGACCCGCGCATTCGCCGCGGAGCTGGCTGCCGAGACGGGGGCCCACCTGCACGCCTCGCTGTTCGAGCGCTCGCCGCAGGAGGACGGGCGCGGCTTCAACACGGCGATCGTCGTCGCTCCCGACGGGCACCTCCTCAGCCGCACGCGCAAGCTGCACATCCCGCGGACCGCCGGCTACCACGAGGACACCTACTTCCACCCCGGGCCCGCCGGCGCGGAGGCCTTCACGGTGCTCCCGATCGAAGGGGCGAGCTTCGGCTTCCCCACCTGCTGGGACCAGTGGTTCCCGGAGCTGGCGCGCGCCTACGCGCTCGGCGGCGCCGACATCGTCGTGTACCCGACCGCAATCGGCTCAGAGCCCGACCACCCGGACTTCGACACCGAACCGCTGTGGGAGCGGGTGATCACCGCCAACGGCATCGCCAACGGCATGTTCATGGTGGCGGTCAATCGCGTCGGCGAGGAGCCGCCGCTCACCTTCTACGGCTCGTCGTTCGTGTCCGATCCCTACGGACGGATTCTCGTTCAGGCCCCCCGCGATGTGCCCGCGGTGATCGTCGCCGACCTCGACCTCGACCAGCGCCGCGACTGGCTCGAGCTCTTCCCGCTGCTGGCGACGCGCCGCCCCGACGCCTACCAGCCGCTGGGCGCCCCGGCCGTCAGCTGAGCGCGGGCGCCGCCGCGGGCACCTGCTGGGTGATGCAGTGGATGTTGCCGCCGCCGAGCAGGATCTCGCGCGCCGCGACGCCCACCACCTCACGCCCGGGGAAGCGCTCGCGCAGGATCTCGGCCGCCGTCTCGTCGGTGCGCTCGTCGATCAGCGGGAAGACGACGCGGCTGGTGCCGATGTAGAAGTTGACGTAGGAGGAGGCGAGCCGGTCTCCGGCGCGCCGCGGCATCGTGCCCTCCACCGCGTCGACACCGCGGGCCTCCTCGGAGCTGATCATCAGCGGCCCCGGTGCGGGCATGCGGACGACCTCGAACGAGCGACCGCGCGCGTCGCTCGCCGCCTCCAGCCGGGCGAGGGCGTCGCGCGAGATCTCATACTGGGGATCGGAGCGCTCGTCGGTCCAGGTGAGCAGCACCACTCCCGGCGCCGCGAAGCAGGCGAGGTTGTCGATGTGCCCGTCGGTCTCATCGCCGCAGACGCCACGCCCCAGCCACACCACCTTCTCGGCCCCGAGGTAGTCACACAGCGCCGCCTCGATCTCGGCGCGCGAGAGCTCGGGGTTGCGGTTTCTGTGCAGCAGGCACTCCTCCGTGCTCAGCACGGTCCCCTCGCCGTCGACGTGGATCGACCCGCCCTCGAGCACGATCGAGGCGCGGTAGCGCTTCGCGCCCTCGATCTCGAGCACCTTGCGGGCGACGCGCTCGTCGCGGTCCCAGGGGAAGTAGAGCCCGCCGTCGAGTCCGCCCCAGGCGTTGAAGCGCCAGTCCACCCCGCGCCGCGTCCCGCCCGAGTCGATCACGAAGGTCGGTCCCGTGTCGCGCATCCAGGCGTCGTCGGTCGACATCTCCACGAGGCGGATCGAGGGCGACAGGACCGAGCGCGCGTGCTCGAACTGGCGATCGGATACCGCCATCGTCACCGCGTCGGAGGCGTTGATGGCCTCGGCCACAGCGGCGTAGGCCTGCTGGGCGGGCTTGGCGCCCAAGCGCCAGTTGTCCGGCCGCTCCGGCCAGGCCATCCAGCAGCCGCAGTGCGGCTCGAACTCGCCGGGCATGCGGAAGCCGTCGGCGCGGGGCGTCGAGCGGACCGGGGTGCTCATCGCAACCTCGGACTGCCTCTCACGCGTGCACTCCGACCGCGCCGGGGGCGCCGGCGGCGGCGAGAGCCTCGACGCGGCGGATCGCCTGTGAGAGGTCCTCGGCGCTCGGAGAAAGTGGGTGGTTGACCGACCAGGGCGCCGCCATCGCGGCGCGGGCGAGCGCCTCGATCTCCTCGGCGCCCGCCGCGGGTGCGCCGGCCGCGGCGAGCGTCCGTGGCAGGCCGATCTCCTCGTTGAAGGCGGCGATCTCACGGAGCGCTAGATCGTCTTCCTCGAGGGCGAGCTGGACGAGCAGCCCGTAGGCGACCTGCTCGCCGTGGGAGCCGTGGTCGAGCCCCGGCGTCGCGTCGAGCGCGATCGCGACGCAGTGCGCGATCGAGAGGCCGCCGCCCTCGAAGCCCAAGCCGCTCAGCAGGAGCGCCGCTTCCACGACGGCCTCGAGCTCCGCGCTCGGAACGCCGGCGTCCGCGGCGGCGAGCGCGGCGCGAGCGTGAGCTCGCACCGTCGCGTGACAAGCGTCGGCGAGGGCCGCGGCGGCGAGCGTGGCGCCGGCGCCGCTTGGCGTCTGCGCGCCGACCGCCGCGCACGCCTCGAGCTCGAATTTCGTCGCCAGAGCATCAGCGATGCCCCAGCGCAGGAAGCGCGTCGGCGCCGCGGCGATGATCGCGGTGTCGACGAGCACGACGTCCGGGTTCCAGGGCAGGCGCTCGACGGCCGCTTCGCCGTCGGGCTCGTGCAGGACGGCGCCGCGGCTGGTGGCGGCGTCCGAGGAGGCGATCGTCGGCACGAGCATCAGTGGCACCGCCAGCCGGATCGCCACGGCCTTGCCGGCGTCGAGCGCGCGGCCGCCGCCCGCCGCGACCACGACGTCGGCTCCGCGCGCGGCGGCGGCGAGCTCCTCGACAGCGGCGCGCGTGATCTCACCGCTGAGCACGAGCGGCGCGAACCCCTCGGCGAGCGGAGCGAGCTCCTCAACCAGTCGTGGGCCGAGCAGCTCGGCGACCTCGGCGTCGGTGATCAGAGCCGGTCGGCTCCCGAGCCTGTGGACGTGTTCGGCCGCCTGCGTGAGCACGCCGGGGCCCTGGATGTAGAGCCGGGGCGCGCCGAGGACCCGGACCGGGCTGCTCACTCCCCGGCGAGGATCGGGATCGTCTGCGGACCCTCGGGCAGGACGCACACCGTCGCCGCGGAGCCGCGCTCGGCCAGGGCGTCGCGGACGGTGGCGGCGATGTCGCGGGTCTGGGCGAGGTTGACCGCGCCGAGCTCCTCGTCGCTGAGGTAGTCGGTGTGCATCACGACGCTCGCCTTGGCCTGGATGTTCGCCTGGACCTGGACCTGCCACTGGTCGGGCACCACCTTGGGCGAGGCTGCGATCGCCGCCAAGAGCTCCTGGGGCGAGTTGCGCGAGGACAGCAGCTCGCGGTAGCTGCCGTGGCCGGGGAAGCCGTCGCGGCACTCGGCGGCACAGACGATCATGCCGCCCGGCTTGACGACCTTGGCGGCGGCCGACATGCCCTTGACCGCCTGGTAGAGGTTCTGGTCGAGCGGGAAGCCGGAGTTGCTGGTCACGACCACGTCGAAGGGCTCGGCGACCGACTGCATCGCGAACTCCCGCACCGCCAGGCAGGCGGCCCGGTGCATCGACCACAGCTCGCCGCCATAGGCGGTGATGATCTGCTGCTCGCGGTTGAGGATCACATCGAGTGAGAAGTGAGGGGCGGCGGCAGCGGCGGCAGCGCGGATGTCGTCGTGGACGGGGTTGCCCTCGGTCACTGCCCAGGTCGCGCGCGGGTCGCCGATGCGCTCGGCGTTGTGCAGCACGAGGATGGTGTCGAGACCGGCGAGGCCGGGCGCGACCATCTTCGGCCCGCCGCTGAAGCCGGCGAAGAAGTGCGGCTCGACGAAGCCGGTCGTGATCCGAAGGTCCGCCTCGACCCAGAGGCGGTTGAGCCACACCGGCACGCCGTTGCCGTGCTCGCCGACGAACACGAGCGAGTCGGTGTCGCGGGCATCGTGGTTGACCACGTGAACGCTCTCGTAGACGGCGTCGCCGAGCATCGCGCGGAGCTCCTCCTCGGTGTTGCCGCGGTGCGTTCCCGTCGCCACCAGCACGACGATGTCGGAGGGATCGATCACCCCCTCGAGCTCGGCCAGCACCGCCGGGATCATCAGTTGGCGGGGCTGCGCGCGCGTTCCGTCGCACATCGAGATCGCGACCTTCTGGCCGGGGCGGGCCAGGGCGCGCAGGGGCGGCCCCTCCACCGGCCTGCGCAGGGCCCCCATCAGCGCCGCTGTCTCGTCGGGCGCGCCGGCGTGATGGGTCGGCTCCACGACGGTCGTGCACGAGTCGGGCAACTCGACGTCTAGTCCCCGGGTTCCGTAGGCGAGGCGGACGTTCACGATGGCACCACGGCGAGCATAGTCACCGGCTCAGCCCGCTCGCAGCGCGAGCGCGTCGTTGAGCGCGCCGGAGCGGAAGCCCTGGGCGTCGATCTCGACGGCTTCGTAACCGGCTGAGCGAATCGCGTGCTCGAGCGCGGCGCGCCGTGAGGGCTCGGCCTCGACGAGACACAGCTCGGAAGCCTCGAGGGCCAGGCGGCCGAGCTCACCGTGATGGCGCACCCGGAAGACGCGGTAGCCGAGCGCCGCCACGGCGCGCTCGGCGCGGTCGATGCGCGCGAGCGTCTCGCGCTCCACCGGCACGCCGTAGGGGATCCGCGAGGCGAGGCAGGGGCTCGCGGGCTTCTGGGCGCTGGGAATCCCGAGCCGCTCGGCGAGCTCACGCACCGCCTGCTTGCCGACGCCGAGCTCGAGCAGCGGGTGCACGACGCCGTGGTCGGCGGCGGCCCGCAGGCCGGGTCGCCAATCGCCGGCGTCATCGGCGTTCGCGCCGGAGAGCAGGGCCGCGAAGCCGCGCTGGCGGGCGAGCCCCGCGAGCGACGCGTAGAGCTCGCTCTTACAGTGAAAGCAGCGAAAGCGGTCGTTGCGGCGATAGTCGGCACTGGCCAGCTCGTCGGTCTCGATCAGCTCATGGCGGATGCCGACGGCGCGGGCGACGTTGCGGGCGCCTTCGAGCTCCCCGCTCGCCAGCGCCGGTGACACGGCTGTGACCGCGAGCGCGCGCGATCCCAGGGCACGTGCGGCGAGCGCCGCCACGAGTGAGGAGTCGACGCCGCCGGAAAACGCGACGATGACGCTGTCGAGCTCGCGGATCCGCTCCTCGAGCGCCAGTTGGAGATCGGCGCTCACCGCGCCGCCCCGCGCTGCGCGACCGCGGCCAGCGCCGCCGCCCAGATCTCCTTGACCGGCCGTCCGCTCGCGCGCGCCGCCGCCAGGCAGTCGTCGTGCTCGGGCGCCACGTTGACGACGGTTCCCTCGAGCAGACCGAGCTTGACGCGGACCGGCTCGCCTTGGACCTCGACCTCGACCCACTCGCGTGCGAGCTCCCAGCGGCGCACGGGCGAGACGCGCACTCCGAGCGTCGTCGTCTCGCGCAGGATCGCCTCTGCCACGGCGCGCTCGTCACTCGGTCGCGCGAGCGCCGAGAACACGAACCCGGGGCGGCCCTTCTTCATCTGCACGGGCGCGGTCCAGACGTCGAGCGCCCCTGCCGCAAAGCAGCTCTCGGCGGCGTCGGGAAGCAGCTGGGGGGAGATGTCGTCGAGGTTGGCCTCGATGAGGACCGCGTCCTCGCGGAGCGCGTCGGCCGTGGTCTCCACACGCTCCCCGACGAGTACGCGCACGAGGTTCGGCAGCTGCGCGAGATCCCGGGTGCCGGCGCCGTAGCCGACGCGTTCCAGGGCGAGCGGCGGCATCGGTCCGAACTCCACGGCGAGCGCCGCGAGCACCGCCGCGCCGGTGGGAGTCACCAGCTCGGCGTCGACGTCGACGCCGTACATGGGCGCTCCGCGCAGCAGCTCGAGCACGGCGGGGGCCGGCAGCGGCAGGCGTCCGTGCGCGGCATCGATCATCCCGCGCGGCGTGGGCAGCGGCGAGCACGCGAGCTCGTCGATCTCGAGATCCTCGAGGGCCAGCGCGATGCCGCACACGTCGCCGATCGCATCGATTGCTCCGACCTCGTGGAAGGTGACGGCCTCGGGCTCGATCCCGTGCACCTGCGCCTCTGCGCGCGCGAGCGCCGCGAACACGCGCTGTGCCCGCTCGAGCGCCCGCGCCGGCAGCGCCGAGCGTTCGAGGATCTCGCGCACCTCGGGCCAGCCCCGATGCGGGTGGGACTCGGGCGGCGCGACGATCGACACGCTCGCGGCGCTGATCGAGTGGCGACTGACGGTGGTGGTCGTGAGCTCGATGCCGCCGACGGCGAGGCCGCGCAGGCCGTCGCGGACGTGACCGGCGTCGGCTCCGGCATCCAGCAGCGCCGCGAGCAGCATGTCGCCCGCGACCCCGCCCACGGCATCGACATAGGCGAGGCGGGTCATTGATTCCCCCGCCCCTGGCGGGCGATGCGCGCCGCGATGGTGCCGGCGCCGAAGCCGTCGTCGATGTTGACGACCGCGACTCCCGCGGCACAGGAGGTGAGCATCGCGAGCAGTGCGGAGACGCCGCCGAAGCTGACGCCGTAGCCGACGCTCGTCGGCACCCCGATCACCGGCGCGGCGACGAGCCCGCCGACGACCGAGGCCAGCGCCGCGTCCTGGCCCGCCACCACGACGACGCAGTCGGCGCGGCGCAGATCCTCGAGCGCGGGCGCGAGCCGGTGCAGGCCCGCGACGCCGACGTCTTCGTAGACGACGACCTCGCTGCCCAGAAGCTCGGCGCGGATGCGGGCCTCGTGCACGACTGGCCCGTCCGCGGTCCCGCCCGAGACGATCGCGACGAGGCCGAGCTTGCTCCGCGGCGAGCGCACAACCCATGCGAGCCGCGCGCGCTCGTGCTCGCAGGCGTCGGGCGCCACCTCGCGGACCGCCCGCCGGGCGTGCTCGTCGGCGCGGGTGACGAGCACACTGCCGGCGCCGCCGCCCAGCAGCGAGCTCACGATGGCGGCCACCTCGGTGGGCGTCTTGCCCTCCGCGAGGACGGCCTCGGGAGCGTCCTGGCGCAGCTCGCGGTGAATGTCGACGCGCGCGAACCCGAGGTTGTCGTAGGGCACCCGTGCCAGGCGATCGAGCCCGGCGGCGGGAGCAAGATCTCCCGCCGCTACGGCCTCGAGCAGCTCGAGCAGCTGCGCCGGAAGGCCGCCCGCGCCGTTGCGCACCGGGCTTTCGCTCATGCCTTCAACCCTAGAGCACGCTCACGCGAGGGCCGCGGCACAACGGCGCCCCTCAGCTGAAACGGCGAACGAACTCCAGCGCCGTCTCCGCCACCTCGCGCCAACCGTCGTCGATGGTCAGCGAGTGACCGCGGCCCGGGATCTCGGTGAACTCGGTCACGCCCACGTTGCGCTGCTGGCGCTTGTAGGCGGCCTTGGCGATCGCGGGCGGCACGGTGTGGTCACGCTCGCCGACGACGATCAGGAGTGGCCCGCGCTCGGGATTCTTGCTCTTGACCTTGACCTGCGTCCAGGGGTTCAGGTTCGCGGTCGCGGCCTCGAAGATCGGTACCGCGGAGCCGGGCACCGCATATGTCTCGTAGAGGCGACGGGCCTCGTCCTCGCCGACCGCGTTGGCGAAGGCGTAGCGGAACTGATCGAAGGTGAGGGGTACGGCGCGGTTGTAGTTGGCCGGGTTGCCGAGCACCGGCGAGGCCGAGCGCAGGGCCGAGATCGGCAGCGGCAGGACGCCGCGGAACGGCGCCGGATCCAGCGCCACCGAGACGCGCGAAAGCCCGCGGCCGGCGAGGATCTGCGTGAGCAGCCCCCCGAAGGAATGACCGACGATCGCGGGCTTCTGCGTGAGGCCGCTGATCACATCCGCGACGTGGTCGGCGATCTGCCCGACGCTCTTGTGCGCGAAGACCTCCGGATGGGCCTTGGCCTGCTCGACGGTGTCGGGGTCGTCCGGCCAACCGACGGCGACGGCGCTGTAGCCGGCCGACTCAAACAGCCCGACCCAGCGGTCCCAGCTGCTGGGGAGCAACCAGAGCCCGTGGACGAAGACGACCGGAACGCGCCCGCTGGCGTTGGCGCGCTCCACCGCCGCACCGTCATGCACGTTGGCTGTTGGGGACGAGCTCACTGGCACCACCTCCCTCATCGCTTGGGTGAAGTCATGACGATACGTCGCGGCGCTTGCGTGCGTGATGCGAACCTGTGGCCGGTCGCTTCGGCCGCCCATCCAGGCGGAAACCGGACCGCACGCTCGGGAGTCGAGGCTCAGGGTCGCGGCGGCTGCGTGGGCGGGCGCGCCGGATCTACAATGCCCTCGTGCCACGTGCCTGCGTCCCGACGACGGCCTGCCCGCGTGAGCCACGAAGATGAGTTCGCGGGGGCCTAGCCCGGCGCCGCCCAAGCGGCGACAGGTGACGATGAACGACGTCGCGGCCGCCGCGGGCGTCTCGCAGAGCACCGTGTCGCGGATCCTCAACGACTCGCCGGCCCGGATCGACGTCTCCCGCGAGACGCGTGCCCGCGTACGGGCGATCGCGACCGAGCTCGGCTACCGCCCGCACCCGTTCGCGAGGGCATTGCGCGGTGCCCCGACGATGCTCTTGGGTGCGGTCGTTCGCGATATCACCGACCCCTTCTTCGCGGCTGCGATCGAGGCGCTCTCGATCGAGGCCAAGGAGCGCGGCTACTCGGTGGTGTTGGGCCACGCCCGCGCGAAGGCCGACGAGGCGCTCGCGCTCACGGCGGTGCTCGAGGCCCGGCACTGCGACGCGATCGTGCTGCTCGGCGACTTTCGCGGCGAGCGCCAGCTGGTGGACGATCTGCGCAGCGCGCAGGTACGTGTCGTCGGTCTGTGGCACGGCCTCGAGCACCGTCGACCGTTCCCGACGGTGGGCGTGGACAACCGCGCCGGCATCGACGCGGCGCTCGACCATCTGGTCGCCGGCGGGCACCGCCGGATCGCCTATGTCGGCGAGGAGGTGGGCGACATGCACGAACGCCACGCCGCCTACCGCAGCTATCTCGCGGCGGCCGGGC
This sequence comes from Solirubrobacteraceae bacterium, assembly GCA_036489875.1. GTDB lineage: Bacteria > Actinomycetota > Thermoleophilia > Solirubrobacterales > Solirubrobacteraceae > Palsa-513. The sequence continues at coordinate 24,974 of DASXEZ010000157.1, read as the reverse complement.
TCGAGACGCCGCGGGGTTACGCGCGCCTGGTCGCCAACACCACCGACGGCGGTGGCATGGCCCTGGCTGCGCTGCTCGAACAGCCGCAGCGGCCGACGGCGATCGTCGCCGGCACCGACACGCTGGCGATGGGCGTGATCCATGGCGCCTGGGAGCGCGGCGTGGACGTGCCCGGAGCGCTGTCGGTGGTCGGCTTCGACGACATCCCGCTCGCGTCGGCGACGGTCCCCAGCCTGACCACCGTGAAGATGCCGATCACCGAGATCGTCGCGGCCGGAGTCGACCTCGCGATCGGCGGGGGTGGCTGGACCGGCACCGAGGATGTTGACGCTCCGCGCCTGGTGTTCCAGCCTCGGCTCATCGTGCGCAGCTCCACGGCGGCCGTCCGCGACGGCGGCTCCTAGCACGAGCTGGCGCTCGCGGACGTTGAGCGTTTACTAACGGAAGCTAACGCGCGTCGGCCTCGTTTTGGCGCCGGCCGCGGGTAGACTGGCGCCTGCGTGGCGTTGCTCCTGCCCCCCCTGGCCTCCGCCATCAGCTACTTCCAGGCGGTCGTACTGGGGCTCCTCCAGGGCGTCACCGAGCTGTTCCCGATCTCGAGCCTCGGCCACACGGTGCTGTTCCCAACCCTGTTCGGCTGGCACGGCGTGGTGGCGATGCAGTCGCGCGCGGAGTCGCCGTGGCTGGCCTTCGTGGTGCTGCTGCACGTCGGCAGCGCGCTCGGTCTGCTCTTCTACTTCCGCCGCGAATGGGTGGTCATCATCCGGGCCTTTTTCCGCAGCCTCGCCAACCGGCGCATCGAGACCTCGAGCGAGCGACTGGCGTGGATGATCGTCGTCGCGACGATCCCGGCCGGTCTTGTCGGGCTTGTGTTCGAGCACGTTCTGCGCACGCTCACCGCCAAGCCGCTTGCCGCTGCGATCGGCCTGATGGTCAACGGCCTGCTGCTCCTCGCCGCCGAGCGCTACCGCCGCCGCGCCGAGGTGCGCTCGCTGGCGGAGCGCGAGGGAGCCAAGGCGGACGGCGGGCGTCGCCTGCTCACGCTCGAATACCGCGAGGCGGTAGTGATCGGGGTCGCCCAGTCGACCGGCCTCGTCGCCGGCATCAGCCGCGAGGGCGTCACGATGGGCGCGGGCCTGGCCCGCGGTCTCGACAACAGCGACGCGGCGCGCTTCGCGTTCCTGCTGGCGACGCCGATCATCCTTGCCGCCGGCATCTTCAAGCTCCCGGACCTCACCGGGCATCTCGGCGACGGAGTCCGCGGACAGGCTCTGGTCGCCTGTCTGGTGGCGGCCGTTGCCGCGGTCTTCACGGTGCGCTTCCTCGTCAACTACTTCCGCACGCGGACGCTGACCCCGTTCGCGGTCTACTGCCTGCTCTTCGGGCTGGCGATGGTCATCTACACGCAGACCTAGCGGCGTTTTGCGGATGGCGCGCAGCTTCGCATCGCCGCAGCCGAACATCCCAGGCGAGGGCATTCTCGCTGGCTACAGCGTTCGCTTCTGGACCATGGCAGTGGCCATCGGCGTCGCGGCCGGACTCGCGGGCGCCGGCTTCGTGGCTCTGCTCAACGGCGTCGAGCGCCTCGCGTGGCGGCGGCCCGCGAGCCAGTTCCTCGCCGCGGTGAGCGCGGGCTCGGCGAGCCGCCACGTGATCGTGCTGGCGCTCGCGGGCGCGATCGCCGGCGGCGGCATGCTCGTGCTGCGGCGCGTGCACGGCTCCGGTGGCGGCGAGGTTTCGGAGGCGCTGTGGCTCCACGGCGCACGCCTGGAGTTCTTCCCGAGCCTCCTGCGCGGGGCGCTTTCGATCGTCACCGTGGGCATGGGCGCGTCGCTTGGACGCGAGGGGGCGCCGCAGCTCGCGGGCGCCGCCTTCGCCAGCGAGCTCTGCGATCGCAGCGGACACATCTCCCAGCGCCAGCGACGGTTGTTGGTCGCGGCCGGAGCCGGGGCCGGGATGGCCGCCGTCTACAACGTCCCGCTCGGAGGCGCCCTGTTCGCGCTCGAAGTGCTGCTGGGGACGCTCGCGCTGCCGCTGGTCCTGCCGGCCTTGTTGATGAGCCTGATTGCCACCGCCGTGGGATGGATCGCCATCCCGACTCACGGGACCTACGCGATCGGCTCCTTCCGCGTCTCGGCGGCCCAGATCGTCTGGGCGCTCCTGATCGGGCCTCTCGCCGGCATCGCAGCCGTGGCCTGGGTGCGCCTGGTGGCCGCAGCCAACCACGCCCGCCCGGATCGCCACGCGGCGCGCGTGGCAGCCCCGATCCTCATCTTCGCGGCCCTGGGAGCGCTCGCCATCAAATATCCGCAGTTGCTCGGCAACGGCAGGGAGCTGACGCAGCTCGTGTTCGTCGGCAAGCTCTCGGTGGGCCTGCTTGCGGTGCTGATGGTGCTCAAGCCGCTGGTGACCGCGGCCTGTCTGGGCAGTGGCTCCCCGGGCGGTCTGTTCACGCCGACGCTTGCCTTCGGCGTCCTGCTGGGCGCCGTGCTCGGGCACGCCTGGAGCGAGTTGTGGCCAGGTTCACCGGTCGGGGGCTATGCCCTGATCGGCGGCGGGGCGGTGCTCGCGGCGGCGATGCAGGGCCCGCTCTGCGCGACCGTGCTGATGCTCGAGCTGACGCACAGCCCGGGGACCCTGACGGTCCCCCTCCTGCTCGCGGTGGCCCTCGCGACCGTCGTCGCGCGCCGACTGGGGTCGCCGTCGATCTACTCCGCCCGCCTGGCGGCCGCCGACGAGCAGGCGACGCCGGCCCCGCCGCCGGCACCGCTGGCGGGGCAGGGCGTACCGACGTAGGAGCGGCGCCGCCCGGGGCGGTTTCGCTGCGGCAGCGGCGTTGAGGGCTCGGCGCCAGTCGCAGCCCGGATCCCTCCCGTGAGCTCGCCAGTAGAGAGGCCGGCCGGAGCCGGGCCAGTATCGTCCGGCGCCTATGGAGATCATCTACACCCTCACCGACGAGGCGCCCGCGCTGGCAACCGCGTCACTGCTGCCGATCCTGCGCGCCTTCGGCGCGGCCGCCGGCGTCGAGATCGCCCTGCGTGACATCTCGCTCGCGGGTCGGATCGTGGCCCGGTTCGGCGACTACCTCGATCCGGACCAGCGCGTGGGCGACGCCCTCTCGGAGCTCGGCGAACTCACGCACAGCCCCGAGGCCAACATCATCAAGCTCCCCAACATCAGTGCCTCGGTCCCGCAGATGAAGGCGGCGATCGCCGAGCTCCAGGCCGACGGGCTGGCGCTTCCCGATTACCCGGATGAGCCTGCCGACAACACCGAGCGCGACATCCGCGCACGTTACGACGCCGTCATGGGCAGCGCCGTCAACCCTGTCCTGCGCGAGGGCAACTCGGACCGGCGCGCTCCCGCGTCGGTCAAGCGCTACGCGCGCGAGCACCCACATTCGATGGGCGCCTGGTCGAGCAGCTCGCGCTCACACGTCGCGACGATGAACGAGGGGGACTTCCGCTCCACCGAGCGCTCGGTGACGGTCGAAGACGCGGGCCGGCTGGTGATCGAGCACGTCGGCGCCGACGGCGTGACGGTGCTGCGTGGATCGATCAGGATCGGTGCCGGAGATGTGCTCGACGCCGCCGTGATGCGCGTCGCAGCCCTGAAGGAGTTCCTCGCTACGCAGGTGCAGCAGGCCAAGGCGGACGGCGTGCTGTTCTCGGTACACCTCAAGGCGACGATGATGAAGGTCTCGGACCCGATCATCTTCGGCCACGCGGTGCGCGCCTACTTCTCCGAGCTCTTCGAGCGCCACGGCGAAGAGCTCTCCGCCCTCGGCGTCAACCCCAACGACGGCCTCGCAGCACTGCTGAGCGCGATCGAGGCGCTCCCGCCGGAGCGCCGGGAGGCGGTGCAAGCCGCGATCGATGCCGCCTACGCCGAGGGGCCCGCGATCGCGATGGTCGACTCCGACCGCGGCATCACCAACCTCCACGTCCCCAGCGACGTGATCATCGACGCATCGATGCCCGCGGCGATTCGGACCTCGGGTCAGATGTGGAACGCCGCCGGCGAGCTCCAGGACGTCAACTTCGTGATCCCCGATCACTCCTACGCGCCGCTCTACGCCGAGACCGTGAAGCACTGTCGCGAGCACGGCGCCTTCGACCCCGCGACGATGGGTTCGACGCCGAACGTCGGCCTGATGGCGCAGGCCGCCGAGGAATACGGATCCCACGAGACGACCTTCGAGATCGTAGCTGCGGGCACCGTGCGCGTGCGCGACTACACGGGCACCACGCTGCTCGAGCACGAGGTGCAGGCGGGGGACATCTGGCGCCTGTGCCGGACCACCGACGCCGCCGTTCGCGACTGGGTCGGCCTCGCCGTGGCGCGCGCCGGCGCCAGTGGCTCCCCGGCAGTCTTCTGGCTTGACGAGGAGCGCCCCCACGACGCTCAGCTGCTGCAAAAGGTGCGCCCGGTGCTGGCGGAGCTCGACACCAACGGCCTGCAGATCGAGGTCATGGACATCACGAGCGCGACGCGCTTCACCCTCGCGCGGGCACGCGCCGGCGAGGACACGATCTCCGTCACCGGCAACGTCCTGCGCGACTACCTCACCGACCTGTTCCCGATCCTCGAGCTCGGGACCAGCGCGAAGATGCTCTCGATCGTGCGTCTGCTGAGCGGCGGGGCACTGCTCGAGACCGGCGCCGGGGGCTCGGCGCCACGCCACGTGCGCCAATTCCTGAGCGAGAACCACCTGCGCTGGGACTCACTCGGCGAGTTTCTCGCCCTGGGCCCGTCACTCGAACAGCTCGCCGAGGTCAGCGACAACCCAAGCGCAGCGGTGCTCGCCGCCACGCTCGACCGCGCGATCGGAAGGGTTCTCGAGGAGAACCGCTCCCCCTCGCGGCGGACGGGACAGCTCGACACGCGCGGCAGCCATTTCTACCTGACGCTCTACTGGGCGCAGGAGCTCGCCGGCCAGAGCGAGGACACCTCAATCGCAGAGCGCTTCGCGGCGTTCGCGCAGCGGCTGGGCGAGCTCGAGTCGGCGATCGTCGCGGAACTCAACGACGTCCAGGGGACGGCGGTGGAGATCGGCGGCTACTACCGCCCGGATCCCGATCTGCTCGAAGCCGCGATGCGCCCCAGCGAGAGCTTCAACGCCGCGCTGGCCGAGCTCTAGCCTTCGCGCCCCGCGTTTCGCGATCGCCGGTGTAAAGGAAGTGTTTGAGCTCGAGCCCACGCGGGTAATGGATGGGCGCGGCTGGCTCTAGTCGGCCTGCCCACCACGATGACCTACCTTGGGCGCAGCGCCGATCACATATCCGCGAACCGGCCTGCTCCGTGCCGGCACCGGGCCGACGGGTCATGCGCGCCGCGTAGCATGCACGTCGATGAACGGGTCCCCGCGCTCGCCACAGCGCCCGGAAGGGGCGCCGCCGGGCGATGACGCCCGGGGAGCCGACTTGACGCCGGTCGGCGACTGGCCAGCGTCAGCAGCCGGCAGCGCGATGCGTTTCCAGGACAGCTACCCCGCCCAGCCCGATTCGGTCTCCGCGATCCGCAAGGCGCTTCAAGCCTTCACCCGGAGATGCAGGCTTCCGCGGGAGACCGCCGACGCCGTCGCCTTGGCCGTTTCGGAAGCCGCCACCAACGTCGTCGTGCACGCGTACCGCGACAGCGAAGAGCCGGGGCGCATCGAGGTCGCGGCCGCGGTGGCCGCCGATGAATTGTGGGTGATCATCACCGACAAGGGGTTGGGGATGCGGCCGCGCACCGACAGTCCCGGTCTGGGTCTCGGCCTCGCGATCATCGCCCAGATGGCAGACGGAGTGGACCTCGTAAAGCCCGCCGACGGCGGCCTGGAGCTGCGGATGCGCTTCGCGGTGCCCCCGGCGAGCGATCGCTGAAACGGACGCTCGCGCGCTTGTTCATCGATCTAACGACGGGGACGGCGCAGTGCGATCCGCAAGGTACGGCGTGGCGCTTCCTTCTCCACGACGCCGCCCGCGATCGCGATCGATGCCGATACGCGACCGCCTTCCGCGCTCCAACATTCACAGATCGCGTCGAGAACCTTGAAGCCCCAGCCGCCACGGCTGCCGGGACGGCGCGAAAAGGCGCCGCCGTCTGCCACCTCGATGACCAATCGCTCGCTCTCGCGACGCAGGGTGACCTCGATGCGGTCCTCCGGATCCATTCTCGCGTGGAGCACCGAATTGGCCACCAACTCGGAAACGACGAGCTCCGCATTCGCCTCAGCTTCGTCCGGCAGCTGGTCGAAAGCCCTGACATGGAGGCGCGCTTCGCGCACCGCGCGCCGGTCGGGGGCGAGCAGGAAGCGTTCACAGCTAGGCATGCGCCCGGGGTGCCGCGTGGGGTCCCGGTCCGCTCGGCGCCCGCCGGGTGCTTCGCGGACGCGGCGCCAGATCTCTGTGCCGCTCTCGCGGCGCGCGGGGTTTCGCCATGGCTCTGGCATACCCGCTGTCGCGGGCGCCAATCAGTCGCAGCCCGATATCCCGGGCGGCCGCGGCTACGGCCAGCGGATCCGCCTCGAGCGAGGCACGCCCGGATAGACTCTTTGGTGGTAAGAGGAGCCAAGGGGAGCGCCTGCGGCGCCCAACCGGATCAGATTTGGAGGTGGAGGCCGTTTCCGAGTCGTTTCATGTGACGAGCGAAAGCTCAGATGGCGCGCAGCGGATCATCGCCAGCGGCGAGCTCGACATCGCCACCGTTCCCGTTCTCGAAGCGGCCTTCGACGCGGCGCTGGCGAGTGCCGCCGGGCGGATCGTCGTCGACCTCGGCAGTATCACCTTCATCGACTCGACCGGCCTGCGTCTGCTGATCAAGATGACCGAAACCTGCCCGGACGGCAAGCTCGGAATTCGATCGACGGCTATCGTCGATCGTCTGCTCCAAGTCACCGGTCTGCTCGATCAGCTGCCGCTGATCGGCGAAGACGCAGCCTGAAGTGAGCCCCGGCCCGCTCCGGGGCCTTCGATGCACCTTCTCAGTCTCGGCGCCGCCGTGCCAGCAATGTCGCCAACACCGCGACGGCTGCCGCAGCAAGGCCGGCCCCGGCCAGCGCCAGTTTGGAGCGCGGCGGACGTAGCGCCAATGCCCGACTGGCAACGGTGCCCGCGGCGCCACCGGTCGCGTGCCCCTCATGCTCCTCCGTCTTCGCCTTCTTGCCGCTGCGTCTGGATGGCATCGCGCTCTGCCTCCTCGATGGTGAACGTCCTGCGCTCGCGCTACCCCGCGGGACTGGCAGTCAATCGGGACCGTCGTCGTCGAAGGTGACCTCGACGGTCTCGCCCGGCGCGCGCTCCTCGATCTTCGCCAGCCCCTCGAGGGCCTTACGGTCCGCCGGTTCCTTGGTTCCGCCGAGGAGGCTGCGGGGCCATAGTCGCCGCGCGAGGACGACGTTGATCTCCGCCGCGTAGACGACGACACGGGCGCCGAGGTAGATCCACACCAACAGGCCGATCACCACCGCGAAGGTGCCGTAGGTCTGCTTGTCCCCCTTCACCACATGCCCGATGTAGATGCCGCCAAGAGCCTGCAAGAGCTCCCAGGCGACGGCGGCGATCGCGATCCCGGGCCACAGCTCCCGCGTCGTGACGTCCGCGTCGATCATCAGGCGGAAGACCGCGTAGAAGGTGACGAAGTCGAGCAGCAACGACACGACGATCCCGGCGACCGTCAACAGAGCGCCGCCGAGCCCTCCAGCCACGAGGCCCGCGACCGCGGTGGAGACCAGCTGCAGGACACCGAGGATGAACAGCAGCTTGAGGCTGCGCCAGCGGGCGCCGAGGTAGTTCGGCCGGTCCCTCTGCGGAACCGCATAGACCGTGTTGAAGGCGTTCTGGAGAGCCATCGTGACTCCCATCCCCGACAGCAGCGCGCCGACGAGGCCCACGGCGAGACCGAGGCCGCTTCCCGACAGGGAACCGGACTTCAGGGACGCGCCGATGATCGGGATCTGCTTGAGCACGGAGCTCTCGACCGCCGACTGAGCACTCGGACTCCCGGCCAAGACGAAGCCGAGGATCGTGGTGAAGAGCAGCAGCAGCGGGAACAGAGAGAAGAAGCCGTAGTAGGCGACCAGCGCCGCCCGGTTGCCGGCGCCATCGTCGGAGAACTTCCGGAGCACCGCCAGCGGCACGGCGAGGACCGCACGGCGCTGCTGGTAGGCGTCGAAGCGCGCGAGCAGATCGCGTACCCGACTCATCTAGGTGCTGCGCAATCGCCTGGCCGCATCAGCCGGTCTATACCCGAACGCCCGTTCCCGCACGCACGCCCCATACGGGGCGCAGCGGCGCTGCGGCGTTTGGGAACCACCAGCGGGGGGAAGGCCCTTGGGGCTGGCGCCCGGGCAGGCTTCCTCTTGCCGGACGCCAGTTGAGTGCCACGCGGCGGGGTCGGTGTGCAGGCCGGCCCCGCCCGCTCTCAGCACAGGCGCCGATCAGCGCTCCCAACGGATCGCGAGGATCGCGGTGTCGTCGGAGTGGGAATCTGAGGCGACGTCAGCGGCCAGCTTGGCGACCAGATCATCGAGCGCCAGCGCCTCCGCGGTGGCCGCTGCCTGAAGGCGGGCGAGGCCGGTGTCGAGCGTCTCGTCCCGCCGCTCGACCAGCCCGTCGGTGAACGCGATCAGCGTTGAGCGCGCCGAGGCCACGACGGTCACGGACCCATACGGCGCGTCGCGATTGACTCCGATCGGCACGCCGGCCTCGAGCGTCACGAACTCGCCCTCGCCCTCGTCATCGATCAGCAGCGGTGCGAGATGTCCGGCGCTTGAGAGCGTGACGCGCCGATCGGGCACGTCGATGCTGGCGCAGAGCACCGTCGCGAAATATTCGTGGTGTTGGCGGTTGGCGAAGTTCGAGAGCCGCGCCAGAATCGTCGCCGGCGTGGGATCGCTGGTGGCGTAGGCGAGCGCCGCGTAGCGCAGGGACGCCATCGTCGTGGCGGCGCGCAGGCCGTGACCCGAGACGTCACCCACGACCAGGAGGACCGTGCGCTCGTCGACCTCGACGAGGTCGTACCAGTCGCCCCCCACGTCGATGCCCGAGGTGGCCGGAACGTAGCGCGCGCTCGTGCTCAGCCCGTTCAGCGCGGGAAGCTGCTCCGGAAGCAGCGCGTGCTGGAGCGACTGCGCGATGCCGCGCTGTTCGGCGTACATCTTGCGGTTCGCCTCGGCGATCCCGTCCAGCACGCCGGCGAGCTGCTCGGCCTGGCGCCGGCGGTGGGCGAGGCGGTCGGTCATCAGAGCTGCGGTCAGCGCAAGCACGATCCCCAGCGCCCCGATCAACCAGGGAAGATCCTCGAAGAAGCTGCCTCCCAGCGACGCATTGGGAGTGACGACCAGTGTGAAAGCGCTGTCTCCGAACGGCACCGACTCGCTCGCCCGGCGTCCTGTGATCGGAAAGTGACTGGTGTCGTACACGAGCAGCTGGCTGGGCTGCTGAGTGTGGCCGAGGTAAAGCGCGTAGTTGAGGTCGGAGAAGCCGGTGTTGCTCTCGAGACTCGAGCGTCTCCCCTCGGGCAGCGGGTTCTCCGCGTACACCGCGAAGCCGTGGCTGACCCCAGGGGTGGCGAAGGCGTAGCCGATGCTCGGGTCCGCGCTGTTCAGGAATCCGGTCACGATGAGCTGGCTCGAGTGCGCGGCCTTGCCGATCACCGCGCGCGCCTGCGCGGGCCTTGTGGCCAGCTGCGGCGCTGAGCCGACGACGACGGTCGGCTTCGGGTTGGCCTGGCCCAGCGGCCACAGCGACACCGAGGCGAACTTACGTCCCTCGCGGGCGGAGACGGCGATGAAGGCCCGGAACTTCTCGGGGTTGCCGTCGGTTGCATCGGCGAGCGCTACGGCTGAGGCGAGCGGCGTCTGCGAGGACGGCAGCGCCCCCGAGAGGACGAGGCCGAGCTCGCGCACGCGCAGCCGCAAGAGCCGGTCCTCGTTGTGGTCATAGAGTGCCCGAGCTGCGATCGCCAGCCCGGCCGTCACGACCAGCCCCACCGCCATCACGACGAGAGCGACGCGAGCCGGACGCCAGCGCGACGGAAGCCGCTCGCGCGCCAGCACCGACGACGGCGAACCTTCCTCACGCGGCACTCCTGCGTCAGCCCCCCCGGTCGACGATTCGATCATGTGCGAGCAGAGAGTGACATGTCCCCCGGATCCAGCTTACCCGCGCGATCCCGCACGCGCACGGCGACTCAAACGCGCTCGAGCAGCCAGATCCCGCCGATCGCGGCCTTGAAGTCCGCCAGCGTGCAGCTGCCGCCCAGCTCCGCCTCATCGCCACCCAGCACATCGCGCCAGCGCCCGCGGGCCACCGGCGGTAGCTCAAGGCTCACCTCCTCACCCCCAGCCGCTCCGCGTAGGGCAACGGCGACCAGCACCTCCGCCTCCCCACGCAGGAAGGCGCAGACCGCATCGCCCGCCGCGAGCGGGAGATAGCCTCCGGCGAAGGGCTCCGGTCGGCGGGCCCGTAACTGGAGCGCTCGACGGATCAGGAAGAGCTTGCGGTCCTGCGGGGCAGGCGCCGCATCCGAGAGCACTCGCTCGAGCGCAGCCCGTCGCGCCTCCCAATCGACAGCTCGGCGGTTGTCGGGGTCGACGAGCGAAAGACTCCAGAGCTCGTCCCCCTGGTAGATGTCGGCGACCCCGGGAGCGCTCAGCTTCAGCGCCAGCTGACCGAGCGCACTGCGCTCGCCCTCCGGCAGCAGCGTGTCCATGAAGCGCTCGAAGTCGGCGACGAAGGGCTCATGCTCGAGCACGGCTGCGGCGAAGCGGCGGACGCCGTTCTCGTAGACCTCGTTGGGACCCACCCAACGCGTGTGGCGCTTTGCCTCGCGCAGGGCCTTGACCAGATAGGCGTCGAGCCGCTCGGGCTCGATCGGCCACACACCCACCAGCGTCTGGTAGATGAAGTACTCGTCGATCGGGTCGGGCCCCGCCTCGTCGTCTTCGCGCAGCGGCGCGCTGATCGCCCGCCAGCGCGTGACCGCCTGCCGCCATGAGCTCGCGACGGCGGCGATCGCGCCGATCCGGGCCCGCGCGTCGCCGGAGCGCTTGGTGTCGTGGGTCTGGGTCGCCAGCAGCGCCTGCGGGAAGCGCAGCGAGCGCTCGAGGTTGTGGGCGTGAAATGACTCGACCGAGAGGCTGAAGCGCGCCGGATCGCCTCCGACATCGTTGAGCGCGAGCAGTCGTAGGTAGCGATAGAAGGCCGTGTCCTCCTCGCCCTTGGCCGCAACCGCCGGCGAGGTCTGTTGGAAGCGCACGACGAACCCGTCCTCGACACCGCCGCGGTCGCGCAGCAGCAATGCGTCGCGCAGGCCGGATGAGGCCGAGGAGGCCTCGACCGCGGCGACGTCAGCGGGATCGACGTCACCGCTCGCGGGCTCGACGTAGGTGCGGTAGATCGGCAGCGAAGCGAGGGCCTCGGCGATCTCGGACTCGCCGAAACGGGGGGCGAGGCGCTCGAGCCACGCAAGCTCGCGCGCGAAGGTGGCGCTGGCCTGCTCGAGCTTGGCCTCGTGTCCGATTTCGTGGAAGCCGCGCGCGTCGCCGGAGATGTCGGTCCACAGCTCGGTCAGCGCCGCCTCTCCGGCCGGATCGACGAACAGCGCCGCCACGTCATTGAGGAAGTCGTAGCCGACGGTGCCGGCGACTGGCCAGTCGCGCATCCGCTCACCCGGTGGGGTGGAGCTGAGGATCTTCTCCACCCAGACCAGTCCGGCACCCCGCTCGCGCAGGCGCCGCAGGTATCCGGCAGGATCGGCGAGACCATCGGGATGGTCGATCCGCAGCCCGTCGAGCACCCCCTCGTTCACGAGCGCGAGCACCTTGCCATGCATCACCTCGAAGACCTCGTCGTCCTCCTCGCGGACGGCCGCGAGCCCGTCGACGTCGAAGAAACGCCGGTAGAGGCCACTGCCGCGCTCGACGTCGAAGAAGCGGGCCCGCAGCGCCGGGTCGGCCCACCAGGGGTTCTCCTCGCCGGCGCCCATGTGGTTGGGAACGATGTCGAGCACGATCCCGAGGCCGGCATCGGCGAGCTCGCGCAGCCCCTTCTCGCCGCCCAGCTGGCTTGAGATGCGGGTCGGATCGACGACGTCGTAGCCGTGCGTGGATCCGCTGGCAGCCTGCAGCGACGGGCTCAGGTAGAGGTGGCTGATGCCGAGTTCGCGCAGGTAGGGCACCAGCTCCTTCGCCGCGGCGAAGTCGAGGTCAGGACCCAGCTGTAGCCGGTAGGTGGCGCGCAGCCTCACGTCGAGGCGCCGGCGCGCGGACCGCGGCGGCGGAGGAGGACCAGCGAGCGCGGCGTCACGGCGACGGCAGCGCGGGCCGAGAAACGCTCGGCGCCCGCCGCCAGCTCGGGAGCTGCCGTCGAGACCTCGAGCTCCCATTCACGACCGTAGCTCTGGTTGGGAAGCCGCATCTCGACCTCCTCGAAATGCGCGTTGAAGAGCAGCAGGAACGTGTCGTCCTCGATCGGGCGCCCGTCAGCGGTCGTCTCCGCAAGCTCATCGCCATTGAGGAACACGCCCAGCGTGTGGACATCCGCCGCCCCCCAGTCGCGGCGCGTCATGCGCCGGCCGTCGGCGCGAAACCACCAGACGTCGGGCAGACCCGAGCCCTCACTCCCCTGCCCGTCGAGAAAGCGGGTGCGGCGGAAGACGGGATGGTCGCGGCGCAGCGCGATCATCCGGCGGGTGAAGGCAAGCAGGCGTTGCTGCCACTCGTCGTGCTCCCAGCCGTACCAGGAGATGCCGTTGTCCTGGCACCAGGCGTTGTTGTTGCCATCCTGGGAGCGACCGAACTCGTCGCCGCCGAGCAGCATCGGCACGCCCTGCGAGAGCAGCAGGGTCGCGATCAGGTTGCGCTGCTGGCGCTCGCGCAACTCGTTGATGGCCGGGTCGTCTGTCGGCCCCTCGGCACCGCAGTTCCAGGAACGGTTGTCGTCGGTGCCGTCGCGGTTGTCCTCGCCGTTGGCCTCGTTGTGCTTCTCGTTGTAGGAGACGAGGTCGCGCAGGGTGAAGCCGTCGTGCGCGGTCGTGAAGTTGATCGAGGCGAACGGCTTGCGTCCGTCGGACTGGTAGAGATCGCTCGAGCCGGTGAAGCGCGAGGCGAAGTCGGCGACGCTCGCGTCACCGCGCCAGAAGTCGCGCACGGTGTCGCGGTAGATGCCGTTCCACTCCGACCAGAGCACCGGGAAGTTGCCCACCTGGTAGCCGCCGGGACCAACGTCCCACGGCTCCGCGATGAGCTTGACCTGCGAGATCACCGGGTCCTGGAAGATCACGTCGAAGAAGGCCGAGAGGCGATCGACGTCATAGAACTCGCGGGCGAGCGCAGCGGCCAGATCGAAGCGGAAACCGTCCACGTGGCATTCGATCACCCAGTAGCGCAGCGAGTCCATGATCAGACGCAGCACGCTGGGCTGCATCGGGTTGAGCGAGTTGCCGGTGCCGGTGAAGTCCATGTAGTGGCGCAGGTCGTCGGGCACCAGGCGGTAGTAGGAGATGTTGTCGACGCCTCGGAAGGACAGCATCGGGCCGAGGTGATTGCCCTCAGCGGTGTGGTTGTAGACAACGTCGAGGATCACCTCGATGCCGGCTCGGTGCAGGGCCTTGACCATCCCCTTGAACTCGCTCACCTGCTCACCGTCGGCGCCGGTGGCGGCGTAGGTGGCGTGGGGCGCCAGATATCCGATCGAGCTGTAGCCCCAGTAGTTGGAGAGACCGCGGTCGGCGAGGAAGCCCTCGCTGATGATGTGGTGCACCGGAAGCAACTCGACCGCCGTCGCGCCAAGCCCGCGCAGGTAGGCGATGGCCGGCTCCGATGCCAGCCCCGCATAGGTTCCGCGCAGGTCTTCGCGCACGTCCTGCATGCACTGCGTGAAGCCCTTGACGTGGGTCTCGTAGATGACGGTCTCGTCCCAGCGTCGCCGCGGCTGGGTGTCGTCCTCCCAGTCGAAGGACTCATCCACGACGACGCAGCGCGGCATCGCCGGCGCGGAGTCCTCGTCGTCGGACTCGAGGTCGGCGTCGGGGTCGTCAGAGGGCACGTAGGGAAGCACGTTGGCGGCGTCCCAGCGAACGCTGCCCACGACCGCCTTCGCGTAGGGGTCAAGCAGCAGCTTCGCCGGGTTGAAGCGGTGGCCGCTCTCGGGTGCGTAGGGACCGTGGACGCGGTAGCCGTAGCGCTGCCGCGGACCGATGCCGGGCACGTACACGTGCCAGTTGTGCGCGGTCTGGTTCTCGACCGGGATACGGGTCTCGGTGTCGTCCTCATCGAACAGGCACAGCTCGACGAGCTGCGCGTGCTCGGAGTAGAGCGAGAAGTTGGTGCCCTTGCCGTCCCAGGTCGCTCCGAGTGGAAACGGCAGCCCCGTCCACGCGGCGCTCACGCGAGGAGCACTCCCGAGCAGGGCTCTAGCACGATCGCCTCGGCGTCGGCGCGCGGATGGTTTTCGGAGTTGGTGCTCAAGAGCAGGCGGCGGCCGTCCGCGATCGGCAACTCGAGCCGCTCGGCGGAGAAGTTGCACAGTATCTCGCCCCCGCTGCGCTTCACGCGCAGCCAGCGCTGCTGCTCATCGAAGGAGACTTCGGCCTCGCCGCTCAGACTCTGGCGCGCGAGGAGGAGCTCGCGATAGAGCAGGGCGAACTGTGGATCCTCGCGCCGTGTCAGGCGCGAGCGCTCGAAGGTCTCGGGATCCTGGGGATCGGGGACCTCCTGCCCGAACGCGGCGAAGCTCTCGAACTCGCGGCGTCGTCCCTCGCGAGTGGCCTGCGCGATGTCAGGATCGATGTGGTCGGTGAAGAACTGAAACGGCGCCTGCTCGCCGTATTCCTCCCCCATGAAGAGCAGCGGCACGAATGGGGAGAGCAGCGTGCAGAGGGCGGCCAGCGGCGCCACGGAACGCGGCAGGCGATCACCGAGGGCGCGATTGCCGACCTGGTCGTGGTTTTGGTCGAAGACGACGAACTGCTCGGGCGGGCGATCGTCCGCCGGCGCGCCGAAGCAGCGCTGGCGAAAACGCGAGTAGCGCCCGTTGTAGACGAACGGTCGCCGGAATGCCTTGGCGAGGTCGCCGACGCTGCCGAAGTCGGCGTAGTAGCCCTCCCGGTCGCCCGCCAGCAGCGCCCGCAGCGAGTGGTGGAAGTCATCGGCCCATTGCGCGTCCGCGCCCCAACCGCCGATGCCCGGCGGGCGGATCACGCGAGGGTCGTTGAGCCCACTCTCGGCGATCACGAGCGCGGCGGGGTTCTCGGCGTGCACGCGCTCGGCTATCTCGGCAACGATGTGGGTGGGGCTCGAGTCATAAATCGCATGCACGGCATCGAGCCGCAGTCCGTCCAGGTGGAAGTCGCGAATCCAGCCGAGCGCGCTCTGGAGGACCCATTCGCGCACGGCGTCGCAGCCGGCGTCGTCGTAGTTGATCGCCTTGCCCCAGAAAGTGCTGTAGCGGTCGGTGAGGTAGGGGCCGAAGGCCTCCAGCGCCGAGACCCCGCTCGCGCCGATGTGGTTGTAGACGACGTCGAGCAACACGGCCACGCCCGCACGGTGCGCCGCATCGACGAATTCGGCGAGACCGCTGGGACCGCCGTAGGCGCGGTGCGCCGCCGAGAGGTAGACGCCGTCGTAGCCCCAGCCGCGCATCCCGGGGAAGTCGGCGACCGGCATCAGCTCGACGGCCGTCACTCCAAGCTCCGCCAGCGCCGGGATCCTCTCGGCCGCCGCTGCGAAGGAGCCAGCCGCGGTGAAGGTGCCGACGTGGAGCTCATAGATCACGAGCTCGCGGAGGGCCGGTGGGCGAAAGCCGCCGTCGCTCCACTCGAAGGTGGCCGGGTCAACGACGCGCGAGGGACCGCGCAGGCCATCAGGCTGGTGGCGCGAGCAGGGATCCGGCAAGACCAGCCTCTCGCCGCCCGACGGGCTCTCGATGACGAACTCGTAGTCGGCCTGCGCGCCGATGTCGGCGACGCCCTCATAGACGCCGAGCCCGATGTCCTCAAGCGCGATCTCACCCCGGGCGCTGCGGACGGCGAGCGAGCCGGCGCGCGGCGCCCAGACCCGGAAGACGGTGGCGCCGTCGGCACGCGGGCGCGCGCCGAGTGGCTCGCGCCAGGGCAGTGTCATGCCCGAGACGAGCCGACCGACGCGATGTTCGTGAGCGGCTCCTGAGCCTCGGGGACCAGCCACAGCACCCCCAGGGGCGGCAGCGTCAGCACGGCTGAATGGCTCTGCTCGTTCCAGGGCACCTCCTCGGCCTCGACGACGCCGGCGTTGCCGACGTCACCGCCGCCGTAGAGACGCGAGTCGCTGTTGAGCAGCTCGCGCCAGCGCCCGCCGCGGGGGAGGCCCACGCGGTATCCCTCGCGCACGACCGGGGCGGCGTTGAGCACGCAGGCCAGAACCCGCTCGCCGTCGGGCGTGGCACGGACGTAGGCGATCACGTTCGCCGCCGCATCGTTGGGCTCAAGCCAGCGGAAACCCTCCGGCGTGAAGTCCTCCGCCCACAGCGCCGGCTCCTCGCGGTAGACACGGTTGAGGTCGCGGACGAAGGCCTGGATCGCGGCGTTGTCGGCGCGCTCGAGCAGGTGCCAGTCGAGTGAGCGGTCGTGGCTCCACTCCGCCTCCTGCGCGAACTCCTGGCCCATGAACAGGAGCTTCTTGCCGGGGTGCGACCACATGAACGCGTACAGCGTGCGCAGGTTCGCCAGCTTCTGCCAGCGATCACCGGGCATCTTCCGGATCAGCGAGCCCTTGCCGTGGACGACCTCGTCGTGGCTGAGCGGCAGGATGAAGTTCTCGCTGAAGGCGTAGAGCAGGCTGAAGGTCAGCTCGTGGTGGTGGTGGCGGCGGTGGATCGGGTCGTGCTCGAAATAGGCCAGCGTGTCGTGCATCCAGCCCATGTTCCATTTGGCGCCGAAGCCGAGCCCGCCGAGGTAGGTCGGACGCGAGACCCCCGGCCACGCGGTCGACTCCTCGGCTACGGTCATGATTCCCGGCTCGCGGCCGTAGAGCAGCTCGTTGCACTGCTTGAGGAAGGCGACCGCCTCGAGGTCCTCGCGCCCACCGAACTCGTTCGGTATCCACTCCCCCGCCTTGCGTGAGTAGTCGCGGTAGAGCATCGAGGCGACGGCATCGACGCGGATGCCGTCGGCGTGGTACTCGCGCAACCAGAACAGCGCGTTGGCGATCAGGAAGTTGCGAACCTCGGTGCGACCCATGTTGAAGACGAGCGTGCCCCAATCCGGATGCGCACCCCGGCGCGGGTCGGAGTGCTCGTAGAGGGCGCTGCCGTCGAAACGCGCAAGCGCCCAGTCGTCGCGCGGGAAGTGTGCCGGCACCCAGTCGAGCAGCACGCCGATGCCGTGGGCGTGCATGCGGTCGATGAAGGCGCGAAAGTCGTCGGGAGAGCCGAAGCCGGGCATCGGCGCGTAGTAGGAGGTGACCTGGTATCCCCACGAGCCGCTGAAGGGGTGGGCCATCACCGGCATCAACTCGACGTGGGTGAAGCCCAAATCGGTGACGTAGGCGGCGAGCTCGTCAGCCAGCTCGCGATATCCGAGGGGGCGTTCGGGCTCGAGCGGATTGCGCCGCCAGGAGCCCAGATGAACCTCGTAGATCGCGACGGGTCCCGCCAGCGGGTCGCGATCGCGACGCTCGCGCATCCACTCTGCATCGTTCCAGGCGTAGCTCGAGCGGTTGACGATCGAGTTGGTCCCGGGCGGCGGCTCCGCCTCAAAGGCGAGTGGATCGGCCTTCATCCGCTGCTCCCCGGACTGCGTGCGGATCTCGTATTTGTAGTGCGCTCCGGGGCCGACCTCGGGCACGAACAACTCCCAGACGCCGCTGGAACCAAGCGAACGCATCTGGTGCAGACGGCCATCCCAGGAGTTGAAGTCGCCGACTACGCTGACGGCGCGGGCCGCGGGAGCCCAGACCGCGAAGGCCGTCCCCGAGACCCCGTCGATCTCGCGTACGTGAGCGCCCAGTCGCTCGTAGAGCATCTCGTGGCGGCCCTCGCCGATCAGGTGGAGGTCGAGCTCGCCGAGGGTCGGCGGAAAGCTGTACGGGTCGCGCAGACGAAGCTGCGTCCCCTCGGGGTAGTGGACCTCGAGCTCGTAGCGAAGGGGAAGCTCGGCTGCCTTGACGACGCCCTCGAAGAGGCCGCGCCGGTCGCGCTGGCGCAACCGGGTCGGCTCGTGTCCGGCTTCGAGCTGATGCACGTAGACCGCGCTCGCGTCCGGACGGAACGCGCGCACGCGAACGCCCGTGCGAGCCGGGTGCGCCCCGAGCACGCCGTGGGGGTCGGCGAGGTCGCCCTCGACCACCCGACGAATGTGCTCTTCACTCAACGCCACGATCGCCACTCTTTGACGCTCCTCAAGCCGGCATCGCCTCGAGCAGCCGCGTGATGCACGCCACCGGGATCCCGACCCAATCCGGGCGGTTGCCGAGCTCGTAGCGCAGCTCGTAGATGGCCCGCTCGAGCTCGAAGATCGCGAGCAGCTTGCCGGTCGCAATGGCTCCGGCCGGTAGCAGCGCTTGATCGACCTCGGCCATGTAACCCGCGAGGAAGAGCTCACGCGCCTCCTCCTCCCACAGCTCGGGGGCAGTGCGCCCGTGCAGGAGGTCGACCGCTGAGGCGGCGTAGGAGAACGAGCGCAGCATCCCCGCCACATCGCGCAGCGGCGAGCGCTTGCGGCGGCGCTCGATCAGCGAGCGGCCCGGCTCGCCCTCGAAGTCGAGCACGACCCACTCGCCGCTGTCGCCGCGGACGGCCTGGCCGAGGTGGTAATCGCCGTGGATGCGAATCAGACGGCCGCCGACACCGACGTGCGAAAGCGACTGGAGATGGTCACGCACCTCCTCCCCTCGGCCCGCGATCGGGGCGATCGCCGGAACGTCGGTCGGGAGGTCCTGGAAGACACGCTCGATCTGCTCATCGAGGGTCGCACTGAGCAGCGAGAGCATCTCGTCGGTGGGCTCCTCGGGCGCGAAGTCAGGATCGCTGGAATCGGAGGCGAGCACCGCGTGCATGCGCCCCGTCACGGCACCGAGGCGCTCCAGGCGCCCGAGGAAGTTGACGTCACCACTGAGGAGGGCCTCGAGCGCGAGCTCCCAGCCATCGCGGGCGCCGCGGATGAAGGGTTGCATCACCCCGAGCGTCGCGTCCATGAGCTCGCCCGAGTAGCCGTACCAGCCGAGCATGGGGGCGATCTCGGCGAAGTCGTGCGCGCCCAGGAAGCGCAGCATCTCGAGCTCGGGATTGATCCCCGGCTGAATGCGCCGGAAGACCTTGAGCACCAGCCGCCCGTCGATGACCACGGAGGTGTTGGACTGCTCGGCGTCCATGACGCGGGCCTCTCGAGCTTCGCCCCCGGGGCTCTCCGCAGCCTCCCAGTGGAAGCGCATGCAGCCACCGGGGCGATCGATCGCGCGCGAGGCCGCAATGTAACCGGCCAGCACCCTGTCGGCGGCCTCATCGAGGAGGGCGTCGTAGAGGACGTGGCCGTCGCGCGCGCAGATCACGCCCCGATCCCAGCCCGAGGCGCTGTCGCGCACGGCGATGGGAAGCTGGTAGAGGTCGTGCGTCCCGGCCCCGAAACGGGCTTCGGCGATCACGATCGCGACCAGTGGATCCTCGGTGGAGAGCACGATCAGGTCGAGCACGTTGAACTCGCGCACCTCCTGCAACTTCGATCCGAACCAGCGCTGGGCGGTCGCCCACTCGGCGAGCGCATCCGTCGGGACGGCGCCGAGGTCGCCGGCGGCTATCGCTGAGGCGAGGTCAGGCTGAGACATCGCCGTCGACCTCCTCCCCTGCGTCGCTCAGCAGGAACCAGAAGAAGCCGCGCGGCGCCAGGGTCAGCAGGTAGGGCAGCGCCCCGATGCGCGGGAAGCGCGATCGCCCGAACATCTCGACCGGGTAGCGGCCCTCGTAGGCCGAGAGGTCGAGCTCGACGGCCTCCGCGGAGCGGCCGAGGTTGTGAACGCACAGCGCGATGTCGTCTTCGTAACTGCGCACGTGGGCGAAGATCTTCGGGTTGGCCGGGTGCAGTGGCTGATAGCTCCCCAGCCCGAAAACGGGATGCTCCTTGCGCAACCCGATGAAGCGGCGCAGCCAGCGTAGCAGCGAGGTGGGGGTGCGCAGCTGGGCCTCGACGTTGAGCGCCTGATAGCCGTAGACCGGATCCATCAGCGGCGGCGCGTAGAGCTGGGCGAAGTCGGCGCGGCTGAAACCACCGTTTCGGTCGGGCGTCCACTGCATCGGTGTGCGCACGCCATCGCGATCGCCGAGGTAGATGTTGTCGCCCATGCCGATCTCGTCGCCGTAGTAGAGAACAGGGCTGCCCGGGAGCGAGAACATCACGGCGGTCAGCAGCTGCAACTCCTCACGGCTGTTGTCCAGCAGCGGGGCCAAGCGGCGACGAATTCCGACGTTGACCTTCATGCGCGGGTCGCGGGCGTACTCGGCGTACATGTAGTCGCGTTCCTCGTCGGTGACCATCTCGAGCGTCAGCTCGTCGTGATTGCGCAGGAACAGGCCCCACTGGGCGCCGCCCGGTATCGGCGGCGTCTGCGCCAGGATCTCGAGGATCGGGGCGGCCTCCTCGCGACGCAGCGACATGAACATCCGCGGCATGACCGGGAAATGGAAGGCCATCTGACACTCGTCGTCGTCGCCGAAGTACTCGACGACGTCCTGGGGCCACTGGTTGGCCTCGGCCAGCAGCACCCGGTCCTGATACTCGGCATCCACCATCGCCCGCACCCGCTTGAGGAAGGCGTGGGTCTCCGGCAGGTTCTCGCAGTTGGTGCCCTCGCGCTCGTAGAGATAGGGGACCGCGTCCAGGCGGCAGCCGTCGAGGCCGAGGTCGAGCCAGTAGCGGACCACGTCCAGCATCGCCTCCTGGACCTGCGGCTCGTCGTAGTTGAGATCGGGCTGGTGGTGGAAGAAGCGATGCCAGTAGAAGGCTCCCGCCGTCTCGTCCCAGCTCCAATTCGAGCTCTCGCTGTCGACGAAGATGATCCGCGCCTCGCTGTAGCGCGATGGGTCCTCCGACCACACGTACCAGTTGCGTTTGGGCGAGTCCGGCGAGGAGCGCGATTCCTGGAACCAGGGGTGCGCGCTCGAGGTGTGGTTCATGACGATGTCGGCGATCACGCGGATGCCGCGCTGATGGGCGGCCTCGAAGAAGGCGGCCGCCTCTTCGACCGTCCCGTAATCCGGATGGATCGCCTTGTAATCGGCGATGTCGTAACCGCCGTCGCCGAGCGGGGAGGCATACATCGGCAGCAGCCAGACGCAGTCGATCCCGAGCCATTCGAGGTAGTCGAGCTTCTCGATCAGGCCACGGAAGTCGCCCGAGCCGTCGCCGTTGCCGTCGAAGAAGCCGCGCAGGTGGATCTCGTAGAAGACCGCGGTCTTGAACCACAGCGGGTTGGACTCAAACCACTGGCCGGGAGGATTCATCGCCCCTCAGTGAGAAGGCTCGGCGAGCAACAGGTGCGCCGAGCGCTCACCGGGATCGAGGCGAACGAAGTTGCGTCCGAGGCGCCAGCTGAAGCGCTCGCCGCTGAGGAGATCGTGGACCTCGAAAGCCGGCGGCAGGCCCAGGCGCGAGGGGACGATCACGACACCCTCCTGCACGCGGGCAGGATCGAGATTGACGACCACGAGCAGCGCCTGCGCACCGCCGAGCTTGGCGTAGGCGAGCAGCTGGTCGTTCTCGACCGGTAGGAAGACGATGTTGTCAAGGCGCTGGAAGGCGGCGTGCTCCCGGCGGATCTCGTTGAGCCTCGCCACGAGCGCCAGCAGCGGGCCGTCCAGCGAGCGCTGCTTGAGCTCGTATTTCTCGGAGTCGAGGTACTCCTCGGAGCCGGCGTGGACCGGCACGTTCTCGAAGTTCTCGAAACCGGAGTAGATGCCGTAGCTCGGCGACAGCGTCGCCGCGAGGACGAGCCTCGCACGGAATGCCGCAGGCCCGCCAAGCTGGAGGTACTCGTGGAGGATGTCGGGCGTGTTGGCGAAGAAGTTGGGGCGCAGGAACAGCTCCATGCCCGAGTGCGCCAACTCCTGCACGTACTCCTCAAGCTCCGCCCGCGTGTTCTTCCAGGTGAAGTAGGTGTAGGACTGGCTGAAGCCGAGTTTGGCGAGGGCCCGCATCACGACCGGTCGCGTGAACGCCTCGGAAAGGAAGAGCACGTCCGGTTCGCGCGCGCGAACCTCCGCGATCAGCCATTGCCAGAACGCGAACGGCTTGGTGTGAGGGTTATCGACGCGGAAGATGCGCACGCCGTGGTCGACCCAGAACTCGACCACGCCTCGCAGGGCGAGCCAGAGCTCGCGCCAGTTCTCGGAGTCGAAGTTGACGTTGTAGATGTCCTCGTAGCGCTTGGGCGGGTTCTCCGCGTACTTGAGCGTCCCGTCCGGGCGGTGGTGGAACCACTCGGGGTGCTCGCTCAACCACGGGTGGTCGGCCGAACACTGGATCGCGAAGTCCAGCGCGATTTCGATGCCGGCCTCGCGGGAGGCAGCGATCAGTGCATCGAAGTCGGCGAGCGTCCCAAGGTCCGGGTGCACGGCCGTGTGGCCCCCTTCCTCCGCCCCGATCGCCCACGGGCTGCCAGGGTCCGACGGACCCGCGATCAGTGCGTTGTTGGCGCCCTTGCGTCGGGTGCGCCCGATCGGGTGGATCGGCGGCAGGTAGACGACGTCGAAGCCCAGCTCGGCCAGCCGGGGCAGCTGCGCCGCGACGCCGGCGAAGCCGCCGAACGAGCGCGGAAAGAGCTCATACCACGAGCCGAAGCGCGCGCGCAGGCGTTCCACCTCGACCTCCGCGCCGGGGGTCATGCGGGCCGCGGCGCTGCGATCGGGGTTGCGCGTACAGATCGCCGCGAGTTCGCGGTCCAGCGCGCAGGCCGTACGCTCGCCGACATTCGGTCCAGGCTCCTCCAGCACGGCCGCGGCGGTCGCGAGACGCCGCTGGTCCTCTCCGCTCGCCCGCGCGGCAGCGTGACGCAGGAGCAGCGCGCCCTCGGCCAACTCACTCGAAAGGTCGTCCTGCCCGGCCGCGATCTTGCGCTCGAGCTCCTCGCGCCAGGTGGTCTCGGCGTCCGTCCAGGCCTCGATCTCCCACCGCCATGAGCCCTGCTCGTCCACGACGAAGGAGCCCTCCCAGCGGTCCTGGCCGCGCTCGGGGCTGACACGACGTAGCGGTGCCTCGCTCCAGTCGGAGTCCTGTGGACCGCGGTAGCGCACGACTCCCGCCAGCGCCGCCGCTCCATCGCGAAAGACCAGGGCGCTGACGCTGACGCGGTCCCCGACACAGGCCTTTGCGGGGTAGCGGCCGCAGTCGATCAGCGGCCGCGGATCCTCGATCAGGATCCTGGCGGGCGGGGTGGCGGTGTTGGGCAGGGGCACGCGGTTTGGTCTTCTTTCCCTTTTCGGCAGGATTGCAACGCCCTCATGCAAGCGGGCGGCCGGAGGAGCTCCAGCCCGCGGAGTCGAAGGTAGTGTCACAGGCGGCGAGCACCGGCTGCCGCCGTCACGATGTTCGAGATCCCCCGCTCAAGCGGCGTGCAGCTGCACGTGACCTCGCTGCCCGGCGGCCGCCTGGGGGCTCCGGCGTACGCCTTCGTCGACTGGCTTGCGTTGGCGGGACAGTCGTGGTGGCAGGTGCTGCCGCTCGGGCCGCCCGACCGCCACCGCTCGCCCTACCGCTCGCGCTCGGCGTTCGCGGCGTCGAGCCATCTGCTGGCGGCCCCTCAAGCGGCCGTCTCCCGCGCCGAGGAGGAAACGTTCCGCGCGAGTCACTCCTTCTGGATCGAGGACTGGGAGCGCCTCGCCGGCGGCCGGCGCGCGCTGCACGACCAGATCCGCTTCTCTCGCGAGTGGTCACAACTTCGCGCCTACGCAGCCGAGCGCGGGGTCCGCCTGATCGGCGATCTGCCGATCTACGTCGCCCTGCGGAGCGTCGACCAACTGGCCCACCCCGAGCTGTTCAAGGGAGGCGCGGTGGCCGGCGTGCCACCGGACTCCTACAGCAGCACCGGACAACTGTGGGGTAACCCCCTCTACGACTGGCCCGCGCTCGGGCGCCGCCATTACCGCTGGTGGACGGAGCGCCTGCGTCGCACGTTCGAGCTCTTCGACCTCGCGCGGATCGATCACTTCCGCGCCTTCGTGGCGTACTGGGCGGTTCCGAGTGATGCCACCGACGCCACGCGCGGACGCTGGCTACGTGGGCCCGGTGCGGCGCCCTTCCGAGCTGCCGAGCGCGAGCTCGGCGAGTTGGCGCTGATCGCGGAGGACCTCGGCGTCATCACTCCCGCCGTGACCGCCCTGCGCGACCGGCTGGCGCTGCCGGGGATGGTGGTGCTCGAGTGGGCTTTCGAGCGCTCCGCGCACAATCCCCATCTGCTCGAGAACCATCGCGAGCGCAGCGTCGTCTACACCGCCACGCACGACCAGGACCCGGTCGCGGGCTGGTGGCTCAAGCTCGACGAGGAGCACCGCGAGCTCGTCAGCGCCGCTCTGGGCGCCGCGGGGATCAGCAGGCGCGAGCGCCAGTGGGGATTCATTCGCTACGCCTTCTCCTCGCCCGCACGCCTCGCGATCGTCCAGGCCCAGGACCTCCTCGGGTTGGGCAGCGAAGCGCGCATGAACACACCGGGGACGGCGCGCGGGAACTGGCGTTGGCAGTTGCAGGCCGGCGCGCTCACGCCTGCGCTCGCGCGGCGCCTTCGCACCGTCACCGAGCAGGCCGGACGCTTGCTCTAGCACGTTTTGGTCTAATGCCAGCTCGCACGCGGCGCGTGCGCGCCAGCTGCACAACAAGGGGAGGTTGAGTCGTGGAAGTCGGCATCGCAACGACAGTCTCGGATTGGTCAGTGGACGCGGCGACGATCGCGCGGATGGTCGAGGGAGCGGGGGTCCCGCTGCTCTCCTTCGGCGAGCACACGCACATACCGGCCTCGCGGGAGACGCCCT
>DASXEZ010000145.1:0-45637 GCA_036489875.1 Solirubrobacteraceae bacterium | reverse complement strand
GCTCGCGGTCAGCACGCCGGCCGAGAGCTTCGAGAGGTGCAGTTCGTGCGAAAGCGTCGGGAGCAGCGGCGCGATGACCGCATAGAAAAGCGTGTCGATGAACACCACCGCGCTGACCAGCGCGACGAGGTGGCGCTCGGATACCTGCCGAGGGGACCCGGGGTCCTCCGGGCTTCGTGACCAGCGGCGAATGGCGTCTTTTGGGTGAAAAGGCACGGTTAGGTTGAACTCCGACTGAACGGCGGTAGGGCTGGTGCGTTGCGCGTGACGGCGGCGCTGGTCGCAAACGGCCAGCGTCGAGCAGGCGATTCTTACACCGTCGTCGACGGGGTCTCGGGAGCGCTCCAGCCGCAGGCGGGGATTTCCGCGGGTGCTACGCCGGCGAGGAAGGCGGCCGATCGACGCCCGCGCGCGAGGGGCCGCCGGCGGAGAAGCTGACCTCGATCGACAGCCCGCCGTCGGCGGGTGCCGTGGTCGTGACCGTCGCGCCGTGCGCTTCGGCGATCGAGCGGACGATCGAGAGACCGAGCCCGAGGCCGTCGCCGTCGCTCATCCGCGAACCCTCCAGCCGTTGGAAGGGCTCGAACAGCCGCTCGAGGCCGTCGGGGTGGATCCGCGGGCCGCTGTTGGCGACGGCGAGCGTCGCCCATCCGTCGGCCGCGCTCGTGTTCACCCTCAGCCAGCCGCCGGGTCGGTTGTGAAGGACGGCGTTGCCGATCAGGTTCGCGGCCAGCCGCTCGAGCAGCCGCGGATCGCCTTCGATCCACGCCGGGTGGAGCGTGCTCTCGATGGTGAGGCCGGAGGCGTCGATGCCGCCGAGCGCCCGCGAGACGACGAGCGCGAGGTCGACGGGCTCTGCGCGGTCAAGCCCGCGCTGGCTGCGCGACATCACGAGCAGGGCCTCGATCAGGCGCTCCTGGTGCTCGCTGTTGGCGAGCACCCGCTCGCACGCGGCGCGGAGCGTGTCGACGTTGGCGTGGGGGTCGGCGAGCGCGACCTCGAGCAACGTCCGCTCGAAGGTCAGCGGCGTTCGCAGCTCGTGCGAGACGTTGGCGGCGAACTGCCGCTGGGCGGTGAACGCCGACTCGAGGCGCTCGAGCAGCCCGTCGAAGGTGCTGCCGAGCTCGCGCAGCTCGTCGTCTGGACCGACGAGGGCCAGCCGCCGGTGGAGGTTGCTCGCGGAGATCTCACGCGCCGTTGCGGTGATCGCGCGCAGCGGCCGCAGCGCGCGTCCGGCCACGACCCAGCCAAGCCAGGTCCCAATCGCCGCCATGAACGCCAAGGCGATCGCGGAGGCGAGCAGAAGCGTCCTCAGCGCCGCACTCGATTGGGCTCGGGCCGACGCGGCGAGCAGCTTCCTCGAGGGCAGTTTGGTGGCGACGGAGCCACTTCTCGCGACCCCGGGCAGGTCCGGTCCGGTGATCCTGAACGTCTGGTTGGCGCTACCCGATGTCCGGCCCGAAGCCGACACCGAGCCGCCGATGAGGTTCTGCTGGATGATCACCGCGCCAGCTGCCTGCTGACCGATGCCGAGGAAGTACTCGGTGGTGTACTGCGCCGACACCAGCACGTAGGTGATGCCGAGCAGAGCTGCTCCGGAGACGATGAAGAGGGAGCCGTAGATCAGCGTCAGGCGCAGGCGAATGGTGCGGCGCGGCAGCCGGCGCCAGCGGTGCGCCAGCCTGGCCGGACGCGGGACCAGACTCACGAGCGGATCCGGTAGCCGGCGCGCGGCATCGTCTCGATCACGGCCGGCTCGCCGAGCTTGCGGCGCAGGCGGTTGATCGTGACCTTGACCACGCCGCTGAAGGAGTCGGTGTACTCGTCCCAGCCACGCCGCAGGAGCTCCTCGGTGGACAGGGGCGCTCCCTGCGCCGACAGCAGCAACTCGAGCACCGTGAGCTCCTTGGGGCTCAGCTCGATGCGGCGCCCGCCGCGGGTGGCCACGCGGTGGATCGTGTCGAGCTGGATGTCGGCGCTGGCGAGGACGGGTGGCTGTACCGCGGTGCTACGTCGAGCGAGCGCCCGGATGCGCGCCACCAGCTCGGCGAAGGCGAACGGTTTGGGCAGGTAGTCGTCGGCGCCCAACGCGAGGCCGTCGACGCGACTCTCGATCGTGTCCGCCGCCGTCAGCATCAACAAGCGCGCGTGTGATCCACGGCTCACGAGCGCCCGACACAGATCGTCGCCGTGGAGCGCCGGCAGGTCGCGATCGAGCACGACGACGTCGTAGCTGTCCTGGGTGCCGTGGCGGAGCCCGTCCTGGCCGTCGAAGGCGACGTCGACGGCCATGCCCTCGCGGCGTAGACCGGTGGCGATCGTGAGCGCGAGCTCCCGGTGGTCTTCGACGATCAGTACCCGCATCGCAGTCCCATCGCTGGATTGACCGCCGCCGAGCACGGCCGTGAGGGCTCCCAGCATGATCGCGGCCGGGTTACAGCCAGGTAACAGACCCTGTGACCGGCGTGTAACCGGCTGCCGGCTATCCATTGCGGTCCAGCTCGTGAACCGCCGCAAACAGGGAGCTTTGACATGCAGCCCGCCGACACCGTGACAGATCGCCACCGCCGTCGCGCCGTTGCCATACCGGCGCTCGTGACAACGCTGACCGCCGTCACCGTACTGGTCGCAGCGTGCGGATCGGCCCCCTCCCCGGGCGTCGCCAACCTCGGCAAGACGAAGACCACGACCAGCCAGAGCTCGAGCGCCAGCAACGGCGGCGCGCCGACCGGTGGCGGCGGAGGGCTGTCGACCTCGGGCGGCGCGGCGAACGCTCCGCATTCGAGCTTCAGCATCGCGACCGGCAGTCGCGGCAACGCGCTGAAGCTCTCCGCCTGCATCCGCGCCCACGGCGTCCCGGACTTTCCTGACCCCAACGCGAGCGGCGCGATCTCGAGCGCCAGCATCGACCCCTCCTCGCCGCAGTTCCAGGCGGCCATGCGCAAATGCCGTAAATACGCCGGCAGAGGCGGCGCCCCCAGTCCGGCGCAACAGGCTCAGGCGCAGGCGGACGCGCTCAAGTTCTCGGCCTGCATGCGCTCGCACGGCGTAACCGGCTTCCCCGACCCGCAGTTCCAGGCCGGCGGCGGCATCTCGATCCGCCTCAAGGCAGGCCCGGGCACGACCCTCGACCCCCAGTCTCCGATCTTCCAGCGCGCGCAGAAGGCGTGCGGCGGGCCCGGCGGACCGGGAGCGAAATCGATCCCGTGACCGCTCGCCCGCGCTTGGCCGCGGCCGCCAACACCGCTGCGCTCGACGCGACCGTGGGTGTCGCGTGACCGTGCCCTCGGCTGCCGTCACCACGCCGAGCGGGGTTGACGACGATCAGCTCGAGCCGCAGCGGCGCAGACGCCGGCGGCTCCTCAGCGCGGTGGCGCTCGTGCTCGTCGTCGCGGCGGTCGTCGTGATCGTGGTGAGCGATCCCTTCGGTGGCGGGAAATCTCCGGGTTCGGGCGCCGACAACCAGTACTCGACCTCGCTGGCGACCATCCGCTCCGGGCCGCTCTCCTCCCAGACCCAGGTCGGCGCGGTGCTCGGCTACGCCGGCGACGTCACGGTGCGCCTGCCCGCGGGGACGGCGCCGTCCGCAGTCGCGCAGGCACAGCAATCTGTCACGACCGGCACCGGAATGCTGGCCTCGGCGGGCTCATCCCTTTCCGCCGATGAAACGACGCTCACCCAGGCACGCTCCACGCTGGCCGCCGACTCACAGCAGCAGGCGATCGACTGCGCCGGCGCCGGCGCGGCCCAGAGCGGCGGCGGGGCGACCAGCGGCTCAAATGCCGGCGGCTGCGCCGGCGCGGCCGCGCTCGTCTCAAGCGACCAGCAGGCCGTGAGCACCGACGCTGCGAAGGTCAGTGCGGACGAGGTGCAGAGCACCTCGGCCACGAGCGCCCTGGCCGCGGACCGCACCGCCTTGACGCAGGCGCAGTCCCAGGAGACCGGCTACGGCCCGAGCTCGACCTTCACCGCTCTGCCCTCCTCCGGTGCTCTGGTCCACCGGGGTCAACGCCTCTACGCGATCGACGGGCAGGCCGTGGTTCTGCTCTACGGATCCCACATCGCGACGCGCGCGTTCGCCCCCGGCATGTCCGCGGGGCAGGACGTCGGCGAGTTGAATGCGAACCTCGAGGCACTCGGCTATGGCCGCGATCTCTCCGGCGACGCCTTCACGGCGGCCAGCGAGGCGGCCATCCGGGCGCTCCAGTCCGCCCTCGGGTCGACCGTGACGGGCGAGCTGCTGCTGGGGTCGGTCGTGTTCGAACCCAGATCGCTGCGCGTGACGGGCGTTACCCCGATGTTGGGCGTCGGCTCGGGCGTCACGGCGGGGCCGGTGCTGACGGCGACCTCCACCGCCCGCCAGGTGACGATCGAGCTGGATGCGGCCGACCAGGGCGAGGTCAAGGTCGGAGACCCCGTCACCATCACCCTTCCTGACAACCAGACGACCCCGGGGCGGATCTCCTACGTCAGCTCGGTTGCCTCCTCGGGCAGCCAGGGCGGCGGTCCCACCATCCAGGTCGATGCGGTACCCAGCGATCCCGGCGCAACCGGCAGCCTCGACCAGGCGCCGGTCAACGTCTCGATCACCACCGGCAGCGTGGCTCACGCGTTCGTCGTTCCCGCCGACGCCCTGCTCGCGCTCTCCAGCGGCGGCTACGCGCTCGAGGTGGCAAGCGGCAACGCCCGCCATCTCGAGGGCGTGAGCACCGGGCTCTTCGACGATGCCGACGGTCTCGTGCAGATAAGCGGCGCCGGTGTCGCCGCCGGGCAGAGAGTTGTGGTGCCGAACGTATGAGCATGACCGTGCAGACCACGGCGCCTGCGGCCGGCGGCGGCCGCGATCGGCGCGCCGATGGCGAAGAGGATGCCGTCCTCGAGCTCGAGGAGGTGACCAAGACCTACCCGGCGGAGCCGCCGGTGACCGCGCTCGACCGTGTCAGCTTCCGCGTGCGTCGAGGGGAGCTCGTCGCGATCGTGGGACCCTCCGGCTCGGGGAAGTCGACGCTGCTGCATGTGATGGGGACGCTCGAGCGGCCGACCTCGGGCGTCGTGCGGATCACCGGCCTTGACGTGTCCGGCCTCTCTGACCGCGAGCTCTCGATGGTGCGGGCGACACGGATCGGGTTCGTGTTCCAGCAGTTCTTTCTCGCCGAACACCAGAGCGCGCTCGACAACGTCGCCGACGGCCTTCTCTACGCAGGAGTGCCGGCGCCGAGGCGGCGGGTTCTCGCCGCCGACGCGCTGCTGCGCGTGGGTCTCGGAAGACGCGCCCGGTTCCGCCCGACGCAGCTCTCCGGTGGCGAGCGCCAGCGCGTGGCGATCGCGCGGGCGCTGATCGGATCGCCAGCGATCGTGCTGGCCGACGAGCCCACCGGCAATCTCGACAGCGCCAACGGCTCCGCGATCTTCGCGCTGCTGCAGGAGCTCCACGCCGCCGGCACCACGATCGTAGTGATCACCCACGACCATCAGCTCGCCGCGCGCCTCCCGCGCCAGATCGAGATGCTGGACGGTCGCATCCTCGGCGCCGACGCGCCGCGCGCCGCCGCTGACGACGGCCGCTACGTAAGGACCCACACCTGATGGGCCAGCCCGCTCAACGCTCGTGCGTCCTCCCCGTGTCGGGGCTGATCGCGATCGCGGCCTCGGTCGTCGCGATCGCCATCCTCGCCGCCCCGCTCACTCCCGCCGCCGTTGCTGACGCGGGCGACTCCGGTGCGACAGGGGCCGCACAATGCCCGACCTCCAACCCGCCGAACACGCTGACGCTGGTCTCCGGAAGCCCCCAGACCGCCCAGCTCGGCGCGTCCTTCGCGAGTCCGATCCAGGTCTCACTCGCCAACACCAACGGCTGCCCGATCACGACGACCGTGGCCGGTACGGCGATCACCTTCAGCGCACCCGGCGCCGGCCCGAGCGGCGTGTTCTCGACGAGCGGGTCAAACACGCTGACCGTTGGCGCGGATACGAGCGGCAGCGCCGCAGCGTCGATGTTCACCGCCAACACGACGGCCGGTGGCTACACGGTCACCGCCAGCTGCGCCTATGGCACGGTGTCCTTCCAGCTCGTGAACACCGCAGCCGGAATCCCGGCGACGGTCACAGCCCTGGCGCTTACGAGCCAACACGAGAGCATCGGCGGGCGCTACCCAGAACCGCTCTCGGTTCGAGTTCTCGACGCGAGCGGCAATCCGGTGGTCGGCGCGACCGTCAACTTCACGCTCGGCTCCGGTTCGGGAGCGGGCAGCTCGAGCGCCGCGAGCGCGGCTGCGGGCGCAACCTTCGCGGGCGCCGGCAACCAGGTCGCGGCCCAGACCGACAGCGACGGGATCGCCACCTCTCCGAGCTTCAATGCGAACACCACGGTCGGGCCCTTCACGGCCACGGCGAGCACCGCTCACGTGAGCGAGCCGGCCGTCTTCAGCCTCGAGAATCGGGCGGCGAAACTCGCGACCGTCCGCCGACTGGGATCCGCCGCCATGACGGCGACCGTCAAGAAGCGCTACCGCCGTCCGCTGCGCGTGGAGGTGCGCTCCCCCACCGGTGCTCCGCTCAGCGGGGTGACGGTCTCGTTCACGCTCGGCTCAGGGGCGGGCGCCGCCGACAGCGCCGACGCGACCTTCGCGGATGGGAGCACGCAGGCGAGCGCCGTCACCGGAGTGCGTGGCATCGCCACCTCGCCCGTCCTCAGCGCCAACAGCACATCGGGCACCGTCGCCGCGACCGCGGTCGCGACTGCAATTCCCGGCGCCGTGAGATTCACCCTGCGAAACCGCGCCGGCAAGCCGGCCACGATCACGCCGGGGGTCGCCGCCAACGAGTCAGGCCGGGTCGACGCGCGCTTTGGCGTCCCGCTCGCGGTGACGGTCACCGACTCCCACCACAACCCGGTCGTCGGCGCGAAGGTGACCTTCACAGCGCCGCGGTCGGGCCCCGGCGGAATCTTTCTCAGCCGCTCGCAAAGGCTGAGCACCGTCGTCGTCAAGACCAATTCGAGCGGCGTCGCGGTCGCCCCGGCGTTCACCGCAAACGGCGAGCTCGGCGGATACGTCGTCACCGCGAGCGCCCGGGGCGCGCGGTCGGTCGCGTTCGCGCTTGTGAACGAAGCGTCGTGAGCGCCTCGCTCACTCCCCCACGGCTGCATGCCGGCGACCTGGCGCGGCTCGCGAGCATCGGGCTGCGCACGCGTCGCCTGCGTGCCGCGCTGTCGGCGCTCGGCATCGCGATCGGCGTTGCCGCGATCGTCGCGGTGCTCGGTCTGTCCTCCTCCAGCCAGGCCGGGCTGCTGGCCGAGATCAACCAGCTCGGCACGAACCTGCTCGACGTGACCACCGGCCAGAGCTTCACCGGTGAGAGCGTGCCGCTCCCGCTCGCTGCTCCCGCGATGATCTCGCGGATCGCCCCCGTCTTCGACGTCGCCGACACGGGCACGCTGTCGAGCGCCAACGCCTACCGAACCCCGCCTCCGCTGACCCCGAGCGTGGACACCAACGCGCTCACGGTCGCCGCCACCAGCCTCAACCTGCCAGGGGCCGTGGGCACAACCGTCGCCCGCGGTGAGTTCCTCAACGCAGCGACCGCCACCGAGCCGGAAACCGTTCTGGGCGCCGCCGCGGCTCAGCGCCTCGGCATCGATCGCGTCTTCCCCGGCGAGCGGATCTGGGTCGGCGGGATGTGGTTCTACGTGGTCGGAATCCTCAAATCTGCCGCGCTCGCGCCGGAGATCGACTCGAGCGTGCTGATCGGCTTCCCCGCCGCCGCCGCCTACCTCAACTACACGAGCGTCGACGACGGCAGGCCGGCGGTCGGCAACCCGACGGAGATCTACGTCCGCGCCGACACCTCGCAGGTCGCCGCGGTCGACAACGTGCTCGCGGCCACCGCCAACCCGGAGAACCCGAGCGAAGTCAACGTCAGTCAGCCCTCCGACGCTCTGGTCGCCGAGGCCGACGCGAAGGGGACCTTCAATGGGCTCTTCCTCGGGCTCGGCGCCGTCGCCCTGCTGGTGGGTGCCATCGGGGTTGCCAACATCATGATCATCAGCGTCCTCGAACGCCGCTCGGAAATCGGCCTGCGACGAGCGCTCGGCGCCACCAGGGCTCAGATCCGGACGCAGTTCTTGACCGAGGCGATCCTCCTCGCCCTGATCGGAGGGGCCGTGGGCATCGGTGCGGGCGCGCTGGCGACCGCCATCTACGCGCACACGCGCCACTGGACGACGGTGATCCCGGCTCTCGCGTGGGGCGGCGGCATCGCAGCGGCGATCGCCATCGGCGCGATCGCGGGGATCCTTCCGGCGATCCGGGCGGCACGCCTCTCGCCCACCGGCGCACTGCGAACGGCGTGAGCGAGCCGCGGTTGAGCATGGTCGAGGCCGACGTCGTCGATCGCCTGGCGCGGTTGCGCGCGATCCTGCCCGCGATGGCCGCCGACCTCGCCTCGGCGCGGCGCCAGGTCAACACGCTCGCGCTCGAGAACGAGAGGCTCGCGCGGCGTGTGGCGGAACTCGAGAGCCACGCCCGCGGTTCGCGGAAGGTGCACTGGGACGCCACAGCGGCGCCCTGAGGCCTTTCACGGGGGCCGGCGCGCAGGTGTGATCTCAGGCGCGCTGCTACGCGCCCAGCGCGGGCGGCGCGAGCTCCACTGCCTGCTCGATATCGGCGTCATCGACGTCGAGATGCGTGAGCGCACGGATCACGCCGGGCCTTATGGTCGCCGAGAGCAGCACCCCGGCGTCCGCCAGCAGCCCCAGCGCCTGCGGTGTCGTGAATCCGAGAGCCCCGACATCGATCTGGACGAAGTTCGTCTGCACGCGCGCGAGATCGACGGCCAACCCCGCGGCCTTCCAGCCCTCCGCCAGCCGGCGCGCTCGGGCGTGGTCCTCGGCGAGCCGCTCCACGTTGTGCTCGAGCGCGTAGAGCCCGGCGGCGGCGACGATCCCCGCCTGGCGCATGGCGCCCCCGAAGCGGTGCTTCTCGAGCCGAGCGCGCGCCATCAGCGACCGCGAACCGGCGAGGACGGCGCCGAGCGGGCAGCCGAGACCCTTCGAGAGGCACAGGGTGACGGTGTCAAAGAGCGCACCGACCTCGGCAGCGCTGCGGCCGATGGCGAGCGCGCCGTTGGGGAGCCGCGCGCCGTCGAGATGAACTCGAATGTCCAGCTCGCGCGCGGCGGCGACCACGTTCTCGAGATCCTCGTAGGGCCATGCGGTGCCGCCGGCCGAGTTGTGCGAGTTCTCGATCGCCAGCACCGAGGGCTGCGGCGTGTGCATCGCGCTCCCGGGGAAGGCCGCGGCGCGAATCTGCTCAGGTGTGAGAAGGCCGGCGTTGCCGGGGAGTGGCCGCGAGAGCAGCCCGGCGTAGACGGCGGCACCGGCGAGCTCGAAGGCGAGGACGTGAGCGGACTCCTCGGCGAGCAGCACCGAGCCCCGCTCACCGAGCAGCACCAGCGCGATCGCGTTGGCCATCGAGGCGGTCGGGAGATAGACCGCCTCCTCCTGCCCGACGAAGGCGGCGGCCGCCGCCTCCAGAGCGATCACCGTGGGATCCTCGCGCGCCTGCTCGTCGCCGACCTTGGCGTGGGCCATCGCCTCTCGCATACCGGGCGAGGGCATCGTCTTCGTATCCGAACGCAGCTCGATCATCGCTCGACCCTAACGGTCCGGCCTGTGCCGGGCGTGCGCGCGGCTACTTCGACGGGCTTCGCACGACCCAGATGTCCTGTCTGGGAACGGCAAAGTCGGTGGTCAGCTCGCGGTAGACGACCTCGAGTCCACCGAGGAGATCATTCTCGATCCACGCAGGGCTGTTGTAGCTGGTGAACCAGGGCGATCCATCCTTCACGCCCGAGCGCTCGACGGCCCCGTTCGTCCGATATTGCTCGAGTTCCGGGGGTGTCAGCCGATCGCTGTAGGACTCCCCATGCACAGTGAAGAGGACGGCTCCCCCAGGACGCACGATCCGCAGATTCTCGCGTACCCATTCACGCTGGAGTCCGATCGAAAGATGTGTCATGACCGACACGCTGTAGGCGAAGTCGAACTCGTCGTCGGCGTAGGGAAGTGGCGGGGCGAGCGAATTGTCCTTGAATTCGACGTGAGGAATGTTGTCGCGACACCAACGAACGAGATCGCTCGCATAATCGGAGCCGAAGGCAGTGACCGGGCGCTCCTTGCCCAGTTCCGGCATGTGTCGGATTATCCGCCCGACCCCGCATCCCCACTCATACACTCGCGCCGGCCCCGGCGGCCCGACTTTGTCAAAAATGCCCAGGAAATGCTGACACTGGTCGATCCCGGAGCGACGATAGTTCTCATAGTCACTCGTGATCGTCGTCTCGAACGTCATCAAGGCGGGCGGCGTCGGGAAGTCCGGGTGCCGCTTCTGGAACTCACGGTTCGCGCTGCGGTGCTTGAGGTAATCGAAGACGAAGATTACGTAGTAGAGGGGCCGCAGAAGCCTGGCCTTGCGTAAAGCCAAGCCCACGCTGTGAATGCGCGGACTCCACTTGATTTCTTGCCACCTCATGGCAGCTTCGGCCGGGCGCCCATCGGGCCAGCATAACGACGGCGCGGATGGAAGCGGGGCGACTGGACCGCCGTTCGAGCCTAGTCGCGGGCCCGAACGGAATCCGCTCGCCAGCGCTGCGCGCGCGTGCGACTCCCCGAGACCTTCCGCGCCCCACCCGGCTCGAATCTTCGATCTCAGCGGTGGCCGCTGCGTCGACCGCGGATGCAGGCATCGGCCTCCCGACGCGGATCAACCGTCTAGCATCTGCGGCGATGAAGCAGGCGAGCGGCCGGGACCCCGGTTCCGGCAACGAGGGCGCACGTGCCATCGAGGGATCTCCCACCAAGCGGCCCGGGCCCCCGGCGGCCGCGAGGCTCGCCGTCGCGGATTGCGGTCGTCGCCTACGAGCGCCCGCCGGATCTCAAGCGCGCAACGAGACCAGCAGGCACCGCGCTCGCGCGGGCCGCGGAGTTCGCTAGGTGAGTGGGGACCCAACCGCGCCCTCAGACACCGACGATGCCGACATCCTCGACGCGACCAGTGCGGGGCGCCTTGCGGCCCGCGGCGGGGCACTGCGGGTCGCGGGATACCTGAGCGGGTCGCTCGCCAGCCTCGGCGCGGCAGCCCTTCTCTACCGTCATCTAGGCCTCACGGGAGTCGGGCGCTACGGCCTGGTCCTCGCTCTGATCGGGATCATCGGCGGCTTCTCCGACCTTGGGCTCACGGTCGTAGGCGTGCGTTCGGCTTCGACGCTGGAGCCGCGCGAGCGCACGGCGATGCTTCGCGATCTGCTCGGGCTGCGCCTCGCGCTCACCATCGCCGGCATCGTTGTCATCGCGCTTCTCTGTCTGCCGATCTACCCTGTGATCGTCGCCGAAGGCGTCGCCGTCGGCGGCCTCGGGCTCGTCTTCCAGGTGTGGCTCGACAACTACGTCGTCTCGCTGATCGTCAGCCTGCGGATGGGCTGGGTCGCCGCGATCCAGTTCGGGAACAACTTCGCAGTCGCCGTTCTCACGGTGTTGCTGGTGCTCGCCAAAGGCCATCTGCTCGGCTTCATCGCGATCACGATCCCCGTGAGCTTCGTTTCGCTCGGCGTGGCAATCCGCCTGCTGCGCGGCGAGCGTGGCTTTACGCCGAGCTTCAACGCTGCGCGGTGGCGCGCGATGCTCGCGCAGAGCGTCGTCTACTCCGGCGCGGTGGCCGCGGCGACGCTCTATTTCTACGCCGCGATCGTGCTCGCCTCACTGCTCGCGAACCACCACCAGCTGGGGTATTTCCAGCTCTCCTTCCGCGTCACGACGGTCCTGACTCTGGTGCCGGCACTGCTCTCGGGTTCGGCGCTTCCCATCTTCTCGCGTGCCGCACGCGACGACGCTCAGCGCCTCGGCTACGCGCTGAATCGCGTGCTGGAGGTCGCGCTGCTGCTGGGCGCCTGGGTGGCTCTCACCCTGGGCGTCGGCGCGCGGTTCGCCGTGGAGCTCGTGGGCGGAAGCTCCGGCCAGCACAACTTCCTACCGGCCGCCCCCGTACTCGTCTTCCAGGCGGTAGCGCTGGCCGGGACGTTCGTGAGCTCGGTCGCGCAATACGGGCTGCTCAGCCTCGGTCTCAGCAGGCGCATCCTCGTGATCAACATCGGCGGGCTGGTCGGAGCCCTGGTGCTCATGTGCGTGCTGATCCCGCTCGACGGCGCTCGCGGCGCGGCGATCGGCACGATGGTCGGCGAGCTCTCCGCCGCCCTCGCGGCCTGGGTGGCGCTATGCACGGCGCGCCCCGATCTTCGGCCGTCATTGCGGATCGTTCCGGGCGTCGCTCTCGCGCTCCTGGCGGGCTGTACCCCCCTGCTGCTCACCTCGCTTCCGGTCGTGGCACGCGCGGCATTGGCGGCGGTGATCTATCCGGCCGTGATCATCGCCACCCGCTCCTTCCCGCACGAGGTGAGCCACCTGCTGCCGCCGCGGCTACGAACTCTGCTCCACGGCCGCTGAACGCCTACGCGCGCGACGGCGCGCGGAGCTACTCGCGCGGCTCGCTTGAGATCGCCGCGGCCGCGGCGTATGCGGGCCGCGCCTCGGCGCGCTCCACGTAGGCCGAAAGGCCGGGCCAGTCACCCAACAGCTCGCGCGAGTGCGCGCCGCCGAGGACGCTCGCGCACATGACGTCGGCGACCGTGAAGCGCTCACCGAGGAGCCAATCGCGTCCCCTCAAGGCGGACTCGAGCGCGCTCGCCGCCTGCGCGAAGCGCTCATGCGAGGGCGACTCGGTCTCGCCGTCGGCGATCTCGCGGATCCACCGAAAGAGCGGCGCCTCGAGCTCCGTCATCGCGAAGAGGACCCACTGATAGGCGAGCGCCCGTTCGGAGGACCCGAGCGGCCCGATCAGACCGGCGTCGGGGTTGAGGTCGGCGAGCTGGAGACAGATCGCCGCCGATTCGAACATCACGGTGCCGTCGTCGAGCTCGAGCGCCGGCACGCGGCCGAGCGGATGGCGCCCGAGGTGCTCGGCGGACTGGCGCTCGGCCGGCGCGACCTTCGTCCGCTCATACGGAGCGCCGCTCTCCTCCAGGAGCCACAGAGCACGACTCGAGCGCGTGCGGGGCATGTAGTAGAGGCGCGGCATGATCGGCTCAGTATCGCAGCGCCACGACGGCGGTTCGGGAGCCCGCGCGTCGGCGTTCGGCCCTAGGAATGGCGATTGAGTCCGCGCAGGACAGCGTCCGCGTCGCGGTGGGGCGCGCGGAGCGCGAGTCCGACGAGGTCGAGATCCGCGGTCGGCACGCGGCTCACCGCCGTGCGGTTGGCGGTGTCGTCGCCGGTGGCGAACATCTCCGTCGTATAGATGGCGACCTGTACCTCTCGGCGCTCGGCGCGCTCTCGCAGCTGCCTGAGCTCGGCAGCCGTGGCCTCGAAGACGAGGATCGGCTGCACGAGCAGGGGCAGATATCGGCGCCGGTCCGCGTCCACGTATTCCTCTCCGATCGCCTCGGTTCCCGCTGCGGCCGTGACGCCGCTGATCAGGAAGGCGGCGACGTTGAGCCGCTGCCAGACGGCGAGGTCGTCGCGGACGACGATCGCGACCTTGGTCTCGAAGTCACCTACGCCCAAGTTGATCGCCGTGCTCGCATCGGTGGCGCGCAACTCTAGACGGGCGTCCCGCGGACGCAGTCCGCTCGAGGCAGCGCGAGCCTAGGCCGCCTTCGGCCCGTGCCAGCTGATCGACAGGCCCCCGTCGGGCTGCGCACCCAGCGACCCTGGGCCGAGCACGCGCAGCCGGCGTTGGAATGCGTCGGCGACGCGCGCGGCATGCGCCTTGGCCAGTTCGGCGCGCGGGCCGCGAAAGAGCTCGTCCACGCTTGCGTTCCACAGGACCAGCCACCGCGCGAAATGCCCCGATTGCAAGCCCGTCCTCGCATGGAGGGCGGCATGAGGCGCAAACGCGCCGCCCGGGTAGGACCGAGCGCCGAGCAGCACGCTCTCCCAGAACGAGGCGATCGTCGGGATGTGCGACTCGAGATCCAATTTCGCGACGTCGGTGAAGATGTAACCGATCAAGGCGTCGGTCAGCGCCTGCGCGTAGAAGCGACGCACAAGCACCTCGCAGTCCGTGCGATTTTCGATGTCGCGGAGTCCTGGGCTCATGGGAATCGTCATGGCGAGAACGTCATTTTCCCGCTTTCGCCCTCTCGTTCGCAATGATCCGAGCGCATTGATGTCGACAACGAGCCATTTGCAGATCGCTCCGAAGCCTCAGCGACCGGCATACCAAGGAAGCAGGGCCTGCTTGCTGGCATGCCTCGGGCGTGACTGGGCCTGCATCGGCGCCGTGCCTGCGGCCGCCTAGTCGATGTCTGGGATCGCGCAGCCGAACCTCGGACCCGGGCGTCTGCGGGAACTGCTCGCGGGTGATCGATTGATCGTCGCGCCGGGCGCCTACGACGCCCTCTCGGCCCGGCTGATCGAGCAGGCGGGGTTCGACACCGTCTATATGACCGGCTACGGCGCATCCGCGTCGCTCCTCGGGCGCCCTGACATTGGGCTGCTCTCGTTCGGCGAGATGGCCGATCAAGCACGCAGGCTCGTGCAGGCGGTGGCAGTGCCGGTCATCGCGGACGCCGACAACGGCTACGGCAACCCGCTCAACGTGATCCGCACGGTCCGCGAATACGCCGCCGCCGGGGTCGCCGCGCTCCACCTCGAAGATCAGGCGATGCCGAAGCGCTGCGGACACATGAGCGGCAAGCAGGTCATCCCCCTCGCCGACATGGTCGACAAGGTACGCGCCGCGAGTGAGGCGCGCGGGTCATCCGAG
Organism: Solirubrobacteraceae bacterium; assembly: GCA_036489875.1. Lineage (GTDB taxonomy): Bacteria > Actinomycetota > Thermoleophilia > Solirubrobacterales > Solirubrobacteraceae > Palsa-513. The sequence continues at coordinate 30,821 of DASXEZ010000145.1, read as the reverse complement.
GTGGTCCTGATCGCGCGCTCCGACGCCCGCGCCGACGAGGGTCTCGATCGGGCGATCGAGCGTGTGAGCAGCTACCGCGACGCCGGCGCCGACATCGTCTTCATCGACGCGCTCCAAAGCGAGGGCGAGATCGTGGCGTTCGGCGAAGCCCTCCCCGATACGCCCAAGGTCATCAACTGGGTCGAGGGCGGCAAGACGCCCCTGCTGCACCCAGAGCGACTCCGCGAGCTCAACTTCCGGCTCGTCTTCTGCTCTCTCGCGACGCTGCTGGCAGCGACCGGGGCGATCCAGGAACGGCTCGCGGCACTGCGTGACATCGCCGCGCCGCAACCCGTCGGGCGCGTCCAGTTCGACGAGTTCAACGAGCTGATCGGGATGTCCGACATCGAGGATCTCGAGACTCGATTCGGCTAGCCGGACGCAGAGGCCCCCACAGACGCGCTCTCGGCGGACGGGCGCGGGGACGGGGTGACACCCTCGCGAACGAACGGACGTAACATCGGCCGATGGTCCGGATCAGCCGCTGGACTCTCGCCGCGGCGCTCTGCCTGCTCGCGCTCGCGCCGAGCGTGGACGCAAGTGCCGGCGGGGGGCAGCTGGTCTACATGCAGCAGGTGCGCCCTGTGACGATCACGCCGCAGAACATCACCGTTCAGAACAGCGGCGAGGCCGCGGTGATAGTCGTCATCGGTGAGACCGCGATCCCCAAACCGGTGCGCTTTCGGCTGGGCAGCGCGGCGCTTGAGCATCTGCGTTCGCTGGTGGAGCGCTCGCGGATCGCGCGTCTCCACATCCAGGCGCCGATCCCGTTCAGCGCGCTGATGTACACGGTTCGTGCCGAGGGGAACTCGGTGCGCGTCGTGGAGGGTCACGTGCCGCGGTCGCTGAGGCCGCTGATCGCCTTCCTGCACGAGCTGATCTTGGCCCACTATTGATTCGGCGTCGCGCCGCAGTCGCGTCACGAACGCGTGCGCGCAGCACCGACGGGTCCGCGACCCGCAACTGCCGTCGAGGCCCACCAATCCTCTAGCCGACCGGGATGCCCCCGAGAGCTGCGGGCATCAGGCGGCGGCATGTGTGTGCAGCGTCGGTGACACGCACCGATTTCGCCTGCTGCCGAGAGATGCCCGCGGTTGAGAGGGGGAACATCGGTCGTCCCTGCGCGTCGGTCGTGGGGTCGGGCCAGTTCGCCACCCCGTGGGAGCGCATGCACGCGCTGAACCTCACCATGCCCACCAGCAATTGCTGCACCTCGCCGGGAGGAAACATGTCGTTGCTACCGGGCGGGAGGAGAGACTGGCAAGCGCGCTCGGCCGCCTGGAACCGGGGATTGTCGAGTTGCTGCGGGCTCAGTTTGGGGAGCGCCCCGGCGCTACTCGGGTCGGGGAAGGTCGGCACTCCGTGTGCGCGCATGCACCGCGAGTAAGCCAGTGCCTTCTGCGCTTGCGTCGCGTAGAGGAGCGCGGAGCCTCGCGGGCTCGCGGAGCCGGCGCCGGATGCTTGGCCGTAGGCTGCGAGCGGTAGGGCCAGGCTTAGCGTGGCGATCGCGGTTGCCAAAGCTCGCGCCGTGAGCGACCACGGCCGCCCCTGGCGATGGGTGCCGTCAGCGTTGTCGTTGTTCATCCTGTCCTCCTCGGGCTCGTCGTGCCAGCGGTTCTACGCGAGCGGCGGTGACATCCCCGCTACCGCCGCTGTTTGGCGGATGTCATGTCTGCCTGGGCATACTTCGGCGATGCGGGTGCTGGTGGTCGAGGATCACGCGACGCTTGCGGCCCGGATCGCCCAGGGCCTGCGCCAGGCCGGAATGGCGGTGGACGCGGTGCAAGACGGCGCCGCCGCTCTCGAGGCCGCCGCGTTGACCGGCTATGACGTGATCGTGCTCGACCGCGATCTGCCGGTCGTGCACGGGGACCGGGTATGCCGGACCGTGGCGGGCTCCGGCCCACGGATCCTCATGCTGACGGCCGCCGCCGCCGTCGATGATCGCGTCGACGGGCTGGAGCTCGGCGCCGATGACTACCTCGGCAAGCCCTTCGCCTTCTCCGAGCTCATCGCCCGGGTACGCGCGCTGGGCCGGCGTGCGCCCTCTGCTCCGCCGGTGCTGCAGCGCGGGGATCTGAGCGTGGACCGCGCCCGCCACCGGGCGAGCCGCGGAGGGCGCTCGCTTTCTCTGACGCGCAAGGAGTTCGGCGTCCTCGAGACCCTCCTGGCCGCCGATGGCGTCGTCGTCAGCGCGGAGGAGCTCCTTGACCAGGTGTGGGATGCCAACGTCGACCCGTTCAGCAACATCGTCGCGGTGACGCTGACCCGACTTCGGCGCAAGCTCGGCGAGCCACCCTTGATCGAGACCGTGGTCGGCAAGGGCTACCGGATGTGAATGGCCGTCCGCGTCTGACCCTCCGCGCGCGCCTGACCCTGCTCTACACCGGTCTGTTCGCCGTGTGCGGAGCGATCGTCGTGGCGGTCAGCTACGCCCTGGTGGCACACCTCGAGGCGGCGGGGCAGGGTGGGCGTGCAGCCTCAGGCCGCGCTTCGGCCGGCTTCGTGGCGCAGTGCCGGGCGACGCAGCTGAGCGCAAATCCAGATCAGGGCGTCCTCGCCAAGTGCAGCGCCTACTTCCAGCAACTCGGAGCGCAGAACGAACGCTCACTGACCCTGTCGCACCTGTTGCAGTACTCGCTGATCACCCTTGCGGTGGTGATCGCGCTCGCTGCGATCCTCGGATGGATCTTCTCCGGGCGAGCGCTGCGTCCCGTCCACCTGATCACCGCCACCGCCCGCGCAGCCTCTCAGCACAACCTCTCGGCGCGCGTGGCGCTGCGCGGTCCCCGTGACGAGCTCCGCGAGCTGGCAGAGACCTTCAACGAGATGCTGAGCCGTCTCGAGGCCGCCTTCGATGGCCAGCAGCGCTTCATCGCCAACGCTTCGCACGAGCTGCGCACCCCGCTCGCGGTCATGCGCACGACGGTCGACGTCGTGGCTGCCAACCCAACGAGCACGCCCGGCGAGCTGGTGGGTATGGCCGCGGACATACGCGCAGCGGTCGATCACGCCGAACGCCTGATCAGCGCGCTGCTGATCCTCGCGCTCAACGATCGCGGTCTCAGCGTCCACGAAGAGGTCGACCTGGCGACGGTGACCGAGGACGTCCTCGACCGCGCCGACGCTCGCGAGCGTCAGATCCACGCCACGCTCGAGCCCGCCGTGATCTCAGGCGATCCCGTGCTCGCCGAACGACTGGTGGCAAATCTCCTCGACAACGCGATCCGCTACAACCGCCCCGGCGGCGACATCTGGATCGACACCGCCACCCAGGGGGGAGCCAGCAGGCTGAGGGTCGCCAACACCGGCCCAACGGTGAGCCCCACGGATGCCAAGCGCATCTTCGAGCCGTTTCAGCGACTCAACGAGCGCGCGTCCCACGACGGTTTCGGCCTCGGCCTGGCGATCGTCGCGTCCATCGCCGAGATCCACGGTGGCGCTGCCGTCGCGCAGCCCCGCAACGGTGGCGGCCTGTCGGTGACGGTCACGATCCCCTCCTCCGGCGCAGACGCGACGACGACTTAGCTAAGAGGCTCGCTCGCCGATCGGCGGTCGCGGTGTGAGGTGCCCGCTCGCTAGCAGGCCACAAGCGACTGGGCCTCCAGCGCCGTCGCCTACACCGCCGAGTCGAGCATCGTGGCGGGCCGGTCGCTGGCGAGGGCCGCGTCGGCTCCAACCGGGCCCGGCTGCCCGAGGCCGTTGAACTGGATCACGACGACGGCGATGTCGTCGCGTGGGCTCGGTCGCCCGGCGAGGGCGCGGGCCTCGATCGCCGCCGCTAGCGAACTCGCGCTGCTGGCGTCGGATTCGGAGATGAAGTGCTCGAGCGGCGCGATCGCCTCGGCGCTGAAATCGGTGGCGCCATCGGTGTAGGCGACGATCAGATCGCCCGGGCGCAGGGTCACCTCGCTCGTGTGCATTCGGACCTCCGGCCAGATCCCGACCAAGTCGCCGTGCGCGGGGACAGGCGTTGGCGCCTGGCCGGCCGCGAGCACGATGGGCGGCGGATGACCGGCGCACACAACGGTGACTCGAGCCTCGTTTTCACGAATATCGAAGAGCAGGTAGCTGATGGTCGCGAACAGGTTCTGCTGGCGCCGGCGGCGCATGACGTCGTTCAGATGTTGGATCGCGTCGGCCGGCGTCGGCGTCAACAGCGACGCGCTGCGCAGCGTCCATCGGGCGACCGCCGTGGTCGCGGCCGCCTCGGCGCCCTTCCCGCAGACGTCGCCGACGACCACGGCCCAGTGGCTCGTGTCGCGCAGTTGGAACACGTCATAGAAGTCGCCCCCAACCACGCCGACCCCGCCACCAGCCGGGGTGAATCTGATCGCGAGCTCACAGCCGGGCATCTCGGGAATGAGAAGCGGAAGCAGGCTGGTCTGCAGGACCTTCGTGGTTTCGCCGCTCCGCCGCAGGGCCCGCTGGCGACTCAGGAGGAGCCGTCCGAAGAAGCCCTGGATGGTCAGCGTCAGGAGGACAAGGACGACAAGGACGACAACCGCGTAGGTGATGTCGTCGTCAGCCGTTGAGGATGCCGCTCGCTGACGAGCAGCTTCCTGCGCGGTCAGGGCGTCCTCGAGCCGCGAGGCCAGACCACGGATCCGATCCACGCGGTCCTTCCCGGTGAGCGTGACCGCGTACGAGCGCGATCTCGCAGGGTCGCTGCGCGCCAGAGCGATGACGCGAGGGATATAGCTCGTCACATAGTTGCGCGCCGCGGAGCTGAGATTGCGGGCGCCGGCGGCGTGGTCGTGCTCGCGCGTTGCCGTCCGTGTCAGGACGGCCGCCTCTTTGGGAAGCGCACGCTGGGCGGCCCGGAGCGGCGACAGGAAGACCGGAGCGGTGGTGATGACGTAACCGCGCACGGCCGTCTCGGCGTTGACGACCGACTCCTCGACCACTAACGCCTGTTGGAGTAGTGAATCCGAGCGCAACGTAGTGTCTGAGGCCGAGCGCAGATTCAGAATCCCCACGAGCAGCAGAGCAACGCCCGCGCCGACGATCGCCGCACCACAGGCGATCGCCGCGAGCACGGGGATCGTGCCGCGCTCGCGCAGCCGTCGCCGTAGGCCGGAAAACGCTCGCCGCACCCTCAAGATGCAGCAACCTTAGCCGGGCAGTCGGCTTCGTAGCGAAGTAGTGGCCGTCCCGGCACTTGTGCCCAACGGCCTGATTTGACGCCGGGGTTTCGTCGCCCATCGCGGGGGTAGTTGCCCAGCAGCCTGGTACGTGCGCGCGGACGACGTCCGCGAGTCGTTCCGCGCCGCCGCCAGCCCCACCAGCGAGCACAGGGAGCAACCGCATGACCAAAGCACTCGACGGGAAACGCATTGCCATCCTCGCCACCGACGGAGTGGAGCAGTCGGAGCTGACGCGCCCTCTGGAAGCGCTCCGCGAGGCCGGGGCCGACGTCGACGTCGTGTCGCTCGAGACCGGCGAGGTCCAGATGTTCGAGCACCTCGACGCGGCCGAGACGATCGGTGCGGACCGCGCCGTCAAGGACGCCGACCCGGGCGAATATGACGGCCTGGTACTGCCGGGCGGGGTCGCGAACCCCGATCGCCTGCGCACAGACGAGGACGCCGTCTCCTTCGTTCGTGGATTCTTCGACGGGGCCAAGCCCGTCGCGGCGATCTGCCACGGCCCCTGGACCCTCGTCGAGGCCGACGTGGTCGATGGGCGCACGCTGACCTCATGGCCGAGCCTTCGCACCGACCTCCGAAACGCGGGCGCCACCTGGGTTGACGAGGAGGTCCACGTGGACGGAGAACTCATCACGAGCCGCAATCCCGACGACCTGCCGGCGTTCTGCAGCGCGATGGTCGATGCCTTCGCCCGCGCGCCCGCGTCGAGTCACTGATCACGGCGGCTGTGCGCCCCAAGTTGCTCAAACATCCGGCCGAGCGGGCGCCCCAGCGCCAGCGCGGGAAGTTCGAGCGGGTGGCGGAGCAGGCTTCGTTCCTCGCGAGCTCGCCGCCGTTCTTTCTCCTCTGCTTCGCGGCGGTCCTCGTCTGGGCGATCGGTCTCGCGTCCGGGGCCGATGATCGCTTTCTGACCGCCCTCAGCGGCACGATGACGGCCCTCACGCTGGCCTTGGTCGCCCTCGTCAAGAACGCTGACATGCGAAGCGAGCTGGCGATCCAGCGCAAACTCGATGCGATCGCCAGCGCTCTTCTCGACGATCGTCGCGGCGAAAGCAAGGCCGACACGGAGAGCGGGCTCGAAGAGGCGATCGGCCTCCACGATGAGATCTGACGCCGGCAGCACCGCGCGGCTTCACGGATCGCCCGCGCGACAGACTTACCGTGGCACGCGCCCCCACGGCAGGCGGTATTACCACTGCCGGAACATCCAACCCGGAACAAGGCGGCGAATCAATGGCTAAAACGACTGCTGCCGACATGTGGCACTACCGCGAGGGCGGTGCGCCGAGCGAGGACATCGCCGGCTTCTCCATCGAAGCCAGAGACGGAGAGGTCGGCAAGGTCGCGAAGGCGAACGCCGAGACGGGGACCGCCCACCTGCTGGTCACCACGGGTCCGTGGATCTTCGGGAGGACGGTGATGTTGCCGGCGGGCGTGATCGAGCGCATCGATTATCAGCACCGCACGGTGCATGTGAATCGCGACATGGACGACATCAAGAACGCGCCCGAGTACGACGACACCCGCCCCGACGACGAGAGCTACCGCTCCGGCCTCGGTGACTACTACGCGGGTCTCGAGCGCTGAGGATCGGCGGCCGCCGCTCCGAACCCGGCCGTCGGGGCTACTTGCCGAGGCCGGCGATGAAGTTGATCGTCGTGGCGATGATCAGAGCGCCGAACATGTACGCCAGCACGGCGTGGCGGAGGGCAAGCCGACGCATTGCCTTGCTGGTGAGGTCCGTGTCGGAAACCTGGAAGGTCATGCCGATCGTCAGCGCGAGGTAGGCGAAGTCGCCGTAGTCGGGCAGGTCGTCCTCGTTGAAGTCGACGCCGGCCGGCTTGCCTTCGTAGAAGAGCTTGGCGTAGCGCAGCGTGTACACGGTGTGGACCACGCTCCAGCCGAGCACGATGCTGACAACGCCCAGGGCGACGAGCAACCCCTTCGCGAGCCCCGCCTCGCTCCCAGCCCGCACGAGGACGAGTCCGACCGCGGCAAGGCTGATGACGCTGCAGCAGAGCAGCAGCAGGTCCGTGTTGGTTCGCCCCGGGCTCTCCTCCCTGGCGTGTTGGGCTGTCCTTTCGGCGTTCAGCGGCCACAGAAGCCGCCAGGTCCAGATCAAGAGCGAAGCCGCCGTGATATCCCAGAAGGCCAGCGGGGCGATCCACCACGGACCCACGATCGCGACGACAACGGCACCGACGACCCCGCCGAGAGCGCACGCGGCGACGCGCTTTCCCGGAGAGATCATCAGGCTCCGCGATCGCCGACGGCGACGGCCCCCGGTAGCAGCGTGCTCAGCGGCGGCCGTTCGAAGGTGACGACCTGCCGCGCCTCGGCCAAGGCTCCCGAGCCAATCGGCGGCAGCATCAGCGGCCCCGGCGCGGCCGGCACGGCAAACCCAGCGTCCTTCAGGCGATGCGCGGCGGCCACCATCACCGAATAGGCCATGGCGGTGAGGTCGCGCAGCGGCTGGTGGCGGTTCTGGCGCTGGCCGAGTTGGACCTGGGCCAGCGCGTCGGTCCCCGCGATCCGGGCGATGTCGATGAGGTTGGCGATCTCAACGCCGTAGCCGGCTGGGAATGAGAGTTCTCGAAGGTCCTCGGCGTAGGCCGCGACCTCGCCCGCCAGCGGTTGGTCGAAGGCGGCCAGGTGCGGCGCGTAGAGGTTCAGCAGCGGCCGCGCGACTAGTTCGGTGACACGGCCGCCTTCGTCGGGAAGGGTTCCCTCACCGGTGTCGAACGGCCGCCGGAAGGCTCCCTTGACGAACCGGATCTCGGGGTTGGTCAGGATCGGCCCGAGCAGACCGACGAGGAAGTCCGCCGTGAAGCCGCGTGTGTCGGCGTCGAGGAAGACGACGATCTCGCTGTCGACCGCACTCAGCGCCCGCCACATCGCGTCGCCCTTCCCGCGAGCGGGCCCGTACTCGCTCATGAGGTGGTCCTCCTGGAGCACGTCGGCACCGGCGGCGGCAGCGACCTCCGCGGTGTCGTCGGCCGAGGCCGCGTCGACGACGAGAATGCGATCGATCAGGCCGGCGTCGCGCAGCGGCCGGATCTGCTCAACAATCGTGCCAACGGTGTCGGCGACCTCGCGGGCCGGGAGGATCGCGGTGATCGAGGAGCGCTTGATGAGCGCGAGGTCATGAGCGTCGAAATCGTGTGCCTGGAAAGTGCGCCGGGCGCGCCAGTCCGCGTAGCCGAGGTCGCGCGCGAGGCCCCGGGCCGCACGGCCCTCGGTGCGGGCGGAGGTCACCACCTGCACCCGATCGCTACGGACGATCGGGATGCCACGTTCCTCGAGCACGCGCTGGAGCGCCTCGTCCTCGAGTGCTTCAGCGTCCGGCAGGCCGCCGATCTCCAGGTAGGTCCTGGCCGTCAGCGCGAGCGAGGCACCGCTGAACTGATGGTGCTCGCAGGGCGCGGAGCCGGCGCGTCGGCGAGCATCGGCAACGTGCAGCGAGGCCAGGCGGTGCCGACGCTGCTCGTCGCGACCGGCGAGCACCCCGGGCGGGAGCAGCGCCGCCTCGTGGGGGTCGAGCTCGATGCGCCCTCCGATCGCCCGCGCACCGCTCACCGCGAGCTCGAGCTGCACGGCCAACCAGTCAACGGCAACGCGGGAGTCCGCGTCGGTGGTGGCGATCAGGCCGTCGGGAATCCCGGCATCGATGAGTCGTCGGCACGCGGCGTCCATGCCCGCGCGCCGGGCATGGCCGACGCCGGGGATCAGCGAGTCGAGGATCGTGAGCGCCGGTTGCCCCGAGGCGCAGGCGGATGAGAGGGCGCGGGCGCGCGTCTCGTCGTGGCAGTGGTCGAGGACGACGAAGACCTCGAAACTGCTTGGATCGACATCGCGCTGAGCGCAGAGCGCGGAAAGGCAGGCGCCGATGCGCTCCTCCTCGTCCCTGGCAGGCACGACGACGATCGCGCGAAGCGATGAGGCGGTCATGGCTGTCCCCTGCGCGCGATGAGAAGGCGTCCGCGCTCGTAGTCCTCGTCGCATTCGTGCGTGAGCACGCCGACGGCGATGCCCCCGCTCGAATACCAGACCGTGAAGGCGCCGTCGCCGTGTTCGACGAGTTGGGCCTCGTGATACCCGTCCCCCCAGGCTGCGTATTTGAGCGTGTGCGAGCCGATCTGCGACCAGAATCCCGGCACCTCTCCCCAAGCGGCGTCGGCGCCGGCAAGGACCCGACCTGCCACCTCGCCCTGGGCGATCGCGTCTCCCCAGTGCTCGACGCGCAGCCGCCTGCCCGCGATGCGGTTCTCAGCCGCTGCGACGTCGCCGGCGGCGAGGATGAACGGGTTTTCGCTGCGCATCTCCTCATCCACGGGAAGGGCTCCATCGTGCAGCTCGAGCCCCGCGCGCGCCGCGAGCTCGGCGTTGGGGGCCGCGCCGGCCGCCAACAGGACGATCTCGGCCTCGCACGCCTCGCCGTCGCGCAGCCGCACGCGTTGGGCCTGCTCGATCGCCTCGACCTCGACCCCCGCCCGGAGCGTGACGCCGCTCTCGCGTAGCCACTGCGCGAGCCGCTCGCCCGCGGCCTCTCCCAGTCGCTCGATCTGAGGCAGTGGCTCCATGCTGAGCATCGTCACGTCGACGTCTTGCAGGGCCAGCGAAGCTGCTGCCTCGCAGCCGATGAAGCCCGAGCCGATGACGATGGCACTCGACGCCCTCGCCGCCCGCGCGATGAGCCGTTCGCTGTCTCCGACGCTGCGCATGAGAAGGACCTCCGGGTCCTCGGCGCCGTCGAGCGAGGGCCGGATAGGACGCGAGCCGGTGGTCAGCACGCAGACGTCGGCCGCGAGCCGATGCCCATCCTCGAGCACGATCTCTCGCTCCTGCGGACGGATCTCGCTGGCCGGTGTGCCGAGACGGACGTTCACGCCGTGTCGGGCGAACCATTCGGGCGGCTCGAGCGGAAGCTCCTCGCGACCCATCTCCCCGCGCAGGAACTCCTTCGTCAAGGGCGGCCGCTGGTAGGGCGCCTCGGCCTCTTCGCACAGGAGCGTGAGCTCCGCCTCACCGCCCGCGTCGCGGTAGGACCGAGCGACCGCGAGACCCGCGGGTCCTCCCCCGATCACGACGACGCTCCGCAGCTCGGGCATCTAGGCGCCCTCGAATCGGTCGAGGCGGTACTGCGGGCGTCGGTCGTCAAGCACATGCCATTCGCCGAGCCCCGCGAGGAGCCGATCGTGCACCTCGTCGCCGAGCAGCGGATACGTGCGGGTGGCTTCGCGCCAATGCACAGCCACCACCGTGGAGCCGGCCCGAAGAGATTCTCGCAAACGCTCCACGGCGCACGCGAAGGCGTCGCGGTCGAGGTAGTAGAGGACCTCCGAGCAGACGATCAGATCCCACGGCCCGGCCGGCACCTCTTCTGGGAAGGCGCTTCGGGAGAAGCGAACCCCGCCTCTTCCCTGCAGGCGCCGCCGAGCACGCGCCAACGCGCGCTCGGAGAGGTCGACGGCGAGAAGCTCCGTGGTCATCCCGGCGAGGAGCTCTGTGAAAACCCCGATCGAGCAGCCGACCTCGAGCGCCCGCTCGAACGACGGCGCGCCGAGTGAGGCCAGCGTATGCGCGTACTTCTCACGTTCGTACGCGCTGCTCGCGAATGACCACGGATCCTCCGAGTGCTCGTAGAGGTCGTCGAAGAACGAGACCGGCATCCGCGGGCGTTCGTGGCGCGGGACGTCGGCCGCCGCAGCGTTCGATTCCGCGGACGGTGTCATTGAACGCTCGCCTCCTCGACCGCCGCGATGCCATGCGCGGCGAGTTTGGTTTCGAGCCGGTGCTGCAGCAGGAAGAGGTCCAGATCACGGCGTCCGCGCGAGAGCGCGCCGCCGGTCGCCAGGGGCCGTGAGCCGCAGGCGCTGGCCGCCTCGGTGACGATCTCGCGGCAGGCAGCCGCGATCGCCCACCGGGCTTCGATCGAAGTCTCGGCCACCGGCAGGTTCGCGTCCGCTCGCCTGCCCGCGTGGTCGAGCCAGCGGTCGATCGTCGAGGCCGCGACCCGCATCCGGCCCACGGCCAGTCCCGCCAGCTGCCCGGTCATCGCGCGTTGACCCAGCCAGGCGGTGGCCGCCGCAACGACGGCGTCGGCGATTCCCGCCCAGGTGGCGCTGGTGCGAATTGCGTCCCTGGAGAACCAGGGCTCGCGCAGGATCTCGCCGTCGCCGCCCAGCAGAGCCAGCACCCGCGCACCGGAGAACACGACACGATGACTCTCGGATGCGCGCAGCCCATCCGCCCGGTACCAGTCGCGGTCGACCGATACGCCGTTCGCGAGGTCGACGTAGGCGAGACGACGCCCGTCCTCGGCGCCGCGAACGACCACGAGCGCCCGCTCCACGCCCCCGGCGCCCGAGCAGAAGGTCTTGACGCCATACAGGCGGAGGGCGCCGGACTCCTCACGCAGGCAGGCGGGCTCCCCCTCCCCGGGCTCGGGGTCCGCGCCCCAGACCCCGAGGAGCACGCGTCCGCCGGCGACGGCTGAGCGCTCCGCCTCGTCGATGGCCCCCGGGGCCGTCAGCAGCAGGCGCTCGACGGCGTTGAGGTGGCCATCGAGGATGCGGCCCACCGAGGCGTCTGCCCGCGACACCGCGCGCACGAGCGTCAGCTGGTCAAGGAACGGCGATTGGCCGTTGTCGCGTGCGCTGAGCGCGCCGGCGGTCGCGAGACGGTCGAATGCCACGGTCGGGAAACGGGGATGGCGGTCGAGGTCATCCGCCTGCTCCGCGATCCACGAGAGCGCCTGCCCGAGATCTTGGGCTGGACTCGAGCCCGCGGGGCAGGCGCCCGAAAACGGATTCCAGGACGGCCTCGACGCGGGGCTCATCGGCGGAGCGCTCACGGACGGAGCTCCCCCACCACCGCGGGACGCAGGCGCATCGAGCGAAGCGTGGCGAGTAACGGCGCAACCAGCCGAATGGTCTCGCGACAACCGCTACGCCTGGCTCCTGGCCCCAGCCCGTCATGCATCAGGACCACCGACCCGGGACGCAGATCGCCGGCGATGCTTGCGTGCATCGCGGCGGCAGAATCGCCGCGCCAATCATGGGTGTCGAGATCCCAGTGCACGAGCTCGAGACCGAGATCAGCCGCCACTGCCTCGCTGGCCGTCGTCGTCACTCCCCAGGGCGCCCGCCAAAGACGGGCGCGAACCCCGAGGCGCTCGAGGACCCGCAGTCCTGTCCGCGTGTCGCGGCGAAGCGCCGTCTCATCGAGCTCAGTGTGGCGGACATGGCGCACGCAGTGGAAACCGATCTCGTGTCCCTCGGCCTGCATGCGCTCGAGAAGCCGCGGATGCGCGACCGCTCGCCCAGCCATGACGAAGAAGGTTGCCCGCGCGCCTTCGTTGCGCAGGCACGTGAGCAGGCGAGCGGTCCAGAGCGGATCCGGGCCGTCGTCGAACGTCAGCGCGCATCCGGCTCGCCACTCCGATTCTCCGCCAACTACGTCTATCCCACCCGCAGGGCGTTCGCTCACGCCGTCCTCCTTACCCCGATCCGCCCTCCGCTACCCCGACCGACCCAGTTGTGCACAGCAAAGGACACAGGGTCCGCATGCCCCGCAACCATGCGCGGACTGCTGACCTCCCGCCCACGATCGCCGTTTGCCGCTCGAGTCGGGGGGTACACGCAATACCTCTTCCCGCCGGCCTCCTCCGGCGGATCCACACCGGCGGAGGTAGCACATGAGGATCGGATATTTCCTCTCCAGCGAAGAGAACTCGCCCAGCGAGCTGCTGTTGCAGGCACGACTCGCAGAGGAGAGCGGCTTTCAGGGACTCTGGATCTCGGACCACCTGCATCCCTGGAACGACGAGCAGGGGCACAGCCCATTCGTATGGTCGATGCTCGGGGCCCTCGCGCAGGCGACCTCAAGCATGAAGGTGACCACGGCGGTGACGTGCCCGACGATTCGGCTGCACCCCGCGATCGTGGCGCACGCGGCAGCCACATCAGCAGTCCTGCTGGAGGGGCGCTTCGCGCTCGGGGTGGGGTCGGGCGAAGCCCTCAACGAGCACGTTCATGGCGACCGCTGGCCGCCTGCCAGTGAGCGCCTGGAGATGCTCGAGGAGGCCGTGGCGGTGATTCGGTTGCTTTGGGAGGGTGGCGTCCAGAGCCATCGCGGCGAGCACTATCGCGTCGACCACGCCCGCATCTACGACCTTCCGAAGGAGCCGCCGCCGATCATCGTTTCGGGGTTCGGCCCCCAGTCGATCGCGCTCGCGGCCCGGATCGGCGACGGGTTCGCCACGGTCAAGCCCGACCGCGATGCCGTCGAGACCTTCCGCAGCGCGGCGTCGGGCGGCGGCAGGAAACTCGTCGCCGGCGGCACCAAGGTCTGTTGGGGTGACGACGAGGCGGCGTGCCGCAAAACCGCCTACCGGCTGTGGCCGAACGAGGGACTCCCCGGGGAGTTGGCCCAGATCCTCCCCACGCCGGCGCATTTCGAACAGGCGGCCGAGCTCGTGACCGAGGACATGGTTGCCGACGCGATTCCCTGCGGTCCTGATCTCGAGCGCCAGATCGAGTCCTTTGAGGCCTACGCCAAAGCTGGGTTCGACGAGCTCTACGTGCAGCAGGTCGGCGTCGCCGACGAGCGCTTCTTCGAGACCTACGCCAACGAGGTGCTGCCGCGATTCCACGACGAGAAAGCGGGCGGTGGACAGGGCGGCGCCGGCGATCGGGCGCACACGCACGCCTGACCGGACCGCTCCACGCCCAGCACGCCGCGCCGACCGCGAGGGCAGCGCGCGCACGTCCTCTCCGATCACGCGCGGCGCTAGAGCGACGAAGGCGTGAGCGTGATCGTCAATCGCCCGCCAGCGTGGCGGCGCATTCGAGCAGCAACGCGTGCGCGAAGGCCTGCGGCAGATTCCCCCGCAGCTGGCGCTGGGTGACGTCGAACTCCTCCGAGAGCAGCCCCGGCGGGCCGCATGCGGCGCGGTTGCGTTCGAACCACCGGGCGGCTTCTCGCGAGCGGCCCTGTTGCTCGAGGGTCAGCGCCACCCAGAACCCGCACAGCACGAACGCTCCCTCCGCCTCCCCCAGCTTGCGTTCATCCTGGCGGAAGCGGTAGCAGTAGAGGTCGTCTGAGAGCTCCAGCTCGACCGCCGCGCAGGTGGCGATCGAGCGGGGGTCGTCACCGGGCACGGCGCCACGCAGTCCGGCCAAGAGCAGCGCGGCGTCCAGACGGGGATCGTCGGGCGCGCGCTGCCACCGTCCCGAGGGATGAAGGGCACGGCGGCTGGTGTCCGCCACGATCGCGTCCGCCAGCGCGAGCCAGCCGCTTGACTCGCGCTCACCCGGGGCGTGCCGCGAGATCGCGCGCAGCCCGGCGGCGCAGATCAGCCGGCTGTGCGTCCACTCGCGCGGAGGGTCGAGCTCCCAGATGCCTGCGTCCGGCCGACCCCAGAGATCGGCGATGGCACCGGCGGCGAGTTCCGCGGCCCGCCAGCCGTCCCCGTCGAGGTGGTCGTGATCGGCGCTGGCGGCGAAGAGCAGCAGGCTCTCGCCGAAGACATCAAGCTGGAACTGGCGCTCGACCCGGTTGCCGACGACGGCGTAGCCCCCCGGATACCCCTCGAGATCGAGCTCCTGCTGGTCCGGGATCGGAGTTCCTCGGGAGGTGTACGCCGGGCGCAGGTCGCTTCCGTCCTGCGCGAGGCGCTCGGTCACGAAGCGAACGGAGTCGTCCAGCAACTCGAACGCCCCGGCGCGCGCCGCCGCCTCGCCGGCATAACACTGGTCGCGAATCCAGACGTAGCGGTAGTCGTAGTTGCGTCCCTCCTCGGCGCGCTCGGGGAGCGACGTCGTCGCCGCCGCGACCATGCCGCCGCTCGAACTGCTCAGCCCGCGCATCACGGCGCAGGCGTGTGCCGCGTCACGCGGCGCGACGGTGTCTGCGAAGTCGCCGACCCGCTCGAGCCACGCCTGCTCGGTATGTCGCCAGGCCACATCGGGATCGGGAGGCGACCCTTCGTCGCCCTGCTCGGAGACGACAAGCACGAGGTCGTGGTGCTCGCCCTCGCTCAGCTCCAGGTCGAGCTCGAGCGCGTGATGAGGGCCCTGCCTCACGACGCGAGCGCCCTCACCGCCGCGCCAGCTCAGGTGAAGCCCTTCGACCCTCGCCCGCCAGACGCCACCCTCATCGCACACCAAGTCGCGCATGCCGTGACGCCCGAAGCTCGCGAGCGGGTTCAGCACGACGAGCACCCGGCTCGAGCCGCGCTGGGCCATCACCCGACAGAGGATCGTCACGCGCGAGGGATCGCTCGGAAGCGCCAGCGCTTGACGACACTCGACCAGCGCGTCATTGGTTGCCCAGCGGCTGCGCCAGATCAGGCTGCGCGGCTCGTAGTAGCCGCCCCAGACGTGGCGTTCGGTCGGCGTGACCGCGTAGGTCCCCCCACCGCCGATCAAAGCCGAGAACAGCGGCTCTGAATCCCAATGGGGAAAGCACATCCACACGAGGTCGCCACGCGGGCCGACGACCGCGCCGCGCTCCCCGTCAGCCAGCAGCGCGTACTCCCGCAGCGTGTGCGGCATGTTCAACCAGCCGGGGACGCTCATCGGCGACGCGACGCCGCGGCGGCTGCGGCGGCCAACGCCGAGGCGGCCGCCCCGGCCAACAACGCGCCGCGATGCGTGCTCAGCCACAGCTGCGGACTGCGCGCCGTCGCTTGGTCGTCAAAGCGTCCGTGCGTCGCCGCGACCCGCGGCACCGGGCTGAACAGGTTCGCCGGCCGATCCGCGGGCACCGGCAGATCGGGCATCTGCTGGGAGTCATAGCCCGCGCGCGCGAGGTAGCGATCCGCGACCGACGGCGCGAAGTAGGCCGCGAAGATCGCCTTCAGCGTGCTGTGCCCGAGCCAGACCTCGCGGCGGCGATGGTGGGCGGCCCAGTACACGGCTCTGGCCGCGACCTCGGGCTGGAAGATCGGCGGGACCGGCTGCGGGTGGCGGGGCATCCGCGTCAGGCACCACTCGAACTGCGGCGTGTTGACCGCCGGAAGCTGCACCATGGTGATCCCGACGGCGCTGCCTTCGTGCAGGAGCTCAACCCGCAGCGAGTCGGTGAACCCGCGGATCGCGAACTTCGCACCGCAGTAGGCGGCCTGTAGCGGAATCGACCGGTAGGAGAGCGCCGATCCCACCTGCACGATCTTGCCGTGGTCGCGGGCCCGCATGCGCGAGAGCGCAGACATCGTCCCGTGCACCGTGCCCAGGTAGGTCACGCGCGTAGCGCGCTCGAACTCCTCCGCCGTGGTCGCGTGCACCGGCGCCAGGATCGTCGCCATCGCATCGTTGACCCACACATCGAGCGGACCGAACCGCTCCTCCACGCGGCTCGCCGCGTTCTCGACGGCATCCGCGCTGGCGACGTCCACCGAGAGCGGCAGAGCCTTGCCGCCCAGCTCGTCGACCTCGGCCGCGGCTGCCGCAAGCCCATCGCTGTCGCGAGCAAGCAGGGCGACGTGCGCCCCCTTGCGGGCGAAGGCGTGCGCCACTGCCCGCCCGACCCCGGCCGAAGCGCCGGTGACGACGACGACCTCCGGCCGGCGTTCGCGACGACCGGGCATCCTCATGCCTGACCCCCCTGGACCGCTAGCCGCTTTTCCCCGAGCCGGCGGGCGAGACGCGACGCGAGCGCCATGATCGTCAGCGCCGGGTTGGCGGAGCCCTGGGTCGGCATCACGCTGCCGTCGGCGATGAACAGGTTCGAGAAGCCCCAGACCCGATGGTCGGAGTCGATCACGCTGTCGCGGGGCGAGCGGCCCATGCGCGCGCCGCCCACGAGGTGCGCGTAGCGGTCGATCGTCAATACGTCCTGCGCGCCCGCGGCCTTCCAGATCCGCTTGAGCGTGTCCTTGGCGAAGGCGATGTTCGCGCGGTCGTTGTCGCATTGCGTGTAGTCGAACCTCGCCACCGGCACGCCGCGCGCGTCCTTCTCATCGGCGAGCGTCACCCGGTTCTCCGGTAGCGGCAGCAGCTCGCACAGCGTGCCGAGCGTGAACCAGTGGTTGTAGTCGCGCATGTACTCGCGCAGCGCCTGCCCCCAATGCCCGTCGGCGAGAACGTGCTCGGCCCACGCGATCGGCTGGGGCCCGACGGTCTGGATCGCGAACCCCCGCGCGAACCCCCGGTCCTTGTCGGTCTCGTAGAACTGCTCCGAGCAGATCTCCGGCGGCGGCCCCTTGTACATCCCGAGAAGCTCGGGGAAACGACCCGCCACCTGCGGCGCACCCTGCACCATGAGGTAGCGCCCCACCTGGTCGTCCTGGTTGCCGATCCCGTTCGGGAACCGCGGACTCGTCGAATGCAGCAAGAGCCGCGGCGTCTCGATCGAATAGCCCGCGACCGCCACGGCGGCCGCACGCTGGAGACGCAGCTCGCCCTCGTGGTGGTAGGCCACACCGCACGCCCGGCCGACGCTGTCGAGCTCGATCGACACGGCCTGCGAGTCGGCGCGCACCTCGACGCCGTGCTCGATCGCGTCGGGCAGGTGCGTGATCAGCGGCGAGGCCTTGGCGTTGACCTTGCACCCCTGCAGGCAGAAGCCCCGGTAGATGCAATGCGGGCGGTTGCCGAAGGCGCCATTGGCGATCGCGACGGGCCCGACCCGAACCTCGATCCCGGCGGCGCGCGCGCCCTCGCGGGCGACGTGCGCGCCAGCGGAGATCGGATGCGGCGCATAGGGGTAGCCGTGGGGGTCGCCCCACGGCCAATCCTGTCCCGAGACCGGGAGCTCGGACTCGACCAGCTCGTACTCGTGGCGCAGATCCTCGTAGGCGATCGGCCAGTCGGCCCCGACACGGTCCAGGCTCTGGGTGCGGAAGTCCGAGGGGTGAAAGCGCGGCGCGTAGCCCGCGTAGTGGACCATCGATCCGCCGACGCCCCGGCCGCTGTTGTTCTTGCCGAGCTCGACCGGATCCTCACCGCCGATCACCCGCGGCTCGTTCCAGTAGAGCTTGCTCGAGCCGGCCTCATCCGACACCCAGTCGCGGTCGGGATCCCAGAACGGCCCCGCCTCGAGCACCACGATCCGCCAGCCCCGCCGCGCCAGCCGCTGCGCCAAAGTGCAACCCCCGGCGCCGGCGCCGACGATCAGCAAATCGACCTCCTCGTCGTCGCGGTAGTGCGCCATCCGCGGCAGGTTCGGCAGTCCGCGGGTGTGCGGATCAAGCAGGAATCTGGAGTCGTTTTCGGCCGGGCCCACGGAGCCCTTCGCGAACAACCGCAGGCTGCGTCGCACGCGCGCTTCGGGCGTGCTCCCGTCCGCCGCTCCCCCGCCTTTCATCCCAGCCCCGCCCGCTGCACCTCTTGCACCGGATCCTCCGCGTCGACCTCGCGGCCCTGATGGGGCTCACGCTGACCGACGCCCAGGCGCATGTATCCGCGGGGGTAGGCGGGGCCCCCGTAGCCGATCTCATTCCATGCCCACGGGTGCGAGTAGAACGCGCTGAGCGTGCCCCGCATGACCACCGACCACGCCTTGGAGCAGGGGATGCGCTCCCAGACGCCGCCGCTGAGCTCGCCGTCGGCGAAGCGCGCCACCACCCGACTGGCCTCCTCACCCTCGAGGTCGGCGAAGGAGCCACCGGCGGCCTCGTCGAGGCCCGCGGCGACCAGGCGCCAGGTCTCGGGATCCTCGGGCATGTCGTGGTGGCGAAAGCCATCGAGATCCCCGGCGGCGAGCTTGGCGTCCACCATCTCGAGGACCGGGATCCTCGGCTCGGCATCCTGCGCGAGAACGAGGTCACAGAAGGCCCGCAGTGTGCGCGCCTCCTCGGCGGCGAAGAAGCTGATAGCGGGAACCGTTTGGGCGCGGCTCACGACCACCCCGCGGGTGACCTCGTCCCAATGCTCGGCGTGGGCGAGCACGTCGTAGTCGGGGTAGCGCCCGTGCATCTGCGGCGTGGTCCCGCAGCGCTGCCGCGGCAGCCGCTCCGGCGGCGGAGGGATCCCGTCGTGCCGGAGGTTCGGCAGGTGATCGGCTTTTCGGAAGTCGTGTGTCGCCACTACCAGCGCTCGCGCCGCATGATCGCCGCCAGCAGTCCGATCGCCCCCACCATGGTCAGAGATCCGGGCGCCAAAAGTGGCGGCCCGGTGACGAGGTTGTAGGAGGCCTCCGCGAAGCCGCCGGGTTTTCTCGCGATCCCGCGTCCGTGGAGCACAGTGCCGATCCCCCCGGCCGCCATGGTCAGGGCCGCCGTCGCCGGAAGCACCGTGTGCGCGGCACGCTCCGAGCGCATGCCAGCGAGACCGGCGAAGCCGAGCGCGGGCAGCAGCCCCACGGGGACCCACATCCACTTGTTGGCGAAGGAGCCGCTGTAGTGGTTGACGTAGACCTCCACGCTCAGCGGCAGCGCCGAGCCGGCGGTCGCCGCGCAGAGGATCTGCTGGCCGCGACCGGCGCGGAGGTTCGCGAGAGCGCGCCCGATCCGTCCGCTCATGCCGCCACCGCCTGGGCTTCGCCGCGCTTGAGTTCGAGTCCCATGCCGGGCGCGCCTACGTCCGGCCACAGCGCTCCCGCCCGGGGCTCGAGCACGCCGTCGAAGAGCATGCGCTCGATCCGCTGATGGTCGTGGAAGTACTCGAGGTGGATGAACTGCGAGAGCGCCGTCCCCACGTGCGCATGGATCGCCGGCCCGCAATGGAGCGACAGCGGCCGCGAATGCGCCCGACACACACCGTCGACGCGCAGGAGCTCCGTGACGCCCGCGCAGCGGGTCACGTCGGCCTGCTGAACGTCAACCGCTTCGGCATCGAGCATCCGGGCGAAGTACGGCAGGTCATAGCCGTACTCGCCGGCGGCCACCTGCATCCCGGCCGGGGCGCGTTCGCGCACCGCGCGAAGCCCCGCGAGATCGTCGGAGGACACGGGCTCCTCGAACCAGCTGACGTCGCCCTGCTCGGCGAAGTCCTCGGCGAGCGCGATGGCCTGCTCCACGTTGTAGGCGCCGTTGGCATCCACGAAGAGCTCCGCCTCGGCACCGATCGCCTTACGCGCCCGTCTCACGCGCAGCGCGTCGCGTTCCGGCTCCGACCCGACCTTCATCTTCACGCGCGGAATACCGCGCTCGACCCAGTCGCTGAGCTGCTCCTGAAGCCGCGTGTCGTCATAGCTCGTGAACCCGCCGCTGCCGTAGATCGGAACGCTCTCGCGCACCGCGCCCAGCAGCCGGCACAGCGGCTGCTCGAGCAGCCGCGCCTTCAGATCCCAGAGCGCGACATCGACCGCGGCGATCGCCATCGAACAGATCCCCGGCCGACCGAGGTTGCGGATCGCCGCAACCATCCGCTCCCACGCCGCCGGCGGCGACAGCGCGTCGAGGCCCTGCACGAGCGGGGCGAGCTTGGTCTCGATGAGCTTCGCGGTTGCCACGTCGGCATAGCTGTATCCGAGCCCCCAGACGCCGCCGGCGCGAGCGTGGACGACGACGATCGTCGTCTCCACCCACGACAGCGTGCCGTCAGCCTCGGGGGCGTCGGTGGGAATCGTGTACGCCTCGACCTCGATCGAGGTCACCGGCCACTGCGGAGCGCTCATCGCCCGGGGAGGAATTCCGCGACCTTCTGCTTGAAGGACTGAAGGATCACGGCCCCGGCGTCAGGGTCTCCCTTGCGCAGAGCCTCCATCAGCGAAGTCGCCTGCTCGCGCGTGATGTGGGGCGGCAGCGGCGGCACCTGGGGGTCGGTCACCGCCTCGTAGACGACCGGACGATCGGACGCCAGAGCCTGATCCCACGCCGAGCCCACCTGGTCGGGATCGTCGACCCGGATTCCGCGCAGGCCGATCATCTCCGCGTAGCTCGCGTAGGGGAAGTCGGGCAGCGACTGGGTACCCTCGAACTTCGGATCGCCCGACATCGCGCGCTGCTCCCAGGTGACCTGGTTGAGATCGCGGTTGTTGAGCACGACCACGATCAGGCGCGGGTCGTTCCAGCGTTCCCAGTACTTGGCGATGGTGACGAGCTCCGCGTTCCCGTTCATCTGCATCGCGCCGTCGCCGACAAGCGCGATCACCGGCCGGTGCGGATGCGCGAACTTCGCAGCGATCGCGTAGGGCACGCCGGCCCCCATCGACGCGAGCGTCCCCGACAGCGACGCCATCATGCCATCGCGCAGGCGCAGGTCACGCGCGAACCAGTTCGCGGCCGACCCAGAGTCCGAGGAGAGAATCGCGCCGTCAGGAAGGCGCTCGGAGAGCTCCCAGAACACCAGCTGCGGGTTGATCGGATCGGCGCTCTCGTGGGCGCGGTCGTCCATCAACCGCCACCACGCGGCTACGTTGTCCTCGATCTGGTCTCGCCAGGCCCGGTCCTCCTTCCGCGCCAACCCCGGGATCAGGGCGCGAAGGGTCTCGGCGGAATCGCCGACGAGGTTGACCTCCATCGGATAGCGGATGCCCAGCATGCGGCCGTCGATGTCGATCTGCACACCACGGGCCTGACCCTCCGCGGGCAGGAATTCCGAGTAGGGGAAGCTCGAGCCGACCATCAGCAGCGTGTCGCACTCCTGCATCAGATCCCAACTGGCTCTCGTGCCCAGCAGTCCGATCGATCCGGTCACCCACGGCAGCTCGTCCGGCAACGCGGCCTTGCCGAGCAACGCCTTCGCGGCGCCGGCGCCGAGCAGCTCGGCCACCTCGCTGACCTCAGCCCCCGCATGCAGCGCCCCGGCCCCGACGAGGATCGCCACGCGCTCACCTGCGTTGAGGATCTCGGCCGCGCGCGCCAGGTCGTCCTCGTGGGGCACGACGCGCGGCGTCGTGAAGCCGAGCCCGGAGTGGACGGTCCCATGCGCGGCGGGCGGCGTTTCGACGGCCTCCTCCAGCTGGAGGTCATTCGGGATGATCAGGCAGGTGACGGTGCGCTCGCTGCGCGCGATCCGTACGGCTCGATCGACGAGGTGGCGGATCTGCGTTGCGGAGCTGGCGGTCTGCACGTATTCGCCGGCGACGTCCTTGAACAGCGATTGCAGGTCCACCTCCTGCTGGTAGTTGCCCCCCATCGCGCTACGCGCCTGCTGCCCCACGATCGCGACCACCGGCTGGTGGTCGAGCTTGGCGTCGTAGAGCCCGTTGAGGAGATGAATCGCGCCCGGCCCCGAGGTCGCGAGGCAGACGCCGACCTCGCCGGTGAACTTGGCATGCCCGCAGGCCATCCACGCCGCCATCTCCTCGTGGCGAACCTGGATGAACTCGAGCGAACCCTGCGCGCGGTCGAGCGCCCCCACGATGCCGTTGATGCCATCCCCCGGATAGCCATAGATGCGGCGGACGCCCCACTCGCCCAAACGCTCGAGGATGTGATCGGCGACCAGTGTCTTGCTCATTCGTTCTCCTCACGGGCCGGGTAGGCAATCGTGGATGTCAGGGCGTTCGCGGCTTGGCGCGAATCAAGTCGCGTGTGCTGGACGACGACGGGCACATCGGCCTCGACGACGTAGGAGTAACCGAGGCCCGTGGGGATCGGCTCGGGGTCGCGAAGATCGCCCAAGCGCTGATGCAACGTGCGACGCGGGCTGACCAGGAGGGTGTACTCGACAGGGTCGCGCTCCTCGAAGAACACCGTCAGCCTCACGTTCGCCGGATCCGCGCCGGTGTTGAGGATGCAGGCGGCCTCGTGCGAGCTGAACTCGGGGGCCGGCCCCTGACTCCACTCCGGGAGGTATCCGTCGGCGATCACCCACCGCCGTGCGCCAATCGCTAGCACCAGCCATCCCTACCCGTATGGGGCGGTGCCCGAACACGCCTTGCCGACGCTTGTCGCGTGACTCCAGACGTGGATCGCCCCGGGCCGCCAGGGGCGTCCACGCGCAATCGCCGTGAGACGGACGCGACGAGTCCCAGCGAATTCGCTCCTTGGGCTGTCACCGCGCGTTCGCAAGCCTGACCCCACGGGCCCGACCAGAGATTCGAGCTTTCCCCCGCGCGCGACGCGGGTACCAGCACGGCAACCACCGTCGCTGTTCGGACTTGCGCTTTCAGGCCCGCAGTGCTCAACTGAAGACGGAGGGTCCATACCCCGTGTACGAAGAGGCCCAGATCTACTCCGAGGTGACGACGGACGACGAAGGCGCCGTCACCGTTCACCTCGCCCACGATCACCCCGGCGCCAACGATCCGGAATACCGCCGCCGGCGCAACGCGATCGCTGCCGCAGCATTGGCATGGCGTCCCGGCGAGCCGGCCCCCCAGATCGAGTACCTCCCCGAGGAGCACGAGGTCTGGGCGACCGTCTGCCGCGAACTGGGGCCCAAGCACGAGCTCTACGCGGTCGAGGAGTATCGCGAGGCCCTGGAAGCCGTCGGCCTGCCCCAGGACCGCGTACCGAACCTCGACGAGGTAAGCGAGCGCGTCGCACCTCTCACGGGTTGGAGCTATATCCCCGCGGCGGGCCTGGTCGGACTGCGCGAGTTCTACGGCTCACTGGAGCGCCGGATCTTTCACTCGACGCAGTACGTGCGCCATCCGGCATTACCGCTCTACACCCCGGAGCCCGACATCATCCACGAGGTCATTGGGCACGGGCATCTGCTGGCCACGCCGACGTTCGGCGAGCTGCACCGGCTCGCCGGCGCCGCTACCAATCGGCTCGCCGACGATGAGAACGTGCGGTTCCTCTCCCGGGTGTTCTGGTTCTCACTCGAGTTCGGCGTCGTCGTCGAGGCCGGCGAGCTGCGCGCATACGGCGCTGGAATCCTCTCGAGCTACGGCGAGATCGACGAGTTCCGTTCGATGGAGCACCGCCCGCTCGACATCGTCGCGATGGGCACCGCCGAGTACGACATCTCCGCCTATCAACCGGTCCTTTACCGGGCGGACTGCGTGGCGCAAATCGTCGAGGTCGTCGGTGGATTCTTCGCCGACGCCAGCGACGACACGATCTCGGCGATGCGCGAACGCGGCGCCAGGGCACAGCCGACGCACGTCGCGTAGCTCGCACCACGGCGACTCCGAGCAGTTGGGAGCGGCGCAAGAATCGAGTCAAGCCCTGAAGCGCACCGCATAATGTCTAGGACGGATGCATAACGGGAATAGTTCCCGCATGCGCGGGACAGCGGCTGGAGGCTCTGCGGTGACGAGGGACGCGATCGCGAACAGCGCCGGCACTCACGCCGTCCAGTTCTACGAACAGGACTCGGAGCTGACGGAGATCGTCGGACGCTGGTTGCGCGACACCGACCCAGCGGACGTATCGATCGTGGTGGCCACCGAGGCTCACCGCGCTCAATTCGCCGCCGCCCTCGGCGAAGCCTGTGAGGCGACCTCGCAGGACCGCATCGTGTGGCTGGACGCGACGGCCACGCTGGACCGACTGATCGTCGCCGGCGAGATCGACTTAGAGGCATTCGATGCCGAGATCGGGGTTCTCGTCCGGTCCACAACGCAAGGCGGAGGTGTGGTCCGGGTCTACGGCGAAATGGTCGCGCTGCTTTGGGAAGCAGGAAACGTGCTCGCGGCGCTCAAGCTCGAAGGGCTCTGGAACGACCTGGCAGCCGAAACCCCATTCGCCCTGTTGTGCTCGTATCCGGGATCAGTCCACGGCGACCCGGCGCGCGCGGATGCGCTCATGCAGGTCTGCGAGGCACATTCCGCGTGCCACCACACCTGGTCGGAGGACGGCACCGCCGTGGCTCATGCATCCGCATCAGAGGGCGTGCGTGCAGCATTCCCTTCCCGGCCCGCAGCGCCAGGCTACGCCCGCCGCGTGACCGCCCAAGCCCTGCAGCAGTGGGGTTATTCAGACGAGGCCAGGCAGGACGCCGAACTGGTGGTCAGCGAGCTGGTCACCAATGCCGTCCTGCACGCCGACTCGGAGCTGACCCTCAGCGTCCATCGCGACGACGGCGACTCGTTGCTCATCGCCGTACAAGACACGACGCCGCTCCCGGCCTCCGCGATCCGGCCCTTCGTCGCGCACCCCGGACACGGCCTCGGGATTGTCGCCACGATCTCTGCCGCCTGGGGGGTCGACCCCGCTCGCGGCGGCAAGATCGTCTGGGCACAGATCCAGGCTTGATCTTCGGTCGAGTCGGGCTCCCGCCGCGGTGTCCGTGCAAGGCCGCGTGACGCACCGGCTGCGTAGCTGAACGCTTGCGGAGGCTCGCCGCAACCGGGTGATGACACTCTTATCGCTTGCGGCCAGCCTAAGCGCGTGAGCCATCGTTTCTCGGGAACCAGAACGACGCTTGGGAGAATGGACTGATGCTCGGATCCTCCGGCGTGCGACGCCGGCTGCCGGTGGCCATGCAAAACCGCGACTTCGCGCTGCTGGTGCTCGCGACTCTCGGCACCGGCCTTGCGACTCCCATGATCGCGGTCGCAATCGGCTGGCAGGTCTACGATATCCACCATCGAGCGTTCGACCTCGGTCTGATCGGTCTCCTCGAGTTCGGACCGGTGTTTCTCCTCGCGCTCCCAGCGGGGGCACTGACGGACCGCGTTTCGCGCAAGCTGATGCTCGCCGGCGCCGCGCTCCTGCTCGCCGGCATCTCGGCTGCCCTGATCCTCGTCAGCGAAAGCGGAGCACGCCAGCTTTGGCCATTCCTCGCACTTGCCGCCGGAAGCGGCGTGGCCGAGGCTCTCTCGTTCCCCGCGATGCGCGCGCTGCCGCCGTTGCTCGTGAGCCGCGAAGAGCTCCCTGGCGCGCTCGCGCTGGAGTCCGTCGTATCGCAGGCCGGAACCGTCGCCGGGCCCGCACTCGGCGGTCTGCTGTTCGCGATCCACCCGGAGATCACGTACGCCACTGCACTGGCACTCTTCGCCCTCGCCGCGATCGCCACGCTGCTGATCAGCCTCCACGGTCGCGCTCCAGCCCCGACGCATGCCGTCCACCCCATCCGCGAACTGCTCGGGGGCATCCACTTCATCGGCGCTACGCCGATGTTGCTCGGCGCGATCCTGCTCGATCTATTCGCAGTCCTCTTCGGCGGAGCCGTGGCGCTGCTGCCAGTCTTTGCCCAGACCATCCTCCATGTCGGCCCGTTCGGACTCGGCGTGCTGCGCAGCGCGCCGGCGGCAGGTGCCGTGATCGCCGGACTTCTGCTCATCCGCGCTCCCCTGCGCACGCGCGCCGGCCCCACTCTGATCACGATGGTCGTGATCTTCGGCGCGAGCACCGTTGTCTTCGGGCTCTCGCATTGGTTCGTGCTCTCACTGGCTGCCCTAGTGGTCGGCGGGTTCGTCGACATGTTCAGTGTGAACATTCGCTCCACCACCGCGACCATGATCACCCCAAACCAGGTTCGCGGAAGGGTCGGCTCGGTCGAAGCCGTGTTCATCGGTGCCTCCAACCAACTCGGAGCGTTCGAATCTGGAACGGCAGCGGCACTACTGGGCACTGTTCCATCCGTCGTCGCCGGCGGAGCGATCACCATCGCCATCGCGCTGAGCTGGACGAAGCTGTTTCCCGCCCTCGCGAAGCTGGGGCGTATGAGCGAGTTGGAACCTGCAGATGGCGGACACCCGGCAGAAGATCTCACTGAGGTGCCGGTTCCGATACCTGCAGGCGACCTCGCCAGCGCGACCCCGTGGCTAACGGACGAGACCAACGGGCCGACACAACCCTGAACGGCCGAGGACGAGGATTGGCACAGAAGGGGAGCACGCGCCCGGCGGCGAACCTTGCCCACGTGGCTGCGCTGTCGCCACGCGCCCTCAGCAAGCGAGCCATAGGCAATGCGATTCGAACTCAAGACCGCCAATCAGCACAGTCCGTGGAGCGACATCCTCGCCCTCTGGCGCGCGGCTGACGAGATCGAACTCTTTGACGGCGGTTGGCTGTTCGACCACTTCTATCCGATCGTGCCCGCGGCAGATCCGATGGGGCCATGCCTGGAGGCGTGGACAATGCTCGCGGCTTTGGCGCAGGCCACGAGTCGTTTGCGTCTGGGAACGATGGTGACCGGCGTGCATCATCGGCATCCGGCGGTCCTCGCCAAGATGGTCGCCACGGTCGACGTCATCTCGGGCGGTCGCCTGGAGCTCGGCCTGGGCGCCGGCTGGAATGACGAAGAATCAGGCGCCTACGGGATGGAGCTCGGGAACCTGAGCGAACGCTTTGACCGCTTTGATGAGGCACTCCACGTCATTACGAGCCTGCTCTCGCGCGACACGACAGACTTCGACGGCACCTACTACCAGCTGAGCGACGCGCACTGCGAGCCGAAGTGCGTCCAGACGCCCTACCCGCCGATCCTCATCGGCGGTATCGGCGAGAAGCGCACGCTCCCAGCAGTCGCACAGTATGCGCAGCGTTGGGACAGCGCCGCGGCGAGTACGCCCGCCGAGTTCGCCCGCAAGCGCGAGGTGCTGGCGCGATATTGCCATGACATCGGCCGCGACGTTCGCGACATCACGACGTCCACCCACATTCGCTGGAGGCGGAATCAGGACGTCAACGAGGTCGTCGAGTCAGCGGCCGAGTTCGCGACGGAAGACCTCGATGTGGCCATCATCTACTTGGATCCGCCACTGGATCCGGCGCGACTCGAAAGTTTGGCCGAGGCCCTCGGCCCACTCCGCTAGGTGCGTCCAAAGGGCCAAGAAGGCGCTGCCAGCTCTGCGGGCGCCGGCTCCGCCCCAGGGCGCTCGGTGTTGGGCGACCTCGACCGAGCGACGGCTCGCTCGGTCAAGTTCGCAGCCTGACTAACCGAAGGCTGCGCCGTCGAGGACCCTCGGTTTGGGCGTAAAGCGGGAGTCGCCGGGTTTGCGGGGGGGTGGTGGCACCGGGTTGAGCGCGTGGTGCGCAGGCTTATTGGCGCGTCGGCTCATGTCGATACTAAGTTGGATGGTGGTGCGGCGATATCGGATGCTCGCGCGCATCGCGCTCGCGTTGGGTGTGGTCGCGGTCATTGCGGTCGCAGTTGCCCGTAACGGGGCGTATGGCAGCCTGACGCACCGCAAATTCGGGCTGCTCGGTGGATACCTGTGGGATTCGGGGCCGGTGCGGTCGATTGAGGCGCGCTGGCGCGTGCCTGCTGTGCTTGGCGGCCCTCGCGGCGCGGAAGCGTCCACCTGGGTCGGCGCTCAGCAAGGCTTCGGGAGCTCCGCGCCGTTCGTTCAGGTCGGCACGCTGGAAAGTAGCCCGTCGGTCTACGCGGCGTTCTGGACCGACACGCTCCACCACTTCCAACCGCAGGTCCTTGGGTTCGTGCCGGTCGGGGATGAAGTCGCGGCTCGGATCGTGAGGACAGCGAGCGGGTGGCGCCTAACGATTGATGACCTCACTCAGCATGTCGCGGAGAGTGCGTCGAGTACCGATGGACGCGGAACGCCCTTCAGCCTTGGCGAGTGGTTCCAAGAGGATCCGAGCAACGTCGTGTCCCACGTTCCAGCTCCATACCCGAGGCTCTCCACCGTCAGCTTTCAGCGGCTGCGCCTCAACGATCGACCGCCCCCGTACCGGTTGCTGTACACGCAATGGCTTTCAATGCCAGGCCAGCGATATCTGGCGCCAACGCCCCTCGTCAACGACGCGTTCGCCATGCGGCCAGCCGTCGTCAGCCACACCGGCGCGCGATACCTGAGCGAGGTTGCTCCGTTTGACGCCGCCTACTACGTCTTCCTCGCGGACGTTGACCACTGGACGTCTCGCACGAGCGCCAACCAAGCCGCCGCACAAGCCGCCGTATTCGCGCGCACCGCGATGGCCGAAGATCGAACACTCGCGACCCAGCAATGGCCTCCCGCCCGACGGGCACTCGTGGCCGAGGAAATCGCGCACCAACACACAGTCATCGCGGACCTGAACATGGTGCGCAGCCTCACGCCCGCACAACGCCCAGCGTGGCACCAACGGTTCCTAGCCGACCTCAAACAACACAGCCAGAGCGGACACCTCGTTCGCCGCGCGCTTCGAATCCCGGAATACATCCCCTGACCGCAGCACCCCCACCCAGGGCGAACGCACTCGCGGCTGGGCGAAAAAAGGAGCGCCGACTCGGCGGTAGCCCGAGGCCCACGGCTCGCGGATCAACCAGCGACGCTGCGCGACTCACAATCTGACTTGCCGCCGGTCAGCCAATTCGGAAGCGGTACGTGATCGGGGTTGCCTCGGTGCCGCCGGGCCCCACGGCGCGGACGAGGAACTCATAGCTGCCGGCGGCCAAGTCGTTGTAGCGCTTCGAGGCTCCGCATCGCGTGTAGTGCGCTTTGGGCCTTTTGCCCGAGCGAAGCCGCACTAGGGCGCATTGAAAGCTCGTCGCGTCGCCGCGGGCCGTGAAGGTGAATGCTGCGCTGTGATGGTGGAGGCCGATCTTGGACCGCGTGAACTTATCCAGCCACTCATGATGCACGTGCGCCATCGCTAAGCCGGCCGGAAGTTTAGAGCGCGGCAACGACTTGCGGTAGAGATCAACGCTGGACATAGATCGACGTGGTGCCGAGGGCGTGTCGGAGCTGCCGGGACGCGCATGCCCAGATCCACGTCGCGGTCCGAACCGTGTGTGGCGCCATCTGAAGGGCCAGCCGACTGGTGAAATGTTCGCAGGGCAGCTTGGCGCTGGTGGAGCCGGCGACACTCGAACCTGCCCGCCCGGTCTCGGCTTGGACGATCCGCACCTGCTGGCGGCCGTGCAGTGACGACCCGTACGGGGAATTACGTTCGTAATTCGTGCTTCGTTTGGGCTGGGCGTGTGCGAACATACGTTTCATAGTTTGGCGCTTACGGCATTATCAGCGCCTTGTGGACCACAATAAGGAGGATTTCTCGTGACCACACCAAACGGAATGCGAGGAAACCGGACTCGCGACGAGGATGGGCAGTTGCGACGCAAGCGCGGCGACACCCTGGTCGGAACAATTGAGCAGGAGTACGACGTCGACTTGGGCGTTAGGTCCGATATGCGTTTGGACACGTTGCGCCAACGCACAGGACTCGACTCGATC
Source organism: Solirubrobacteraceae bacterium (assembly GCA_036489875.1). Taxonomy (GTDB): domain Bacteria; phylum Actinomycetota; class Thermoleophilia; order Solirubrobacterales; family Solirubrobacteraceae; genus Palsa-513. The sequence goes on along the minus strand of DASXEZ010000145.1, from coordinate 726 downwards.
AAGGACATCGTGGAGAAAGCACGGAAGCGATAGTCGAGCCGGAGCTTGACCTGATCCTAAACAAACCGTCTCAGCCCAGCTTCTGCGATGCATTCCGCGCCTAACCGGATCGGCAGCGAGCCTTGAGGCCGTTGCCGGCCGTCCCCCCGCTACGCTCCGCCGCCTAAATGACCCCGCCCGCCGCGAGAGACGAGAAATCTGCCCGCAGATCCACGTGAGCTTGGTAGACCGCGGCTGACGGCCCCGACGGTCCTGCCTCGGCTGAGCACCTTGCGGAGGCATTCCGCCTAGACGGTTCCGCGGAGACGAGACCACACTGCCTTGTGGGGAGTGCCAGTTCGTACCCGTGCTGGCGCTGCGAGCGGGCCGCCGCTTTAGCGGCGTGGACATGCGGGCGGTACAGACTGTCCGCTGGCTTGAGATTGTTTGACGACACGGCTATCCATGAAATTGCCGTCGACAAGTCTCCACGGTCCCCATGATGCTCTGCAACGCACCTCGACATGTGCCCCGACGGGGTGCGCCGGCAGGGAGGCCAGCTCCCCAGCCTTATCGATGAATTCCACCGCATCCTGGTGGTTTGGGTGCAGCAGATCATCGTTGCCAGCGACCACGAAGTCGAAGGTAGACGCGGCGCGGTCGAGGTCATGCCGGAGCATCTCAGCCCACACGAAGGTGCCAACGAGTGCCCCTACGAGTACGCCCAAACAGAGCCCTTGCAGAGAG
>DASXEZ010000097.1:0-10223 GCA_036489875.1 Solirubrobacteraceae bacterium | reverse complement strand
GACCAGCCGCCGCAGCCAGTGCACGAGCGAGCGCTCGGCGGGGCCGATGATCGCCGGCCAGCAGTCGTTGACATGGTCGCCGAGGGCGGATGCGGGATCCAGGATCTCGCCGTTCACGGCGAGGTTGACGAGGTCCTCGAGTTCAGGTTCGTCAAGACGGTCGCCGATGAACCCGAGACGCAGGGCGGCCTGCTCGCAACGCTCGCGGAAGTCGAGCTCGTTAAAGGTGAACCGAAGCTCACCGTACTCGAGCACGAAGTCCTCGCCAGAGTTGTAGTTTCCACGTCGCGCAGTGTCCATGATCGAGCCCTTTGCGGAGGCGTCGGCATCATAAGCGGGTTTCCTGCATCGACACTCACGGTGCATGCTTTTTTTCAGGCTGAGCAAGGACGGATGAGAGTCGCCCACGGATGCTGATCGGAGGCCGCAATAGCTCGCCTGACTGAGCACGGCCTCCGCCGCACGGTGGGCGTCCCCGGCCTCTTCGCCACCGCCTACGGCAACGTCGGCTCATCGATCTATTACGCCCTCGGGCTCGTGGCTGCCCACGCGCTGGGTCTGACCCCGCTGGTCTTCCTCTTCGCCGGTGGTCTCTTCGCGCTGACGGCGAAGACCTACGCCGAGGGCGCGTCGATGTTCCCGGAGGCGGGGGGGTCCTCCTCGTTCGCCCGCCACGCGTTCAACGACTGGATCTCGTTCTTCGCCGGATGGGCGCTGTCGCTGGACTACATCCTGACGATCGCGATCTCGGCCTATTTCGTGCCCTTCTACGCGAGCGCGCTGCCCGGGCTGCACGCGATCGGCCACTCGCCCGGCAACATCATCGCGGCGCTCGCGGCGCTGGTGATCCTCGTCGTGCTCAACATCCGCGGCCTCGGCGAGTCCGCGAAGGTCAACTTCATCCTCGCCGTGACCGACCTCGGCACGCAGGTGCTGGTCGTGATCCTCGGCGCCATTCTCGTCCTCGACCCGGCACTGCTGGTGCATCAGGTGCACCTCGGGACGGCGCCGAGCGTCTCACAGCTGATCTTCGCGCTCTCGATTGCGATGCTCGCCTACACCGGCATCGAAACCGTCTCCAACATGGCGGAGGAGGCGCAGGACCCCGGTCACGACGTGCCCAAGGCAGTCAACCTCGTGCTCTTCGCGGTGCTCGGCGTCTACATGGGCATCTCCGTAGTCGCTCTCTCCGCGCTCCCCGTGACCGAGCACCACGGCATGTACGGCACCCTGCTCGGAAACAGCGGGCCGCACGGGTTCGAGTCCGAGCCGGTCCTCGGCATCGTCGATCACCTCGGGCTGAGCGGCGTGCTGCTCCACGGCGCGCAGTACTACGTCGGCCTGCTGGCGACGACGATCCTCTTCATCGCCACCAACGCTGGACTGATCGGGATCTCACGCCTCTCGTGGTCGCTGTCGGAGCACCGCCAGCTGCCCGGGATCTTCTCGCGCCTGCATCCGACCTACCGAACGCCGTGGTTCACGATCGTCTTCTTCTCCTGTTTCGCAGCGCTGCTGATCACCTTCGCCAACATCAACGTGCTCGGCAACCTCTACTCCTTCGGAGCGATGCTGTCGTTCACGACCGCGCACGCGGCGATCGTGGCGCTGCGGATCAAGGACCCCGACCGCGAGCGGCCCTACCGAATGCCCGGCAACGTCCGCATCCGCGGCTACCAGATTCCGATCACCGCGGTGATCGGCGGCATCGGCACGGGGCTTGCCTGGGTGGCTGTCGTGGCACTTCACCCCGAGGCCAAGTACGTCGGTATCCCGTGGATGGTGGCCGGAATGATCGGCTATGTGATCTATCGCAAGCGTGCCGGCCTCAGCCTCTCCAAGAGCGTCGAGCTCGTGCGGCCGGAACGCCCGCCGGACTTCCACGAGTTCGGCTACCGCACGGCGCTCGTGCCAATCTTCGGAGCCGACGTCAGCGCTCAGACGCTCGGCAGCGCGGCCAAGCTGATCGGCAAGAACGGCATCGTCTACGCGGTCTTCGTACTGCCGGTGCCCCGCCAACTCTCCCTCGATGCGGGGCTCGAGGCGGAGGAGGCGCTCGGACGCTCGATTCTCGAGAGCGCGCGGATTCAGGGCCGTCGCCTTGGCATCAAGGTCCGCACCGGCCTGATCCGCGCCCGCAACCCCGGCGCCGCGCTGGCGGATGAAGCGCTGCGCATCGGCGCCGACGTGATCTACCTCTCGACGCTGCACGCTCCCTCCAGTGAGCAGCGGATCGGCCTGACGGCCGCCTACCTGCTCGATCGCCGCCCCTGCCGCATCGTGATCGAGACCGACAGCGCCTCGACGCCGTCGCTCGTCGTCGTCTGACGCTCGCCGGCGCGTCCGCCTGGACGTTGATCGGAGGCGATTCACGAACGGCTCCCATGCCGCTGCTTCGCCCGTGTCGCGGGGGTTTTCGTGTGGGCGGGGGCGAGGTGTGGTGGGAAAGTGGATGCAAGTGGGGCGCTAGGAAGGGTTTGTGTTGCAAAGTGGGAGGGATCTGCTACGTTGCCCGCAGCGAACCGGGGTGGATGGGTTCCTCCCGCCTCTTCCAGCCCGGTTCGACCTTCTTCATGGCTCATCTCGATGGCGTTCCGCGGCTCCTTTGATCACACCCTCGACGCAAAGAACCGGCTCACGATCCCGGCCCGGCTGCGCAAGCCACTCGCCGACGGAGCCGTGGTGGCGCTCCAGCGCGACGCCGAGGAGTGCGTCGCGATCTGGTGCACCGAGGACTTCGACCGCTACGTTGACGGCCTCCTCGAGGGGATCCACCCCCTCTCGGAGGACTACTCGAACATCGAACGGTTCTTCAACGCGTATTCGGCCGAGCTCGAGCTGGACGCCGCAGGGCGCGTGATGATCCCGCGCAACCTGCTCGAGAAGACCGGACTGGGCAAGGACGTGGTCATCGTCGGCGCCCGCAACCGCCTCGAGGTCTGGGACCGCGAGGCCTGGAAGCGCGAGGACGCGATGCTCTCGAGCGCCGTGCGCGAAATCGGACCGGGATCATCGAGTGGCCACACTTCTTGAGATGACGATCACGCACGTGCCCGTGCTCGCCGGCGAGCTGATCGAGCTGCTCGACCCGCAGCCCGGCGCCGTCGTCGTCGACTGCACGGTGGGCGGCTGCGGTCATGCCCGGCTGATCGCCGAGCGGATCGGCTCGAGCGGGACCCTGATCGGGATCGACCGCGACCCCACCGCCCAGGAGCGCTTCGACGAGATGGCGCGTGAGGTCAGCTGCGCGACGCGCTTCATCCGGGCGAGCTTCGCGGACGGCCTCTCGCTGCTGCTCGACGAGGGCCTCGGCGCCGACAGCGTCTACTTCGACCTCGGCACCTCGGCGATGCAGATCGACACCTGGGAGCGCGGCTTCTCCTACTCCTACGACGCGCCGCTCGACATGCGGATGGACCCGGAGCAAGAGCTCAATGCCGGGGCGATCGTGGCCGACTGGGACGAACGCCGCCTGGCCCGGCTCCTGCGGGAGTTCGGCGAAGAGCGCTTCGCCGCGCCGATCGCCCGCGCGATCGTCTCCGAGCGGGAGCGCGCGCCGATCGTCACGACGCTCGAGCTGGTCGAGGTCATCAAGGCCGCGATCCCGGCGCCCGCGCGCTTCGCCGGCGGACATCCGGCCAAGCGCGTCTTCCAGGCCCTTCGGATCGCCGTCAACGAGGAGCTCGACCAACTCGATAACGCCCTGCCACTGGCCTGGGAGCTCCTGCACGCGGGCGGATCGCTGGCGGCGATCTCGTTCCACTCCCTCGAGGACCGCCGCGTCAAGCAATTCCTGGCGGCTCGCACGCGTGGCTGCATCTGCCCGCCGGACCTACCCGTGTGCGGCTGCGGCCGGGTGCCGGAGGGCGAGCTGGCCCACCGCCGGGCGATCGCGCCAACCGCCGGCGAGGTCGCCGCCAACCCTCGTGCCGCGAGCGCGCACCTGCGCGTTGCACGCAAGCTCGGAGCTGAATCTTGACGCCGCCGCCGACTGCCGCCAGCGCCGCCCGCGTCCGTTCCGCAGCTGCCGTTCCGGCGCCGCTTCGCCTGCCGCCAGCGCCGCGTCGCGTCTCCGGTCCGGCGCGTCGCGCCGGCGCCCAAGAGCGTCAGCCGACCGGCGTCGCTGCGCTCCTGCAACACCTGGTCGACCACCCCTGGCTCGAGCGTCTGATCCGTGGCCGCGCCTGGATCGCGATCGTGGCGGTGGCGCTGCTCGGAATCGTCGCCATGCAGGTCGCGCTGCTTCGCGTGGGCGCCCAGATCGGAAGCCAGACCGCCGCTGTCAACTCGATGCTCCAGCGCAACGAGACGATGGAAGCAACGATCGGCGGCCTCGAGGCCAGCCGCGGCCTGGGGACCTCGGCCGGCTCGCTCGGGATGCTCTACCCGCCTCCCGGCGCGATCAGCTACCTGCAACTGAACCCGGGCGACGGGCAGCTCGCGGCTGACCGCATCGAGTCCCCGAGCGCCACGGCGCTGGCGGCGACCGCTGCACATCCGCTCACGACGCTGGCCCACGTGGCCAGCACGACGAAGCCGGTCACGACCGGCGCCACCGGCGGTGTGGCGACAACGGGGGCCACCGGCGGAGCTGCCACCACCGGCACCGCGCTCGCGGGGACAAGCACCGGTACGGCGACCACCTCCGGCTCTGACACCACAAGCGGGCCGGCGACCACGACGGGCACCGCGACCACGACGGGAACGGGAACCTCGAGCGCCACCACCGGCGCTGGCACCACGACCGGCGCCGTGGATCCCACCACGACCTCGGGCAGCGGCACCGCCGTGACGACGCCGAACACCACCACGCCGCCGACGACGAGCGCCCCCACGGGCGGCTCGCCGGCCACCACCATCGCCGGCGGCACGACCGCGCCCCCGGCCACCTCGGGGACCAGCGGCGCCGCGACAGGCGGCTAGCCTTGGCCCTTCGGCAGCGCAGACTCGGTCTACTGCTCGCCGCGTTCGCACTGCTGCTCGGCGTCGCCGCCATTCGCACGCTCCAGCTGACCACGGTCAACTCGGGATCCCTTGCCAGCGCCGGCAACCTCGAGCACGAGGCACTCGTCACGATCCCGCCCCCTCGCGGCTCGATCCTCGATCGAAACGGTGTCCTCCTCGCCGTCACAGAGCCCGCCTGGGACATCACCGCCACCCCGAAGTTGGTCGCCGACCCGACGACCTTCGCACTCGAGCTCGCCCCACTGCTGCATGAGCACGCGGCCTCGATCCAGCAGCAGCTCGCCCACCCGACCTCCTCCGCCAACTACACCGTGCTGGCACGGCAGGTCTCCGACGCAACCGCGAAGGAGATCCGTACCCTCGGGCTCACCGGGCTCGCGCTGAGCTCCGACCCGCTGCGCGCCTACCCGCAGGACTATGGCTACCTGGCTGCGCAGGTCCTCGGCGGGGTCGGGACCGAGGGCAATGGTCTCGCCGGAATCGAGCAGGAGTTCAACAAGACTCTGACCGGGACCGCGGGCGTGCAGCACGTGATCTATGACGGACAGGGTCGCCCCATCCACGTCGGCGGCAGCACCGCCGTGGCCGGCAAGGACGTGCAGCTGACCCTGGACGCCCCGCTCCAGCACTACGCCGACACGGTGGCCTCCTCGACCGGTGAGAACTACAACGCCCTACACGTCTCGGTGATCATGCTGCAGCCGCGCACCGGCGCGGTGCTCGCGATGTCCAACTGGCCGCGCGTCAACGCGAACGATCCAAGCAAGGTCGGATTGTCTGAGAACTACGGGGTCGGTCTCGACTACGAGCCGGGCTCGACCTTCAAGATCGTGACGATGTCCGGGGCTCTCACCGACGGCCTGATCTCGCCGTCGACCCAACTCACGGTGCCCGACCAGATCCAGGTCGCAGACCGCGTCATCCACGACTCCGACATCCATCCCACCGAGGTACTCAAGGTCGGGCAGATCCTCGCCCAGTCGAGCAACGTCGGCACGATCGAGATCGCCGAGAAGCTTGGCGCGAGCCGCCTGTATCACTGGATACGGACCTTTGGCTTCGGTTCCCCGACGGGCGTCGGCCTGCCCAACGACGAGCCTGGCGAGGTGCCGGCGGTCGCGAACTGGTCGGGCTCCTCGATCGGCAACATCCCGATCGGGCAGGGCGTCGACGTCACGCCGCTTCAGCTCGCAGACGCCTACGGCGCGATCGCCGACGGCGGCATCCTGCGCCGACCACACATCGTCGAGAGTGTTGGCGGGGTTCCGGTTCGCCTCCCGAAGGGCAAGCGCATCATCAGCGCCACGGTCGCCCACCAGGTGAGCGGCATGCTCGAGGAGGTCACGCGCGCCGGTGGCACCGCGGCCGAGATCCAGATCGACGGCTACACCCTCGCCGGCAAGACGGGTACCGCCAACAAGCCGATCAACGGCGTCTACTCCACCAAGGACTACTGGGCATCGTTCGTCGGCTTCGCCCCGGCACAGGATCCGCAGGTCGAGACGCTCGTGCTGGTGGACCAGCCGCAGGGCGCGATCTACGGCACCGAGGTCGCCGCGCCGGCGTGGCAGAAGATCATGGATTTCGCGATCCCCTATCTGAAGGTCTCGCCCCACTAGGACGCTTGCGGAGAGCCCGGGGTGGCGCGTCATAGACTGCGGCGCGAATGCTTCTTTCCGAGCTGAGCCCCGGCGGGGCCGACCTCGAGATCGCGGCGCTCGCCTACGACAGTCGCGCGGTCGTGCCGGGTTCGCTGTTCTTCTGCGTTCCCGGCCTGCGTGTCGACGGCCACGACCTTGCGCCGGAGGCGATCGCGGCGGGCGCCGGCGCGCTCGTCGTCGAACGTCCGCTCGGGCTGGGTGTGCCCGAACTGCTGGTGGAGTCCACGCGCGAGGCGATGGCACCGCTCGCCGTGCGCTTCAACGGCGACCCCAGCGCGACGCTGCGCGTCGTCGGGGTCACCGGCACCAACGGCAAGACCACGAGCGCGTTCCTGGTGGCGGCGCTGCTCGAGGCCGCCGGTGAGAGCTGCGGCTTGCTCGGCACGGTCAAGTCGGTGATCGGCGGACGCGAGCAACCGGTCATTCACACCACGCCCGAGGCGATCGACCTCCAGGCGAGCTTCCGCGCGATGCTCGACGGCGGCGACCGCGCCTGCGCGATGGAGGTCTCATCGCACGCGCTCGCCCTGCATCGCGTCGACGGCACCCGCTTCGCGGCGGCGCTGTTCACGAACCTGACGCAGGACCACCTCGACTTCCACCACACGATGGAGGATTACTTCGAGGCCAAGCGGCGGCTGTTCGCGCCGCCGCCACCGGTGAGCGTGGTCAACGTCGATGATCCCTACGGTCGGCGGCTGGCGGCCGAGATCGCCGACGCGATCACCTTCGGGCTGCAGCCGGGGGCCGACTACGGTGCGAGCGCGCTCAGCTTCGGCGTCGCCGGCGCGAGCTTCGTCGCGAGCACGCCCGAGGGCGAGCTCGAGCTGCGGACGCTCCTCCCCGGCTCCTTCAACGTCCTCAACGTGCTCGGCGCACTCGCCACCGCGCATGCGCTCGGCGTGCCGCTCGAGCTGATCGCTTCGGCGCTGCCCGCGATCACCCCGGCCCCGGGCCGCTTCCAGGCGCTCGACGAGGGCCAGCCGTTCACCGTGCTCGTCGACTACGCGCACACCCCCGACTCACTCGAGAACGTGCTCCGCGCGGCGCGCTCGCTCGGCGAGGGCCGCCTGGTGTCGGTGTTCGGGTGCGGCGGCGACCGCGACCGCGGCAAGCGCCCCCAGATGGGTGCGATCTCCACCGAGCTCGCGGATCTCACGATCGTGACCTCCGACAACCCGCGCTCGGAGGAGCCCGAGATGATCGTCGGTGACATTCTGACCGGGACCTCCGGCTCGAGCGCCGTCGAGGCGATCGTGGAGCGCGCTGACGCGATCGAACGCGCGATCGCGCTCGCCGCCGACGGCGATGTCGTGGTGATCGCCGGCAAGGGTCACGAGCAAGGGCAGGAGTTCGCCGACGGCCGCAAGATCCCCTTCGACGACGCGCAGGTCGCTCGCGCGGCGCTGCGCGCGCGCAGATGAAGTCCTGGGATGCGAGAACGGTCGCGGCGGCAGCCGGCGCGACCTTGCTCTCTGGCGGTTCGGAAGGCGCTCCACAGCGGGTCGTGATCGACTCGCGAACGGCCGGGCCGGGCGACCTCTTCGTCGGGCTGGTGGGCGAGCACAGCGATGGCGGCGACTACGCCGCGGGCGCGCTGGCCGCCGGAGCCTGGGGCGTCCTGGCGCGCAGCGCACAGCTCGAGGCGCTCGCCGGTACGGGCGCCGGCGCGCTGCTGGCAGTCGAGGACCCACTGGCGGCGCTCGGCTCCCTGGCGCGGGCGTGGCGGCGCGAGCTCGGCGCCCGCGTCGTCGCGATCACCGGCTCGACCGGGAAGACTTCGACCAAGGACATTCTCGCGGCGCTGCTTTCGCCGCTGCTCGAGACCGTCGCGAGCCCGCTCAACCACAACACCGAGATCGGCCTGCCGCTCGCGATCCTCGCTGCGCCGGCCGGCACGCAGGCGCTCGTGCTCGAGCTGGCGATGCGAGCGCCGGGGCAGATCGCGGAGCTGACCGAGATCTGCGAGCCCGACGTCGGCGTGATCGTGAGCATCGGACCCGCCCACATCGAGCGCCTCGGGTCACTCGAGGCGATCGCCGCCGCCAAGGCGGAGCTGATAGCTGGGCTGCGTCCCGGAGCCGTGGCCGTGCTCCCCTCTGTAGAGCCATTGCTTGAGCCGCATCTTCGAGCTGACGTCGAGGTCATCCGCTTCGGGCCGGGTGGCGAGGTGTCGCTGCTGCAGAGCGATGAGCGCGGCGTCTCGATCTCGGTTAGGGGCCGTCGCGTCCTGCTCGAGCCCAACTTTCACTCCGCCCATCTGTTGGAGGACCTCTGCGCGGCCCTCGCTGCGAGCGCTGCGCTCGGACTGGAGGTCGCCGACGGGCCGCTCGAGGTTGCGTTTTCGGGTCTTCGCGGTGAGCGACTGTCACTGCCGGGGGGCGTGCTCGTCATCAACGACTGCTACAACGCCAACCCGATGTCGATGCGCGCCGCGTTGCAGGAGCTCGCCACGACGGCCGCCGGTCGGCGCGTCGCCGTGCTCGGCGACATGCTCGAGCTGGGCGGCCCCGATGAGGAGCGCTACCACCGCGAGCTCGGCGAGCAGGCACGGGCCGCGGGGGTCGAGCTCCTCGTGACGGTGGGAGCCCGCGCTGTGTGGACGGGCGCCGGGTTCGGAGATGGCGAGGGCGAACATCTTCACGCGACCGATGCGTCGGGCGCGGCCGCGGCGCTGCGCGAGCGGCTGCGCTCAGGGGACACTGTGCTCGTGAAGGGCTCGCGCGGGGTCGCGCTCGAGCATGTCGCCGAGTTGCTGGCCGGCGACTGATGGCACGCGTCCTGATCGGCGGCACCGCCGCCCTGCTGATCTGCATCTTCCTCTCGCCCAAGTTCATCGAGTTCCTGCGCCGGCGCGAGTTCGGCCAGCACGTCCGCGACGACGGGCCGCAGGGCCACCTGATCAAGGCCGGCACTCCGACGATGGGCGGCATCATCATGATGATCGCGATCTGTACGCCGTTCGTGATCCTCTCGGACTGGAACGACACGCGCACGATCGGGGTCTTCGGCACGATGCTCGCCTGCGCCCTGCTGGGCTTCATCGACGACTACATGAAGATCGTCAAGCGTCGCTCGCTCGGCCTGCGCGCCCGCACCAAGCTTCTGCTCCTGGCGGTGATCTCGGTCGGGCTCTGGCTGCTCGCCCGCCACGCGCTGGGTGAGTCGGTCCTGCGTCTTCGGATCGTCGACGGCGAGGTCAATCTCGGTGTCTTCTACCCCTTCCTGATCTACCTCGTCGTGGCGGGAACGACAAGCGGGGTCAACCTGACCGACGGCCTCGACGGCCTCGCGGGCGGCTGCGCGGCGATCGTCCTGATGGCCTATGTCGGTATCACGTTCCTCAGCGGGCAAGGGAGCCAGGACCTCGAGCTGGCGCTCCTGGCGGCGTGCCTGGTGGGGGCCTGCGTCGGCTTCCTCTGGTTCAACGCCTTTCCGGCGACGATCTTCATGGGTGACACCGGATCCCTGGGGCTCGGCGGAGCGATCGCCGGCCTGGCGGTGATGACGCAGACCGAGACGCTGCTGCTGCTCATCGGCGGCATCTTCGTGATCGAGGCGCTCTCGGTGCTGATCCAGATCGTGGCTTTCCAGTTC
>DASXEZ010000085.1:0-6160 GCA_036489875.1 Solirubrobacteraceae bacterium | reverse complement strand
TCCGGCAACCAATCACGCGGATCCGGAGGCAACAAAAACGACTGCTCACGATCACACAACCTGAAGTTCTGAGGCATACCCAGATCGTCTTAAACCCGCCGGACAACACCACCCTTTACGCGACAGCCTCACGCGCGAGCGACACTCTGGTCGGCGCCGGTAGTCTGGACTCGTGGGTGCAAAGTCGAAGCAAATCGTGCTGATGTTGACCTGCGTCGGCGCTCCCGAAGTAGTCGTTTCGTTCGAGCCCGAAGGAGCGACGCACACGCTCGTGCGGGGTGACCACTTCCGGGTTGAGATGGTTGGCCCCGATGACGGCGACCCGGAGATCTCGCATTCGCCCGATGGACTGAGCATCGGGCGGTGGACCACCGCAGACGTGCGCGTCTGGAACAAGGCAGGCGACGAACTGCCTACGTAGCCGCGCGGGACGCTCCCGGAAAGCGCCGAGAGGGAGTCGCGCTCAGTCTGCGGGTAGAACGACGAAATGGTCGCCGACGCTCAAGTCGAAATAACGCCAGTGCTCCTCGGCGCCTGATCTGTTCGGGAAGATTCTGATGGTGTGGCCGCCGGAGAGGCCAAGCTGCAGGCCGCCGAAGGCGTCCGCGTCGACGCGCTCCAGCACGGCAGAGCCAGGCTCGTGCTCCGACCAGAATGCAGCGACCGAAGCGTCGAAGAGGTTTGCGCCCGGCTTGTCCCATTCGAACGGCGTTGACTCATCCTGGCCTTTTCGTGGCAGGTATATATCCGAGGACGCGATCAGAACGGCAGCCGTGGAATCGAGTCGAAGTGGGCAGCTCACGTGGATCGCGTGACGTGCGGCCCGGCGGGCCGGAGCGCGCCGGGTGGGAGCTGAGATCACATCGCCGAAGCCCAGCCACATCATGTCCCCAGCGCGCCCCAGCGTCATGAAGGGCTCGCCCAGCAGCGGCTCAAACACGCGGTTGACAAGTTCGCCGAGTCGCCCGGCACGCCAGGCCCCTGTGGTCTCGACAGGACCAGGAATCACGCAGAAGATTCTGTCAAGGCCGCTGCCACTCGTTGTTGCTTGGCGCGAAACCGAGCAGCTCGCCGTCCGGACCGCTCACGAGGCTTGCCGGAGTTGCTTCTTCCAGGCTGAAGCGGAGATGAATCGGACGTGCCCGACCGACACGTGCGCGAGTATCGACGAGCAGGAGGTCTTGTGCTTCGCCATCCCGAGGCGGTGGAGCTCGGTAGCGGCTTGGCCGACGAGTGCCGCAGGGCCACGATGGGCGAGCGCGGCTCGTTCGGCGCTCCCAATCGCCAGGCAGTAGAACGCCGTAGTGGCGGACGGGGCAATTGTGCGTCTCAAGGCGACTGGCTGACTCCCGCTGCCGCAGGCGGCGACCGTCGCAGCGCTGAGTGCGGCGACGAATGCGATGCCAGCACGGCGTGTACCCATGGCCGAACTGAACTCTAACGACGGGGAGTCCCGCTACGCGCGAAGACTAGGCGCGAGGGCAGGAGTAGCCTGGTGGGTATGCGGGTGAGGGTGAGGTGGGGCAATGCGGTATGGATGCGTGCCGGTGCGGTGATTGCCTTGGCGGTTGCTGGGATTGCGGTGTGTGCGGGGTCGGGCGGTGCGGTCGCGAGCGCTTCGAGCTGTCCCAGGCCACCGGCGAAGGTGACCGGTCCTGCGCCCGCCGCGTTTCTGTCGATCCTTGGCGTGCTGCGCCAGCCGGGGAACGCGGCGGACGAGTTGCCGCCCAGCGTCCTGTCGAGCCAAACACGGCTGTACGTGGACAGCGTGCGATTCGCGCGCGCAGCCTTTGGGCGGGACTGGTACGTCGGGGTCGACGGCGCGCCGGCTCAGCCGCGTGGCGTCGGCAATGGCTGTGACCGTTCGGTCGGCGTCGCGCTCTGGGGTCTCGGTGGTCGCGGCGGCGGGGGCACCGGTGGCGCGACGCCCGCACAGATCGAAAGCCACGGCATGTGGATGAGTAGCGGCGGAGGAACCGGCGCCGATCCCGCGCGCACGCTGTTCGCCGGCGTCGTGCCGGATGGCGTGGCCACCGTGACGCTTCGCTACCCGGCAGGGAAGCTCGGCGGCTTCAGCCATCGCAGCGGCCCGGCGTTGACCGCCACCGGGCACGCCGTGAACAACGTCGTCGTTATCAGCGTCGAACGCGCCGGCGCGCAAGCGATTCGCACGGTCACCACGACCTGGCGCGCCACCGACGGCGCAACCATCAATACCTTCCACGGCACGTTCTAACCGCCACGCAGCACGTTGTCGCTCAGCGCGACCAGCAGGTGTGGTCGGGGGGCTGTGGGACGATTGGCTTGTGCGCTGGGGTGTGCTCGTTGCCGCGCTGTGCTTAGCGGTCGCTGCGACTGCTGTCGTGGCGACAGGCCGAGCATCGGGCGGAACTACGAGCGCGACTTCGTCGTCAGGGTTGACGCCGGCATCGGTCATGGTTGTACCGGACGCCATGTTGTCGACGAGCGGCGTGGTGACGCGACAGGGCGTCGGGTGGTTTGCCGTTGATCTCGCGGCCGGCTTCGGGGCCGACGAGTCGATCCACGTCTACCGTTGGGACGGCGATCGCTGGTCACTTGACGGCACCGTCGCGGTTAGCGGAACGCCGGGAGGCTTGGGCATGCTTCGTTCCGCGCAGCTCACGCACTCGACGGCGCCGGATTTCACGTTCGCCGACGGCAACGGAGCCGATTGGGTCGCGTTCGTCGTGGTAGCCGAACGGCATGGGAGTTGGCGCGCGGTTCCGTTTGAGTCCGGTGCCGGGGTGAGTACCGTCGCTGACGCGGGGCTTGTTCAGGGCGATCGTGTGCTCGGCGAGAACAACCCGTGTGGATGTGCTGCCGGCCCCTGGACCCATATCTGGTACCGCTTCAACGGCACGATCTTCGTGCCAACCTCGCCACCGGGGCCTGCGGCACCCTGCACGGTGGCCGCGATGAACGCTGCGAAGCCGCTTCTAGGCGGGTACCCCGGCATCGATTCGTGGACGCCTGCGGACCTCGCCGCACACGTCACCGTCAGCCGCATCAGCTGTCTAGACGGGTGGGCGCTCGCGACCGCGACCCGCGATGGCGCCTCCATAGTCGCTCTCTACGAGCGCGCCGGGAACGGCTGGCTGCGAGCGGCCGTCGGCAGCGTGCATGAACTCAATTCCAACATCAACGAGTTCGCGCTCCCGACCCCAGTGCTTCGACGCCTCGAAACGAACATCGGGCTGCAAGGTGTGCCACCGCCGCGATCGTCAGCCGACGGCCCCGGCCCGACAGCCACGACCACCGCGGCAAGTCGCCGGCCATCCACGACGCCGGCCGCGGTCCCCATCGCTCCCGGCTCGCGCTTCGCCGACAGCAACGTCATTAACCAAGACGGCACCGACTGGTTCGCCGCCGCCGCCGTCTCTCCAAGCGTGCACGACACGGCGGCGCTCACCCTGTACGCGTACCGCTGGACAGGTCACGCGTGGAGCCTCAGCGGGCACGTCCACGTCGCACACGTTGCCGGCGTCGAGGGCGGCTACTACCCGTCGGTCCAGATCACCGGAGCCCCGACCACCACGGGGCCGGCGTTCTTCGTCAAGCCCCCGTTCACAAACCACCCTCTCGCGACCATCATCGACACCGGCGGCCACTGGCACGCTGACGGCTAAATCTGGCCAACACCAACAGGCCACCAGCCGCCGCGCCTCCTTGGCGCGAGCAGCAGGCGCGTTCCAGTTCACGCGAAAGGGCGAGCGTATGGGCGCGAGATCGTGTCAGGATCGCGGTGTGGAGGAGATCGCGTCTATCGCGGGTTGGTATCGGTGGTTCGCCGTGAACGAGGCGCAGGGTCGCTCGCCGCTCTATATGGAGTTCGCCGAGGGGGTCGCCGGCGATCACGAACTGCTCAGCGCGTTGGCCGGTCTTGAGGCTGCCAAGCGCCAGCCAAACTTGCTCTTCGCGGCCGTGCGTCATGTTTGCGGGCTCCCGAGCGACTGGGCCCAGTTTCGGCGCTGGTTCTTTGAACGGAGAGACGAGGTCATCGAGGTCATGATCGCGCGACGTACTCAGACCAATGAGCCGGCGCGCTGCGCGACGCTGTTGCCACTGCTCGCCATGTTGCCCGGTCCGTTGGCGCTAATTGAGGTCGGTGCCGCAGCAGGGCTGTGTCTGTTGATCGATCGGTACGGGTACGCCTACGGCGACCACATCGTTCCGGCGCGCGATCTCGTCGTTTTGTCGCCCTTATTTCACTGCTCCGCGAGCGCCGGCACGCCGCTACCGGCAGAGAACATCGAGATCGCTTGGCGCGCAGGATTGGACCTCAATCCGATTGATGTGCACGACCCGGATCAAGTTGCATGGCTCGAGGCGCTGGTATGGCCCGGCGAGGGGCGACGGCTCGACCTTTTACGCATGGCGCTCGAGGTCGCGCGCGCCGACCCACCGCCCGTCGCGAAAGGCGACCTGCGAACCGACCTTCCGACCCTGGCGGCGCAAGCACCACAGGGCGCGACACTCGTGGTCTTCCACACCGCGGTGCTCAACTACATCGCCGACCCCACGGAACGCTCCTCGTTCGGCGACACCATCCAGTCACTCGGCGCACGCTGGGTCGCCAACGAGGGCCACGGCGTGCTCGCCAACCCCACCCGAACCGCGAACCAACCGCCATGGCCCGAGGGCCTCTTCCTACTATCTCTCGACGGACAACCTATCGCCCACACCGACCCCCACGGCACCACGATTGACTGGCTCCAACCCTGAACCTTGAACGTCGTCGCCTTGCGCGAGTAGGGACACTCGCCAGCCGACGCATCCACGATGCGGCTCAGCGTGCGGGTATGGGCGTGACCTCGACGACGGCGTGGCGGCCTTCGTCGGCTACCGAGCCGTCCCAGACGAAGGAGACGCGGTCGCCTTCGCGGATCGTCCGGTAGCCAATGCCAACGATCGCCGTGTGGTGGAACCACAGCCACTCACCGTCATCGGCGGTGATCCGACCGTTGCCCTTGTCGTCGCTGTACCAGGTCACCGTGCCCGTCCGTCGTACGCCGCGCAGGTCAGGTCGCCGAATCTCGGGGCCGAGCCGGAGATTAAGCTGAACATCCGTCTTCGGATTGCCTTCCAGCCCGCAGAGCAGATAGAGGTCATCGACTCCGACCGCGCCTTCGCACGACCATCGGGGCGTGTCGATCCGGAGGGTCTTACGCGGATCTATCGACCACCTGCCGGGCTCGCCGCCGACCAACACAGACCCGTCGCGGCCGAACTCCACCGTGTAGGGCGGCCTCCCGCACCGATACGGCTCATCGAACCGCGGCGAGCTCTGTCGTTCCCGCATGAGCGGGAACCGGCCCCGCAACGCTTTGTTATCCGAGCGATGCCGACCTTTGGTCATCCCGCCAGCTTACGAGCGCCGCGACAGCGTGGGAGCGCGCCTCCCCCTTTGGGCGAGTGGCAGCTCCGTCGCGGTCAGCCACGGGCTCAATGCGGGTCGACTCGCCTCCGATACCTAAACGATGTGGCTTTTCCGGGTCTTGTCGGGGCTGCGCGCTGCGCTGGTCATCGGCGGCGGAGCGCTGGGGGGGCGATGACCGGCGAGGTTCCGCTGCTGCTGGCGATGGCGGTGCTCGCCGCGTGTATCGGCTGGGCAGCTTGGAACTGGGAACGGCTTCGCGAGTACAACCGCAGCGATCGCTATTGACCGCTGCTCGCTTGCGCAGCCGGGTGTCCGTTGACGGACTAGCCTGCCGGTAGTGGGCGCACGTCCGCGAACTAGGGCGGAGGGACTTCTCGCCGCCGTGTGCGCGCAGTCAGGTTTCTGCGACACCGGGCTGCGCACCGAGGACTTCGCAGGCGACCTCACCGCCGACGAGATCACCGACCTGATTATCACTGGGGAGGGCCTCGACCCCGTCATGCTCCGCAAGGAGCTGCGCCAACAAGTGCGCGCGCTAGTCGTCGACTGGTGGTTCAAGAGCGACGGATCAGGCGGTCGCTCAGGACTACCGAGGTGACGTCCCGCGACGCGTTGTTGCTCTGCGCGACGGATGAAAGTCAAGGGGTGTTGGCGCATTTCTTTGTGGCGGTGCTGAGCGCCTTGGCGGTGGGGTTCGGGGCGGTTTCGGCTGCTGGCGGGTCGGGATCGACGTGTTGTGCGTCGTTCTGAGGCTCTCGGGCC
>DASXEZ010000047.1:0-1765 GCA_036489875.1 Solirubrobacteraceae bacterium | reverse complement strand
AAGACGCAGTGATCCTGTCGTCGCGCCGTCTGGCGAAGGGAGTCGAAGTCACGGCAGCCGTGGACTTCGACGCCGGCATGGACAAGGCGGCGCTGCTGGCTGCCGCTGCCGCCGCCGCCGCCAACCCCCCGACGCCGAGCTCGCCGCCCCCGAGTCCCGCGGTAACACCGCCCGCGCTCGAGCCCGCCCCGCCCGTTGCAGCGGCAGCCGCGGCGCCTCTCGCGCCTTTTGAGCCTCTGCTCGAGCCGCAGCCTGACACTCCGGAAGCTCCGGCGCACATGATGGGCAGGGAGCTGCAGACCCTGCGGCGCATGCTCGAGACCCAACTCGCACAGCTCGCCTGGAACGACCGCACCCGCCGGGCGCCGGTGCACACCGAGCTGCTGCGCGAGCTGACCGAGATCGGCATTGCGCAGGATCTCGCCGACCACATCGTCGGCCAGCTCGATCCGGGGGTGGATCTCACGCAGGGCCGCCGGTTCGCGCTCGCGGGTCTGTCGCAGTATCTGCTGGTGACGGGCGATCGCTGGCTGGAAACGGGTGGCCGGGTCGCCTTCGTGGGCGCCACCGGCGTCGGCAAGACCACCATGCTCGCCAAACTGGCGGTGCGCTGGATACTGCGACACGGCACGAATGACATTGCGTTGGTTGCCTCAGACAACGTCCGCATCGGCGCGCAAGACCAGATGCAGGCGCTCGGTCAGCTGCTCGGGGTGCCGGTGCACGTGCCGGAACGCTTCGAGGCCCTCCCGGAGCTGCTCACGCGGCTCGACCGCTACCGCCTGGTGTTGGTCGACACGCCGGGCTCGAGCCTGCGCGATCCGCAGCTCGGGCCGCGTCTCGCGACCCTAGCCAACTGCGCCTCGAAGCTGGAAACGGCGCTCGTGGTCGCTGCATGCGCTCAGGCGGGTGTGATCGAGGAAGCGGTGCATCGCTACCGGCCCGCCAACCCGGGATCGTGCCTGCTCACCAAGCTGGATGAGGCGGCGAGCCTCGGCGGTGCGCTGTCCGTGCTCATCCGCGCGCGGCTGCCGCTCTCCTACACCAGCGACGGCCAGCGTGTGCCCGAGGACATGCGGCCCGCTAGATCGCTCGAGCTCGTATCCCACGCCGTGCGGCTCGCCAAGGCGAGCGGCGCGGCCGCCGACGAAGATCTGCTGCGACGACGATTTGGAAGACTCTCAAATGCGACGACCTGAGCTCAGTCTGATCAACAACTCCAAGCTCGAGTCCCTGGGGCAACCCGTGCGGGTGATCGCCGTCACCGGGGGCAAGGGGGGCGTCGGCAAGACCAGCGTCTCGGTCAATCTCGCCATGGCGCTGAGCGCCGCCGGCCGGCGCGTGGTGCTGCTCGATGGCGACCTTGGACTCGCCAATGCCGATGTCTTCCTCGGACTCTCGCCGCGATACACGCTCGCGCACGTGATCTCCGGGGAGCGCACGCTGGATGAGGTGATCGTCGAGGCGCCACAGGGATTTCATGTCGTGCCGGCGGCATCGGGCGCGGCAGACCTCGCCAGCATGGGTGCCGCGGAGCACCTGGGACTGGTCCGCGCTTTCAGCGCGCTCGCCGCCCGCCTCGACGTACTCATCGTCGACACTGCGGCCGGGATCGCGCCGGGGGTCCTGCAGTTCTCACAGGCGTCGCAACACGTCCTCGTCGTGATCTGCGACGAGCCCGCCTCGCTAACCGACGCTTATGCGCTCGTCAAGGTCCTGAGTCGCAATCATGGTGTCACGCGTTTTCGGGTGCTCGCCAACCGGA
>DASXEZ010000023.1:0-1595 GCA_036489875.1 Solirubrobacteraceae bacterium | reverse complement strand
GTGCTCCGGCAACGCTGGCAACAGTTCAAGGCTCTCCCGCCCGAGCAGCAGGCGCGGGTACGTGAGAACTTCAATCGCTTCCGCCAGATGCCGCCGCAACGGCGCATGGAGCTGCGGCGCCAGTGGCGCCAAATGAGCCCCGAGCAGCGGCGCAGCGTCATCCAGCGACTCCCGCCTCCCCGACGCAACCCCCGCTGAGGCCCCCCCGGCGCTGGCCAACGAGCTACGAATTACAAGCGGCCGGGAGCCGGAACGGCTCGCCGTCATAAGAGCTATTCGGTGACTGCTACCGGTAGGGGGCCGCTCAACCGCGAATGGACCGATCGTCGTTCGACGGCCAGACACATCCGTTCGGACCCTTATTGGTAGCAGTCACCGAATAGCTCTTATGACGGCAAGCCGTTCCGGCTCCCGGCCGCTTGGCTCGTAGCTCGTTGGCCAGCGCCGGGGGGCCTCAGCGCGGGTTGCGCCGGGGAGGCGGCAGTCAGGGGCGGTAGGTGCGCTCTGCGTTTGCCTTGACGTCGGCGCGCGTGAACGGAACGTCGCGGAATTTTCCTTGGGTGAACATGACCGCCTGATCGGTGAAGTGCGGTGAGTCGGGGTGACCGCTCTCGCCGCCGCTCATGAGGGCCTTCGCGCGCACCGTGGGGCCGAATTCCACCGCGGCGATGAAGCTGTTGCCGTCCGTGCCGTAGATCTTCTTGGTGCTGCGGACCGTCGGTCCGCTGAAGGACGCGAGCGCTCCCCAGTTCGAGGAGGCGAAACCCACGGGCAGGCTCGGCTTCTCGTCGTCGAAGGGCTGCACGATGTCGTCCGTCAGGCGCTGGTAACGGTTGATGCTCCCCCAGGGCGTGCGCCAGCGGCCGAAATCCCGCTTCAGTTTTGCGACCGCGGCGTCGAGCGCGTCGATGCGCTCCGCCGCGGTCAGATGCCCGATCAGGTAGTCGTACACCGGCTCGTCCGCGTCGCGCGCCTCGGGACCCTTGCGCGACAGGAGCGCGTCGCCCCAGAAGATGGCGAGCGCCGTCGGCACCGAATCCGCGCCGGTGCGCCGGTCCCAGCGGCGCAGCTCCTCGATGGGCTCGGCGAGCGTCAGCCGCCGGCGATCGTTGCTCGGCAGCCGCTCGAAGTCGGCGAAGAGCGGCGGCAGCAGCGCGTCGAACGCCGTCAGGTGCGGGTCGTAGCCCGCGGCGATCAAGCTGTCGAGCGTCACGTCATGGATGCCCTTCAGCACCTCGAGCGCGTGGATGCCGCGCGGATTCTCGCCCTTGATCCACATGTAGACCGGATAGTTCTCGCGCTTCGGGCTGGCATCACCGGCGGCGGTGAACGGCCAGTTGTTGGTGTTCATCAGCCAGCCGTTGGGAGGATTCAGGATGTTGATCGTGTCCTCGAGCGGGGTTGGTCCCTGCCACTCGGTGGCGGGATCGCTGCCGTCCACGGGATGCGTGTAGTCGAAGCGCGGATCGCGCTTCGGAATGAAGTTGCCGTGGAAGTAGGCGATGGCGCCGTCGCCGTCCGCATAGACGGTGTTGTTCGAGGTGTCGGTGCGCATGTCCTGGATCTTGCGGAACGACGCATAGTCCCGCGTCTTG
>DASXEZ010000177.1:0-26696 GCA_036489875.1 Solirubrobacteraceae bacterium | reverse complement strand
ATACAGCGACGCCTTGCGCAGGTTCATCGCCGACGCGAGCTCGCTCATCGTCGTCCCGGCATAGCCATTAGCCCAGAAAAGATCGGCCGCCGCGGCCAAAATCTCCTCACGGCGAGACAGAACCTCAGGTGCAGCGTCTTGCGTCGTCATCGTTGCCGGGTCCAGTATGCACAGCTGCCAAGACAGATTGCAACCGACGACCCCGACCGAGCCGAATGCGCCACGCTTCCGGGCGTCAGATCGATGACCAGGAGCGACATGGCGACGTATGCCGAGAGGAGGTGATTGGGATATCGGCGATCATCACCGGCGGCGCCGGCGGTCTCGGAATCGCGATCGCACGGACGTTCCTGAGGCGTGGCGTCGAAGTCGCCCTGTGGGACCGCACGCCCACCGACGACGCGGTTGAACAGCTCTCTGGTGAAGGACCGACCGTCGCCGGGGTCGAGTGCGACATCACAGACAGCGCCCAGGTCGTTGATGCCTGGACCGAGACCGAGCTGTCGGTCTCCCCTGTCGACGTTGTCGTCAACTGTGCTGGCATCTTCAGGCCGACTCCGATCCGCGAACTCAGTGACGCCCAGTGGGAGCGGACTCTCGGCGTCAACCTGACCGGCGCCTTTTACCTATGCCGTCGTGCCGCCGAGATGTGGCTGGCCTCGGGCATCCAAGGCGCCATCGTGAACATCGCCTCGAATGCCGCGCTCAATGCCGCCATATTCGGCGCCGCCGACTACGGCTCGAGCAAGGCCGGCATGATCGGATTGACGACCCAGCTGGCCGTCGAGCTCGCGCCCCACGGGATCCGCACAAACGTGGTGTGCCCTGGCCAATTCCGGTCGCCGCTCAATGCCGAGCGGCTCGCACAGCCAGGAGCAGAAGATGCTTCGCTCGCGATGATCCCGCTCGGTCGGATCGGCATGCCGGAAGACATTGCCACGACCGTCGTGCATCTTGCCCTCGATGCTACGTACGTCAACGGCGCCATCGTGACCGTTGACGGCGGCGTCACCTCTCGCATGTAGGTGACGGGGCTCCTGTCGTGCAGGCTGCGCGGTTGACAGCCACCGCGCCGCGAGGTAGCCTGCGTCGGCAGACCCTACCGTCCGATCGGTAGGCGTGGTTCAGTGCTTCGGCGCAGGCCGGTCGGCCAGGGCGACGCTCCAGGAGGAGACAGCATGCACCACCTTGACGGCAAGACGGTCGTAATCACTGGCTCGACTCGTGGGCTGGGCCGCGCCTACGCTCTCGCGGCCGCGAGAGAAGGCGCCAGCGTCGTGGTCAACGGTCGGAGCAGCGCGGCCGTCGCTGAAGTCGTGGCGGAGATCGAGGCGGCCGGCGGGATCGCGGTCGGCCACCCCGGTGATGTTGCCGATCTCGCAACAGCGAAGGCGATCGTGCAGACAAGTGTCGAGCGCTTTGGTTCGCTGGATGGTCTGGTCACCAACGCTGCGCTCGCCGCTCGGCGAGCCGATCCCTGGCACCACAGCGCTGAAGAAGTCAACGACATCCTTCGCGTGAACACCATGGGCACTATGTTCCTCACGATGGCGGCGCTGGATCGAATGGTTGAGCAGGGAGGCGGATCAGTCGTCACTGTCATCTCCCGTGCCGTCATGGGGATCAAGCAAACCGCTCTCTACGGGGCATCCAAGGGCGCGGTGGCGTCGTGGACCTACGGTCTCGCACTCGACCTCGATGGAACCGGAGTACGCATCAATGGTCTGTCCCCGACCGCACAGACGGGGATGTCAGCGCCCGTACCGGGGCGGATCCTGCCCGAGCCTGAGTCAGCGGCGCCAATGGTCGTCTACCTGTTGAGCGATCTCTCGACCGGAGTCACCGGCAAGATCTTCCGGATCATGGGCACGCAGATCACGACGCTGGCCCCGCCGCGGTATCACCCGTCACTCGAGGCGGAGAGCTGGACGGCCGAGGCGATCGCCGCCGCGGTGGAGAACGAGCTCAGAGAGCAACTCGAGGATGCGGAGCGCACAACGCACTATCCCGAGAGCGCCAAGCTTCGCTAGCGAATGTCGCGGGTCGGAGAGTCGATCCGGTGACCGAGGGTAGCCGCAATCTGGTCACGCCGTCACCTCCGCTCAGCGTGGACGCACTCGAAACGTTCCGGCGCGAGATTTGCGCCTTTCTCACCGACGAGCTCACCCCTGAAGCACGCCGTAGACACCGCGATCCGCGTGCGCACAACGGGTGGGGCGCAGCCTTCTCCACCGACTTCCGGCGCCGGATGGCCGGTCATGGGTTTCTCGACCGGGGCTGGCCAGTTGAGTTTGGCGGCGGTGGCCCCAGCTTCCAGCTGGTCCTCAACGAGGAATTGCAATATCACACCGCACCTGGCGTTGATCCCACCGGCTCGTATGTGCCAAGCGTCCTGATCACGTTCGGCACTGGAGAGCAGCAGGAGCGTTTCCTCCCGCTTCTCCGGCGGGGCGAGGTCACGTTCTTCCTCGGCTATAGCGAGGCCGAGGCGGGCTCTGACCTCGCCAACCTCAAGACCTTTGCATCCAAGGAGGGTGACGGCTTTGCCATCACCGGTCAGAAGATGTATTCGAGCTACGCCGACCGGGCTGACTTCGGCCTGGTGATCGCGCGGACCGATCCGGACGGCGAACGCGACCGCGGACTCACGCTGTTCATTGTTGACATGCGCGAACCCGGTGTGGAGATCGCGGAGCACGAGACGATCGCCGGCTGGCTGCACCACTCGGTCTACTTCCACCACGTGCGTGTTCCGCGTTCGATGGTCGTGGGCGAAGTACACGGGGGCTGGCCCGTCGTGATGGGCGCGATCGACTTCGAGCGCGCGACGATTGCTCAGCCCGGCCGCCTCGACCGCCAACTCGACCGTCTCGTCGCGTACGCCCTCGCCCCGCGCCCCGACGGCAGCAGGCCTGTCGATGATCGGGTGACGTGCGACAGAGTCGTCGGGATCAGCGTCGAGATTGAGGCGGCCCGGCTCTACTGCCACTCACTGTTCCGTCGCGAGGCGCCGGGGCACGCGGGCACGCTCGCCGCACTGCTCGGGCTGGAGGCAGCGCGCGCCGCCGACCTGGTCGGGGTCGAAGAATTGGGCCTTCACGCTCAGCTTCGCGGCCACGGCGCCCTTGCCCCCTTCGACGGAGCGGTGGAGCACGAATATCGCGAGCACACGGTGCTCCAGTTCGCAGCGGGCGGCTTCGACGTCAGTCGCAATATTCTGGCCACTCGCGCGCTCGGGCTGCGCCGCTCCCGCAGTGCAGCCGAGGTGCGGCAGGTCGCAGGCGCGGATCTCACCCGCTTGTTGAGCGATCCCACGGCAGATGACGACCGTGATGTGCTTCTCGCTGAGGTAGCCCGTATCGCATCCGAGCTATCGCAGCGGTTCGCTCAGCGGACCCGACGACATGCCGCCTTCGATCGGGGCGCGTGGAAAGAGATGGCAGATCTCGGCTGGCTCGGGGCAGACCAGGCGGAGGAGGTCGGCGGTACCGCGGTCGGCATCGCGCCAGCGGCACTGATCGCGGAGGCGTTTGGCGCCGCAGGCGTTCTCACGCCACTCGTCGACTGCGGGATCGGTGCCGGCGCGCTCATCGCGAGCGCTCCCGGCGCGGCGCACCGAGTGCGCCTGCTTGAGCCACTGGTAACGGGCAGCGCGCTCTGCGCACCGGCAGTGCACGAACAGGGACGTGAGCTCTTCCCAGAGGGGATCCACACCACGCTGCGCAAGAGCGACGACGGATTCCTGCTGTCAGGGACAAAGATGTTCGTGCCGTATGCAGCCGAGGCGTCTGCGCTCATCTGTGTATGCCGGACGGGCCCCGATCCCGCTGACCTGGCGCTCGTCCTGGTCGACCCTGGTGCCACCGGGGTGAAGTTGACCCAGCTCCGGACGTCGAACGACGACCCTCAGTACGCGGTCACGTTCGCGGGCGTCGCGGTCGATGACGGTTCGATTCTCGCTCGTGGTGGTGACGTATGGCCGATCGTCGAGGCGACGATTGACCGCTGCGCTGCGGTGACCGCCGCTGAGCTGCTCGGCATCGGCCGGACCGCCCTGTCGCTCACGCTGGCATACGTGCAGGAACGTGTCCAATTCGGTCGTCCGCTCGCGCGCTTCCAGGTTGTCCAACACCACTGCGTCGACATGTTCCGCGACCTCGAGCAAACCCGGATCCTCACGGAGGCCGCCGTCCAGCGGCTCGACTCGGGGCTCGACGGCTCCCGGGCGGTATCGCTTGCCAAGATCAAAGCTTCGGAGTCGGTCGGAGCCATCGTGCGAACCGCCCATCAGCTCCACGGCGGCATCGGCTACTACACGGACTACCCGCTGGAACGTCTCTATCGACGCGCGTTACGCGCCCAGGCCGCATGGGGCTCGCCCAGGTGGCATCGGTCGCGACTCGCTGGTCTACTTGGAGAGGATCCTGCCCGCTTTCGCCGTGACGGCGCGCACCCGCTGCCCCAGCCGGTCTGGGGCGTCGCATGAGCGACCGCCGTGCCTGCATCGTGGGGGTGGGCGAGACCGAGTATTCACGCGCGAGCGGTCGCTCTGAGGTAACACTGGCGGTGGAGGCTGTTCTCGCCGCCCTCGTGGACGCCGGCATTGCGCCGGCCGAGCTCCAAGGCATCATTCCGGCCGGGCCAAGCGTGCGCTCGGAGGAGATCATCTCCAGCCTGGGTCTTCCCGACGTTCGCTTCACGGCCACCCTGCAGATGGGTGGAGCAACACCCGTGGGCTGCATCGGTCTCGCCGCCGCGGCAATCGAGGGCGGCCTCGCCGAGACCGTCGTCGTCTACGCAGGGAGGAACGGCCGGTCGGGGGCGAAGGTCAGCACCCGGGTCGCCGGGTTACCGAACCAGCGCTTGCGCACGCAGCTCGAGCACCCCTACGGCTGGTCGACGCCCGCCCAGCATTACGCGATGTTCTGCCGACGGCACATGCACGAACATGGGACCACGAAAGAGCACCTCGGCCTGATCTCAGTGACGATGCGCGCGAACGCGCAGCTCAACCCGAGGGCGATGATGTACGGGCGGCCGATGACACGCGCCGATTACCACGCATCGGAGATGATTGCCGACCCGTATCAGATGTTCGACTGTTGTCTGGAGACTGACGGGGGTGCCGCATTTGTACTCACGACCGCCGAACGGGCACGCGAGCACACGGACGTTCCGGTCCGAGTCGCGGCGTATGGCGAGGGGCATCCCGAATCTCCCGACGATCCAGTCAGCCGCAAGAATCCACTGCTGATCGGCCTTTCGTACGCGGCCGGCCCTGCCTTCGCACGCGCGGGGATCACGCCTGCGGACATCGATGCGGCGATGATCTACGACTGCTTCACGTTCGAGTTGTTGCACCAGCTCGAGGAGGCCGGGTTCTGCGAGCGGGGCGGGGGCGGCGAGTTTGTGAAACACAAGGGCATCGGGCTCGACGGCGCGTTGCCGGTGAACACTCATGGGGGGCTGATGTCTGAAGGACACATGCTGGGGATCAACCACGTGAACGAGGCCATTCGCCAGCTGCGTGGTGAATGCGACGCTCGCCAGCTCCCGGACCCTCAATGGATCGCGGTCACCGGCTGGGGCGACTTCGGTGACGGCACAATCGCGTTGCTGACCAAGGAGATGTAGTCGTGGCCATTCCCAAGCCGCTTCCCGACCCCGACGATCCCGACTACGCGCCGTTCTGGCAGCACGCGGCGAGGTCGGAGCTTGCGATCCTGCGATGTTCGTTCTGCGGGGTGAAGCGCTGGCCGCCGAGGCCCGCGTGTGCCCGCTGCCATTCGACTGCCAAGGACTGGGTGAGCGTGCGCGGCGTCGGGACGATCTACAGCTGGACGACGATCGGCCGCCCGATGCATCCGGGCTTCGCTGAGGACGTCCCCTACGTCGTGGTGATCGTCGAGCTTGACGACGAGCCCGGGATCCGGCTCCTGGGCAATCTGCTCGACTCGAGCGGCGAAGATCTCGGTATCGGTTTGCCGGTCGAGGTGGAGTTCGTCGCCGGCGAGATGACGTTGCCGCAATGGAGACTGCGCGCATGACGACCGAGATCTGTCGTCGTCTGGGAATGGAAGTTCCGATCTTTGGCCTCAGTGCCTGGCCGCGGGTGGTAGCGGCCCTGACCAACGCCGGCGGGATGGGTGTCCTGGCTGGAACTCCCCACGATCCCGAGCACTTCGCCGCCGCGCTCGATTGGATCGACGCCGAGGTGCGCGGCCGCCCGTACGGCGTGGACCTCCTGTTTCCCGCACACATGGATGAGGGTGACGAGGAGGAGCTCGCGGCGAACATTCCCGAGGAGCATCTTCGTTTCGTCGAGTCACTGGCCGAGCGGTTTGCGATTCCACCCGAGAAGACGGATACCGGCTACAGACCGACCGAAGGCAAGGTCCACACGCATAAGCGCGCGCGAGAGCGAGTCGAGATCGCGCTCGGCCACCCTGTCAGGTTGCTTGTGAGCGCCCTCGGCCCCCCTCCCGCCGACATCGCCGACGCGGCACACGCCAAGGACATCCTTCTCGGAGGCCTGGTTGGCCATCCGCGCCACGCGGTGAAGCAGGTCGAGGCGGGAGTCGACGTCGTGATCGCGGTCGGCACTGAAGCCGGCGGCCACATCGGATCGATATCGACCTTCACACTTGTTCCGCAAGTGGTCGACGCCGTTCGCGACACCCCCGTCCTCGCGGCCGGCGGGATCGGCACCGGACGTCACGTCGCTGCGTCGCTCGCACTCGGCGCGGCGGGAGTCTGGACCGGCTCGATCTGGCTGACGACCTTCGAAAGCGAGATCGAGGAGGCGCTGAAAGACAAGTTGCTCGCGGCTGGGTCCGAAGACGCGGTGATCACGCGCGCTCACTCGGGCAGAATGGTGCGGCATCTGCGGAGCCCATGGATTGACGCGTGGGCGGCGCCCGACGCCGCCGCCCCACTCCCGCCGCCGCTACAGGGCCTGCTGGTGCGCGATGTCGTCGCGCGAATCGCCCAGAACGGACTGGAGGCCGAGGTGATGGGCATCTCTGTCGGCCAGATCGTCGGCCTGATGAATGAACGCCAAGCGGTGTCCGACGTCGTCGTCGATCTCGTGTCCGGGTGCGATCACGTGCTCCGGCGCCTGGCCCTCCTGGAGGGGACGTGACCGACTCCGCCCGGCCCGGTCCCGCTGACGTCCTCGATCTACGGACGTTCTTTGACCCCTCCTCGATCGTCGTCGTCGGTGCCAGCGAGCGGCGCGAGAGCCTTGCCAACGTGGTGCTTCGCAACCTCCGAACATTGGGGTTTCCGGGCAGTGTCACCGGCGTGCATCCCCACAACCAGACGGCGCACGGCTACCCGTGCTACCCAGCCATTGACGCACTCTCAGAGGCGCCCGACCTCGCCGTCGTGTGTGTCGCCGCGCATCGTGTCAGCGCAACGCTGACTGAGCTCGCAGACTCGGGCATTGTCAACGCGATCGTGTGCTCGAGCGGCTTCGCCGAGATCGGCGGCGACGGTGTCGCCCTCGAACAAGACTTGATCCGCATCGCGCGACAGCGCGACATGGCTGTGCTCGGGCCCAACACGATGGGCTTCGTCAACCTCGGGGCGCGGGCGGCGCCGAGCTTCGCGAGCTTCGTTGCTGAAGAGCCGATCGTCAACGGACCCGTATCGGTCGTGAGTCAGAGCGGCGGGATCGGGACTGTCATGTACATCCTCGGGGTAGAGCAGGGGCTGGGCTTTGGGCTGATCGCGAACACGGCGAACGAAGCAGTGATCGGGCTGCAGGACGTGATCTCCTACCTTGCACAGGACGCGACCACGCAGGTGATCTGCGTGTACGCGGAACATGTCGAGCGGGGGCGCACCCTCCTGCGTGCAATTGCCTCCGCACGTCGTGCCGGCAAGTCAGTCGTGTTCCTACATGGTGGAGCGACCGCGACGGGGTCCGGAGCCGCCGTCTCGCACACCGGTGGAGTGGCGACGGACGGTGCGCTGCTGCGGAGCCTGCTCGCGGACGAGGGGGTTGTGGTGGCTGAGTCGGTGATGCAGGTCATCGCGGCGGCCCGGATGCTTGTGCGCCGGCCGTCCAGTCCCCCGCGCGGCGCCCGCGTGGCCATAGTGACAAGCTCAGGTGGGGCGGGGGTTCTGGCCTCGGACGCGGCAGAGCGCAACGGCCTCAGTCTCGCCGCGTTCGCCGACGAGACAACCGAAGCGCTGACGACGCTCCTGCCGCCATTCGCCTCCTGCCGGAATCCGGTTGACGTGACGGCAGCGATGAGCCACGACCACGCCACGATGACACAGGTCGTGCGTGTGATCGGAGCTGATCCAGGTGTCGATGCTGTCGTGCCGATCGGCGTGGGCCGATCGTCGCATCTGATCGAGTTCCCGCGCACCCTGGCAGCCGCCACCGCCGAGGCCCCCGGGGTGAACGCGGGCGTGTGGCTGAGCGATTCCGCGCAGATCCGCGATGCCTTCGAGCAGGTCGGAATCCCCTGCTTCGATGATGCGCCGCTGGGATTCTGGGCCGTCGCGGCCGCGCTCACTCCCGTCCCCGAGCTTGACCGGCCCGACGCTCCAGAGCCTCCGCAACGACCGCACGGCGGCGAGCTGAACGTCCTCACTGAGGACCTCGTCAAAGCTGAGCTGCATCGACTCGGCTTACCGACGCCCCACGAACTGCTGGCCGCGGACGAGATCTCGGCGGTGACAGCCGCCGCGGAGATTGGGTTCCCGGTGGCGTTGAAAGCAATCTCCCCGGATGTGCCACACCGGGCTGCTGTCGGCGCACTGCGGCTGGGTTTGCGTACACCTGACGAGGTCCGCAGTGCCTACCGTGAGATCGAGGCTGCCGTCCGCGACGGCGTGCCCGGTGCGCGGTGGCACGGCGTTCTTGTCCAGGAGATGGTGCGTCCCGGCAGCGAGGTGCTCATCGGGATCAGCGAGAGCGAGAGCTTTGGGCCCATCCTCGCCATTGGTCCCGGCGGGGGGTCCGTCGGCGACTCGAGGCTCGAGTTCTGCCTGCTGCCCGCCAACCCGGCCGCAACGCGGCGTGCCGTGGAGCGATCCGACAAGCTACAGCGGCTGCTCGGCGAGACGGGGCTCCGGCAGGCGGGCTCGCTGGCCGCGCGCGTCTCGTCGTGGTGGGCGGAGCGTACTCCGGAGATTGTTGAGCTCGATCTCAACCCGGTCGTCTTCGGGCCATCGGGCCCTGTCATCGCCGACGCGCTTGCCGTCGAGCGTTCATTCAGATGACCGAATTGCCGGCAGTGGCGTCGTGGATCGGCCGTCAATGGCAATCGGAGGAGATCCTCGTCACCCGCCACGACATCCGCAGGTATGCCTACGCGACACGTGCGACCAATCCCGTTCATGTCGATGTCGAGGCGGCAACGGCAGCCGGCTACGCCGACCTCGTCGCTCCGCCGACCTTCTGTATCGCACTACGGGCCTTGACGACCGCGATCGTTCCCATCGACCGTATGGGCCCCGATGGTCTCTACCTGGGTCCCCTACCACCGCTGCCGGTAGAGCGAGCGATGGCGGGTGAGACGCGGCTGGAATTCCATGCGGACATCGTGGCCGGCGACGGCGTGGTCATACGGACACGGATTGAGGACATCTATTCGAAGACGGGCAGATCGGGGCAGCTCTACTTCGTCGTGTTCGAGCGCCACTACGAGACCCGTGGTGGTGTCCTCGCCTCGCTCGAGCGTTCGACCTCGGTGTTCCGCTGACGTGTCTCTGCGCGATGTACATGTCGGAGCGCAGCTCGAGCCGCTCAGCCGGACGCCGACCGAGGTCGATCTCTTTCTCTACAGCGCCGCTCTCGGAACCGCTCACCGCATCCACTATGACCGTGACTTCGCACGTAACGTCGATTGCCTCCCCGACATCCTCGTGCACGGGCCGCTTCAGAGCGCGTACCTGAGTGACTTCTGCTGCGCTTGGGCCGCCTCAGTCGGAGGGAGGCTCACGAGTCTCGAGTATCGGCACATCGCGACCGCGGCCGTCGGTCGCACATTGACTTGCCACGGTGAGGTGGCCGGCGTCGGTGACGATGGGATCGTGACGCTCGCCGTACGCGTGGAGGCCGACCCTGGAG
The DNA here is from genome assembly GCA_036489875.1 of Solirubrobacteraceae bacterium. Taxonomy (GTDB): domain Bacteria; phylum Actinomycetota; class Thermoleophilia; order Solirubrobacterales; family Solirubrobacteraceae; genus Palsa-513. The sequence continues at coordinate 16,609 of DASXEZ010000177.1, read as the reverse complement.
CCGAAACGACGACGGTCGGGACGGCGGTGATTCGGTGTCCTGCTTGAGGCGGAGGCGCGAGGACTGAGCCCTCCGCCGGTCGCGTCACTCCAGGATCAGTTCGTCGAACTTCGGATGGCGCAGCAGCCGAAAGATCTCATTGAACGGGAAGGGGGACATGGTGGTGGAGCGGCCATGTTCCGTCCAGTAATAGTTACGCGCCCGTGGATCGCTCCATGCCTTGAGGCTGTTGCGCTCGTCGACGACCTGGTTGAAACGCCAGTAGGCGTCCTCTCTGACGTCGATCGACGTCTTGCCGTCCTGCATCAGCCGTTCGATGCACTGCTCCACGTACCTCATCGTGAGTTCGCTGAACGAGCTTGGTCCGAGGCCGCCGTTGGTGTTCGGCCCATACAGCATCCAGAAATTCGGGAAGCCGGGAATCATGGAGAAGGTGTAGCCGCGTGACCCTCCCTCCTGCCAGAAGTCATGCACGGTCCTGCCACTCCGGCCCGTGATGCTCATCGGGAAGAGGTAGTTCGTGGCGTGAAAGCCCGTCGCGTAGACGATGATGTCGACGTCGTACTGGGTTCCGTCGCCACCCTCGATGCCGGTCCGGTTGATCTTGCGAACGCCATCCGTCACCAAGGTGACGTCGTCACGCTGGATCGCATCGTAGATGCTGTAATCGACATCCGCCATCACTGGCCGCGCCGACCACGGGGGGTGCGCAGGGGTCATCGTCGCGCGAAGCTCAGGATCGGCAATCTTTTGCTCCATGAACGCAATCGCCGCATCGCGCATCCCCTTGTTGAACGCGCTCACAGCGTGCGGGTCCTCAAACTCGGGATCGATGTCGGTCATGAGCGGCCAGGCGGCGAGCCGGGCCATGGTACGCAGGCGCATGAAGTTCGTGTAGTAGGGGAAATTGCGGTCAAGCCAGTTCACCTGTGGCGGAAACGGTGAGGTGTAGCCCTTGATCCCCCAGACCCACTGGGGCGTGCGCTGAAACATCACAACATGCTCCGCCTGGCGCGCAAGCTCCGGCACCAATTGATAGCCACTACACCCCGAGCCGATCACCGCGACGCGCTTGCCATTGAGGTCCAGGTCTTCAGGCCAGCGCGCTGTATGCCACGACTCTCCCTGGAACTCGAGCTGGCCCTCGATGGCAGGCACCTGAGGCCGGCTGAGGAAACCGACGGCGGTGATGACCGCGCTCGAACTCAGGACGTCCGGGCCGTCAGGTCCATCAATCGCGATCTGCCATGTAGCTGAAACCTCATCCCAGGTGAGTGAACTCACCTCCGTATCGAACATGATGTCGCCGCGAACGTCGAAGTCGTCGGCAACCCAATCGAAATACTTCTTGTTCTCGGGCCACGGACAGTATTGGCCCGGATACGGATAATTCGCGCCGAAGATGTTCGTGTAACTGCGACTGGGGGTATCGACGCGGGCACCGGGGTAACGGTTCTCGTGCCAAGTCCCGCCAACCCCGGAGTTCTTCTCGATCACTCTGTACGGGATCCCCGCGCGCTTGAGCATCACAGCCGCGGTCAGTCCTCCGAGACCGGCACCGATCACCGTGACCGAGAAGCCCTGGAGCTTCGCCGCGTCCGGCTTCTCCTCCCATTCGTGCGAGCGTGCCCATGGGTCAAGGGCCAGTTCCTCGATCCAGGTCAAGAGGCTGTCGCCCTCGAGCGTTTCGCCCGCGAGCAGGCTCACGCTCTTCGGCAACCGCTCTGACGGTCCACGGTCGATCGAGGGAGCGCCCGAGTCGCGGTAGCTCTTCAGAAAGGCGACAGCCTTGCGCCGCAGGACATCCACGTCCTCTGCGCGCGTGATCTCAGGGAACACGGCGTAACCGCGCAGATCCCTGCCCGACTCGATCCCGGCCACCGATTCGTCTCCGGTGAGCTGGTAGAGCAATCCACGCAGCACCATCGCGTCGGCATACCCGATCGCATCCTCGATTTCGTCGTCGGTAGCTTCCAGAAGCTCCGATCGAAGCGAGCCTGTCGCTGTCATCTCTCGACCTCCTTGACTACCATCATACAGAACCTACCGGCCGTACGTTAGGCTAGGTGGGTGCCCTCTCCGACCGACCAAGACGAGCCACGTCGGCGACTCCTCGTCACCGGCGGCGCGTCGGGGATGGGGGCCGCGTGTGTGAGGATGGCGCTGGCTCGGGGCTGGGATGTGCATGGAGTCGACCTCGCGCCTCCACCCGCGGACATCGACGCCCAGGACTGGTCGCTGGTCGACCTCGCCGACACGGCGGCCCGCGCGGACTGGGTCTCGGCGATGCTGAGCCGCGGAGACACATTCGGGGGAGCGATCCTTGCCGCCGGCATCATGAGCGCGGAGGCACAGGACGGCTGGGATGAGCTCGTCTGGCGGCGCACGCTCGAGATCGACCTCCTCGCCCCCGCCCACCTTCTTTTCGGTCTCGGACAACTCTGGGAACCGCATGCCGGCATCGTCCTGTTCGGATCAATCGCGGCACCGGACGGCACCCTCGGCTCACCGGCGTACGCCGCCGCAAAGGCCGGCCTGGTCGGGGTCATGGGCGCGGCGATCCGGCGCTTTGCCGACCGTGAGGTCCGCGTCAACGTCGTTCACCCCGGATCGGTCGACACGCCCCTGTCGCGGCGGATGCTCGACGAACTGCCGTCCTCGGTCCGCGCGCAAATGCCGACGATGGGCCGGCGGGGAATGCCGCCGGACTATGTCTCGCACATCGCGGTTGAGCTGGTGGAGGCGTACGGCATCTCGGGCGAGGCGATCCGCATAGACCGCGGCGCCCGGATCCTTCCGGGCGTTTCCCCAGGTCCTGGCACCTAGGTCGGCACGGCCCAGGCGCCCGACGGCCGCTCATTGGGCCGGCCCCGGCGCCGGCGCGGCAACGCCGGGGCCTCGCAGGCCACTGATCAGCATCGCGAGATCCTCGCCGTCCGCATCCTCGCCCGCTCTGCGATACAGGGCCAATTCAGTCAGCAGACCGTCGTATTTCTCACGCAGGCGGCGGCCAAGCGCCACGGGTTCGTCGAGCACGACGAAGGCGTCGACCACTTCGTCGTCGACCTGACTCGCCATCTCGTCCCAGCGGCCCTCGCGAGCGAGATCCCGCAGAGCGGGGTGCAGATGCTCCAGACCAGAGTGAGTGAGGACGGGCAGGTACTCCTTCGTCGAGCCGTAGAACGCGATCTGACGGCGGAAGTAGTCGCGGTACCTGCGGATGTCGTCTTCTCCGTGGACGATCGCCGCGAAGACGGGGCAGGTGGCCTGTACGGGATCCGTACGGCCAGCTTCCTCCCGACCCCGCCGGGCAGCCGGGATCAGCACGTCGCGGAGAAAGGCCTCGGTGTGAAACGCGTGGACGTGAATCCCGTCGCCCACCTCGCCAGCGAGGTGGGCGTTCCGCCTCCCCACGGCAGCGATCCAGACCGGAATTGGCCTCACCTCCTCGCTCGCCTCTGGCAGGAATTCGGGATTCAGGAGTGTGAATCGCCAGATGTTGCCCTCAAACGACGGGCGCTCGGCGGTCCGGAACGCATGCCACACCGCGCGCAGGACGAGCACGTATTCGCGCATCGCGGCTACCCCTCCTGGCCACGGCATGCCGAAACGCCGCTCAACATGAGCGCGAACCTGCGTCCCAAGACCAAGGCGCATTCGTCCGTGCGAGATCCGCTGCAGGTCCCACGCGGTTTGCGCAACCGCATACGGCGAGCGCGCGTACGCCACGGCGATTCCCGTCCCTACGAGCAGCGATGTCGTCGCCTGGGCCGCGAAGCCGAGCGGCAGGAACGGGTCCCGTCCGGCCTCGCCGCACCAAAGTCCAACCATGCCGACCGATTGGGCCTGTCTCGCCGCGGCCGCGATGCGCTCGGCGCTTGAGGTGTCCTGGATTCGAATCGCGTATTCCACGCGATCACGCGAGCGCGCGGGCCGCCGCGATCCGGAAGTCGTCCGAGACGATCAGATGCGATTGGATCTCGGCACACTGGCGGAAGTAGTCGTCGCTCGGCCAGCGAGCTTCCCGCGCGAGGGTGACGTATCCCTCGCGCGTGGCACGCGGGAGGCGAGAGAGCTGTTCGCTGCGCTCGAGGGCGGCGTCCAACGCAGTCGGCTCGCCGCGTTCGGCGATGCCCATGCCCACTGCGCGCTCCCGGTCCAAGCGCTCCTGGGTCGCAAGGAGTCTCCAGGCCACGCCTGGGCGCTCGGACTCGAGGAACGCGAAACCCGCCGTTCCGTGGACGAGGCCGAGCGCAGCCCAGCCTTGAACGAACAGCGCCTCCGGCCCGGCGAAGCGCTGGTCACAGGCGAGGGAAAGATCGAAGCCGAGCCCGATCGCCGCCCCGTCCACGGCCGCGATGGTGGGCAGCGGACAGTCGCGCAGCGCGCGGGTGAGCTTCTGTACGCGACCGTAGACCTCATCGACGATGTCCTCGGGCCTCGCGGTCGTCGCAAGCTCGGCGAAGTACGACAGGTCTCCGCCGCTGCAAAACGCACCATTCCCGGTGAGCACCAGCGCGGCAGCGTCGCCGGTCGCCCTCTCGATCACTTCTGCGACCTGGGTCGCGCGATCCGGATCAAGCGCGTTGCGCCGTTCCGGCCAGCCCATCGTCACCACCGCGGCGCTCCCACGCATCTCTGCGTGGACGCTCATGTGACGAACCCCCCCAGCACTGTGGATGGCGGCGCGTCGTCGCCCCATTTCCTCCGCTCACGGATCAGTACTCCGGAGTCCGCGAGGCCCAGCGATGTCCGCAGCCAGTACATCGGCCACGTCAGCTGCACGAGTCCGAGCTCACGGGTGAATCCGAGCGCGCCATAGACCTGATGCACGTGCTGTTCGGTGACAAGGGACACCCGATGCGCCCACCTCCACGCGAGCGCGGCAGCCACCTGCGACCTGGCGTCGTCGGCGTCGGCGCGGCGCGCGGCATCCAGCGCCATGAGCTCAACCGACGCGACGAGGTGCGCGCACTCCGCGAGCTTGAATTGCACTGCCTGGAACGTTGCCAGCGGGCGGCCGAACTGTTCACGGTCGCGCGCATGGCGCGTCGCGCGCTCCAGGGCGCCACGGCAGAGGCCCGCCACGATGCCCGACGCCATCAGCCACCGACGTCCGCACGCTGTGTCGGCAACGTCGCGTGCCCGGCGATCCAGGAACCCATTGTCAAGCTCAACCGTCGTCGGCGCCGGCGGGAGCGGCCCACGGGCGAGCGTCCGTCCATCCGTCTGACAAACGACGAGCTCCGCGCCTGCGCCGCCCGCAACCATCACGCGTCCTGCGGGGCCCGGCGCCACACTCGTCACCAGCGCGCCAGAACGGAGGAGATCCGCCGCCTCGCGGGAACCGCTGGCCACCGCCAGTTCCGCCTCGAGCACGGGGCCCGGCAGCCCTCCGATACTCGTGGCCATGAGCCCGGCGACTATCTGTTCGCGGCCGACGTCGTCACAGGAGCCGTGAAGGATGCCGAGGCCGACCAGCTCGCGCCAGCCCTGAGCATCAAAACCTCGCCGCCGGCCGAGCTCGTCCAAGCGCGATCGGCCCCACGGAGCCAGCTGATCGTGGATCGCGCGCGCGTCTCCCACAAGCCCGACCTTCATCGCGCGCGCTCCAGCCCGAGACCGCGTGCGGCGATCAGGCCCAGCTGGATCTCGTAGGTTCCGGCCGCGATCGACGCCGTTGGCGCCATCGTCACGGCGAACGACGCGACCTCAGCCTCGGCACGAGTCGCGGCGGCCTCCGTGGCAAGCCGCACCCGGGGGCCGAGCACGCGTTCCGCGAGCGCCGCGACACGCTGCTCGTAATCCACGTTCTGCACACGCGCCGCGGATGCCTCCCAGGTCGGCACCTTGCCCTGTTCCTTGAGCGCGACGACCGCGTAGTTCATCAGCTCCGCCGCCCGCCCTTGGGCAAGCAGATCTGACATCTCCTCAACCGCGACCACGTCGCCCTCACCGACGACGCGCTCGAGGTGACCGAGCACGCGAGTACTTCGCGCGTAACGCGCCGTCCCTGACCGCTCGAACGAGAGAGCGGTCATGGCAACTTCCCAGCCGGCGTTCATCTCGCCCAGGAGCGACGAAGCCGGGAACCGCGCATCGCGGAAGAACACCTCGCAGAACCGCTCGTGTCCGATCGAGGTGTCAATCGGCTGCACCTCGACTCCCGGCGTGTTCATGTCGATCAGGAAGACCGAGAGGCCTTGACGGCGCCGCGCGGCCGGATCCGTGCGCGCGAGCAGGAAGCCACGGCTCGCGAACGCTGCGTACGACGTCCACACCTTCTGCCCGTTGACGATGAAGTCTCCGGAGGAGGTGCGCTCGGCGCGTGTCGCGATCGCGGCGAGGTCCGAGCCCGCGCCGGGCTCGCTGAACAGCTGGGCCCATGTCACGCCACCAGCTGAGATCTCAGGCAGGAGCTCGGCCTTCTGTTGATCGGTCCCGAAGTGGATGATCGCCGGGCCGATCCAGTTGACGTTCATATATTGGCCGCCGCGAGGTTCGCCGCGCGCCCACAACTCCTCCTGCGCGACCGCTTGGCGCCAGATCGACGCCCCGCGGCCCCCGTATCCCGGGGGCCAGTGTTGGATCAGATACCCCTGCTCTGAGAGAGCGCGCGTGACGTCGTCGCTCGTCGTTCGCGACGCCGCATCAGCGAAGACACTGATCCAGTCCCCCGGGAGAGTCTGGTCCAGGAATCCGCGCAGTTCCAACCGGAAACGCTCATCCGACTCATCGAAGTCGAAGTCCAGGTCGGCTGGAGGTCCTGCGGGTACAGCCACGTAATAAGTATACTTATTTGGCTGAATCGGTTTGACGCACTCACCCATGTCGCCCGCCGGCATCGCCTGCGGCGCAACGAATATCTCGCCTCCGGTCTGTGGCGCGGCGAGACGCTCTCCGGGGTGTTTGAGCGAGCGGCGAAGCAGCAACCGGAGCAAGCCTGGCGGTTCGTTCTCGTTGAGGAGGGGCGTGAGGAAACCACGACCCTGGCCGCACTTGCCTTGAGAAGCAGAGCGTTCGCCGATGAGCTCAGCGTCGTGGCGGCTGAGCGAGCTCCGGTCGTCGCCTTGATCCTCCCGAACGTCGCGGCCGCTGTCACGGGCTGCTTTGGCACGCTCGCCGCCGGCGGCGTCGGCGTCCCGGTGAGCCTGCGCGAGAGCCGCGACTCGACCGCGGCGCTGCTCGCGCGGATCGACGTGAGTGACATCGTGCTCGGCGAGACCGACGCTGAGCGGCTCGGCTGGGCTGAGGGCTTTCTCGCCGAGAGCCTCGTCCGGCGCGTCTGGACGACGGCCCCCGACGGCGCAGTCGCACTGCATGGGGCGCTGACCGACGACCGGCCAGCGCACCGGCGCGGGCCGCCAGAGGAGGGAGTGTGCATCATCACGTACACCTCCGGGTCCACCGCCGAGCCAAAGATCGTCCTCTGCGGCGACGATCAGCTACTCGCTGAACGCGAGTTTCGCGACGTGCTCGTCACGCGCGGACCGTCGCTCGTCCCGTCTCCCGTTGGCCACATCACGGGGATGCTCAACCTGTTGGTGTTCCCGCTGATGCGGCCGGACCCGATCGTCTCGATGGACCGCTGGGACGCATCGGTCGCGGTCGATCTCTGTCGCCGATACGGCTGCACCGAGCTGCGTGGAACGAGCGTATACGTGCAGCAGATGCTCGCCGTCGCGCCCGATCTCGGTGGGCTGAAATCCGGAGTCGTCGGCGGCGGGCCGGTCGCGCCGGCGACCGTGAGACGCTGTGACGAGGCCGGGGTCAGGTTGGTGCGCGCCTACGGCTCGACCGAGCATCCGACCGTGACCTCCTGTGTCGAAACCGACCCGCTCGAGCTTCGCAGCATGACCGACGGGCGGCCGTTCACCGGTGTGGTCGTGCGGCTGATCGATGAGGACGGGTCTCCGGTCCAGCCGGGCGAGCCGGGTGAGATCTACTCCCGCGGGCCCGACGCGATGCTCGGGTACCTGGACGGCGACCTGGACGCCGAGTTCTACAGCGAAGACGGCTGGTTTCGAACGAGCGACGTCGGCACGATCGACGAGCACAACGCCCTGACCATCACCGATCGGATCAAGGACATCATCGTCCGGGGCGGCGAGAACATCTCGGCGAAGGAGGTCGAGGACCACCTTCACGATTGGAAGGACATCATCGAGGCCGCGGTCGTTGGCATCCCAGACGAGCTGTACGGCGAACGCGCGTGCGCGTTCGTCCTCCCGGCGGAGCATGTCACGCTTACGGGAATGCGCGAGTTCCTCGGCTCCTCCGGGCTCGAGAGGTTCAAGTGGCCCGAGGAGCTGGTCCTGGTCGACGACCTGCCGCGCACTCCCTCCGGCAAGGTGCGCAAGAGGTCGTTGCGCGAGAACTACGTCTCGTCTGACTGAACGTACGGCTCGAGCAGCTTCCTGAAGTCCTCGCTCGCGAACGTCTGAACCTCCAGCGCTGAGACCACCTCGAGCGATATCTGCACGCCAAGCCTGAGCCATTGGTTGAGCGCCAACTTCGTGGCGCGAAATGCCAGCGGAGACAACTGCGCGAGGTCGGCGGCCAGCGCGCGCGCAGCGGGCAGGACCTCCCCGCGCGTGTCGACCAGGGTCTCCACGAGTCCGAGTTCGTCGGCCTCGACGGCAGAGAGTGGGGCACCGCGAAGAACGTGCTTTCGGGCCCGCGCCAAACCCATCACAAGTGGCCACACCACGGTGGCACCGTCGCCTGACGCGATCGCCACTGGCACGTGCGTATCGACGAACGTCGTGTCACGCGACGCAATGAGGAAGTCGGCCAGGAAAGCGATCTGCGGCCCCATGCCGATGACCGATCCGAACGCGGCGACCACCAGAGGCTTTGGGAACTCCATGATGTTCACGAAGATCTGCTTCGCTTCGGCCTGCATCGCCTCAACGTGCTCAGGATGTGCAGTGAGAAGGGCAGCCATCTGTGGCAGTCGCGGGGCGGGGAAGAAGAAGTCATGCCCTCCTCCGAGCACCGCCGCGCGCACGGCGTCGTCCTCCGCGAGGTGTGTCCAGACATCGCGGAGCTGCCTGTGCATCGGGTGCTTGCGCTCGACGAAATGCTCGTCGTTTGGATCCTTGATGCGGACCACCGCGATGGCGTCATCGATCTGGACGTCGATGTAATCCAGTCCATAGTCGACTCTCATTGCAATACCGCCTTGTCCGGTAGGGCGCGCTCTGACCAATCCGTCACCGCCGTCAGCCGCGCGGCGCGCTGCGCGCTGCGCGAGGCAAGAACCTCGCGAGCCGTCTGCTCAACGGCACCGCCCAAGAGGCGCGCCCGCTGTGTGCGGCGCAGACCGAAGTGCAGTCCGAGTTCCCACGTGAAGCCAATCCCGCCGTGCAGCTGGATCGCGTTCTCTATTGCCCACGTTCCGCGGTCGCCCACAAACGCTTTCGCCGCCCACGCCGCGTGGCTGGCATCGTCGCCCGAGCGCATCCGCGCGGTCGCCTCTGAGACGAGCGCGTCGGCAAGCAGGCTCTCAGCGTAGATGTCGACAGCTCGATGCTGGAGTGCCTGGAATGACGACAGAGTGACTCCGAATGCGCGACGCGCCTTCAGGTATTCGACGGTCCTGAGGGCCGCCGATCGCACAGCGCCTGCGGCCTCCGCCGCGAGCACATATGCGACGCGTGCCCGATGGCGAGCAAGCCCTGCCCTATCCATCTCCAGCGGAGTCGCAGCGGAGAGATCGATGTCCGCCCAGTAGACCATGACCGGCTCGAGCAGATCGTCGCCCGGCTGGGCGGGATTCCACGCCGCAGCGGAGACGACGGCGAGCCCGTCCTCTCCCAGGTCGACGAGGGCGGTGGCAGCCGACGCCTCGCCCCACAGGCGAACACGGGCACCGTCGACCCTGCGCACCGGGTCGAGCGCGAGGGCGAGCGGCCGCAGAGGTGCGTCAACGCCCATCTCGGCAAACGTCGCCGTCGCGGCGACATGAGGGGCGTACGCGATCGAGTGCGCCTCGGCTCCGATGACGTCGAGCGCCTCTGCCACGAACGCCGCGTTCTCCCAATGTCCTTGCGCGGGGACCAGGTCAAGCCAGCCTCCCTCGTCGAGCGCTTCCCAGACGTCCGCATCGTCGTGACGTGCAAGCAGCGCGGCGATCGACTCCCGGGCGAAGGCCAGCTCGTCGGTGCTCACGACAACCCCAGCACGCGCTTGGCGACGACGTTGCGCATGATCTCGTTCGCCCCGCCGGAGATCGTGTACGAGCGCGTGTACAGGTAGTTGTCGGTCCACCGGGTTGCCCAGCCCGGCGGACAGGCCTGTGGATCGAGGGCAAGTACATCCACAGCAAGTTGGTGAAGGTCGACGTTCACCTCCGAGAAGGCAATCTTCACGACCGCTTCCGCGCCCGGAGGCAGAGACTCGCCGCGCATCATCGCGGCGAGTGCGGAAGCGCGTGCCGCGATCGTCCCGAGCCTCGTTCCGAGAGATCTCTGCGTCGTCTCGTCAAAGCCCGCGACAACGCGTGCGAGACGATCGATCTCTGCGTCCAGCCACGCAACCAGCCGGCCGATCACTCGTCGCTCCTCGGCGAGCAGCCCGAGGGCGATACCCCACCCACCACCTGGCTGACCAAGCAGCGATTCGGCCGGAAGCTCGCAGCCGTCGAAGAACACTTCATTGAAGTCATACGTGCCCGTCATCTCCCGGATGGGCCGGATCGAGATGCCATCGCGGTTCATTGGAACCAGGAATGCGCTCAGACCCCGATGACGGTCCTCCCGGGTCCCCGTGCGCGCAATCAGGTAGCCCCAGTCCGCAATGTGGGCGTAGGTGCTCCACACCTTCTGGCCATCGACGATCCAACGGCCGTCGTCCGTCTTGACGGCGCGGCATCGGACTCCCGCAAGGTCGCTTCCGGCATCAGGCTCGGAGAAGAGCTGCGTCCAGATGACGGTTCCGTCGACGATGCCTGGAAGGTGCCGGCGCTGCTGCTCGTCGCTGCCGAACATCAGCAGCGACGGGCCGACGAGGTTGATTCCGATGTCAGTGAGCGGGAGCGGTGCGCCGGCCAGAGCGAGCACCTCTGAGACGGCCTGCGCCTCCTCGTCGCAGGCACCGCCTCCGCCCCACTCCGTGGGCCAAGTCAGAACGCCCAATCCGGCGGCATGCAGATCGCGTGTCCATTCCCGCCACTCTCGCTCCTCCTCGCGCGAACGCGGCGTCCTCGAGCCCATTGGCGCGCACACCGGCGGCGGGTGTTCGTTGCACCACTCGGTCGCCCGTCTGGCCCAGACCGCCGGCTCGCTCATCAGCAATTAAGGATACTCAATTGCTGCCGTCGCCGTGCCGGATGTAGTAGCGCGCGATGGCGGCGAGGTGCTTGGCCATGCGACGCTCGGCAAGCTCGGCGTTCCCGGAGATCACGGCCTTCGCAATTGCCTCATGGGCGGCGTGCATCTGTTCGAGCGATGCGGAGTCGATTTGTGCTCGTCCGCTGCGCTCGTAGGTCAGTCCAGTGAGGATCTCGACGAAGAGGCGCATCGCCGCGTTCCCGGTCAGCTCCGCCAGTAGAACGTGGAAGTCGTGGGCTTGACCGGTTTCGATCGATTCGAATTGGAGCCGACGTTCACGCTCGAGCACCGAGCGAATCCTCGTCGCGCTGTCGGGCGAGATGCGCTCACTTGCGAGGCGAACGCAGCTCAGCTCGATCGCCGCCCGCACCTCCAACAGGTTCTCCGGTGTGACGTCGGCGTGATCGAGGAACAGGGTCGCCGGACGTCGCACCGAGGCTGCGTCCGGCGCGGTGACGATCAGCCCGCCCTTGACGCCCGCACGCATGCGCACCGCGCCGTGGTGCTCGGCGATGCGAATCGCCTCGCGCAGCACCGCGCGACTCACCCCGTATCGATCGATCAGCTCCGCCTCTGAGCCGAGGCTCTCGCCGATGGGCCAGCCACGCTGCACGATGCAGCGCTCGAGCTCAGCTGCCAGCGACTCTGCCTTCTTGGACCCCTGCCGTGGCACACGCCGACGCTACCACGCGCATATCGGGCCGCCCCACCGTGCCGGACTCCGCGGTGGATCGGAGCCGGGAGGTCAGCTTTGCGCCTGTGTCAGGACGTCGGCCAGCTGATCCTTCAGCCGACCGCGCGCGGTCTTCCCGCCCGTGGTCCGTGGGATCTGATCGACGAAGATGACGCGCGTCGGCTTCTTGTAGCTCGCGAGTCGCTCCCTCGCGTAGTCGATGACCTGTTCCTCGGTGAGCTCCGCGCCCTCCTCACGTACGACGACCGCAACCGGCGTCTGTCCCCATCGCGGATGCGGGCCGGCGACGACCGCGCACTCGACGATGCCCGGGCAGCGATCGATCACCATCTCCAGTTCGGCGGGATAGATGTTTGCCCCTCCGCTCAGGATCATGTTCGTGCGGCGATCAGCGATATAGACGTAGCCGTTCTCGTCGATCGATCCAACATCGCCGGAGAAGTACCAGCCACCGTCGAGGACGGCGTCCGTGGCCACCGGATTCTCCCAGTAACCGGCGAAGGCGCTCGGCGAGAGCACAGCCAGCTCGCCGACGGACTCGCCGTCACACGGCAACGGGTTGCGATCGTCATCTACGGCGATGATCATCGTCCCAGGCACGGGGCGCCCGCATGTCTCGAACAGGCGCGGTGGACGGAGCAGCGCGTCGACCGCCGTCGTGCACGTCCCCAGGCCGCCTGAGATCTCCGTCATCCCCCAGCCCGCGAGGTACCTCGTGCCAATCGTCTCCGCGAGCTTCTGGAGGATCTGCGGGTCCTGTCGCTGGCCGGCGTGCAGCACCGACGTCAGCGTCTGCCAAAGCGAAGGCGTCTTTGCCGCGAACTCGGCGAAGTCCTCCATCACGGGATTCGGCACATACACGTGGGTCCCGCCCTCTGACGCGATAAGCGCGAGGATGCGCTCGCTGTCCCAGGTCCCCGCCGCGAGCACCTCCGTCCCTCCGGCGAGGAGGTGCGGCACCATGTGCGACTGCACGGTTGCCGGGAAGGACATTGACACCGCCCGGATGTTGACCGGCGCCACCGGTATGCGCAGCGCCTGCTGTTGAGTCATCCCCAAGGTCATCGACGATCGGTGCGTGAGCATCGCGCCCTTCGGGTGACCGGTCGTGCCGCTGGTGAAGGAAATTGCCCACACGTCGTCGGTCGGTGGAGCGGGCAGCCGGGCGGGCGACGCGTCGGAGAGCAGGTCCTCGTAGTCAAGGCCACGGTGCGATCCACGCGGTTGCACCGCGACGAGCGTCAGCTCGTCTCGCCGTTCGAGCTCCTCGAGCCGCTCAGCCTGAGTGTTGGTGTACAGGAGCGCGCACGCTCCCGTGAGCTCGATCTGGTAGTCGGCCTCGTAACGGGTGAGGGATGCGTTGAGCGGGACCGCGATGAGGTTCGCCTTGGCCACGGCGACGTAGAACTCAACGTATTCGCAGATATCGTCGAGCCAGGCGGCCACGCGATCGCCTCGCTGGAGACCGAGACCGCGTAGTGCGTTGGCGAGCCGGTCCGATCGCCGGTCAAGCTGGAGATATGTCCGCGAATCACCGCCCGGGACCTTCACGGCGACGTGGTTCGGGCTGCGAAGCGCGTTGACGTGTACGACCGTGCCGAGGTCGTTGAGCGTCGATCCACGAGCAAAGTCTTCCATTCAGCCTCCGTTGAGATGCCTCATCAGTTTCACAGGGCGCACATGCATGGCGTCCCAGCCGCTGCCGATGCGCCCGATCCAGCGATCGGAGCGGTCACGTCCGGTCAAACGACACGATGGCAACGCCTGACCCGATCCAGCCCCCCGGGTCCGCTCCCTCGATGACGACCGCGCGGCGCTTGAAATACCACACACCATCGAGAGCGATGAGGTCCTCCTCGTACAGACCCCAATGGTCGACGCCGTGCGCCTCGTTCATCGCAAAGAAGTACGTCGTGCCGCTCGCCGAGGTCGGGCTGTCGAAGCGAACATGCGAGCGTGAGTTGAAGTGCCGGATCCTCCCGACAGGTGACTCTCCGCGCGTCTCGCGTGAGGCCGTGAGAAAACTGAGCATCCCATCGCGCCCGCGATACTCCTTGCCGCCGTGGACCACGAGCACTCCATCTTCGGTGAAGAGCTCCACGAGCTCTTGAAGCGGACCTCCATCGACGCCCGCAACATAAGCGGCGAGCAGGCTGTCGATGGCGACGCGCGCCGCCACCTCCCAGTCCGGCAGGGCCGATCTTGTGTGTTCGCTCATGTCACCTTGCTCTCTACCGGTCGGTCGGTCTGTGTGTGTCGACTATATCGGACGTCGTCGTTCCCCAACGCCCACGCGCGGCGCGGCGCCCACCCGTCATGCGGCCGCCAGCAACGGGCGAAGCTCGGTGCAGACAAGCTCGACGTGACGATCGGCAAGTGACTGCGGTATGCCGGGGAGCCAGGACCACATGAAGATGGTGTCGACCGGCACCTCGGCGAGCTGAGCCCTGAGCTTCGCGGCTGCCTCTTCCGGGGTTGCGACGAGGATGCCGCGCAGACCCGCGGCAAGACCTCGACGCCGCCACTGGTCCATGTCCACCGGTTGTGGCGGCGGAGCTCCGGTGCCCTCGACTGCGGCGGCCCGGTAACTGTCGTAGAGGTAGGCGTAATAGCGAGCCACGTCGGGCCATGCGCGTTCGGGATCGTCAGCCAAGAAGACGTTCACCGGCCCCGACATCCTCGCCTCGCGAGGCTCATGACCTCCTTCCTCGAGGCCATGGAGATACGCGTCCAGGACTCCGGGTTGCACCGAGAGGAGTCGTTCGCCGAGCCGGCCGGTCCGTCGCGCACCCACGGGGCCGTTGCAACCGAGCCAGAGGGGAAATGGGTCCTGTGCGGGCGGCGGTGTGATTGACCCCTCGGCGAGAAGCCGACGCACCTCCTGGGCACGCTCGAATAGGAGAGGCAGAGCCCTCTGCGGGTCCGCGCCGTAGCGCTCGAACTCGGGAGCGCGGTAGCCGGCGCCGAGGCCGAGGTCGAGGCGGCCGCCGCTGAGCTGATCGACGATCGCAGCCTCCTCCAAGATTTGTGCCGCCGGCCGCAGCCCGGCGATGTAGATCCCCGTGCCGATACGAACCCGCGTCGTCCTGGCCGCCACGGCCGCCGCGAAGGTGAGCGGCTGCGAGAGGTAGCCGTCGTCGAAGAAGTGATGCTCGCTCAGCCACACGGAGTCCACCCCCAGGCGCTCACCCTCAATGCAGAGCTCGAGCGCCTGGGCGTAGACATCTCTCCACGGCCGCTGCCAGCGCCCAGGATTGCGGACGTCGAGGTAGAGACCGACCTTCACGCCGGAGGCCCCCCGGGCCCGTAGACCTCAATGAAACGCGCCTTCACGGCGCCGGCGTGAATTCGAGTGGCAGGTAGTCGACCCCGACGCCCGTCCCGACGCTGATCTCGGGCCGCTTTCCGACCGCGAGACGGAAATCCGGCAACCGCCGGTGGAGCTCTTCGACTGCGAGCTGGATTTCCATCGTGGCGAAGTGGATCCCGAGACAACGGTGGGGCCCGGCCCCGAACGTCATGTGCGGGTTGCCCTTACGGTCCAGCTGGACCTCGTCGGGGGCGTGCACGCACGCCGGATCGCGTGACGTCGCGATGGTCGAGAGCAATACCTTCTCGCCCTTGCGCAGCTGGACCCCGCCAAGGACATAGTCCCGCGTCAGCGTGCGCGTGAGCTGGAGCGGTGTCTCCCAGCGCATGAGCTCCTCCACCGCGGTTGGAACGATGGAGAGATCCGCGGCGATCCGGTCACGGTGTTCCGGGCTCTGCGCCAGAAAGTTGACGATCAGGCTCAGCATCTTCCGTGTGGTGTCGAAACCGGCGATGACGAGGAGGTAGAGAATCTGGACGATCTCGCGCTCGGTCAGCAGACGGCTCCCCGCGTCCTCCGAGTACCGCGCCTTTCGCAGATAGGCGATGAGATCGTCGTCGGAGCCCCCGCGGTGGTCTGAAACCAGGTTCTCGAAATAGTCAGCGATGGCGGCGCCGGCTGCGCGTTGAACGTCCGGTGACCCGTGCAAATACTGGCCCGGGGGCGGTCGTGGATCACGCCGATCGTGCCCGTAGATCGCCTTGTACGCCGTCTCATGGAAGAAGTCGGCGTCCGCAGCCGGCCAGCTGACGAAGTGCACAAAGGCGTGGGAGGGCAGCGGCTGTGCGAAGTCGCCGACGTAATCGCATTCGCCATCGCCGGCGAAGCGATCGAGAAGACGCTGTACCACCCGCCGCACTTCTGGCTCGAACCGCCGCGCGCGCCTGCTGGTGAAAAACGGATTGAGAATGCGCCGGTAGCGCAGATGCTCCGGGCGGTCGATCTGGATCGGTATCAGCGGCTCGCTCTCGCCCAGATCCCAGTCGAGCCCGACGAAGCGCGAGGAGAACGTGTCCACCTTGAGGAACGCCTCCCGGACCTCATTGAACCCTGTGACGAGGTGGTAGCCGCCGTGTTCTTCACTGCGCCCAACAGGGCAGGCCTCGCGGAAGGCCTTGAGCATTTCATGCCGATGATCAACAAGGTCGGGATCATCAATCCTGAACGAGCGGAGAGCTTCGAGAGCCCCCTCGGGCGCTGTCCAACGTCCAT
>DASXEZ010000153.1:0-57033 GCA_036489875.1 Solirubrobacteraceae bacterium | reverse complement strand
CGAGCGCTGGCCGTTGCCTTCGACGCCTGCGAGACCGACGATCTCGCCGGCGGCAACGCGCATCGAGACATCGTGAAAACCGGTGCCGCTGAGCCCTTCCACGTCGAGCAGCCCGTCCGGCGAGTCGAGTGAGGTCACCTTGTCCGGGAAGACCTGGTCGACCGCGCGGCCGATGATCAGTCGCAGGATCTCGCCCTCTGAGATCCCGGCGGCGTCGAAGGTACCCCGCGTCTCACCGTCGCGGAGGACCGTGATGCGGTCCGCGACGCGCTTGACCTCCGGCAGACGATGAGAGATGTAGACGACGGCCGTTCCCTTGTCACGGATCGCGCGGATGTTGGCGAACAACCGCTCGCTCTCGATGCGCGTCAGAGATTCGGTCGGCTCGTCGAGGATCAGCACCTTGGCGTCGACCGCCAATGCTTTGGCGATCTCGACCAGCTGCCGATCGGCGGTGCTCAGGTCGCTCACTCGGTCCGCCGGATCGATCTCCGCCCCGACGGAAGCTAGATGCGATCGCGTCCAGGACGCCGCCCGCGACATCGGCGGGCGAAGGCCTGCCGGCGTGGCGAACACCATGTTTTCGAGCACCGTGAGGTCCTCGAGGATCGAGAGGTGCTGGTAGACGATTCCGAGACCCAGGGCCTGGGCGACGGTCGGAGAGGACGCCTCCAGCGGCTGGCCGCCGATCTCGACCGTCCCCGAGTCGGGGACGGTCGAGCCGGCTGCCACCGCCATCAGCGTGGATTTCCCCGCGCCGTTCTCCCCCACGAGCGCGTGCACCTCACCGGCGTGCACCTCGAAGGTCACGCTTTTCAGCGCGACGACGCCCGGAAACGTCTTGACGACGTCCGCGAGGCGGAGAACGACTGATGGGGAATCCGCCACCTGCTTGGTCCTAGCTGCTCGACCCGTACTGCTTGATCTGAGCGGTCGTCAGCTTGTTGGAGGGATAGAAGTCCGGCGCGGCCTTCGGGTTGCACTGGTAGGTCTTGCCCGCCAGCGTGTCCTCGAAGGGCGGCAGGTTGATGATGCTCGGCTCGCCGTTGGTCAGACCCTCGGCCGCGGCGATCGCCTTGCGGGCCGCGATGCGCCCGAGCCAGTTGCGCGAGGAGATCGTCTCGAGCGGGACCTTCTTGCTCTTGTAGAGGCAGGACAGGCCGTTGGCGTCCAGCGTCGCGATCGGCACGAGCTTGCGCCCGGCCTTCTGGAACGCCTGGGCGCTGGCGAGCGCGTCGGTGCCGTAGTTGGAGATGATGCCGTCGATCTTGGGGTACTGCGAGAGCAGGGACGCGGTCACCGTCGCCGCCGTCGCCGGATCCCAGTTGGTGACCGGCCACGTGCTGTCGCCCGTGAGCAGCTTCATCCCGGGGTGGTTCGCGAACACCTTGACGATCGCCGTCAGCTGGTCGGCGCCCACCGCGTTGCCGGCGGGGCCGCCGGTGTAGATGACGTTGCCATGGCCGTGCAGCGCCTTGACCATCCAGTTCGCCCACAGCGTGCCGGCGTAGCCGTCATTCCAGTCGACGTAGTCGAGGTAGTCGGAACCGTCGGTACCGCCGGGGTTGGAGCCCCAGGTCACGACCTTGACGCCGGCCTTGGTCGCCGCATCGAGCGCGGGCAGCGCCGCTCCGGCGTCCGGAATGATCGTCATCGCGTTCGCGCCCTGCGCGACCGCCGAGTTGATCTGGGAGATCATCGTCGAGGCCACGCCGTCGCTGGCTGCGGTGATGACCTTGACGTTCTTGCACTGCGCCGCCGTGGATTTGACCGCGGCGTAGGACTCCTGCGACCAGGCGTTGACGCCAAACCCGTCGATGACCGACAGGGTGATCGGCTTGCTGCCGCAGAACTTGATGTTCTTGTTGATGCCAGCCGTGCTGATCTCCTGGGCCTGGGTCGGCCACTTGGTCGCCGCGAATGCTGCGGCGGCCGCCGTGAGGACCACGAGGCCGACGGCGATCGGCACGAGCAGCTTGCGCCCTCGGCCCTTCGCCGCACGTTGCTTGACCCTTCTCATCTCTGCCTCCTCCACCCCGGTTTATGGACCGTTGCCGCGGCGGCGTCGACCGAAGGTCTGTGCCGACACGTATCTCGCCTCTCCCGGTGCGGGGTTAGTGACACCGGTGGCTGGCCGTTTGACAAGTTGGCGTGCGTGGAGCTCATCTGTCCTGCTCCACGACGGCGGGCGTGAGCGGGGCCGAGGCGAGCGCGACCCTCGCCCACAGGCGGCCCCAGGGCACGTTGCGCAGCAACATGCCGAGCGCGATGATCGCGCCCTGGATGATGTCCTCGATCGAGGCGGCGGCGCCGTTGGCCGTGAGGACCTGCTGCAGTTGCTGCAGGAACAGCGCCCCCACGGCGGTCGCGACGACGCTGCCGGTCCCGCCGGCGAGCGACGTTCCGCCGAGGACGACGGCGGCGATCGTCGGCAGCAGGTAGGTGGAGCCGGCGTCGAGGCCCGGCGTCAGCAGGTAGCCGGTGATGAGGAGTCCCGCGGCGCCGTAGGTGAGGCTCGCGATCACGTAGGTCGTGATCACGTAGGCGTTGACGCGGATGCCGGCGGCGCGGGCCGCGGCCGGGCTGGCCCCGACCGCGATGAAGCGCCGTCCGGGCACGGTGGCGCGGATCAGCACCGCGATCACGACCACCGCGATCACCGCGACCACCGCGGTGTTGGGAATCCCCGCCGTCTTCGCCGCGGCGAAGCTCGCGAGTCCGGGCGGGCTGCTGGCGGTGGCCTGCCCGCTGTTGAGTTGGTAGACCATCCCGAAGAGCAGCGCGTTGACCCCCAGCGTCGCCACCAGCGGCGTGATCCCGAACTGGGTGATCGCGACGCCGCTGATCACGCCCGAGGCGACGCACGCCGCCACGACGAGCAGGATCGCCACCGGCAGACGCGAGTTGTGCCCGCCCGCGTGGAGCGTGACGACGACGGTGCTGAGAAGGATCATCCCGGGCACCGAGAGGTCCAGGCCGCGTTGCTGGATCACGAGCGTCTGACCGATCGCGGCGATCGCCAGCATCGCTGCGAAGGGCAGCATCGAGAGCAGCGCGCCGCTGGTGAGGCTGTTGGACGCCAGCAGCGGGCTGACCGCGAAGAGCAGCGCGGTCGCGACCCAGATCGCCGAGTAGCGCGGCGCGCGCAGGCGCCCGCTCAGGCCCGCGAGCGCACGCGATCCTGAGCCGGCGCCGTTGCTGCTCGGCGCCACCTCGGTGGTGGCCGGCTCGTCTTCGTTACCGGCCGCGCCAGCCACGCTCGATACGCGTCTTCGTCGCCCTCGCGCCGAACCCCCGCGGCGTCCACCCCATTGCATCGATCAGCGCGCCGGCGGCCGAGATCGAGGTCGCCGTGGCATGCGCGCACGCGCACGACCGGCACCATTGATCCCGTGTCGGGACCGATCTCATCCAGCTTCCCTCCCTCTCCGTGCAGCTCTGCCAGCCCGGCCGCAGACGCTAAGCAATCTTTAGCGCCCTGTCAAACGATAGCGCGCGCAGCTCCCTGCGCGCAGGCGCTCACAGTCAAGTCCGGATGCGCTGTGAGGCAACCGGCAAGAGCGCGTGCAGCGCCCGCGCGGGGCGCCGTATCAGGCCGCGAACTCGCTGCTCACGCCGGGCGTCGGAAACGGCGCCGCGAGCGCGTTGGCCTCGGCCGTCGCCAGCAGCTCGGCGACCTCGGAGTCGACCACGGCGACACGCTCGGTGCCATTCTCGAGGTGCTCGCCGAGCCATGTCCGCGACAGCGACAGCGGGTCGCGGGCCTGCCACTCCTCGAGCTCGCCCTCGGGGCGGTAGCGACCCGGATCGCTGCGCGAATGCCCGACGAAGCGGTAGGTGCGGGCCTCGACGAAGATCGGCCCGCCGCCGTCGCGAACCGCGGCGAAGATCTCGAGCGCGATGGCCCGGGTGGCGCGCACGTCCATGCCGTCGACGGCGTAGGTCGGGATCTCCATCGCGCGCGGGCGCGAGGCGATCTCCCCCGCCGTCGAGTCCGCCATCGGCGTGTACTCGCCGTAGCCGTTGTTCTCGCAGACGAAGACCAGCGGCAGCGAGAAGACCTTCGCGAAGTTGAGGCACTCGAAGAAGTAGGCCTGGTTGGTCGTGCCGTCGCCGAAGTAGGCGACGGCGATGCGGCGGCTGCCGCGCATCGCGAGCGCCACGCCCGTCGCCGCGGCGATGCTGCCGCCGACGATCCCGAAGGAGCCGATCACCCCGTGGTCGAGGTCGATCATGTTCATCGAACCCGACCGCCCGCCGTTGAGGCCGGTCTCGCGGCCCAGGAGCTCCGCGAGCATCGCCTCGGGGTCGGTGCCGCGGGCGAGCAGGTGACCGTGGCCGCGGTAGGTGCAGGCGACACGATCGTCTGGCTCCATGGCGCTCGCGAAGCCGACCGCGACCGCCTCCTGACCGGAGTAGAGGTGGGTGGTGCCGTAGACGTCTCCGCGCAGGAAGAGCGCCTGCACGAGGTCCTCGACGCGGCGGATCACGAGCATCCGCCGGTACAGCTCCAGTTGCAGCTCAGCGTCCTCGGCCACCGCCTCGGAGCTCACCTTGTCGTCCACCGCGCTCATCTTCTCAGTCCCTCCATCAGCCACATGTTGTCAGGCCAGATCGCCGTGCGGGCTCCGAAATCCTCTCGCGCTCGCTCAGCGCGGCGCCGCGCTCGCCTCCACCGCGGCGGCCTTGCCGTTGCCGCTGCCGTTGGAATGCGGGAAATCGGCGCCGCGGTAGTAGTTCTTGCCGGCGACCAGCAGATCCTGCGCCGGGAAGCGCGTGATCACCTCGGGGCCGGTGGGGGTCACGACGACCTCCTCCTCGATCCGCGCGGCCGAGCGCCCGTCGGAGGCCGCGCAGTAGGTCTCGAGCGCGAACACCATGCCGACCTCGATCTCGATCGGATCGCGGAAGGAGTGCAGGCGCGAGATCATCGGCGCCTCGTAGAGGCCGACGCCGAGGCCGTGCCCGAACTGGAGCCCGAAGGCCGCGCGCTCGTCCGGCATCCCGAGCTCCTTCGCCTCCGGCCACGCCTCGGCGATCTTGTCGGTGGTGACGCCGGGGCGGACGAGGTCGATCGCCGCGTCGAGCCACTCGCGGCACTGCTTGTAGGCGTCCAGCTGCGACGGCGTCGCGTAGCCCACGTTGAAGGTCCGGTAGTAGCAGGTGCGGTAGCCGTTGAAGGCGTGGATGATGTCGAAGAAGACCTGGTCGCCGGGGCGCAGCAGGCGGTCGGCGAAGGTGTGCGGGTGCGGCGCGCAGCGATCGCCGGAGATCGCGTTGATCGCCTCGACGTGCTCGGAGCCGAGCTCGAAGAGCATCTTCATCGCGGCGGCCACGACCTGGTTCTCCGTCACGCCGGGACGGAGCATCTCGTAGATCATCTCGTAGACGCCGTCGACGATGCCGGCGGCCTGATCGAGCAGCGCGAGCTCGTCCTCGCTCTTGATCTTGCGCGCGTCGAGCATGATCGGCTGGGAGTCGGTGAGGTGGATCCCCTTGCGCTGCAGAGCGAGGATCGTCGTCATGTCGGCGACGTCGACGCCGATCGGCTCATCGGCGAGACCGCGCTCGGTGAGCTCGGCGGCGACGAGCTCGGCGAGGTCGTCCGGAACGCCGGTCGAGTCGGGCATGGCGCCGCGCATCGGCGGCACCCAGGCGCGCCAGCTGGTCTCCGGCAGCCACGGGCAGTAGAGCTGGTGGTGCTTGGCGGCCGAGCCGAAGTCCCAGAGGATCGGGTCGTCCTCGCGGAAGAGCAGCGCGAAGCGGATGTTCTTGTCGCGCTCCCAGGTGCCGATCGCCGTGCTCGTGACGTAGCGCAGGTTGTTGGGATCGAAGAGCAGCAGAGCCCCGAGATCGGAGCGCCCGAGCGCCGCCTTGGCGCTTGCGAGCCGGTGCGTGCGCAGCCGGTTGAAGTCGACGCGCTGCTCCCAATCCACCGCCATCTTCGCGCCGCGTGACGCTATAGCCATGCCCCAGCACCTCCGCCTTGGTGTTCAGCCATTCTCCACGAGCAGTGTACGCCCAGTCAACGCGGGGCAACCGGGGTGCGCCCCTATTCCCAGTCCCCCTGGGTGCCCGCGAGCTCGATCGCGCGCAGCACCGCCTTGGCCTTGGACTCCGATTCCAGGAACTCCCGCGCGGGTGATGCGTCCGCGACGGTGCCGCCTCCGGCCTGCACGTGGGCGACGCCGTCCTTGACCACCACGGTGCGGATGTGGATCGCCGTGTCGAGGTCGCCGTCGTAGGAGAGGTAGCCGATGGCGCCGCCGTAGCCGCCGCGCTTGACCGGCTCGAGCTCGTCGATGATCTGCATCGCGCGGACCTTCGGAGCGCCCGAGAGCGTGCCCGCGGGCAGCGTCGCGCGCAGGGCGTCCATCGCCCCGACGCCGTCGCGCAGGCGGCCGCTGACGGAGCTGACGAGGTGCATCACGTGGGAGTAGTGCTCGACGCTCATCAGCTGCCGGACCTTGACGCTGCCGTACTCGCAGACGCGGCCGAGGTCGTTGCGCCCGAGGTCGACGAGCATCATGTGCTCGGCGCGCTCCTTCTCATCGGCCAGGAGCTCCGCCTCGAGGCGCGCGTCCTCGGCGGCGTCTGACCCGCGCGGGCGCGTGCCGGCGATCGGGCGGGTGGTGACCTCGCGCCCGCTGACGGTGATCAGCGGCTCGGGGCTCGCGCCGGAGACCTGGAAGTCGCCGAAGTCCAGGAAGTACATGTAGGGGCTCGGGTTGACGGCGCGCAGGCCACGGTAGATCGAGAAGGCGCTGACGTCGACCGGCGCCGACCAGCGCTGCGAGGGAACGACCTGGAAGGCGTCGCCGGCGTAGATGTAGTCGATGATGCGCGCGACGTTTGCCTCGAAGCGCTCGCGCGTCATGTTGGAGCGGAAATCGGGCAGCGGCCGCGGCTCGCGGAGCTCGGCCACCGGCAGCGGCGCCGCCAAGCGCTCGCGGACCTCCTCGATCGCGCGCTGCGCCTGCTCGTAGGCGGCGGGCGCGTCGCCGCCGTCGTCGAGTGAGACGTTGACGAGGATCATCACCGTGTGCTTGAGGTTGTCGAAGATGACCAGGAGATCGGTCAGCATCAGGGCCATGTCGGGCAGCCCGAGCGCGTCGGGTCCCGGCGGCGCGAGCGGCTCGACGCTTCGGACGAGGTCGTAGCCGAAGTAGCCCACGGCGCCGCCTGAGAACGGCGGCAGCCCCTCGAGCGGCGCCTGCGAGTAGCGCCCGACGGCGGCGGCCGCGAGCGCGTAGGGGTCGCCGCCGTCGCCGAGGTCCCAGCGCAGCACCTCGCGCGGGCGAAAGCCGATGAAGGAGTAGCGGCCGAAGCGCTTGCCCTGCTCGGCGGACTCGAGCAGGAACGCCGGGCCCTCGCCGCGCAGCTTCAGGAACGCCGACACCGGCGTCTCGCAGTCGGCGACGAACTCGTGGCGCAGCGGGATCAGGTTGTGCTCGCGCGAGAGCGCGATCACCTGCTCGAGGGAGGGGCTAACGTCGACGGGCATCGAGCACCCGCTCGGCGTCGCGCAGGCGCCGGCGGCGGCTGTGCAGCAGCACCAGCAGGTGATAGATCACATCAGCCGACTCCTCATCGACGCGCTCGTCGCTCTCCTCGCGCGCCGCGCGCGCGACCTCCTCGGCCTCCTCCATGACCTTCTCGCCGATCAGCGGCGGGTCATCGAGCAGGGCGACGGTGTAGGAGCCCGCCGGGCGCTCGCTGGCGCGCGACTCGAGCGTGCGCTCGAGGGCGGGCAGCACCTCGTGGGGCGCCGGCGGCTCGAGCTCGCCGCGGTGAAAGCAGGTCCGCTCGCCGGTGTGGCAGGCCGGACCGGCCGGTTCGACCAGCGCCAGCACGGCGTCGCCGTCGCAGTCAAGGCGCAGCGCCCGCACCGCCTGGGTGTTGCCGGAGGTCGCCCCCTTGTGCCACAGCTCCTCGCGCGAGCGGCTCCACAGATGCAGCTCGCCGGTCTCCCGCGTGCGCTCGAGCGCGAGCGCGTTCATGTAGGCGAGCGTCAGCACCTCGCCGCTGCCCCAGTCCTGCACGATGCAGGCGACGAGGCCGCGCTCGTCGTAGCGGATCTCGGAGTCCATCCGCGGATTGTCTCAGTCGTGTGGGGATCGGTGCATGCACCGATCCCTCGGGCGGTGCATGCACCGCCCGAGCGCCGGGTGCATGCACCCGGCGCAACCGCTCCTCCTACTCGATCCCCAGGCGGTCGAGGAGGCCGTCGTCGGCGCGCCAGTGGCGGCGCACGCGGACGATCAGCGAGAGGTGGACGCGGCCTCCGAGCTCGCGCTGCAGCTCGCGGCGGGCGGCGGTGCCGATGGCCTTGATCATGCGCCCGCCGTGGCCGACGACGATCGCCTTCTGGGACTCGGTCTCCACCCAGATCAGCGCGTCGATGCGGGTGCGGTCCTCGTCGCGCTCGTCGGGGGTGATCTCCTCGATCACGACGCCGATCGCGTGCGGGAGCTCCTGGAAGGTGCGGCGCAGGACCTGCTCGCGGATCAGCTCGGCGAGGTGCTCCTCGCGCGCGAGGTCGGTGCGCTGCGCGGAGGGGTAGAGGAACGGGCTCTGCGGCAGCTGCTCGATCAGGTGGCGCACGAGCTCCCCCACCCCCTCGCCGCTGCGCGCCGAGACCGGGAAGACCTCGGCCGTCGGCGGCGCTATCTCCGCCGCCGCCAGCAGCGCCTCGGCCTGGCGGGGCTTGCTCAGGCGGTCGACCTTGTTGACGGCGACGGTGACCGGGCCGCTGGAGGCGGCGAGCGCGGCTGCGATGAAGCGGTCGCCGGGCCCGACGCCCTCCTCGCCGTTGAGCAGCATCAGCGAGGCGTCGGCGTCGGCGAGCTCGAGGCTGACGCGGCGTGCCATGCGCTGGGTGAGGGCGTCGCGCGGGCGCTGCACGCCGGGGAGGTCGATGAGGACGAGCTGCCAGTCGGGGCCGGTGGCGACGCCGCGGATCGCGCGCCGCGTGGTCTGGGGGCGATCGGAGACGATCGCGATCTTGGCGCCGACGATGGCGTTGGTGAGCGTCGACTTGCCGACGTTCGGACGTCCGGCGAGCGCGACGAAGCCGGCCCGCGTCACCAGCTGAGGAGCTCGCGCTGGAGGGCGAGCATCTCGCCCTCGTCGACCTCGTGGTCCATGCCGACGAGATGGAGGACGCCGTGCACGACCGCCTCGCGCAGCTCGACGGTGTGCTCGGGGCAGATCACGACGTCGCCGAGCTCTCGCGGGCCGCCGGGCAGATCGTCGGCGCCGTCGATCGGAAACGAGAGCACGTCGGTCGGGGTGTCGAGCCCGCGGTGCTCGCGGTTGAGCTCGCGGATCCGCCGGGCGTCGACGAACTCGACCGCCAGGTGGCCGTCGCGCACGCCGGCGCTGGCGGCCGCGAGCGCGGACAGCCGCTCGATCTCGGCCGGCTCGAGCGGCGGGCGCCCGACGATGTCGAGCTCGAGCATCAGGCGCTGCGCGCTCTGGAGGCGGCGGCGATCTCGGGCGCCGCGCGCTGGGAGTGCTCCTCGTAGGCCTCGACGATGCGCTGCACGAGACGGTGGCGGACGACGTCCTCGCCGCCGAGGCGGACGAACTCGACGCCCTCGACCTCGCCGAGGATGTCCGAGACCACGGCCAGTCCCGACTGCTGCTCGCGCGGCAGGTCGACCTGGGTCACGTCGCCGGTCACGACCATCCTCGAGCCGAAGCCCAGGCGCGTGAGGAACATCTTCATCTGCTCGGGCGTCGTGTTCTGGGCCTCGTCGAGGATCACGAAGGAGTCGTTCAGCGTGCGCCCGCGCATGAAGGCCAGCGGCGCCACCTCGATGACGCCGCGCTCGAGGTGCTGGGAGACCTTCTCGGGGTCGATCATGTCGTGCAGGGCGTCGAACAGCGGCCGCAGGTAGGGGTCGATCTTGGCCATCAGGTCACCCGGCAGGAACCCCAGGCGCTCGCCGGCCTCGACGGCGGGCCGCGTGAGGATGATGCGGTTGACCTCCTTGCGGCTGAGCGCGGCGGCGGCGAGGGCGACGGCGAGGAAGGTCTTGCCGGTGCCGGCGGGGCCGATGCCGAAGGTGATCGTGTTGTTGCGGATCGAGTCGACGTAGCGCTTCTGACCGATCGTGCGCGGAGCGACGCGCGTCTCGCGGTGGCGCCAGACGACGTCGTCGAGCACCTTCGAGGGGGTGCTGTCGGCGTCGAGGACGCCGATCACGGCGTTGAGCGTGGCCTCATCGAGCGGGTGCCCGGAGGGAGCGAGCTCGCCCAGCTCGGCGATCACCCGCGCCCCGGTCTCAAGCGCCGCGGCGTCGCCGTCGAGCGTGAGCAGGTTGCCGCGCAGGAAGACCCGCGCCCCCAGACGACCCTCGAGCGCCCGCAGCATCGCGTCCTGCTCGCCCGCGAGGTGCACCGCGAGATCGTTGGAGAGCTCGAACTGGCGTCTCACGAGCTTGCGAGCGCCGCCCGCACCTGCTCGGAGACCCGCTTGCCGTCGGCGCGCCCGGCGACCTGCGCCATCACCACGGGCATGACCTTGCCGAGATCCTTGACGGACTGCGCGCCGGTCGCCGCGAGCGCGCTGTGCACCATCGCCGAGAGCTGGGCGTCGTCGAGTTCGGCCGGCAGGTAGGCGGCGATGATCTCGCCCTCGGCGGCTTCGGCGTCGGCGAGCTCGCCGCGCCCGCCGTCGCGGAAGGCGAGCTCTGCCTCGACGCGGCGCTTGCGCTCGCGCCGAAGGACCGCGAGCTCGTCGGCCGAGCCCTCCTTGGCGGCCTTCTGCAGCTCGGAGAGAACCAGGCGCAGCGTCGTGACCCGGTCGCGCTCGCCGGATTTCATGGCGACCACGAGGTCGCTCTTGACGGTGTCGGTGATGCTCATGGCTCTGGCTAAGGATACGCGCGGGCGCCGGCGCCTTCGAGCAGGAGCGCCGACCACTCCCCCTGCTCGCGCCGGGCGCGCTCGCGCAGGCCGTGGCGCGCGCGAAAAGCGTCGGCGATCTCGTCGGCCTGCTCGATCAGAAGGCCCGAGGCGATCAGCAACCGCGGCGGCTCGCGCATCCGCTCCGCCAGCGTGAGCAGCAGCGGCCGCAGCAGGTTGGCGAGGATCACCGGCGCGCTCGGGAGCTCATCGCGCGTGAGGTCGGCCCGTTCGACGTCGATGGCGACGCCGTTGACCTGCGCGTTCTCGCGCCCCGCGAGCACCGACTCCTCCTCGTGGTCGAGCGCCAGGACGGGGGCGAAGCCGAGCTTGGCGGCGGCGATCGCGAGCACGCCCGAGCCCGCGCCCAGGTCGAGCGCCGCTCCGCTGGCCTCGCCCGCCCGCGCGAGCTCCACGAGCAACTCGAGACACAGGCGCGTGGTCGCATGCGAGCCGGTGCCGAAGGCCTGCCCGGGGTCGATCACGATGTCGATCAGCTCGCGGTCGACCGGCGCGGGGTCGTGCCAGGGCGGGCGCACGTAGAGCGAGCCGGCGATCTCGATCGGGCGGTGGAAGGAGCGCCAGCGCGTCGCCCAGTCGTCGGCGATCTCGCTGGTGGAGACCTCGACGAGGGCGTCGCCGACGCTGGCCTGCAGCGTCGGCAGGCTCGGCAGCTCTCCGGCGGCGCCGTAGAGCACGTACTCGACCGTGTCGTCGGCGCCGTCGCGCTCCTCCACGCCGGCCGGCGAGAAGGTCAGGAGCTCGGCGAGCGCGGCCGGCGCGTCGTCGCGCGCGACGCGAACCGCCAGGCGGATCACTGGTGGCGGAACGCGCGGCGGAGCTTGCCGAACATCGACTCGTCCTCGTGCAGGTTCTCCGGCGTGATCGTGGCCGAGAAGCGCTCGAGGAGATCGCGCTGCTCGTCGCTGAGGCGCCGCGGGATCTGGACGTTGACGACGACGCGCAGGTCGCCGTGGCCGTGACGCTGCAGCCGTGGCATGCCCTTGCCGCGCAGGACGATGACCTCGCCGGGCTGGGTGCCCGCCGCGATCTCGACGGTGGCCGGCTCGCCGAGCGTGGGGACCTCGAGGCTCGTGCCGAGCGCCGCCATCGGCGCCGGCACGTCGAGCGCGGTGACGAGGTCGTCGCCGTCGCGCACGAAGCGCTCGTCCTCGTGCACGCGGATCAGCACGTAGAGGTCGCCGGAGGGCGCCCCGGGCTCGCCGACGTGGCCGCGTCCGCCGATCCGCACGCGCTGGCCGTCGGCGATGCCAGCGGGGACATCGACGGTCACGTTCTGGGTGGAGACGATGCGGCCGCGGCCTTGGCACTCCGCGCACGGGCTGGTGGCGACGCGACCGTCGCCACCGCAGACATCGCAGGCGACGGTGCGCATGACCTGGCCGAAGGGCGTGCGCGTGACGCCCTGCAGGCGCCCTGAGCCGCCGCAGCGCTCGCAGGTCTCGATCGGCGTGCCCGGCTCGGCGCCGTTGCCGCGGCAGTGCTCGCAGAGCACGACCGCCTCGTAGGTGACCGCGAAGGGGCCACCGGCCGCGGCCTGGGAGAGGTCGAGCTCGAGCTCGGCGCCGACGTCACCGCCGGCCGCGGGCCCGCGCACGCCGCCGCCGAAGATGCCGCCGCCACCGCCACCACCGCCGCCGCCGCCACCGCCGAAGAAGGCCTCGAAGATGTCGCTGAGGGAGCCGAACTGATCGAAGTTCGGCTGGTAGCCGCCGGAGCGTAGCCCCTCGTGGCCGAAGCGGTCGTAGGTCGCGCGCCGCTCGGGGTCGGAGAGGATCTCGTAGGCCTCGGCGGCCTGCTTGAACTTCTCCTCGGCGTCGGGGTCCTCGGTGTTGACGTCGGGGTGAAGCTCCCGCGCGAGCGAGCGGAAGGCCTTCTTGATCTGGGTCTCGTCAGCCGAGCGCGGAACGCCCAGCACTTCGTAGGGGTCGCGTGGAGTCGCCGGGCGGGCCATCAGTAGACGTCCTGGACGAAGCGGGAGAGCTGGCGCGCGACGCCGCGGACGGTGTCGATCGCGATCGCGTAGTCCATCCGCACGGGCCCGATCACCGAGACCGTCCCGAGCCGGCGCTGGGCGAGGCCGTACCCGGAGGCCACGACCGACAGCGACTGCAGCCCGGGCTCCTCGTTCTCGGCGCCGATCCGGACATAGATCCCGGGCTCCCCGAGCGCATGGCGCATCACCTCCAGCAGCGCCACGCGGCGCTCGAGCAGCGCGATCAGCGCGCCGGCGTCGCCGGCGTCGGCGAAGCGCTGCGCGCCCAGCAGCCGCGAGGTGCCGTCGACGAAGAGGACGTCCTCGCCGCCGCTCTGAAGCTGGGTGAAGGCGGGCTCGAGGTGGTCGATGAAGTCGCGCTCGCGCGCGCTGAGCTCGGGGTCGGCGAGGCGGCCGAGCAGCATCCGGGCGCCGAGCGGGAGGCCCCCGACACGCTCGTTGAGGTACTCGCCGGCCCAGGCGATGAGGCCCGGGTCGATCGCACCCTCGAAGGCGCCGACGTACTTGGAGACGCCGCCCGAGGAGGTGATGATGACGACCATCACGACGCTCGGCTGGAGCGTCAGGACCTCGATGCGATGGATCGTCGCCGAGTCGAGCGCGGGAGCGGTGGCGACCGCGAGCAGGTTGGTGATCTGGGAGAGCTTCTCGGTCGTCACCCGCAGGGCGTCGTCGAGCTCGCGCCGCGCGACCGTGAGGTCGAGCGTGGCGACGGCGACGGCGCGCTGCTCGGGTGCGGCGAGCAGACGATCGACGACGTAGCGCTGGCCGGCGTCGGTCGGCAGCCGGCCCGCGGAGGTGTGCGGGTGCGCGAGCAGGCCGTGCGCCTCGAGCTGGGCGAGTTCGTGGCGGATCGTCGAGGGCCCGCAGTCGAAGCTCGGATCGGCGGCGAGCGTCTTGGACGCGACCGGCTGCCCGGTCTCGGCGTGGCTCTGCACGACCTTGCGCAGGATCGTCTCTTGGCGGGGCGTCAACATCTCCATCGATTCTACGAAGGTGGCGGACCCGGTCAGGCGCCTTTAGGCCTCGAGCTCGACACGCGCCCCGCGGATCACCGCCTTGCCCTGTTGGCGCGCTGTCGCGTTGACGAGCACGCGCGTACCGTCGACCTCCGAGACGACCGACTCGATCACGATCTCGTGCTCGGGCAGCGCGACGCCGCGGAACTGGACGGCGAGCCGCTTGAGGTGCTCGGGACCGCCGAGAGCCTCGGTCTGGGCGCGCGCGAGCAGCGCCATCGTGTAGAGCCCGTGGAGGATGCGGCCGGGTAGGCCGACCGAGCGCGCGAACTCGTCATCGAGGTGGATCGGGTTGAAGTCGCCGGAGGCGCCGGCGTAGCGGATCGTCGCGTCGCGCGCGGGTGTGAACACCAGCGTCGGCAGCTCCGCGCCCGGCTGCAGCGAGTCGCTCACGAGCGGGGCCTCACGACCTCGGTCCAGCGCCCGGCGCAGACGCTCTCGCCGCGCTGGTTGCGCGAGTCCGAGGCGATCACGTAGAAGGTCATCCCGATCCGCTCGGAGACCTCGGCCAGCGAGACCGTGGTCGTTATCTCATCGCCCGCCACGACCAGCGGTCCCCACTCGAACTCCTGCCCGCTGTGGAGCAGCATCTCGAAGTCGATCCCCAGGGCGGGATGGAAGAGCGCCGCCTCGATCGCGGCGGCGCAGTAGACGACGGCGAACATCGGGGGCGCGACGAGATCCGCGTGGCCGGCGGCTTGGGCCGCCTCGAGGTCCAGGTGAACCGGGTTGGCCTCCCCCACCGCACGCGCGTACTCGCGGATCTTCTCGCGCCCGACGGCATAGGTGTGGGGCGCCAGCTCGAGCGCCTGAGCGTCCGTCGCCATCGGTGGGGCTCGTTGCTCAGGCGCCGACGGACCAGGTGTCGCCGCCGTGCAGCAGCGCCGCGAGGCCGTCGTCGTCGAAGCCCTCGCGCGCCGTTTCCAGCTCCGCCGCGAGGGCGGCGTTCGCGTTGGGGCGCGGCGTGGCACGGAAGATGCCGATCGGGGTGGCGGTGTCGCCGCCACCGAGGCGTCCGAGCGCGAAGGCCAGGCTCGGATCCGGGCGGTGGGCGTCGTGGCGCAGCAGCGCGGCCTCGCCGACGTCCGCGACGGCGACGATCTCGAGCTCGCCGTCGGCGTTTCGGATCACGCCCCGCTCGCCGTCGGTGCCGAAGCGGATCGCCTCGCCGTGCTCGAGCTCGATCACGCTGTCGGCGCGCGTCTGCTTCTCGGTCAGGGCGTCGAAGGCGCCGTCGTTGAAGACCGGACAGTTCTGGTAGATCTCGACCAGCGCCGCCCCTGGATGGGCGGCGGCGGCGCGCAGCATCGCCGGCAGATGGCGCTTGTCGGTGTCGAGCGTGCGGGCGACGAAGGTGGCCCCGGCCCCGAGCGCGAGTGAGATCGGGTTGAAGGGCGCGTCGAGCAGGCCGAACGGCGTCGATTTGGTGACCTTGCCGAGCTCGCTGGTCGGCGAGGCCTGGCCCTTGGTGAGCCCGTAGATGCGGTTGTTGAAGAGCAGGATCTTGATCGGCACGTCGCGGCGGAGCGCGTGGATCAGGTGGTTGCCGCCGATCGACAGCGCGTCGCCGTCACCGGAGACGACCCACACGGCGAGGTCGGGGCGAGCCGCGGCGAGCCCGGTGGCGAGCGCGGGGGCGCGGCCGTGGATGCCGTGCATGCCGTAGGTGTTCATGTAATAGGAGAAGCGCCCGGCGCAGCCGATGCCGGAGATGAAGACCGTGCGCTCGGGCGGGATCCCGAGCTCGGGCAGGAAGCCCTGGACCGCGGCGAGGATCGCGTAGTCGCCGCAGCCGGGGCACCAGCGGGTCTCCGCCGGCGACTGGAAGTCGGCCTTGGTCAGGGTTGCCGCGGCGCCGTTCTCTTCAGACGAAGGGGTCATCTCTCCAATCAGAGCCGCTCGAGCAGCTGGTGCTCCATCTCGGCCGCCAGCAGTGGGCGACCCTGGGTTATCGCGTAGCTGTCGATCTCGCGACCGTACTCGGCGCGCAGGACCCTCACGAGCTGGCCGTCATTCATCTCCGCGACGAGGACGCGCTTGAAGCGCGAGAGCACCTCGCCGGTGTTGGCGGGCAGGGGGTTGAGGTTGTGGAACTGGGCGTGGGCGATCGGATGCCCGGCGACGCGCAGCCGGCGCACGGCGGCGCGCAGGGTGCCGAAGCTCGAGCCCCAGCCGAGGACGAGCAGCTCGGCGTCCTCGTCGGCGTCGACGACGAGCGGGGCGACCTCGATGCCGGCGATCCGGTTGCGGCGCTCGTCGGTCATGAACTGATGGTTGGCGGGCTCGTAGGAGATGCCGCCCGAGGGCTGGGATTTCTCGATCCCGCCGATGCGGTGTTCGAGTCCGGGCGTGCCGGGGACCGCCCATGGGCGCGCGCCGTCGGCGTTTCGCGAGTAGGCCTCGAAGGCGTGCCCGTTGGCGGCGGCGAAGTTGGGCTCGATCGGTGGGATCAGCGCGACGTCGGGGATCCGCCAGGGCTCCGAGGAGTTGGCGAGGAAGAGGTCGGTGAGGAGGATCACGGGCGTGCGGTAGCGGACGGCGATCCGCACGGCGTCGAGCGTCGCCGTGAAGCACTGCGCCGGGGTGGTGGCGGCGACGATCGGCAGCGGCGACTCGCCGTGGCGGCCGTAGAGCGCCATCAAGAGGTCCGACTGCTCGGTCTTGGTGGGCATGCCCGTCGAGGGGCCGGCGCGCTGGACATCGATGATCAGCATCGGCAGCTCGAGCATCACGGCGAGACCGATCGTCTCGGCCTTGAGGTCCATGCCCGGCCCGCTCGTCGCAGTGACTCCGAGCGCGCCCCCGAAGGCGGCGCCGAGGGCCATTCCGGCGGCCGCGATCTCGTCCTCGGCCTGGATCGTGCGCACGCCGGCGCTGCGGTGGCGCGCGAGCTCGTGCAGCAGCTCGGACGCCGGCGTGATCGGGTAGGAGGCGAACACGATCTGCAGGCCGCTGCGGACGCTCGCGGCGAGCAGCCCGAGCGCGGTGGCGCTCGTGCCGTTGACGGTGCGGTAGATGCCGGGTGCCATGTCGTGAGCGGCGGGCACGCGGATCTGGACGTCGATCAGCTCGGTCGTCTCGCCGAAGGCCCAGCCGGCGCGGAAGGCGGCGAGGTTGGCCTCAAGCGAGGCCTTGCGCGTGGCGAACTTCTTCTCTATCCAGATCTCGGTGACATCACGCGGGCGGTCGTAGAGCCACGAGAGCAGGCCGAGCGCGAAGAGGTTCTTGGCGCGGAGGGCGTCGCGCGTCGAGACCTCCTCCATGCCCTCGACGGAGCGCTGGGTGAGCGTGTTCATGGGAACGCGATGGACGACGTAACCGTTCAACGACTCATCGTCGAGCGGGTTTGATTCGTAGCCCGCCTTCTGGAGGTTGCGAACGGTGAAGGCGTCCTCGTTGGCGATGATCGTCGCGCCGCGCTCGAGCTCTCCGATGTTGGCCTTCAGGGCGGCCGGGTTCATCGCGACGAGCACGTTCGGGGTGTCGCCCGGAGTGACGATGTCGCGTGAGGCGAAATGGATCTGGAAGCTCGAGACGCCGGCGAGCGTGCCGGCCGGAGCGCGGATCTCCGCCGGGAAGTTCGGCATCGTTGCGAGGTCGTTACCGAGCGACGCCGTCGCGTCGGTGAAGCGTCCTCCCGCGAGTTGCATGCCGTCGCCGGAGTCTCCGGCGAACCGCACTATTACCCGCTCCTGCTCCTCAACGCCCTTCGCTGGCGCAACCACAGTCGATCCGTCTCCGTCTCCGGGCGGCGGCGCCGCCCGTCTCCTCTATGTAAAA
Source organism: Solirubrobacteraceae bacterium (assembly GCA_036489875.1). Classification (GTDB taxonomy): domain Bacteria; phylum Actinomycetota; class Thermoleophilia; order Solirubrobacterales; family Solirubrobacteraceae; genus Palsa-513. Next base: position 39,306 of record DASXEZ010000153.1, on the reverse strand, counting down.
AAGGATAACGGCCGTGAAGACGGGACGGCGCGGCGCGCGCTATAGCGCGCGCCGCGACCCGGACGGGGAGCGATCAGAACGCGATCGCTTCCGCCTCTTCCGCGTCCGTCACCTCCTCGCCGTCGTCCTCGGTCCCCTGGCGAGATGCCAGGAATTGCACGCTGTCGGCGACGATCCCGACGGCCTGGCGTCGTTCACCGGTATCGGTGGTCCATTCGTGCCATTCCAGGCGCCCGTCGACGGCCACCGGCCGTCCCTTGACGAGGAAGCGCGCGCACGCCTCGCCGCTCGCGCCGAAGACCGTCACATCGAAGTAGTTCGGGCGCTCGTCGATCTCCCCGGTGTCCTTGTTGCGCCAACTCGTGCTGCAGGCGACGCGCAGTCGACACACGCTGGTGCCGCCGGGCGTCTCGCGCAGCTCTGGGTCGCGGGTCAGATTTCCGACAATCACGACCCGATTTATGGTTGCCACAGGCTCTCCTTGACGTCGTTAGCGATGCCCTGGCGACGCTACGGAGCACTTGGGAAGGAACTCGTCGATCGAAACGGCCCGAGATCACCGGCCAGCCCGAGGGCCAGCACCGCCACCGCGGCCTCGGCGCTCTCGCGGCGCACAGCAGCCGAGACGGCGCGCGCCGCCGCCGGCGTCGCGTAGTAGACGACGCCCGCCACGAGGCGGCTTCGCGCCCAACCGCGCACGATCGCTCGCAGGCGCTCGGGCGCCTTGACGGTGAGCTCGACCTCGACGGCGATCGGCCGCTGCGGACGCCAGCAGACGAGATCGGGGCGATGCCAGGCGGTCTCGCCGCTGCGCGCGAGGCCGACCGCGGCGCTCGCGAGCGCTCGTCCCTCCAGGCGCTCGAAGGCACGCAGCTCGCGCTCGCCTCCGACGCGCTCACCGGCGCCGCGCAGCGCGACGGCGGCTCGCGCGAGCGCCAGATGGTGTCCGAAGGAAGCCGCGCTGATCGCGACGGATTCGAGCTCCGGGCGTCCGGCGGCGCGCAGTCCGGCGCGCGTGAGGGTGTGCAGCGCCGGCTCGCCGCGCAGCAGCGCCTCCGAGCGCACAAGCCCCGCCTGCTCGAGCGAGCGCAGACGGGTCTTGAGCGCTCGCTGGGAGAGTTCGGCGACGTCCGCGAGGTCGGTTGCGGAAGCCGTGCCGGTCGCGGCGAGCCAATCGAGGATCGTGGTGGTCGGGAGTTCTGTGAGTTGCATGTGTGGGTCCTTTCGATGGTCAGGGGTGGAAGATCCGCGCTATCGAACAGGCGCCCGAGCTGCCGACGGCGACGGCTGCCGTGCCTGTTGCGAGCGTGCGGATCACGTCGGGGTGGATCGCGAACTCGCGCGAGCGGCTGCGGGTGACGCGGCCGGTGGGGACCGCGTGCTCGAGCTGCTCGGCCGAGTCCCACGCCGGGCGTGTCCCGGCGATTCGCGCGATCAGCTCGGCCGAGTCGGGCACGCTCTGGCGGTGGGCCACCACGGTCTCGACGTTTCCCAGCACCTGCTCGAGCAACTCCGGCGCGGCGGCGCGCAGGTCGGCGAGCTCCTGCGTGGCGAGCAGCAGGCTGAACCCCGCCGCGCGCGCCCTCCCGAAGAGCCGGGCCACCGACTCCGGCGCGATCGCCGAGAACTCGTCGATTGCGATCAGCGTCGGCGCCGGCTCCTCCTGGCAACTCGCGGCGACGGTGAGGAGGTCGCCGACGATCGCCGCTGCCAGCATCCGTGAGAGCAGCGGCAGGCGATCGGCCTCGAGCGCGAAGTAGACGACCGCGCCGGCTCGAACCGCGTCCAGCAGGTCAAGCGAGGGGGCGCCGTCCGCGGGATGCAGCCACGGCGCGAGCTCGGACTCGGCGAGGATCGCGAGCCGGTCCCGTGTGCCGGTCAGGCCGCTGCGCTGGCGGGCGTCGAGCGAGTCGAGGTAGTCGAACACGCGCTGGGCGTGCGATTCATCGGGAATCGCACGCGCGAGCAGCTCCAGCCGGCGGGGATCCATCAGCTCGAGCAGGCCCGCCGGTGTGGCGGTGGCGCCGGACGCCGCGAGCGCGCGTGCGGCGTGACCGAGATATCGCTGAGCCTGGCGCAGGTAGTGCGGCTCGCTGTAGCGCTCGCCGGCGAGTGCCTTGTCGGCGATCTCGCCCGGGCTGCCGTGGGCGTAGGGGTTGTAGGCGCTGGGGCCCGACGGCGTCCACTCGATGAACGGCCGCCCTGCTGAGAGCGCGGCATCTCGCGCGCGCTCGCGCAGGAGGAGGTCGCGCTTGGGATCGACGATCACCGCGCCGAGACCCCGCGCGATCGCGCTCGTGACGATCAGCGTCTCGGTGACCGTTTTGCCCGAGCCGGTCGCACCGACGATCAGGGCGTGTGTGCCGCTCGTTCGTCCGAGCGGGATCGTCACCGCGCCGCCGCGCTCGTCGGCTCCGATGGTGAGCACGCTGCCCGCGGGAGCGGGCGCGCGGCGCAGGCGCGGCGCAAGCAGCGCCCCGAGGGCGCAGCCGATCGCTTGAGGCAGCGCGAAGGGCGCCAGGAGCAGCGCGACCGCGAGGGCCTTGGCGGGTGCGACCCCAGAGATACGCAGGAACGACAAAACGGCGAGCCCGCACGCGGGCACGCTCCAGTAGCTGAGCACGGTGGCTCCTTTCGTTGTGTTGCTATGACCGCGGCGCGATGCGCCGCGGAAGATCAGGCCGGCTCGTCGAGGCGGTAGCCGACGCCCCAGACCGTCACGAGCATCGGTGCGCGCCTGCCCAGGCGGCTGCGCAGGCGTGACGCGTGGCGCTCGAGCGTGCGGCTCGAGGGCGGAGGCGTGCCCCAGCAGGTGGCGATCAGCTCGGCCTTGGTGTGGGCGGAGCCGGGCGCGGCGGCGAGGCAGGCGAGGAGGCTGAATTCACGCCGCGGCAGCCGGAGATCGACACCGTCGAGGACGGCGCGGCGCGCGAGCGGGTGAAGGGTGAGCGGTCCGACCGTCAACCGCTGCGCCCGGCGGCGTTCGATCGCGCGCACGCGTGCGCGTAGCTCCGCTGGACGCAGAGCTCCCGTGAGCACCGCGTCGGCGCCGGCGTCAAGCGCGGCCGCGGTGGCCGAGCGTCGCGCGGCGACGAGGACGAGCACGGCGTGCGGGTCGCGGGCGCGCAGCCGCGCGATGTCCGCAGCGGCGCTCGCCACGATCAGACGGCCGTGTGGCTGCGCGTCGAACGCACGCTCGATCTGCTCGCGCAGACGGGGATCGCCGGCGGCAACGTGGAGACCGCCGGCGGCGGGGGCGGCGCTCAGGGCAGCTCGACCTCGCGCGGCGCGATGCCGAGACCGTCGCGAGCGATCAGCGCGAGCGTGTCGGTGTGGACCCACGGGTTGGGGCCGGCACCGGGACCGCACGGCAGCAGCCCGACTCTGCGTGCGAGCCAGCTCGTCTCGCCCGAGTCGTTGCCGCGGCTGTCGTACTTGACGCGTCCGCACGCCATCGCGATCGCGCTGAAGCTGACGCCCCGTTCCGACACCGCCTCGAGCACGGCCTCGCGCAAGCGCCGGTTGAGCACGATCGGACTCGATTCGATTCGTCGCAGCTCGAGCGACAGCGTGGCGACCGACACGCGACGGTCGGCGCGGAAGCGAGCCACGGCGGCTCTGCTCAATGTGCAAACCGGCTCGTAGGCCTCGAGCGCGCCGATGACCTCGCGGGCGCTGAGACAGCGAGGCGCCCCACCGCGGCCGCGTGGCTCGCGGTGCCAGCGGAGCTCGGCGGCGGCGCCGCTGATGCGCAGCCCGTAGCGGCGGCCCCCGGCGTCGGTCAAGACGACGGAGCGGAAGTTGGCGCGCGGCAGCAACTCGCGGCGTCCCTCGGGCGGGGTGCTGAAGTCCCGTCGGCGCAGACGTCTGGCGCCGCGTCTGGGATCAGCGAGGTATTCGCGGCAGACGTGGTGGGCGTTGGCGTCGGGCTCATCGGCTGCGAGATGGGCCAGCAGGCGCGTGTCGCCGCAGTCGCTCTGCCGGCGGTCGACGAGCAGACGTGAGCCGGCTGAGCCGGCGAGGAGCACGAGCTCGCGCATTCCGTCTTGCGTCGCGTACTGATCGCAGATCGTCGGGTTCGTCATTGCCTTCCTCCGGGGTTGCTCGTTCGGTTCCTGCGCGTTCCGACGGACGCGGTCGGACAGGACTGCGGAGATGTGACGCGGGGCGAGCGGGCGAGGGCGGGGAGACGGCGGGCTGGACGGGGCTGGGGAGAACGCGGGAGTGAAGGAAGGGGTGCTCAGTGAGGGACCGAGGTGTGGGGCGAGGTGAGCTGGAAGGGCGAGCGGAGGAGGACCGGGGAGGTGAGGGATGAGCGGGAGGCGGAGGTGTTTGGGAGATGAGGAGGAGAGCGATGAGCCTAGGCGTCGTCGGCGTCTGCAAACGGCCTTCCTGGCGGGCGGCTGCGTTCAGAGCCAGGGCGGCTGCGAGGTGGTCGCGGCAACCGCGGGGGGCGGCTGCAGAAAGCTGACACGCAACGGCTCCGACCCATTCTGGGTTCGAAGCTGCGCAGGCAGCGTGGGCACGCTCCATGCCGCGAGCACACCCTCGTGGGCCTCCTGCTCCGCGGCGAAGGAGATCCCCTCGCGGCCCGGGCGTGCCCACTGCTCGGGGCCGACGCCGATCTGCGCGAGACAGGCACTCAGGAGCTCATCGGCGATGGCGACCCGCTCCAGCGCCGCCGCTTGGTCTGCGCAAACGAATACGACGGCGGGCGGGCCGCCGATGCGGCGGTAGCGCTCGACGGTCCGCCACCAGCCGCTGAGCAGGTGGTCATACGCCTCGATCAGCGCCGGCTGGGCCTCGCCGCGGTCCGCCACCACCAGGATGTCGGTGCCGCGGTCGGTGCTGATGACGGCACCCGGCCGCAGCGGCGCAAAGCGCTCGGGTGCCACGCGCACGCCGTCGCGACCCGTGATGAGGAAGTCCCGCGGCCGCAGGCCGGGCTCCAGTTCGAGTGCGAGCGCGTCGGCGCTGCCCGGAGCGATCGCGGCCCGTCCCGGCCCGAGGATCTCTCGGATCGCGCCGTGACGCTCCAGCGCCAGCAGCCAGCCGGTAAGGCGGATATCGGCGCGCAGGCCGTCCAGGTTTGACTGCCGCAGTTCCGGTGCCTCGCGCGCGGTGATCCCGAGTAGCTCGAGCGCCCGGGCGGTGACGGCGCAGCACAGCGGCAGACCGCCGCCATCCTCGCGGTGGAGTTGGAAACGGGCGATGAGCCCGCGATCGGCGAGGCGCTTGAGCTGTCGCTGCGTTCCTGTCAGCGAACGCCCGGGATGCATGCGCGCGTGGATCTGGGTGCTGAGCGCGCAGCGCGCCCCGGCCAGCCAGGCCAGGAGCTCACGGTCGCCCGGCGCGAGGCGACCAGCGCTGCCGGTTGGCGCAGCCCGCAGAAAACGCATTGAAGCCGCGTCGTCCAGGGCGTTGAGCTCGGAGTAGCCAGGAGGGGCCGTCGCGTCGGGCGGCGGCTGCGCAGTCGCCTTCGCGACGGGCGGCGTGGGACGCGCGCTCGGATGCTCAGAAGCCGGTTCGGGCGGCTGCGCAGTCGCCTCGGGCGATCGAGCGGGCGCGACGGACTGCGCCAACGCAGGCGACTGCGCGCTCACGCGCCCCGGCGCGCGGCGGGGTGACTGCGCAGCCGCGGTGCTGGTCGGCTGCGGTTGCCGCTCTTGAATGGCCCGCGGCGGCGGCAGAGCCGGCCGGTCTCGAGCCGCAACCGCTGAAGGCGTCCGCACAGCGAGGCCTCGGCTGCCGAGGATCACGCTCGCGGGCGCGAGCGCCGTGGCGATCTCGCGTCCGCCGCGGGCCTCCTGGGCGCGGGCGTGCCACTCGATCCGAGCAGGATCGAGCGCCAGCGGTACGGTCGTCGCGAGGAAGGGGCGCTCGCGCCCGGCGGCGGTGGTCCAGGTGGCCAGGGCGGTGTGGCGCGGCAGATGGAGCCGCACATCCGGGGAGGCGAGAGTCGCCAGCTGCTCATCGCCCGCCCGGATCTGATCGGAGAAGTCGGCCATCAGCAGGGAGGCGGCGGCCCGCGCGTCGGCTGCCGAGGCCGTCGCGAAGAGCACGCGATGGGCGAAGAGCGCGTCGAGCTGCTCGCGCAGCTCGGGCTCCCACTGCGCGTCGGTCTGCCAGCAGGCGACGGTCTCGAGCCCGGCCGAGCGCTTCAGGGCGAGCGTCTGCGCGAACGCGGCGTTGATCGCCAGTGGAGCCTCGTCGACCTTGAGCGCGACGGCGCGCCGGGGCACGCCGGTGTTGCGATCCTGGATGCGGCTGAGGGCGGCGTCGAGCATGCCGAGCAGGAGCTGCATCAGCACGGCCACGTTGCCGGCGCCGATCTCCCCGAGCGCGCCACGCACGACCAGCACCTCGCAGCGCTCGATCAACCGGTCGAAGTCGATCCTCAGCGTGTCGTTGATCAGCACGCGCTTGACCGCGGGCGAGTTGAGCACGCGCGCCAGCTTGTTCGCCGGTGCATCGAGCTTGGCGGTGGTCGTCGCGCGCGCGTCGGCCAGCTGGGCCGGCAGCTCGACGGCGAAGAAGCGCGCCAGCTCGGCGTAGCTTGGGAGCTCCACGAGGCGATCGGCGACGGCCGCCCGGAAGGCGCGACCCTCTTCCCCGACCTCGAGCAGACGAGCGGCGTCCCACAGCGTCGCGCCGCCGCCACAGGCGAGCGCGGCGATCACCGCGTTCCGCAGGTATCGGTCCGAGCTTCCGCGGACCTCGCCCTCGCTGAAGAGGCCGCGCAGGGCCGCGACGATCTGGTCCGCGATCGCGTCCGGCGCGGCCTCGACGGCGAGCGGATTGAAGCCGCACCGCGGGGCGGCCATGTCGAGCAGCGTCACCGTTCGCGACGGGAGCACGATGCTCATGACCGCCTCGGCCGCGTCGCCCTTGGGGTCGAGCACGATCACCGCGCAGTCCTCGCGGCGCAGATCCTCTCGTGCACTGGCGACGAGATAGGAGGTCTTGCCCTGATCCACGGCGCCGACGACCGCCGTGTGTTGGCGGCGCAGGGCGAGGTCGATCGTGACGGGCCCGTGCTCGTCGCGGAGCAGGCCGCCGCCACCGCCCCGGGAGATCCCGGGCGGCGCAGGAGCGAGCGGCAGCGCCAACCGCAGGCAGGGCAGCGCAGCGTACTCCGGCGCCGGCAGACTCCAAACGCGCGCAAGCTCAGCCGAGCGAAAGAGCCGCCGTGGGGAGCGGCGCACGCGCGGGCGCCCGCGCCACGCGCCACCCCCCGCCCGACCGACCGCCAGCCGCGGCGGACCGGCGCACAACGCGCTGGCGACCGCCCGGGCGCGAGCGCGGTCGCGCGCGAACACGAGCACCTCGCTCCACCAAAGCGCCCCCACCTGATGCTCGCGATCCGAGCAGATCTGCTCGATCATCCGCGAGGCCGGCCGTAGCGAGACGCGCACCGTGACCGGTGCCCCGGCCGCCGCCATCGCCGCCAGCAAGGGCTCGACGCTGGCCAACGACAGCGGATCAAGCGGCTGATCGGTGGCCGCAGGCAGCGCCCGCCGCCGCAGCGCGACGGCAGCCGGTGGCTCGGTCAGCTCCGAGCGCAGCCGCCTCACGCGCACGTTGGGGTAACCGGCTCGCAGCGCCGCCTGCAGGGCGCGCTCGAGTCCGGGCGGGCACAGCACCGCGAACCAGACCAGCGGAGCGCCGCCGCTGCGACGGTCGAGATGCACCTCGAGGGCGAGCGTGCGCCTGGTCCCGAGCAGCGAGTGAAGCGCCGTGAACAGCGCCACGATCGATGCCCCGCCGGCGCGGTCGCCGCGATAGGGCTCGACGAGCAGTCGCACGGGCGTGCGGGCGGGCCGCCGCCGATGCGCCAGTGCGGCGGCCGCGACCAGCGCCACCGCGCCCCCGCCCCCCGCCACCTCGAGCTCCGCTGACAACATCGCTTCCTCCACCTCGACGGCGCCTGATCCGACGCGAGCGCTCGCTGACGGACGTCGCACCGCTCGGGCACGCATGTCGCCGCCCCAGAGGTAGGTCGCTGCCCCCTGGGACAGATGTCGGCGCGTACTCGGGCTGCCGACTTGCAGCCGCTGCGGCTAGGCTGGCGCCGTGCGCCTCTACACCCGCGAAGGAGCCGGTCGCCCGCCGCGCGTGGCATGGGCGCTCGAGGAGGCCGGCGCGCCGTATGAGATCGTGCGCGTACCGGTCGAGGACACCCACGGCGAGGAGCACCGTCGCCGCCACCCACTCGAGCGCGTGCCGGTGCTCGAGGACGACGACGGCTTCCTCTTCGAGTCGGCCGCGATCTGCCTGCAGGTCGCCGACACCAATCCGCAGTCGGGCCTGATAGCTGCGAACGGAACGCGCGAGCGCGCGCTCGCCTACCAGTGGGTTCTCTTCGCGATGAGCGAACTCGAGCCGACCGCGATCGAGGCCTACCGCTTCCGCGAGTCCGATCCGGAGCGCTCGCAGGCGGCGATGGAGCGCTTCCTGCGCGCGGCGAGCGTCCTCGACGACGCCCTCGCGCAGAGCGACCACCTGATCGGCGAGAGCCTCACCGTCGCCGACGTCGTCGTGGCCTCGGTGCTCGCGATCTCACGCCGCTTCGACGATCCCCAGCTCCTGCCGCCGCGCACCGAGGCCTACCTCGCCCGCATGGAACAGCGGCCCGCGCGCGTGCGCGCCTACGCCGCGTTCGCGTAGCGCCAAGCCGCATTCGCCTAGCGCAGCGGCCTCACCATCCGCGCCGCGACGACACGGTGCCCTCAGAGACCGGCGCCGCGCCGCGCGTGCGCCCAGCCGTGCCACGCGTCCGTCAGCCGCTGGGGGTCCACCACTCCTGGCCCTGCGACGACGCCACGCTCGGCTGCCGCCGAACCATCAGCGCGCCGCTTGAGCTAGGACCGGCCCGCAGCCGCCCGCGCGCGCCCGAGGTAGACGCTGTATTCGCGGCGCTCGGGCCGCAGGCAGGCCGCGATCGCCAGCGGCCGGCAGGCGTCGCGGTGGCGTCCGAGCTGCTGCAGCGAGCGCCCGAGGCAGAAGTGCGCGTAGTCGTTGGTCGGCGCGGCGGCGGCGAGGGCGCGGAACTCATCAGCGGCCTCGCTGTAGCGCTGCGAGTGAAACAGGGCCCGCCCGAGCGCCTCGCGGATCGAGGCCTTGTCGGGCTCGCAGTCGCGGGCGCGCGAGAGCGGCACGACCGCCGCGGCGTAGTCGCGTGACTGCAGCAGCGCCGTCCCGCGCTGGTAGAGGTCGTAGACGTCAAAGGTGTCGGAATCGCTGTCCTGCACGCCCTCAACGATACCCAGCCGCGGGCTCGCCCAAGGCATCAGACGAGCGTCAGCGGCCGCCCGAAGGCCTTGCGGAAGAGGTCCGACTGACGCTCGGCGCCCCAGCGCGCGAGGGCGGCGTCGCCGTCGACCGCGAGCTCGAGCTCGAGCCGTTCGCCCTCGTCGTGGAGCGCCGCGTGGGTGACGGCGCCGTCGCGTCCGCGGTCGAGGTGCTCGGCCAGGCGCAGGAGCGCCGACATGACGATCAGAAGACGCGCGTCGCCGGAGTGACACAGCGGCGCCAGCTCGCCGAGCTCGGGCGTGCCCTTGCGGTGATAGCGGACGGTCTGGGCGATCAGCGCCAGCTCGCGCTGGTCGAAGCCGGGCAGGCCGCCGGCGAGGACGAGGTAGCGCGAGTGCTTGTGGTGGTCGTCGTAGTCGACCGCGACGCCGATGTCGTGGAGCATTCCCGCCGCCCACAGCAGCTGGCCGACGTCGACGCCGGCCGCGCGCGGGACCATGCCGTCGAGTGAGTCAAGCAGCTGGCGCGCGAGCTCCGCGACGTGCTCGGAGTGCTCGAGATCGTCCTGGTAGTGGCGGGCGAGATTCCAGACGCTCGCGGCGCGCACATCGTCGAAGAGCGGCGGCTCGCAACCCTGCAGATAGCTCGAGAAGAAGACGCCCTCGCGCAGGCCCGCGTGGGTGACCTCCATGCGCTCGGTGCCGACGGCCTCCATCGCCGCCGCGATGACGACGGCGCCGGCCAGGATCAGCCCGGCGCGCCCGGGCTTGATGCCGTCGATGCTCGCGCGCTCGGAGACCGAACGGGAGGCCAGCCGCTTGATCAGCGCCTCGAGCGGTTCACGCTCGATCACCGTCCCCTGCACCCCGATCGAGGGCAGCCCCTCGGCGGCCGCCAGCGCCGCGGCGAGGTTTCGCACCGTGCCGCCGATGCCGACCAGACGCGGCAGCAGCTCGCCGATCCAGGGCGCCTTCGCGAGCTCGGCGTGGACGTGGGCGCGGAGGGCGTCGCGCTGCTTGGCGCCCGAGGAGCGGCCTTCGAAGAAGCGCTCGGTCATCCGCACGGTGCCGAGCGGCCAGGACTCGCTGGTCAGGAAGGCTCGGTCGCGCACCGCCACCAGCTGCAGGCTGCCGCCGCCGAGGTCGAGCACGGCGCCGTCGCGCAGCGTCGTCGAGTTGACGGCCGCGAGGTAGCCGAAGTAGGCCTCCTCGCCGGTGCTGAGGACCGACACCTCAAGGCCGGTCGCGGCGCCCACGCGCTCGAGCAGCTCGCCGCCGTTCTCGGCGTCGCGGATCGCGCTGGTGGCGACCGCGCGGACGTCCTCGCGCGCGATCCCGCTGGCGCCGCAGAAGTGTGCATAGACCTCCATCGCCTCGACCGCGGTGTCCATGCGGTCCTCCGCCAGGCGCCCGCTGGCGAGCAGCCCGGCCCCCAGACGCACGGTGTCGTAGATCTCATCCGTGCGCCGCCACCAGCGCCCGCGCTCGTAGCTGTAGGCGACGAGCCGGAAGGAGTTGGAGCCCATATCGATCACCACGGTGCGCGCAGGGTCCATTCACGCCACCCTATGCCCCGGTCCGGCTGGGTGCATGCACCCAGCCGCCGTGCGGCGCATGCGCCGCACGGGGGATCGGCGCATGCGCCGATCCCTAAAGCCGATCCACTCGGTGAGCAAGGTAGGGTGGGCGGGTGCTCTCCTTTCCCAACCCGGTCAACGAGAAGGCCGCGCGCGTCGTCGCCGGGGCCGTCTGCGGGCTCTGCGTGGTGGCGCTCGCGACCGGCGCCTACTGGATCGCGGCGGTGCTCGCCTACGGGTTCGTGGCGCGGGTGCTCGCCGGTCCCACGTTCAGCCCGCTCGGGCAGCTGGCGGCGCGCGTGGTCGCGCCCCGGCTCGGTGCGCCGAGGCTCGTGCCGGGCCCGCCCAAGCGTTTCGCGCAGGCCATCGGCGCGGTCTTCACGACCGCGGTCGCGCTGGTGGCCCTGGTGGCCGGCGATCACGCCCTCGCCGACGTGCTGCTGGGCCTGATGATCGTCGCCTCGGCGCTCGAGTCGCTGCTCGCGTTCTGCGTCGGCTGCCAGCTCTTCGCGCTGTTGATGCGCACGGGAGTGGTGCCCGAGTCGGTGTGCCTTGAGTGGTCGGACGTCAGCCTGAGGCGGGCGCCGGCGTAGGCCGCCGCCGCTGCGTCCAGACGAACCAGATCAGCCCGATCAGGGTCAGGAGCGACGCCACGTAGAGGTTCAGGCGCAGCCCCCAGAGGTACTTCGAGGGGTCGATCCGAAGCGTCTCCTCCCAGATCCGAAAGCCGCTGTATCCGGCGACGTAGAGCGCGAACAGGCCGGGCGCTCGGATCCGGTGGCGCCGACCGAGCCAGATGAGGAACGCCGCCAGCGCCAGGTTGAAGATCAGCTCGTAGAGGAAGGTCGGCTGGAAGGTCGCGTACTGGAGGTAGCCGGGCGGGCGATGCGCGGGTGAGATCTGAAGACCCCAGGGCAGCGTGGTCGGGCCTCCGAAGAGCTCCTGGTTGAAGTAGTTGCCGATCCGCCCGATCGCCTGGGCGACGAGCAGCGCCGGGGCGCCGGCGTCCATGAAGAGCGCCATGCTGGCGCCCGAGCGGCGGATCCGCCAGAGCCCGACGATCGTGCCGAGCGCGATCCCGCCCCAGATCCCGAGCCCTCCCTTCCAGATCGCGAACACGCCCCACCAATGGGGCGGCACCTCGTTCCAGCTGGTGATCAGGAAGTAGATGCGACCGCCGATCAGGCCGGCCGGGAAGCCCCACAGCGCGACCTCGTACACGAGCTCGCGGTCGCCGCCCTTGGCCTCCCAGCGGATCCGCGTGATGGCGACCGCCGCGGTCACCGCGACGACGTAGGCGAGCCCGTAGGCGTGGATGAAGAGCGGCCCGATGTGGAAGCCGTTCTCGGCCGGGCTGGGGATCGAGGCGAGCATGCGCGGGCCTCAGCCTATTGGCCGCCGCGGCCGCCCGGAGCGGGAAGGAATCGCGGCGAGGCGGAGTCCTCAGTGCAGGAACGAATTACCGCGATCACCGAAAGGTCTGCATGAAACCCCTCAAGCTCCTGCTCCTCATCAGCGCCCTGGCGGCGCTCGGCGCCGGCGCCACGGCAGCCCTGGCGCACACCGCGCACACCGCCGGCGGCGCCGCGACCGTCAACACCAAGTCGACCAAGCTCGGCACGATTCTCGTCACCAGCTCGGGCAAGACGCTCTACCTCGACGCCGGCGACAAGCCGCCGCACTTCGCCTGCACCGCCGGTTGCCTGGTCGCGTGGCCACCGCTGAGCAGCTCCGGCAAGCCGAAGGCCGCGGGCAAGGTCAAGGCCTCGATGCTCGGCACCGTCAAGAACGGCTCCGTCACCCAGGTCACCTACAACGGCCATCCGCTCTACACGTTCAAGTCCGACTCCTCGAGCGACCCCACCAGCGGCGAGGGCGTCAACGGCTTCTACGTCGTAAGTCCGTCAGGCGCGAAGGTCACCCACGCGCCGTCGACCTCGACCACCACCTCGAGCTCGACAAGCTCCTCCTCGGGCGGCTACGGCTACTAGCGGGGGGTGCCGCGCCCCAGGGGCGCAAACAGCGGATCCCCGGCGCGTCACCCCATCCCGCGCCGGGGACTCCGCTGGGGCCCCAGAGCGATGATCGCTTCGGGCCAAAAGCGGGTAGTGGGCTCCTGATTGACACGATCGGTTCCGTGCCCGGTCGTTGGGTTGCCGTCGTCTCCTGGAGGTCGAAGGAATGTCCGTTGTGCTGCTGGTCCGTGAGGCGGGCTATGTGACGCCGCAGCGGATCCGCGTGCGCGACCGCGTGAGCGCACGCGTACGGGCCTCCCGCCTGGACTCCGCGCTCGCCCGCGGGGTGGCGCCGGAGTCGAGCGCCGCGCTCGAGCTCCGCGCCCAAGCGCTGATCGGCCCCGTCGCGCGACGGCTCGGTGAGTTGCTGCGCGAGATCGTCGTGAGCGCCCACGCGAGGGAGCGGCGGGCGCGCGCGCCGATCCCGATCTCCGTCTCGCTCGTCTTGGAGGCCGAATCCGAGCTCTCAGCGCTCGCCGAGCGCCTGCTCGGCGGCGGTCCGGTCGCCGCCCGCGGCGTGGCGAGGCTGCGGGAGCTGATGTGCGACGGCGGCGGGCCGCTCTACGGTCGCTCCCCGGATGCAGGCCAGCTGCGGGCGGCGCTCGACGCCGCGCTCGAGGCGCTGGAAGTCGACGGCTGACGCAGCGCGCGCAGGCGCCGCGGGACGTCTGGATCCGGAGTCTCGGAGATTGGATCCAGTTGGTTTTGGATTGGATCCAGGTGCGATGGCGCCGTGGCTGCTGCCGTCGCGAGCTCTGCCAGCGCTCAGCGGCGTCCACGACTTTCGCGCTGGCCTCCCCCAGCCTTCGCCGTTGTCGACCGGTGCGGGGCGCCGGCGCTCAGGAGCGGCGCCGGCGCACCCTGCCCTAGCTGGCGCCCCAGAGACGGTCGCTGGCGATCTGTGCGCCCTCGACGAGCGAGCGCAGCTTGGCCCACTGGATCTCCGGGTGCACGCGCTGGGTGAACGCGCTCTGTGCGAAGCCGCAGTCGGTGCCGCCCATGACGTGGTCGCGGCCGACGAGCTCGGCGACGCGCACGAGGCGGTCGGCGACGAGCTCCGGATGCTCCACGACGTTGGTGTGGTGGGTGACGACGCCGGGGACGAGCACGCTGTCCTCGGGCAGCGAGATCTCCTCGAACAGCCGCCACTCATGCTCGTGCCGCGGGTTGGCCTGCTCGATCAGGTAGTAGCCGGCGGTGACCCCGAACACGAGATCGGCGACGTCGCGCAGCGGCGGGTCGTAGGCGTGCGGGCCGTGCCAGCTGCCCCAGCAGACGTGGTAGCGGATGCGATCGCGCGGCAGGCCCGAGAGCGCGTGGTTGAGCGCTTCGATGCGAAGCTCGGCCCAGCGGCGATAGTCGGCGAAGGACCCGCCGGTGGCGAGGACCGAGTCGCACTCGTGCATCAGCACGGCGTCGTCGACCTGGAGCAGGATCCCCGCCTCGACGATGTGGCGGTACTCCTCGGCGAGGACGTCGGCGACGGCCCAGACGAACTCCTCGTCGGTCGCGTAGTACTCGTTGGCGAGCCAGTAGGCGCTCGCCGGCGCCACGACGGGCAGGAACAGGTCGGTGACCTCGACCGAGCCCGCTGCGGCGCGCAGGTTGGCGATGTCGCGCTCGACCGCGGTCGGGTCGTAGGTCAGCGGGCCGGTGCAGACCCAGTGGTGGCTCTGGACCTGATCGCTCTCGCCACGCTTGGCCGCAGCCTCGCGTCGGGCGCGGTCGACCATCTCGTCGTGCTCGCGATAGAAGCCCGGAAAGGCCTCGCGGTCGCGACTGGGCGGCAGGTTGCTGGTCGAGCGTGAGAGCTCGATCGGGCGCGACTCGATGCCGTTGGTGCGCTCGTAGAGGTAGGAGATCCAGTTGGACTTGCCCATCTCGCCGTCGTTGATCACGTCGAGGCCGATCCCGGCCTGCTCCTGGACGACCTCGGCGGCCGCCTGCGCGATCGCCTCGTCGAGCTCGGCCTTCCAACTCTCGTCCCCGGGCCGGGCCGAGGTGATCAGCTCCGCCAGCCTCCGGGGCCGGCAGAGGCTGCCGGTGTGGGTCGTCAGCACTCGGTCCATTTCACCTCTCGATTGACGTGGGTTCGTACCGCGCGGTGGAGGTTAAGGGTTACTGCACAGCGGCGGCGGCTGGGGCGAGGTGGTGTTCAGTCCGCACAGGCGGGAAGGTGCGCCGCGCCCTCCTCGTCCGCCACTCCGAGCGCGTTCAGCGCGAACGACATCAGGTGGTACTCACCGACCAGCATCGCCAGCTCGATCAGCTCCTGCTCGCCGTAGCGCGCCGCGAGGTCAGCATAGGTCCCGTCCGCGATCGTCCCCGTCGTATGCAGCTCGTCGGCGGCGCGCAGGAGCGCCGCGTCGTGCTCGCTCCATCCGCGGTGAGCCGGCCCGTGCACGACGCGCGCGATCTCCTCCTCGCGCAGCCCCGCCGCCGGCCCGTGATTGCCCTCGTGCTGACCCCAGACGTAGGAGGCCTGGCAGTTCCAGGCGGTTCGCAGCACGAGCAGCTCGCGCTCGCGCGCGGGCAGCACCCCGTGCAGGAGGATCCCGCCCGCGAAGGGCTCCCACGCGGCCAGCAGCCGCGGATGGCGCGCGAGCGTCGTGAAGAGGTTCGGGACGTAGGGCCCCTGCGGCGTGTCGATCGACCACGGCTCGAGCAGCTCGCGCACGGAATCGCTCCATTGCGATGCGGGCAGCGGCGGGACCCGGGGCTCGGTCATGGCGCCAGCGTCGTGGCGAGGGCGCCGGTCCCGAGACGAAGCTTGGATGTGATCGTCAACCCCCATCGCTGGCTGCGGTCGCCGCCATGCGAACGCACGATAGTCGGGCCACCTCGAAGGAGCCCCGAGCGTCGATTGAAGCGCCGTCGGGCGCGGGCCGAGACGTTTGCCAGCCCGCCGGCCGTGACGGCCGGCCCCGCGATGGGCTGGGGAAGCGCACGCGGGCGGCGACTCAGCCCATGGCGACCAGCAGGCCGCCGACGATCGCGCGCGCGTAGCGCCCGCATTCGCTCTGCAGGAAGCGCTCGAAGCTCCCGGCGTCGCCGTCATCGCTGATCGAGCGCACCACGGCGAGCGGGATCTGCGCCTCGATGCAGACCTGGGCGACGGCGGCGCCCTCCATCTCAACGGCGAGGCCGTCGGGGAAGCGCCGACGCAGGTCGGCGAGCGCGACGCGCCCCATGAACTGATCCCCGCTCAGCACCAGGCCGAGCTCGACTCTCGCCTCGTTGCCCGGGTCAGCGGCGATGAAGGACTCCGCCGCCGCCATCGCGAGCGAGCTGATGGCGGCGTCGGTCTCGAGCTCCGCGCGCCCGAGCGTCGGCACGTGGTAGCGGGGAAAGATCGGGCTCGCGTCGAGGTCGTGATGGACGAGGTGGCTGGCGACGATGACGTCGCCGACCGCGAGGTCCTCGCGGACGCGGCCGGCCGCGCCGGTGAGCAGGATGAAGTCGGCGCCGAAGTGCTGGATCAGCAGGGTCGTCGTGGTGGCGACGGCGGTCTTGCCGATGCCGGCGACGACGGCGATGACCTCGTGGCCGTGAAGGATGCCGCGGTGGAAGGTCCGCCCGATCACGAGCTCGGTGTTCGTCTGCTCGACATCGGCGAGCACCGCGTCGAGCTCCTCGTACATCGCGGCGAGGATCCCGATGCGGGTCAGGCGATGCCCGGGTCGCCGTGCGCTGGGGTGCGTTTCGTCCACGTGCGAAGGATCCCAGCCGCGGCGGGGGAGCGAGGGGCGCTCAGGCTGGTAGCGGCTCCCCGGCGTGCTCGACGACGACGTGATCGGCCAGCACCGCGCTCATCGCCGGGACCACGTAGTCGAGGTCGAACAGTTGCTCGGCGTCCTCGTTCATGCGCAGCCACTCCGGCGACGCCATCGCAAGCTCGAAGGCCGCCCGGTCGGCGAACCAGCACTCGGAGAAGCCGTCGAAGTCCATCGCCGTCCCCTCGACCTCGCCTTCGGCGCCGATCGCGCTCAGCACGTGGTTCTGCACGTAGCGCGTGATCCCGGGGACCCGCGTTCCGAAGTGGCCGCCGTGCTCGGCGATCCAGTACTCGTGAGCCTCGCGCGCACGTTGGGGGTCGGCGCGGACATCGGCGTTGAAGCGCACGAACCAGACCGTCTTGAACGGCGCCAGTGGGCCCTCGATGATGGTGCGCGCGTCCAGCGACGCGCTCGAGCCGTCCCAGCGGTTGTCGTCGAAGAGATTCGGACTGTCGACGCCCACCGCCGCCCACTCCGGTGTGGCCAGCGAGGCCTCGAAGGTCTCGCGGTCGCGATACCAGCAGCAGGAGTAGCCGTCGAACGCCGCCGGTGCCTCGCTCACCCCGAGCGGCCCGAGCGCGCTGAGGACGTGGCTCTGCACGTAGCGCTCGATCCCACCGACCCGGCGCCCGAGCGGCGCGTGGACCTCGCTCCAGTGCCGCCGCGCGTCCTGCGGCGAGATCCCTTCGCGAAAGCGTGCCACCCAGACGACCTTGTACATGTGCTCGAGTCCCTCCCAGTCGCGGCGCCGGACCGCCGCGCGAGCGGCGGGCATCGTGGTCTGCGTCGCGGCAGCCGCCCTCTTTGGCAGCCCTCCGCGCGCCGCGCGAACATAGCGCACCGGCGGGCGCTTCGGCAACCCTCCGGCGCCGTTCAGTATCGCCCGCGGCCGTCGCCGCCGCGCCTACGCCGCGCGCTTCGAACTGGCGGGGGCGGGGCGCTGCGAAGCGGATCCACTGCCGTCGTAGGCCTCACGCGCCGCGGTGATCTGCTCGATGTTGCGCTCCGCCCACTCGGCGATCGAGCGGATCGGCTGCTCGAGCGAACGACCCAGCGGCGTCAGCTCATAGACCACGCGGGGCGGGATCTCGGCGAACGCCGTGCGCGTGAGCACGCCGTCGCGCTCGAGTCGCCGCAAGGTCTCCGTCAGCACCTTGGGCGCCACGCGGCCCACGTGCGCGCGCAGGTCGTTGAAGCGCCGGGGGCCGTCCAGCAGCATGAGGACGACGAGCACCGTCCATTTGTCGCCGATGCGATCGAGCATCGTGCGGGCCGGGCAGTCGGGGTCGTAGACGTTTCCGTTCATGGTTACTTTGCAGTACTCAGGCACCGAAAGTTACTATCCGGCCCCGAGCTTCGCAAACGTCACCTGACCAGGGAGGAAGCACCATGAAGATCGTCGTCCTCGGCTCGACCGGCATGGTCGGGAGCTGCATCGCCGCCGAGCTCTCCGCGCGCGGTCATGAGGTCATCGGCGCCACTCGCGCGAGCGGCACCGACGTGATCGATCCCGAGGCCGTCCGCGCCGTCGCGACGGGCGCCGACGCGGTCGTCCTCGCGACCTCGGCGCGCGGCGTCGACTACACGCTCGCCGACGTCGCCCGCTCCGTCGTCGAGGGAGTCCGCGCCTCCGGCGCCACGCGGCTTGTCGCCGTCGGCGGTGCCGGCAGCCTCGAGGTCTCACCCGGACTACGGCTGATCGACACGCCGGAGTTCCCCGAGGAGTACAAGGCCGAGTCGGCCCAGGGCGTCGAGGCCCTGGCCGTCTACCGCGGCGTCGACGACCTCGACTGGACCTTCGTCAGCCCGGCCGCCTTCATCCACCCCGGTGAGCGGACCGGCCGCTATCAGCTGGGCGGCGATCAGCTGCTGAGCGACGCCAACGGCAACAGCGAGATCAGCGCCGAGGACTACGCGATCGCGATCGCCGACCTGGTCGAGCAGGGCGGCCACGCCCGCGAGCGCGTCGGTGTGGCCTGGTAACCGCAGCGCAGGGCGCCTTGAAGCTCGACGACGCCACCCTGGCTCGCGCTGTCGCGGTGCGAGCCGGCGGCACGCAGGGCGTACCTGCGCAGCCGCCCGCGGCGGTTCTGCCAGGGTCTAGTATCCGCCTCCGGTAGTCGGCCACAGACGGGGAGGTGAGCGATGGTCGCGACCATGCCGCACGCTGACGAGGCCGCGACGAGAGCCGCGCTCGACGCGCTGGTCAGGGAGCTCGGCGAGACCAACGTCCTCGTCTCGCCCGAAGCGCTGCTCGAATACCGCGACCCCTACGACTACAAGGGCTCCGACCGCTACACGGGCTCCGCCGTCGTGACGCCGCGCTCGGTGGAGGACGTGCAGGCGATCGTGCGCTTGGCGAACGAGTTCAGGGTTCCGCTGTGGACCTTCAGCACCGGGCGCAACTTCACCTACGGCGGCCCCGCGCCTCGGGTGCAGGGCTCGATCCAGGTCAGCTTCCGCGAGATGAACCGCGTGCTCGAGGTCGACGACGAGCTCGCCTACGCGGTCGTCGAGCCGGGCGTGCGCTTCTTCGATCTCTACGACCACCTCCGCGCCGGCGGCTACCGGCTGTGGCCCTCGATTCCCGACCTCGGCTGGGGCAGCATCGTCGGCAACACCCTCGACAGCGGCCGCGGCTACACGCCCTACGGCGATCACCCGACGACGCAGTGTGGCCTCGAGGTCGTGCTCGCAAGCGGCGAGCTGCTGCGAACGGGCATGGGCGCGATGAGCACCAGCAAGAGCTGGCACCTGTTCCGGGAGTCCTACGGGCCCAACCACTCCGGCCTCTTCTTCCAGTCGAACTTCGGCATCGTCACGCGCATGGGCGTCTGGCTGATGCGCGCGCCCGAGGTGTATGTGGCGGGCTGGGCGACGTGGCGCGATGACGCCGGCACCGCCGCGGTCGTCGACACCCTCCGCGAGCTGATGTTCGAGGGTGTCATCCGCAACCATCCCCTGATCGGATCTGGAGCACCGGGCGTCGACGGCCGCGACGGCTCGGTCGATGGCTGGATGGTCCGCTTCGCGTTCTACGGCCGGGAGAGCCTCGCCCAGGCGCAGTACGAGATCGCGCGCGAAGCGCTCGAGGCGCTCGGGGGCGTCGAGGTGGGTCGGCGCGTCTACCGCGGCGACGAGGAGCGCTCGGCGGCGTCGATCCACGACGACAAGGTCCAGGGCGGCATCCCCGGGCTCGAGCTCATCGAGGTGTTCAAGGCGCGCAACGGAGCCGACGCCGGGCACCTCGACCTCTCGACCATCGGGCCGCTCTCGGGCGCCGACGTTGCCGAGACGATTCGCTTTCGCCGCGAGCTCTACGAGCGCCACGGCCTGCGCTACTCGGCGGGCATCGTGTTGCTCCCGCGCACCGCCCTTCACATCTCCGCGCTGATCTTCGACACCAACGACGAGGCGCAGACGCGCGCCGCCTACGACACCTACGCCGAGATGGTCGTCGAGCTCGCACGCGCCGGCTACCCCGTGTACCGCACCAACATCCAGCACATGGATCTCGTCGCCGAGCAGTTCGACTGGGGCGATCACGCGCAGATGCGCCTGAACGAGCGACTCAAGGACCTGCTCGACCCCAACGGCATCCTCTCGCCCGGCAAGCAGGGCATCTGGCCGCAGGCGATGCGGCCTTCAACGCCGTGAGCTCGCCGTTTGCTGCTACGCGCCGCCGGCTCGCCGGCTCATAGCCGCACCGACGACGCGCTGAGCGGCGCCCGGGCGCGCGTGGCCGTCGAGCGCCCACCAGACAGACATTGGAGAGCGCTCGGCGGGACCGCCGGCTCGACCCGTCTGGTCGCGAGCTTGCAAACGCGCATCGATCATCCGTCCATGCCGGTCCTCGTTCCGGTGGAGCGACCACGGGTCCGACCGATCTCCAGTGGATGCGGACCCCTCGAGTCACGGCCACCGGCGTCGCGACGCTCGCCATGGTGGCCGCCGGAGCCTCGAGCGCCGCGGCCGCCCTGGCGAGTACGCCACAGCCTTCGGGCAAGGCCCACAAAGTCGCTCGGCGGGCCCCCCTCAGGAGCGTGGCGCTCCACGAATCCGTGAGGAGTGCCGGCACCTACGAGGTGATCGTCAAGGTCACAAGCCACG
This sequence comes from Solirubrobacteraceae bacterium, assembly GCA_036489875.1. GTDB lineage: Bacteria > Actinomycetota > Thermoleophilia > Solirubrobacterales > Solirubrobacteraceae > Palsa-513. Next base: position 18,577 of record DASXEZ010000153.1, on the reverse strand, counting down.
GCGGACCCCACCGCGGGGTCAAGCTGAAGATCGGCAGGGTCAGCCGCCACACCCTGACCAGACGCCGCACGCACCGGTTGACCGTGCATCAGAAGGTGACCCTCAAAGCCCGGCGGCTGACGATCCACGCCAGCGCCCGCCGCGCGGCTCCCACGGTGACCGCCACGTGGCGCCGGCTCAAGCCGGCCCGGGCGCCCGGCCCCCACACCCGCGGCGCGGGGGGATCGAGCTCCGGACCGACGGGCGGCGGACACTCCCCCCGGCCGGATTCAGCCGGCCCGCTGGGTGTCTCGGGGTCGTGGCGTTCGGTGTTCGATGATGAGTTCGACGGGGGTTCGTTGAACGGCGCGGTCTGGAATACGGGCTGGCTTGGATCGGGGTTGACAGGTCCGATGAACACCGAGGAGGAGGAGTGCTACGGCCCCGGCCAGGACGTCGTCTCCGGCGGCGAGCTGGATATCAACATGGTTGCGGCGCCGCAGACGGGCTGCCCGACCAACGGTGGTAATGGTCCCACGGTCAACGAACCGTTCTTGAGCGGGATGGTCAACACCCGCAACAAGTTCTCCTACACCTACGGCTACCTGGAAACACGTGTCTGGCTCCCCGCCGGCGCCCATGGGGGCGTCGATTGGCCCGGGGTCTGGGAGGTCGGCAACCCGGCGCCCGCCGACGGCGAGATCGACGTCGTCGAAGGCCTCTCAGGCCAAGCCTGCTGGCACTTCCACGATTCCAGCGAAGCCAGCTTCGGGGGCTGCTCAGGCAACGATGCCGGCGGTTGGCACACCTACGGCGCCGACTGGGAGCCAGGTGTCGTCACCTGGTACTACGACGGCGAAAGGGTCGGCCAGGAAACCAGCGACATCACCGGCGACCCGATGTACCTCATCGCCGACCTCGCCGCCGACAACACCTACGGCGGACCCCCAGGCCCCGCCACCATGCGCATCGACTACATCCGCGTCTGGCAACGCCAGCCATAGGGCGCTCCCCGCCGGCGGACCAGCGCTCTGACCCCATCGCGCGGGCGACCGGTGGCGGCCAGAGATCATCGGCGCCCGTTTGGCGGCGACGCCGCGCGACCCCGTTTGCAATGCTCCCGCCTCCCGTGGGCAGACACGAGATAGGCACCTCGGCGCGCCCGATCCCTCCCTTGCGGCGGAGGCCGTAGGCCGTGCCAGATCGCTCGACCACCGAGGTACTCGACTGGCTGACGAGCAACGCGCCGCGCCGCCCGGAGCGGATGCTTCTGCAGGGCGGATACGTCCTCACGATGGACGCCGGACTCGGCGACTTCGTGGGCGACGTCCTGATCCGCGGCGCGGCCATCGAAGCAGTCGGGCCTGATCTCGCCGCACAGGACGAGAACTGCCTCGTGCTCGACGTCTCCGGGCAGATCGTGATCCCCGGCCTGATCGACAGCCACGTGCACGCGTGGGAGGGCGCGATCCGCGGCATCGCGCCGGACGCCGACTTCGGCAACTACCTGGCGATCACCCACGGCGGCGTCGCGCGATACATGGCGCCTGAGGACGTGGCGCTCGGCCAGCTCGTGACCGTTGCCCAGGCGCTCAACGGGGGCGTCACGACGATCGTCGACAACAGCCACAACTCCCGTTCGCCGGCGCATTCCGATGCCGCGATCGCAGCCCTGCAGAGCACCGGGATCCGCGCGGTGCACGCAGTCGGATCGCCGACCGCCGGCGGGGCGGGAGCGCAGCTGCCGGCCGATCTGCTGCGGCTGCGCGATGAGTACTTCAGCTCCAGCGACCAGCTCCTCACGCTGCGGATGTTCGACGTCACCCCGAACGTCGAGAGCTGGACCTTCGCAGCGCAGCACGGCTTCGACGTCGTCGCCGAGATGGGCATGTGGATCGACGAGCTCGATGCGCTCCTGGCCACCGGGCTGATGCACGAGGGGCACACCTACAACCACTGCGCCGGGCTCAGCGACGATCAATGGCGGCGGATCGCAGAGAGCGGCGCCGCGATCAACATGGTCCCCCGCTCGGATTCGCAGTTCGGCCTCGGCGCCTTCATCCCGATCCTCCAAGCCAATCGTCTTGGCCTGCAGGAGGGGATCAGCTGCGACAACGAGCTGAGCTACGGTTACGACATCTTCACCGAGATGCGGACGCTGATCACGGTCCAGCGCGGGCTCTCCTTCGGCGCCGAGTTCGGCGGCGAGGACGACGTCCCTGACCGCTACGGGCCGCGCGACGCGCTTCGCGCCGCGACCGTCGGCGGCGCCCGTAACGCCGGGTTGACCGAGAGGATCGGAACCCTGACGCCGGGCAAGCAGGCCGACGTCGTCGTCCTCGACCTCGACCGGGTCCCCACGCGGCCCTTCGGCTCCTTGGCGGGGACGGTGGTCAACTTCGCGGGCATCGGTAACGTCGATCTCGTCTTCGTCGACGGCGTCGTGCGGAAATGCCGCGGCCGCCTGGTCGGCACCGACTACGACGCCGTCGTCGAGCAGGCTGAGCGCAGCCGCGAGTCGCTGCTCAACCAGTTCGGCGTTTCCCTGGACGACATCCGCTTTGATCGCGGAGTGGACCTCGAGCCAGACAGCGCCGATGAGACCGTGACCGCGATCGCCAAGTCAAGCGGTCACTGAGCGACGCCTCGCGGCGAGCCACGGGGCGAGCCCACTGGCGCTACACGCGGTCGCGGACGCGCTGGTCGCGTCCGTAGACGCCGACGAAGGCCAGGATGAGAACCCCGAAGAGGATCTCCTGCGTCGCCGCGCCGGCGCCGTGACCGACGAGGAAGGTGGTGATCAGCGTCAGGATCAGCGCGCCGAGCACGGTCCGCCAGTAGTCGCCGCGCGCTCCCACGAGCGAGGTCCCACCCACCAGCACCGCCGCGATGGTCAGGAACAGATAGGGCGTCCCCACCCCCGCGTCGCCCGCGCCGGTGAAACCGGTGAGCAGCATCCCGACGACCGCTGCGCCGACGGCGCTGAGGACGAAAGCGCCGATCCAGATGCGGCCCGTCTTGACGCCGGCGAGGGTGGCCGCCGGCGGGTTCGCGCCCGTGGCGTAGGTGCGATGCCCTGTGACCGTGAGGTGCAAGACGATCGACAGCACGATCGCCACGACGATCCACAGCACGATCACCGGGGGGATCCCGATACCGAACGTCTTCGCGATCGGCGAGCTGAAGGTCCCGAGCCAGCTCGGTACCTGGCCGCTGACCTCGCCGTCGTTGGTGACGCCCAGGGTCGCACCCGTGACCATCGCGCCGGTCGCCAGGGTCACGATCAGCGGTGGCACCCGGAAGTGGTGGATCGTGAAGCCGTTGATCGCACCGATCACCGCCGAGCAGGCGATCACGAAGACGATGACCAGGCCGAAGGGCCAGTGGCGGCCGGCCAACAGCGTGCAGATCAGATTCGCCCCGCTGATCACCGCCGGCACCGAGAGATCGATCGCGCCGATGAGGATGGCGACCGTCTGACCGCAGGCCGCGATACCGAGGAAGGACGCGAGGATCAGCGTCGAGTAGATGCTCGTCAGCGTGAAGAAGCCGCTGATCGTCGCGACGACGACGATGAAGAGCACGATGACCGCCGCGATCTGGAGCGCCGGGGTCGTGCGCACGAGCCGGCGTAGGAGCGACTCCTCGAGCGCCGCGTCGGCCGCCGGAGGGGCGGGCTCGATCGGCGCGGTCGAGACGGGTTGGCTCACGCCGGCGCCGCCGCTCGGTTGAACAGCCTGGAGCCGAACAGCACCGCGACCAGCAGCACCGCGCCGTAGGCGAACTGGATCGCGTAGGCGGAGGCGTGCAGCGAGGTGAGCAGGTTCTCGAGCAGGAAGATGCAGACCGCTCCGGTCATCGACGCGAACAGGCCGCCACGCCCGCCGGCCAGATTGGTCCCCCCGAGGGCCACGGCGGCGAGCGCGACGAGGATGTAGTCGTTGAAGACCGAGGCGTCGGCGGACTGGATCAGACCGGTCAGCGCGATGCCCCCGATCGCGGCCACCAGGCCGCCGATCGTGTAGGCCGTGATCCGAACCGAGTTGACCTTCACACCCGCGGAGAAGGCGGTCGCATCGTGGTCGCCCACGGCGAGCAGCGACTCGACGAACGCCGTCCGCCGCAGCGCCACCCAGAGCACCAGCGGGACCCCGATGGTGATCAGCGCGCCGGGAATCGGACCGACCGACCCGGCGAGCGAGTTGGTCCAGTTGTTGGATGCCGTGACCGGATTGGGTACGAGATCGAGGTCGACTCCGGAGAGCACGAAGAACGTCCCGAGCGTCGCGATCACCGGCGGATAGCGCAGGCGCGCCACCATCACTCCGTTGATCGCACCGATGATCGCGCCGATCGCGAGCAGGATCGGAATCGCGAGCACGGGCGTACCGAAACTCGTGCCGAACAGCTGCGTGACGAGGATGATGTTGATGAACCCCATCAGCGGGGCGATCGAGAGGTCGATGCCACCGCCACCGCTGAGGAAGGCTGGTGTGCTGGCCATGCCGGCGATCGCGAACGGCGCCAGCGTCCCCAGCGTGGGCGCGATCTGGTTGGGGTCGGCAAAGGACGGCTGCGCCACGATGTTGGCGACGATCAGCGCGATCGCCAGGACGACGGCGAAGGCCGCCGGCCGCTGCTGGGCGATGGCCAGGACGCGGCGCTTCATTGCTCGCCGGCGTGGCCGAAGTAGCTCTCGACCAGCCTGGTTCGCGTCAGCTGCTCGCGCGGGAGATCGGCGAACAGATGGTCCTCGCGAAATACGAGCACGCGATCCATGAGCTCGATCAGTTCGATCAGCTCGGTCGAGAGCATGACCACGGCGACGCCGTCGGCGGCGGCTTCGTTGAGGACCCGATAGATGTCGCCCTTGGTGCCCGCGTCGACGCCTCGCGTGGGGTCGTTGAGGACCAGGATCTTGGGATTCATCGCCAGCCAGCGGGCGATCACGACCTTCTGCTGGTTGCCACCGCTGAGTGAGGTGATCGGGTTGCTCCGCCGCCCGGCCCTGATCCGCAGGACGCTGGCGTAGTGCTCGAAGCGGGCGAGTGCGGGCGCCCTGCGCACGAGCCGTCCGCGGCGGTCGGCGGCGACGGTGGCCAGCTGGAAGTTCTCGAGGATCGAGCGCGATTCGAAGATCGACTCCCGACGGCGGTCGCGGGGCACGTAGGCCACTCCGCGCGCGAGCGCATCGGATGGGGATCGCAACTCGTGCTCGCCATCGCCGACGAGACAGGTGACGCTCCCGCTGACGGGTCGCGCACCCGCGAGGACCCTCAGAAACTCATCCTGCCCGTGCCCCTCCAGGCCAGCGACTCCGACGAGCTCACCGGGGTGGATCTCGACGTTGATGGGATCGCAGCCCTCGCGCAGCCGGACCTCGGTGGCGCGCAGGGCGACGGTGGAGCGCACGCGGGTAGCGGCGCTGTCGGCGCCGCGGTGCATCACCTCTGGAGTGAGGTCGCTGCCGGTCATCAGCGCGACCAGCTCGCGCGGGGTCGCCTGGCCGCGCTCGCGAGTCGCCACCGTCTCGCCCGAGCGCAGCACCGTGACGCGATCGGCGATCTCTTCGACTTCGTCCATGCGGTGGGAGATGAAGAGCACGCCGACGCCCTCGGCGCAGAGGTCTCGAAGCATGGCGAAGAGGTTGTCGCGCGTCGCCACGTCGAGGGCTGAGGTCGCCTCGTCGAGAATCAGGATCCGCGGGGCGCGCACGAGGACCCGGGAGATGCAGACCGCTTGGCGGTCGCTGAGGGAAAGATTGTCCGCGGCCTGATCGAGATCATCGACTGCGATCAGGCGCCCGAGCGTTTCCCGGGCGCGGCTGAGGCGCTCCGCGCTCGTCAGTCGCCGGCGCAGCAGGCCGTCGCTACCCATCCAGATGTTCGCGAGCACCGTCTGCTGGGCGGCCACGAGAATCTCCTGGAAGACCGTGTACACGCCGACGTCAGCCGAATCGCGAGGCGAGCGCAGATGCCCGACGGGCTGCCCTCCGACCTCGATCGACCCTGCGTCGGGGCGATGTACGCCGGAGAGGATCTTCACGAGCGTGCTCTTGCCGGATCCGTTCTCCCCCATGAGCGCGTGGACTTCGCCGCCGCGCAACTGCAGCGAGCCATTGCGCAGCGCCTGCGTGGGTCCGAACGCCTTGGCGAGACCCTTGACGTCGAGGAGAACACCTCCGCCGGAGGCGGGCTGGCCGCCCAGGAGGCTGGTCGCGCTTGCGCTGTCTTCGCCCATGGTGCCAATCATTACGCGCAAAGGCTGGGGGCGAGGCAATCCTTCGCCATCGCCCCCAGCGACTTCACGTTTCGTCAGGGTTTACTGAAGTACGAGTCGATCAACTTCGCGAACGGGACGTTGCCGGCCGGTCCGTTGGCGAGCGCATTCGTGCTCGTGTTCCAGCCAGGCAGCACCCACTGATTGAGGTTCGCGGCGGTGACCACCGGCGGTGCGAACGGCACATCGGTGATCTTGACGCCACGGCCCTCGAGCATCGCGAGACCGACGTCCATGGTGTACTCGCCACCGGTCGTCGGCGGGATCGCAACAGCAGTGCCCTTGTAACCCTTGCTCACGTTCTCCTTCCAGTAGGCGAGCGATGCAGCAGGCGCGCCGATGTCGGCGACCGGCGGCACCTTCCGCCCGACCTGTGCGAAGGCGCTGAAGATTCCCGGCGCCATATCGGCAACCTGGAAGACGCCATTCACCGTTCCAGGATGGCTGGAAAGGAACTGCAGCACCTGGGTCTTGGCGATCGTCGGGTCAAACGAGCCGGTCAACGTACCGACGACGTTGACGTGGCACGCCTTCAGAACGGCCAGGCCGCCCTTCAGGATGTCCGTGTTGATCGACAGGCCCGGGATGCCCTGCACGACGAGCACGTTGCCGCCGCTCGAGCCCATTGCCTTGACCAGCCCGGCGGCACCGTAGTACCCCAGCTGGATCGGGTTCGGCTGGAGGTTGACGGCATGCTTGTCCGTCGCCTGGCCGAGGATGCTGATGACCGGCACGTTCTGCTTCGCAGCCTGCTCGATCACGGCGTTGAGCGCCGTCGGCGAGCCGAGCGTCGAGTAGATGATGTCGACGTGCTGCTGCAGCAGCGACCGCATCTGCTGGATCTGCGCCGGGACGTCGTTGGGCGTCGCGGGAGTCGTTGACACGATCGAGCTGACCTTGCCGGGATTGGCTGCCTCAGCAATCTTGAGGCCCTTCAGCAGGTCCACGGCGTTGAGGTTCGCTTCGTTGTTCGACATGCCGATCTTCCACGGCGGACCGTGCTTCGGCTTGAAATTGACCCACGGGCTCTTGTAGACCGTGCCGGGGTAGCCGCCCATCGCGGCCTTCGCCGCGCCCGTCAGCGTCGCCGCAACCCCATCGGGGTCCTTCGGCAGCTGTGACGGCGGTCCCGGGACACAACTTGTTCCCGCAGCCGCGCTCTTCGACGTTGCAGCACTGGAGCCGCCGGCAGCCACGGCAAAGAACACCGCGACCACGGCAACCAACATGCCCAGGGCGATAAACCTACGCCACCAAGCCTTCATACAGGTTCCCCTTCCTCGTCCCTCAGGTGACCCAAAGAAAATGCCGCCAAAAGCAAACGACCCGTGGCGACTTCGGGGCCCAACCGTGCAGCGCCACGCTTTCAGTGTGGCCGCACGATTCTATGGGCGCGCGCGACAAGGTGTCAAGCAGCGCTGCACGTTCAATGTTCAGCCTCGTGCGGGGATGCACACAGCGAACGGCGACAGGGAACGCGCCCGCGCGCGTACAGCCGCTCCCAGCCCATTTTCGCTCTTGCCGCGGGGTGGAGTGGTAGGCGCCCGACTCCTGCTGCTGTTGCGCCGAACGAGGCGAAGCGACGGATCGATTACGCCGGGCGCAAGCGCGAGCGCCCGACTTGCTCGGTGCCCGGTACCGCCGCTGAACACGGCGTAGCGTCTTTCTGAACACTTCCGACGGGCACCGTGCGGTGCCCGAGAGGCCCCGCGCACGGCGCCCGGCCCCCTCGGCTCAGCCTCGTTCGCTACCGCGACGCGCGCGAGGGGATGTTGAAGTTGAGGTGGAAGACGTTCTCGGGGTCGTACTTCGTCTTCACCTCGACCAACCGCTCGTAGTTGACGCCGTAGGCGGCGCGGACGGGATCGGGGCCCTGCTGCGCCTCGTCGTCATCCAGGTAGTTGACGTAGCGCCCCTCGGCCAGGAAGGGCTGCACGTGGTCAAAGGTCTGTCGCGTCCAGGCGATGTTGGCGTCGGTCTCCGCCGGATCCAGCCACACCGACGGGATCAGGAGGTTGAATCCCGCGGCACGATGGGGGATCGCGGTCGCCGATACCGGGACGCGAGTCGCGGCCCCGTGGACGTCCTCCATCATGAGGATGCTCATCCGTGACGGACACTGCGCGAAGTCGCCGATCATGCTCTCGATCGCCTCGTCCGAGAGGTTCTTGATGAAGCTCGACTTCCAGTAGTTCAGAGCGCCATCGGGGAAGCCGAAGTCGTACTGGGCGTTGACGTCCGAGTAGGGCTTGCGGATGATCGCTTCGACGACCGGCTCGCCGAAGGCGCGAATCGGCGCCAGCTCGCGCTCCGCGTCCTCCTCCGTGCCGGCGTGGCAGGCGATGATCCCGGCGAGCGCCGGGTAGGGCTCCTCCGGTGAGCGCACCAGCGCCGCGACGAGGCTGAGATCGTCTGAGATCTGACTCGACATCTCGCGGAAGAGCTTCATCACATCGGCGGCCGCCTCGAAAGGCCAGAAGTTGAAGCCGCCGGTGATGATCGGGCCGACCGGGTGCAGCTGGTAGGTGAATTCCGTGACGACGCCGAAGTTCCCGCCGCCCCCGCGCAGGGCCCAGAACAGGTCGGGGTTCTCCCCGTCGCTCGCCGTGAGGATCGAGCCGTCGGCGGTCACGACCTCGGCAGCGATCAGGTTGTCGGCGGCGAAGCCGAACTTGCCCATCAGCCAGCCGAACCCGCCGCCGAGCGTCAGCCCGGCGATACCGGTCGTGGAGATCGTGCCCCCGGTGACCGCGAGGCCGTGAGCCTGCGTCGCCGCGTTCAGCTCGCCCCAGTTCAGGCCCGGCTGGGCCCGGACGGTTCTCGCCTCGGGATCCACGTCGGTGTCCTTCATCTGGGAGAGGTCCACCATGAGCCCGCCTTCGCAGACGGCGCGCCCGGCGACGTTGTGGCCGCCGCCGCGGACGGAGACTTCGAGCCCGCTCTCGCGCGCGTTGGCGATGGCGGCCGCGACATCCTCGGCGCTTCGGCAGCGCACGATCACCGCAGGGCGCTTGTCGACCATGCCGTTGTGGATGCGGCGCGCTTCGTCGTAGCCCGCATCGCCGGGGCGCAGGACCTCTGCCGTGAGCTCGTCCAGGCTGCTCATGCGCTCTGGGGGATCAACGGCAGGAGCAGGTACGAAGCTTCGTCGCCACCGGTGAACAGCGTGGTGCTGCCTCCGAAGACGCTCTCCGGCCGGTCCGTCACGTCGTTGTGGTGGAAGATGCCGTCGCCGCGCATGTCGATTCCATAGATCTGCGGCCAGGGCCCGTCGCCCTCCCAGTGGAAGTCGCGGCCGAGAATGCTGACTCCCACACGGTAGCCGGCGGGCACCAACACCGAGGTGGGCCAGATCTCGACATCGAGCTCGACCTTCTCGCCCGGCGTCAGCAGCTGGATCTCGTCGTGGGTGTGGTAGGGCCGATACTCAAGCGACAGGTCCGGGTCGAGCTTGCGCTGCGAAGCGCGAAGCCAGCCCTTGGTGACGATCCCGCGCGGGTCCTGCGCGCTGACGAAGGTGACGTCGTTGCCCTCCGGATCTAGCACTCTGATCACGACGAAGAAGTCCGCGTCCTCGGTCGATGAGGAGGCGAACAGCTTCGCGGCACAGGGCCCGGTGATCTCCATCGGATCGCTCAGCGGCTCGGTCAGGAAGGTCAACCCTCTCCCCATCGCCTCGAACTCGATGCTCGAGGCCTCCCCCGGCTCGCTCGAGAACGTCTCGCCGTCGCCGCCGAGATAGAACTTCGTCCACTGCGTGCGCGCCAGCGGCCACTCCTGCTCGCCGCGCTTGACGAAGCTGCCATCGACGGCGCGCAGGTTCAAAAACACCGGCGGCTGCTCGTCCCAACCGGTGTCCTCGCCCTTGAGGAAGTGCCCGAAGAAGCGCTTCTGGAGCGCGACGCCGTAGTCGGTGTAGAACTCCGTCCAGTGCTCGTAGCCGTGCACCTCGAGCCACTTCTCCTGCGAGGAGACGTTGAGGTAACCCTCGAAGTTGCCGCGGGAGTGCAGCGAGTGCGTCCAGTTGGCGGCCGACAGCAATGGCACGGTGATCTTTGAGAGGTCGGCCGAGCGGTCGCGATACCACTGGTCGTCGAGCTTGCGCGCGCGCAGCTCGCCCGGAAGGTCGCTGCGGTTCTGCGTCAGGACGTCGTCGGGGAGCTTGTCTCCGGCGACTACCGCGACGCCGCTGTTGGGGTTGACGGCCTCACTGCCGTTTCCGTACTGCACCGACATCACCTGGACCGGGAACCACTCGGGCATGAAGGTGTTGAGGATCCCGCCGTGGCGGTTGCACTCGCGGTAGAAGTCCTGGTAGCCCTCGAACGGGCACATCGCGGTGAGATGCGGCGGCTGCATCTGCGCCACCAGCCACTGATTGACCGCGTAGTAGGAGATACCCAGCAGTCCCACCTTGCCGTTGGACCAGGGCTGCGTCCCGGCCCACTCGATGCAGTGGTAGTAGTCGAGGTTCTCGCGCGGCGAGTACACGTCCAGATAGCCAGGCGAGCGACCGGCGCCGCGCGAGTCCACGCGCACACACACGTAGCCGTCGGGGACCCACTTCTCGGGGTCGCAGGTCTCCCAGTTCTGGTACTTGTTGCTCGACCCGTTGAGGACCTCCGGGTAGTTGGCGGCGAGGATGTTCCACATGCCCGCGTAGCCGACCTGGAAGGGCAGGCCCTTGGCGTAGGGACCGAGCGTCATGATCACCGGGTACTGCCCGTCCTCGATCGGTCGGTAGACGTCCGCACGCAGGACGAGACCGTCGTCCATCTCGATCTCGACGTCCCAGTCGATACGCATCCCGTCGGCGATGGTGCTCTCGCCGGATGCGCTCCCCTCGAGGATTGTCATGCGCTTGCCTCCGCTCGTCTCTGCCCAGGGCGTGCCTCTTTGACGGGCTCCGCCCGCCGCCGCGCACCTCCGCCGGGACTCTATGACCCGGTGAGCTTGGGTGTCAAGTAGCGCTGCACGCCCCGGTCCCAGAAGCGGTGTACAACCGCACTGAACGGCCGTGGTAAGGTCACCGCGACGCCGGCGGCCGATGCCGGATTACCACACAGAAAGCGAGCATCAGAGGAGCTATGAGCGGCGGTTCTGGCAACTTCATCGTCACAGGGGCAGCTGGTGGAGTGGGCTCTGCGGCCGTCCGACAGCTCGCGGCGCGCGGCGCGAACGTGCTCGCCGTGGATCGCGACGAAGCTGGGCTCAAGCGGGCGCTCGAGAGCGTCTCGGGGTCTGGCGAGATCGTGACTCGCGCCGCCGACGTCGGCTCCGAGGACGACGTGCGCTCCTATGTGGGCGAGGCGACCGAGCGCTGGGGCTCGCTCGCCGGAATCTTCAATATCGCGGGCATCGAGGGCGAGTTCGCCTTCTCCGGCGAGGCCTCGACCGAGAACTACGACAACGTCATGCGGGTCAACGCGCGTAGCGTCTTCCTGAACATGAAGTACGCGATCCCTGCTCTCGTCGACGCCGGCGGAGGCGCCATCGTCAACACCGGCTCGCACCTCGCCTCGCACGGGGCGGCGACGCTCGGCGCGTACTGCGCCTCCAAGCACGCCGTCATGGGAATGACACGCGCCGCGGCGATCGAGTACGCGGCGCAGGGCCTACGCGTCAACTGCGTGTGCCCGAGCTCGGTCGAGACCGCGATGGCGGAGCGGGTCTCGGCGGCGATCAACCCCGAGCACCCAGAGCTTGGCAAGCAGGTGCTGATCGACCAGGGCTTCAACGAGCGCCTGGCAACGGCGGACGAGGTCGCCGGGGCCGGTGTCTGGTTGCTGTTGGACGCCCCGACGCACATCACGGGCATCCTGCTTCCGATCGACGGCGGCCAGGCCGCCGCCTAGACCCGCCGCGACGCCCACGCGCCCTCGGCGCCGTGGCGCCGCCGCCGCGGTCCGTCCCCGGGGACAGGCCGCGGCCGCGGGAGATTCCTAGATGAAGGTGGCACCGCCGTCGACGGCGTAGTTGGCGGCGGTGACGTAGGCCGCCTCATCTGAGACGAGGAAGAGCGCCGCGTAGGCGACGTCTTCGGGGGTGCCGAGACGCTTGATCATCGACTCATCGACGAACGCGTCTCGCCAGGACTCATCGTCGAGCAGGGGGCCGGTCGAGGGGCTCACGATGATGCCGGGGGCGACGCTGTTGACGCGGATGCCGTGCTTTGAGCCCTCGAAGGCGATGTGGCGCGTGAATCCCTGCACGGCGGCCTTGACCGTCATGTGGCCGACGCACGGCAGAGCCTCGTAGACCTTCGTGGCCGACATCGAGGCGGTGTTGACGATCGCTCCACTCCCCTGGGCCACCATATGCGGCCAGACCGCCTTCGTCGGCAGGAAGACCGTGTCGAGCTCCTGGTGCATGCACTGCCAGAACAGCTCGTGCGACATGTCCTCAAACCACGCGAACTCACCCTTGGCCGCGTTGTTGTACAGGATGTCGACGCGGCCGTAGGTGTCAAGCGCCAGCTGCACGAGCTTCTCGGCCTCGCCGGGCTTGGTCAGGTCGCAGGGCTGCAGGGAGACCATCTCCCCGCCCTCGGCGCGGACCATGTCCACTGTCTCATCGCCGCTCTTGGCCGTCCAGCGCCGGTACTCCTCCGTCTCGCCGGTGACCTCGTCGTCCTTGTAATAGCCGGCACCTACGTCACACCCGACGACCTTCGCCCCCTCGCGCGCGAACAGCAGCGCCGCTGCCCGCCCGGTGCCGCCTGCGGTGCCCGTGATGATCGCGACCTTGCCATCCAGTCTCCCCATCGCCCTCGCTCCTCTTGGTTGTCGTTGTGATGACCGGCGCTACTTCGCCGACTGGGCCCCATCGACGGGGAAGATCACCCCGGATACGTGCTCCGGGGCGTCGAGCAGCAGCCAGACGCCAACGGCTGCGGTCTCCTCGGGCCGCGCCACGCGCCCGTTGGCGGACTGATCGATCATGACCTGCCAGCCGTTGGCGACGTTCGCGGGGTCGATCCCCTCAGCTGCCTCCTGCCCCATCGCCGTATCCATCGCACTCGGGCAGACGATGTTGGCGCGCACGTTGTCCATCCCGTACTCGAGCGCGACAGCCTTGGTCATGCCGATGACCGCATGCTTGGAGGCGGTGTAGGCCGAGAACGTCGGCGCCGCGTGCCAGGCGAGGTGCGACCCCGTGTTCACGATCGTGCCGCCCCCTCGCGCGACCAGGTGCGGCAGTGAGTACTTCATTCCGAGCCAGGCGCTGCGCGCGTTGATCCGCATCACCTCGTCATAGGTCTCGTTGGAGACCTCCGCGAGCGGCTTGAACTCGACGGTTCCGATGCCGGCGATGTTGAAGATGCCGTCCAGGCCGCCAAAGCGTCCGACGGCCTGCTCGACATACGCCTCGACGTCCTCGGCGCGGGCGACGTCGGCGGTCGTGGTGACGAGCTCACCAGAGGACCCTTCGAGCTCCGCTGCTAGTCGGTCGAGACCGTCCGCCTTCCAGTCCACGGCGAGAACGTTGGCGCCTCGCGCCGCCAGCTGACGAACGGCGGCGGACCCCATGCCGCCGCCCGCGCCGGTGACGATGAAGCTCTTGGTCGTTGGCTCGGCCATGGCTCAGCTGGCCGCCGCGGCGGCTGCCACCGGCGGACGCATGCCGGCGTAGTTGTCGTAGGCGTACATGCGGTCGCGAGCTTCGACCAGCAGCCGGTGCACGCGCTCGACGTCGATGCCGACGAGCTTGCCTCCGCGCTTCATGACCTTGCCGCCCACGAGGACGGTGTCGACGTTGCCGGAGTTGGCACCACAGACGATCGCGGCGACGATGTCGCTGAGCGGAGCCAGGTTCAGATCGCTCCCGCGCAGCAGGATGATGTCGGCCTTCTTGCCGGGCGTCAGGGAACCGACCTGGTCGCCGAGCCAGATCGCGTGCGCGCTGTTGATCGTGCCGGATTCGAGGGCCTCGCGGGTCGTGAATCCGAGCTGGCCCACGTCCTTGACGTCGCTGCCCGTCGCGTAGACGGCCTGGGCGCGACGCATGCGCTCATAGAGCATGCCGAGGCGCAGCTCCTCGAACATGTCACCGCTCGAGGCGATCACCGAGTCGACGCCCACCGCGGGGCGCAGACCGGCGTCGCGAATGCGGCCCGTTGCGGGCGTACCCATACCGAAGGACATGTCCAGCGTCGGGCAGGCCGTCGCGGTTCCGCCGGCCTCCGCCAGAAGTCGCAGTTCCTCGTCGGTCGAGTCGCAGCAGTGGGAGAAGTTGATGTCGGGGCCGAGCAGGCCCGCCTCGGCCATGCGCTTGATCGAGAGCTTGGGCTCGCCGCCTTCGGGCGCGCCGACGTGGACGCCGATCGGAACCCCGAGGCTGCGGGCCGCGGCGACGTCGTCAGCGGTGATCTCCATCGTCGTCACATCCGGTCCCTGGATCGCGAGCCCGAACGTGACCAACCCATCCTTGCCTGCGAACTCGCGCTGGTAGAACTCGCGCGCGTGGGCCCACGAGTCCTCGTGTTCGACCTCGCCCTCGAACTCGTGCAGCTTGCGCGCCATGGAAGCGCCGTAGAGGAAGCGTGAGCGGATCCCGATCTCGCGCAGCGCGCGGACATTCTCCTCGGCGTGTTCGGGCGTGTTGACGACGTGGCACCAGTCGAGCACCGTCGTGACGCCGCTGGCAAGGGCGTCGGCGGCGCCGGCGAGAACGGTGGCGTAGACATCCTCGGCGCTGTAGTAGGCCGCGATCTGAGGCCACTGGGTGGCCACCAGATCCCAGAACACGTGGTCGGCGGAGTCGGCGCGAGTGCCCGTCTGCCAGAAGTGGCGGTGTGAGTCGACGAGCCCGGGCATCACGACCATGCCGGTTGCATCGAGGACCTCGGCGTCCCCGGCGTCGATTGACGGGGCGACCTCGACAATCGTGTCGTCCTCGACGAGAACGTCGCCCTCGCGCAGTTCGCCGATCGACGGGTCCACGCTGACGACCACGCCGCCCTTGATAAGAAGCCGCTTCGCCATCTCGTTCCTCTCTTGCTTCCGCTGTTGTTCTGGATCTGGTCCGCTCGCGCGGCACACGGTCGCGACCGTGGGCGCCGGCCAGGATTGGGGTCCCCCGTCCGTGGCCGGAACTCAGTGGTAGCCGATCTGCTCGGCGTTCAGCACGATCAGTATTACTGAACGCGCCTGGAGACGGGGGCTCGACGGCCACCTGCCCGCTGCACGGGCGTCGCAGCCGATTGCCATGACGGCATGCCATGCCAAAGCATCTCCGCAGGGGTCTCGGCCTCCCCGCTCGCTGGCCGGACGAGCTCGCTCACACGGCGCGCAGGCCGTGGCGGTGCATCAACTCCGCGACCGCAGCGGGGTCTGGCGGTCCGGCTGCGCCAAGCAGCTTCGACAACTCGCTGAAGTAGACGGGGCCGAACACGCCGGGGGTCGAGATCGCGAGCATCTTCACGTCACCGCTGGAGCGATTCTCGAAGCCATGGACCTGCCCACGCCGGATGCACAGTGAGTCGCCCGGGCCGATCTCTCGCCTCTGCCCGTCGATCGTCCATGTGCAGATGCCCTCGAGCCCATAGATCGTCTCTTCGAAGGCGACGTTGCTGTGCGGGACGGCGGCTTTCGATCCGGCCGGGACGAAGCACTCGAACACGGTGACGGTGCCGTCTGAGTCCTCGGCGTCGACGATGAAATCGATCCGCATCGGACCGAGGTGGATCGTCTCCTTGGACGCTGAGCTCATGGCAGTCTCCTCCCCCGACATCGCCGGTCTGATGGTGTGGAGAAGCTACCATCGAGGCTGGCAGGCGCCACGCCTCTGAGCGCCGAGCCTTACGGTCGCGCCGGCTGAGCCACGGCCCGGGAGCGCGCGAGACGGAGCCGCGCCCGCGCTGAATGGGCGCCTGCCGCGCGCCGCGTCTGCTGGCCGATGTACTGCCCGATCAGGCGTCCGGCGATTGCAGCCGCGGCTCCGAAAAGGACCGCGCCGAGCACCGGCGGGATCTGCCAGGCATCGCCCACGTGATGGTGTCCGACGGTGGGGAAGGCGGGTGCGACCACCGTCACGAACATGATCAGCGGGCCGGCGCACGCCATCGCGATCGAGCTTTGAGCTATGCCGGGAAGCAGGACGAGGACCGCGTCAAGCGACAGGCCGCAGAGCAGGTAGGCGAGCGACGCCGCAGGGGCCGCTCCGGTCAGAAGCGTCCCCAGGGCGGCGCCGGCGCCGACGAGCGTGGCCCAGCCGGCGCGGTCGGCCGCGATCCTGACCGCAACCAGCGCCACCAGCCAGACCAGAGCGCGATGTCCCGCCAGATGAAGCGGGCTCTGGAGGTTGTCCTGAGCCACGATGAGGGACGTCGCGACCAGCGATACGAGCATCAGGGGCAGCCGGCGGCGGACCTCGAGTAAACCGCTGTTCGGCTGCAGTCGCACACGCGCGACTGAATAGCCGAGCAGGCGCTGGAAGTACTGGACTCCAGGAGCCATGAGCGGCACGTCGAAGGAGTTCGTCAGCAGAACTCGACAGCCGGCCGCGCAGAGGCGCTCCACGATTGCCGTGTGCAAGAGCCATCGGGCGGCGCGCTCACGGCACACCAGGGAGTGCAGGAGAGCGCACTCGTCGTCGACCGTGACCCAAGCCTCGCCGATGGTCGCTCCGTCACACCCGGTGGCCCACCAGTGCTCGACCGACGCTGAGCGCGTGAGCTCATCGCCGGGGCGGGTCCAATCCGCGACCGACGTGCTCTGGCATTCGATTCCGAGGTCGCGCGCGTGGTGGATGTTGGTTCGCACGGCCTGGCGGCGGCGCCCGCGCAAGTAGCTCGCAAGATCCGCCGGCAGATGCAGGACCCCCTGGGCCAGGCGGAATCTGGGGATGCCCCAGCGCGTCAACGAAAGGTGCTCGGCGATGACCAAGCCGGTCGGCTCGTCAGTGAGGCGCACGGTGGTCTGCGGGAGCGACCTGAGGAACCAGACCAAGACCGAGATCTGCTTCAGCGCGGTGAGCAGATCCCTGGGCCTCAGCTGACGCCAGTCTGAGTGCAGACGGCGCGCGCAATCGCTCGCGATCTGGAGCCGCGTGGGGTCACCGCCGCCCCGCGCCGAGTCATCGCTCGTCGAGAGCCGATCGAACACCGCCGCCCGCACGGATGGTCGGTGATCGGCAGCTTTGAGCAGCTTAAGCACGGAAGATCCATCGGAACAGGCGGCCCCGGCCTTTAGAACAAACCCAGCGCCTGGCGAGCGGTCTCCAGACGTCAAGGCGATTGAGGCTCTGAGCTTGATCCTTGCCGCACCCGAGGGTACGGTCGACCGGCTTCGGATCGCGATCAGATCGCTGCGGTCCTCGACGGCTGCTCAGAGACGCTGGGAGCCGGCGCGGAGAATCTCGATCTCGCGCCGTTCGACGACCCACTGACCACCCGTGCCGCGGTACTCGATCGTGACACGGACGTGCATGGCCCAGCCGTGTCTGCGGTGTCGGCGGATCAACAGCTCGCCTTTCAGGGTCGGCGTCAGGGTGAACGAGTAGCCGCCAGCGTGCGTCTTCGTCGCCGTCATCGAGGCGAACGCGAAGCGATGCCAACCAGCGTGCAGCGGAGATGCCACCTGGCCGTCGGACGGGGCGCTCGAGATCGAGGCCCACGGAAGGGTCGGGTCGGCGGCGGTGGCGATGATGTCGACGTCACCGGCTGCCGGAAGCTCGACCGAGGTCCGGATCCGCTGATCAGGGAGCGTCGCGATGTGAGTGCGGAGGACGCGTGGCGAGAGCTCGACGGATGGCGACCCGCGGCCGGAGCGTCCGCCGGCAAGGCCTAACGTCGGCACCACGCCGGTCGGCTCGGTCGCGGTGCCGGTCGTGGTCGCGCTGTTGGTGCCCGTCGTGGAAGCCGAACTGTCCGCGATCGTGAACGACGTCGGAGTCGACGTCGCGGTCGGATTTCCAAACATGTCCTGATACGCGACCGACATGGTGTAGGCCCCGGCGGGGAGTTCGTTCCAGGACACGCCGGTCACGTCAGGGTCGCTGTTGAGGGCGTTGGGGTTCAGCGCGATCGTGTGCACGCCCGCGGTGGTGTCGCCAAGCGACAGCGTGATCGGCCAGATGGGGCCGTCGATCGTCAGCTGGACGGACCCGGACTGGGGAGTGTGCGGCAGATCGAAGGTGACGTTGAACGGCCCGCTCTCGGTCACCCCCGGGGCCGGCGCCGACAGCGTGGGGGTTGGGGTCGACGTGTCGAGCGTCCAATCGTGGTTGATGGTGGTGGCGGCCGGATGACCCTGGGTGTCGATGTAGGTGAGCGCGACGTCGTAGCTTCCGTCGGCGAGCGAGTTCGGGCCGCTGACGG
>DASXEZ010000131.1:0-2297 GCA_036489875.1 Solirubrobacteraceae bacterium | reverse complement strand
TGGTGCGCTCCACCGCGTGCAATCGGTCGAGCTTCTCGGTGTTGATGACCGCCGACCATCGCGTGAGCGGCACGGCGCCGCCGGTGTAGCCGGTGCCGCCGCCCCGCGGAATGACGGTGAGACCGAGCTCGATGCAATCCCGCACCAGGGCGGCGGTCTCCCGCTCGGTGTCCGGCGCGAGCACCACGAACGGCAGCTCGACGCGCCAGTCGGTGGCATCGGTGACGTGCGAGACCCGCGAGAAGGCGTCGAAGCGGACGTTGTCCGCCCGGGTATGGCGCGCCAGCAGGCGCCGCGACTGCTTGCGCCTGCGCACGACCTCCTCGAACCGCCGCTCGAAGTCCGTGACGGCCGCGCGCGCCGCCAGGAGCAGCTCTTCGACCTTGGGGTCTTGCGTCCGGTCGGCCCGGTCGCGGCGCTTTTCGAGCTCGTGCAGGCGGTGATGCAACGCCTCGATCAACTGGCGCCGGCGCCTGGGATCGTCGATGAGATCGTCCTCGAGGTACGGATTGCGATCGACCACCCAGATATCCCCGAGCACCTCGTAGAGCATGCGCTCGGACCGCCCGGTGCGGCGCAGCGCCCGCAGCTCCTCGAGGAGCGTCCAGGCGGCCTCGCCGAGAAGCCGTATGACGATCTCGCGGTCGGAAAGCGAGGTGTAGTTGTACGGAATCTCCCGCAGGTTGGGCGCCGCCTCGCGCTCTTCGCGGCGGCGGGATGGTCGTGTCGATTCTGCGACGGCGTTCATGGTTTCAGGCCGATTCTACGCAGATAGGGCGCGACATGTGTCCTCAAGTCAGGTGTGGCGAGGCCGCTAAGCCGCCTATGCAGGACCCGTCGAGCCAATCGCCGGAGACGCTGGACGACCTTCAGATCGTTCACGATCTGCTGGAAGCCCATCTATCGAGCAACGAGCTGGCCGTGCCGCTCCTGCCGGATGTGGCGGTGCGCGTGGTGCAAGCCGGATCCAAGACCTCCTCCAACGCTCATCAACTCGCCGCGATCATCAACGCGGACCCGGCGCTCACCATGTACGTGCTGCGCATTGCGGTGTCGGCCGCGAAGCGGCCGGTGACGCCGATCGTGTCCTTGCAGCACGCCGTCGCGTGGCTGGGGCTCGACGAGGTGGCGAACATCGCCTTCACGCTGGCGCTGCAGGGCAAGATGCTGGACGTGAAGGGCCAGCAATACAAGGCGCGCCGGCTTTGGCGCCACTCGCTGGCGAGCGCGCTCTGGGCGCGGCAGATCGCCCACATGCTCTCCGAAGAGACGGGAATGTGCTATCTCTGCGGCCTCCTGCACAACATCGGGCGCGTCGTCGCCCTGGGCGCGGCGCACGACGCCGCCTTGCGCGCCGGCAAGAAGCTCGGCGGCGAAGACTATGACCGGCTGATCGACCTGGTGGCTCATCGCGTGGGTGAGAAGGTGATCGCCGTGTGGGGACTGCCGCCGCCCGTGCCCACGGTCACCGCACATTGGGAGACCTATGCGTCGGCGGGCGAGGCGCGCTTCGAGTGCAACGTCGTGCACGTCGCCCACCGCCTGGCCGACATCACGCTGCACGGCTTCACCCGGCAGGCCCGCGACGCGATCGTCAACGACCAGGCCTATCAAGGGCTGGGCCTCGGCGCGGCCGATGCCGCGCCGCTCTTCAGCACGTCGGGCGCGATCAATTCGGAGCTGAACCGCTACCTCGCGCCCTGAGAAAAAGTATTCGAGCGCGGCGGCAGGCGGGTTGCGAGCGCCAAACCTCATCGACGCAACCAGCCCACCCAGGCCCACCTCGCGCGAATTTGCATGGCGATCGAGTTCTTCGATTCCTCGGTTCCGGTCGTACCAGCCTAACAGCACCAGAGAACGCATCAATGACCTTTCCAACCCGTTATCGGTCGATTATCGTCTCGCCATGAAACGAGACACGCTGGTCAACCACCCGCCCGCGGTGGAGCTGCCCGATGACGTTCGCCCGCTGGTGGGGCCCATCTATCAGTCGGTGAAGTTCTCGCTCGACGACACCGCCGAGACGCTGCGCTATCTGCGCGGCGAGCGCCCCGGGTTCTTCTACTCCCGATCCGCGAATCCGACGCTCCGGCAGCTCGAGCTCCTGCTCGCGCGCCTGCAGGGGCGCGACGATTGCCTGCTGGTCGGCTCGGGGGTCGCGACCGTCGCCGCGAGCCTCCTGGCGCTGTGCAAGCAGGGTGACCACATCCTGGCCTTCGTCGAGTCCTACGGGCCCACCCGCTACATCGTGCAGCACCTCCTGGCGAAGTTCGGCGTCATGCACACGCTTCTGTCGA
>DASXEZ010000127.1:0-4870 GCA_036489875.1 Solirubrobacteraceae bacterium | reverse complement strand
CTGCATGGCGGTTCTCCTGTCTTCGTGCCGGGGCGCCAACCCCGGCGGAATGGACTTGAAGCGCCCTACACGCTGCCAACGGCAGCGGACGAGGGCGGGAGGACCGCCACCTCAAGTTCTACGCCACGCGGGACAACCTCTGCGCGGGTCGCCCATTAGCCGCTCGAGGAGCGGAAAGTCGTCGCTGCCCTAAGGAGCCAGGGTCACCAGCGCGCTCACCCCTCGCAGCCTACTGGCGACGCGAGAATGCCGCATTGTCGCCATTAGGGCACTCTCGAGCAGACCGCCGAACCCGCGAGAGTAGCGCTCGCGGGTGAGCGGAACCGTCGCTCTGCGAGTGTTAGAGCCTGTTGCCTCAGGGATGCGAAAAGAGATCATGAGAGCTAGAGCCTCAAGGGTGCTCAGGTACGCTGCGGCTATGAAGAGCTTGGTGCGAATTTGGGCCACTCCCTTCGCGGTAGTCGCAGCGTTATCGGGAACGGCGACAAGCACGGCAATCGCCGCGGTCGCCCTCCCCAAGGCCCCGACAAGCTTCCAGACCACGGCCCGCGTTCGAGGTGCCTTAAGAGAGTGTGCTATCGCGTAGCAGCAGCGTCACCAGGCGCATGCGGAGCCGTTCTGGATCGAGACGGGTGAACTCCTCGGTTGCCGGGAACACGCAGGAGTCCGTGTTGGTATAGACGTCGAGGGCGTGACCGTCGCTGTAGGTGATGATCGCGACCACCGGGTTGGTGTAGAAGAAGCACGAGGGGAAGGCGTGACGCTGAGCCGCGGTGGCAGGCTTGAGTGCGTCGAACACTTGCATCAGCTCGCCCGTTCGCGCAGGGGAGAGCACGACATCCCGCGCGAGATGCGCGCCTGAATAGCAGCAGAGCCGGATAGAGAGCACAGACGTGGGGATGAGCTCGCGCCGAGCCGCGGGCCACGACGAACCTCGCGCAACGTCCGGAGTGGCTCTCTGGCACTCGCTTCGGCTGACCTGGGAGCTTTCTGAGGAAGCCGCCACCGGGAACAGAAGCGTCGAAAGGACGAACACCGCCAGGAAGAGCAGCCTTCTGAAGCCAGGTCCCAGGATGAGCGAGCGCATCACGCGGCGCGCGGAGATCGTCAAGATCCTCGTCGAGCCGGGCCGAGACGCTCCCTCCGTAGCGGGAATGTTTCCTCATGCCCTTAGGCTCACCTCCTTCGCGCCACGCAAGCCCGAAGTAGACGAGGATCCTGCGCAGAACTGGCTCTCGCGGCGCACGCATCCGACCCGACGGATGTCATTGTGGTCCTACACGCGCGTCATCGTCGCAAACCGAGCGCGCGCCGGCGGCTTCGGGGCGCATGAATGCGAGCGTCCGCCCCGCCACGGAGATCCCGCTGGGCTGGGTGCCTGGGGCTGCGCGGGCGAGTTCGTTGCGCGCTTGCAGGCGCTAGCGATGGGGATCACGACGAGCGGGCCAAAGCGCGGCACAGCTTGCCTATGCATTGGTGAAGCTCTCGCCCCGCGGCCGGTCTGGCTGCGGGGCGCGGGATCAGTGAGCGGTGAGAGCGCGTTCGTGCTTGCGTTGGGCGACCACGGCGCGCAGCTCGTCCCAGTCGACGTCTTTGAAGTTGTGCATCGGACAGAACTTCGGGCCGCACATCGAGCAGAACTCGGCGGTCTTGAAGTAGTCGTCGGCGAGCGTCTGGTCGTGCATCGCGCGTGCGGTGTCTGGATCGATCGAGAGCTCGAATTGTCGGCGCCAGTCAAACGAGAACCGCGCCTGGGACAGCTCGCGATCCCACGCGGCGGCGCGCTTGGACCCACGGGCCAGGTCAGCGGCATGTGCAGCGATGCGGTACGCGATCAGGCCCTGTTTGACGTCCTCGGGATCGGGCAGTCCGAGGTGCTCCTTAGGGGTGACGTAGCAGAGCATCGAGGTGCCGTGCCAGCCCACGACCGCGGCCCCGATCGCGCTGGTGATGTGGTCATAGCCCGGGGCGACGTCGGTCACCAGCGGCCCGAGGGTGTAGAACGGCGCTTGGTGGCAGACCTCCTGCTGGCGGCGGACGTTGTGCTCAAGCTGATCGAGCGGAACGTGCCCGGGCCCCTCGACCATCACCTGAACATCTCGCGTCCAGGCGCGTTGGGTCAACTCGCCGAGCGTGTCAAGCTCCGCGAACTGCGCCGCGTCAGAAGCATCGGCGATCGACCCTGGTCGCAGCCCATCGCCCAGTGAGATCGACACGTCGTAGGCACGACATATCTCAAGGATCTGATCAAACGCGTCATACAGCGGGTTCTCACGCTTGTGATGAACCATCCAGCGCGCAAGCAGACCCCCACCCCGCGACACGATCCCGGTCACCCGGTGCTGGCAAAGCGCGAGATGCTCAAGTCGCACGCCAGCGTGAATCGTCATGTAATCCACCCCTTGCCGCGCCTGATGCTCGATCACCTCCAACAGCAGTGCGGCGGACAGGTCCTCGGGGCTTTTGACGCGTTCGATCGCCTGGTAGATCGGGACGGTCCCGATCGGCACGGTCGCCGCCGCCAGGATCGCCTCACGCGTCTCATCGATCCGCTTACCTGTGGAGAGATCCATCACGGTGTCCGCGCCCCAGCGTTGGGCCAGTGCGAGCTTTGCGACCTCTTCCTCCAACGAGGACGTGGTCGGTGAGCTGCCGATGTTGGCGTTGATCTTCACTTGAGCCTTTAGACCGATCGCCATCGGGTCAAGCGCGCGATGATCCACGTTGGCCGGAATGATCATCCGGCCGCGCGCCACCTCGTCGCGGACGACCTCAGCAGAGAGATCCTCGCGTTCCGCGACCCGTCGCATCTCCGGTGAGACGCTGCCTCGACGGGCGATGTGCATCTGGGTCCGGCAGTGGCTGTCGGACGAGAACGTGCTGCGCTGCAGCATTGCGGTTCCTCCCTTCGCTGGTGTGAGCCAGATCAGGTTCGGCGGGTCGACGCTAAGAAGCGCCCTCTCAGCCCCTACCGATAGGGACCCCCCGGGATGTGTGAACGCGCCGACCTTACCACTCCGAACACGGCAGCCGCCCCTGCCAACCGCGCCCCGGACCCTGACCCAGCCTGATGGAGAAAACCCCGCAGTCCAGAAGACCACGACTTCCGCATCCTCCCCGCTTCGGCACCGATCACGCCAGAGGCAGATGCCGCCTCCTGCATAGGTATCGCGTGCATCGCTCCCGCCACTGCGGGCGATCGCTACGAGAACCAAGCACGCGAGCGACATCGGCGTCGGCGAGCGCTCTGTCGGCCCTGACTCGAGAGTTCGGAGCCGTCGCCGAGCGAGCGCTACGAGTCGCGCGGCGCGGAGAGCGAAAGCGCGCGCGTGGGGCCGCGGTCGTGGCTCCCGACGTCCCGCCGTTTAGGCGTGGAAGACTTCAGCGGTGGTCGATGCCTGTTTCGCAGATCCGCGGTTGGCCGTGCTCTACGACGCGCTGGATGGCGAGCGTGATGATCTGGAGCTCTATCTGGCGATCGCGGCCGAGGTCGGTGCCCGCTCGGTGCTCGACGTGGGATGCGGCACCGGGAGTCTTGCCTGCCAGATGGCCCGACAAGGGCGAAAGGTCACCGCGATCGATCCCGCGCCCGCATCGGTGGCGATCGCGCGGGACAAGCCGTTTGCTGATCGCGTCCGTTGGATCGTGGGTGGCGTTGAGGCCTACGATGGGCGCCCGGTCGATCTGATC
The DNA here is from genome assembly GCA_036489875.1 of Solirubrobacteraceae bacterium. Lineage (GTDB taxonomy): Bacteria > Actinomycetota > Thermoleophilia > Solirubrobacterales > Solirubrobacteraceae > Palsa-513. The sequence goes on along the minus strand of DASXEZ010000127.1, from coordinate 1,180 downwards.
ACGATGACCGCCAACGTCGCGCAGGTGTTTCTCGAGGACGAGGAGTGGGACCGCTGCCTTCGGGCGTGCCAGCGATCGCTGCGAGCTGGCGGCTGGCTGGTGTTTGAGACCCGCGACCCCCAGCGACACGCCTGGCGGGCGTGGACTCCGGAGCGGACCCGACGCTGCACCGTTGCCGCTGGAGGCGGAAAGGTATCGGCCTGGTGCACGGTCACCGAGGTCGATCTGCCGCTGGTGTCGTTCCGCTGGATCTACACCTTTGAGCGAGACGGGACGGTACTCACCTCTGACTCCACCGTGCGTTTCCGGGAGTCCCAGGAACTGAGCGAAGACCTCAGCGCACACGGATTCGCGCTCAATGAGATTCGCGACGCTCCAGAGCGCCCGGGCGCCCAACTCGTCTGCCTCGCGCAACGAGAGTAAGACCTCAGTTCGTCGCGGAGCATGCGTGACAGCTCGACGGCAGTGGTGGATGAATGCGAGCGTCAGCGAGATGATGGAGCGCTCCGTTGATCTGCGTCCCGAAGGAGGGCGTCATGGGAGCTTCATCGCAGTTGGACTGCGCGGGCCGGCGTCGATCGCCGGCGACCCTGCCGGGGTTTCATCGCGGTCGCGTTCCGCGTAACAAAGGTTTGCGGTATCCGGCTGACCCGCCGACCGTGGATGAGATCGTCGCGGTCATGCATGCAGCGGGAGACGGCCCGGATGGGATCCGGCTGCGGGCACTCATCGTGGTGCGCTGGCGGGCGGGCCTGCGGATCAGCGAGGCGCTCGCGCTGGCCGAGACCGACCTCGATGTCGACCGCGGCGCGGTGCTGGTCCGCTCTGGGAAGGGCGGTAAACGCCGCGAGGTCGGGATGGATCGCTGGGCGTGGGAGCAGATGCGCCCATGGATGGAGTTGCGGGCCACGTTGCCGGTCGGCACGTTGTTCTGCGTGCTGCGCGGTCCGACACGAGGTCGGCCGTGTGCGGCGGCGACGATCCGCGTGCGGTTGCGCGACGTCGCGGCTCGGGCTGGCGTCAGACGAAGGTTCGCTCCCCACCATTAGGCCGACATGGTCGTTATGCCGAGCGCTGCGAGAAAGTCTGTGCACGCTGGGATGTTGGTGGTGGGTATGTCGGCATAACGCGTCTGGTTGTGGTCATGCTTCTTGCTCGGGTATCGGGACAAGGAGGAGCA
>DASXEZ010000072.1:0-3567 GCA_036489875.1 Solirubrobacteraceae bacterium | reverse complement strand
CTTCGGCAAACCGATTGAGCCCAGCCCCACTGCGCGCCGACCCTGCTTCACGCCGCAATCGCCGGTGCAGAGTCCAGGGCCGGCGCCCCGTCGCCCCGTCGCCCAAGGACTCAAGGGATAAGGCACTCGCTCGCGAGTCCTCCGGGTGGCAAAGCACTCGTCCGACATCAGGCCCCGCCAACACGCCCTCCGTCGCCATCGCGATGGCGCGGGTCGGGCCGCTCCCCGAGACGAATGCGATCATGAGGACCGCCTCCGCTGGGCAGCGCTCCTCGCCGAGAGCAGGGCGCGCGCGATGGCGTACGCGACCGCCGGCGTGCGTAAGCAACGCCGCGGCTCGTGTCTCGGTCAGCACGTTCCGGTGCCGTCGTCCTGCTCGTGGCCGCGTTACGCCCATTGCAGCAACGTCGGTAGCGTGGCTCCTTTCACCGCGGAAGCGCTCGCGCGGTGTGGGCGGCGTTGGCGCTAATGGGACGCGGCCGGGCGTATGCGGACGGGCTCGCACAGGGCGTGCTCCAGCTGGCACATCGTCCGCACGGTGTCCGTGCGGCAGTCGCGGACGGTGAGCCAGCTGCCCCCCGCCAAGCCAAAGTTCTTGACCGAGCCGAGGTTCTCATACAGGTGCACGCCATCGGTCAGGTAGCTCACACGCGCACTCCCCATCGACGTCTCATAGGCACGGTCTCACCATCGGCGGGCAGCCTGGCGGTGCTTCGCCCGCTGGGTCTCGGTTTCGATGCAGAAGTCCGGGCACGCATCGAGAATCGCAAGCAAGTGAACGTCCGTCATCATCCACGCGGCCAAATACGCCGCTCCACTCGGAGCGGCGCCGACCCGAGCGGTCGTTGCGCTCTGGGGGCAGAAGCGTCGCCCTGGGCACAAGTTGAACTCGCGCCGATAGCACTACTCCGTTCGCTTACCTCACTGGCGGGCATCACCGACCGACAGCATTTCTGCGGCAGCCCGCGCGGCCCAGGCGCGAGCTTGACTCACGCCACCAACTGCTGCTCTTGCGTCATCCACAGCTGCACCCTGAGCCGAGCCGGCACCCGCGCTGGCCACCCAAGGGCGGACCCTTATGACCCGTTGACCAGCGTCCCGACTGGCCAGCGCCTGCTCCCGGGGCAGGCGGGGCGTACAGGCCTAACCGGCCCACAGTGCTGTGCCACGAGGGCACTTGTCGCGGCTGGGCGAGCCGCACGATCGCTACGGGCGCCGAGCACTCGTCGGTCGCCTGACCAGGATCACCGGTGGGAACCGTCGTTACTGACTCGATGTGATGGATTGGGACAGCGCTGCGGTCCGCGATGGTCCGGCACCGAGTGCTGTTCGCCGGCTGAGACGGGTTTGTGCGTCCGACGGCGGGGTGAGTGGAGAGTGACTCTGCGACGAGATCGTATGCGGGGTGAGATCAGTGCCCAAATGCTGGCCACCTGGTGGTGTTTTCTGCTCACTCGAAGCGCGAGCCTGCACTAGAGATGCGGTCACGGGTCAGGCGTAGAGTCGGCATGGTTTCTCCATCGTGGTCACCGTTTCTGAGACGATCCTGGTCGAGTATGGATAGTCGGGGCCTACTGATTGGGCGCGAGCGCGAGCTTGTCGAAGTGGAGCGGATGTTGGCGTCCGCGCGGTTGGTGACCGTGACTGGCGCGGGGGGGTGCGGGAAGACCCGGCTCTCGCTCGAGGTTGCTAAGCGGGCGGTTTCATCTGCACAGCACACTCCGGCTGTTGTGATCGAAGTTGCGGGGGCCGCCAGCGCCGAGGAGTTGGTCGACGCGGCGTTGCGCGCGGTCGGTGCTCGCGAGCGCGTTGGCCGCCATCCGTCGCAGGTATTGCTGGAGCATCTCGCCGAGCGGCGCCTACTGCTCGTGTTCGACAACTGCGAGCATCTGGCGGCAGAGGTCGGGTGTGTCGTGCGAGAGCTCCTCGACGGCGCTCCCGGACTGCGGGCGCTGGTTGCGAGCCGAGAGCCGTTGGGGATCGCGGGCGAGGACGTGTTTCGACTCGGGCCGCTCAGTCTGCCTGAGCCCGGGGGTGGGGTTGGGGCGGTGGTGCGCTCGGACGCGGCGCGGCTGTTCGTCGACCGGGCCGCAGCGGCGGACGCCGGGTTTGCCCTGACTCCCGCCGTGGCCAGAGCGGTGGCGAGGATCTGCCATCAGCTCGATGGCCTGCCGCTGGCGCTGTGCCTTGCGGCCGCCCGCGTCGGTGCCGTGAGCGTGAGCGAGGTGGCCGAGGGACTGACGAGGCGCGGTCGTCTGGACACGATCGCCGCCGACGTCGGCTCGCCGCAACACCACTCGGTGCGTGCCTCCTTCGATTGGAGCTATCAGCTGCTCGAGGCTCGTGAAAAGGAGCTGTTGCGGTGGCTGTCGGTGTTCGCCGGCGGCTTCACTGTCGCCAGCGCGCACGCAGTCGCGGCGCCTCTGTTGGACGAGGGGGAGGTGCGCAGGCTGCTGGACTCGCTGGAGGCCAAGGGGCTGATCATGGCGGTCACGGCGAGAGGGCCGGAGCGGTGGGGGTTCCTCGAGACAATCCGCGAACAGGCTTTCGAGCTGCTGAGGCTGGACTCCGAGCAGGATGAGGCCGAGGATCGCCGCCTGGTGTTCTTCCGTGCGTTCGCGGCGGCCGCGGATGAGCTGGTGTTGGAGACCGATGGGCACGAGGTGATCGACGAGGAGACCGCGAATCTGCGTCGCGCGCTGGAGTGGGCGTTGGAGCGCGACATGGACGACGCTACGGACATGGTCGCGGACCTGATGAACCACTGGGTGCTGGCCGAGCACTTCCAGGAGGGACGGGCTGCGTGCGCTGCGGTGCTTGCCGCGACGCCGGGCGGCGATCCGGGCGGGCGAGCAGTTGTCCACTGTGGCGCCGGCATGATTGGGATGCTCTCCGGAGACTACGCCGGGGCGATCGCCAACACCCAGGCCGGGCTGGCTCTGCTGCAGGCTGTCGGGGACGTCGAGGCGCAGGTCCGTTGTTTACGGATGTCGGCGATGGTCCTCACTTTGACGGGCATCGACATCGAGCAGGGGCGGCGGAACGCATACCAGGCGGCCGAGCTGGCCCGCTGCAACGGAGACTGGTTGGGGACCGCGTGGGCGCTTTCCAACCTGGCGGTGGTGGAGGCGACGAGTGATCGTTTCGATGCCGCCCGCACCGCGTATGAGGAGTTCCTGACGATTCCGAACGCCTCCGAGCACGTCAGGCTGCGCACGTTTGCCGAAGTGGCCGCGGCCTGGATTGAGGTGATTGCCGGGTCGCCGGAGCGAGCGCTGGCGCATGCCGATCTCGCGCTGGCCCTGGAGGGCGATTGGCCCTCGATGACCCATTTCCAGATCGCAGGCTTCCGGATTCACGCCCTTGCTCTGCTGGGTCGAACCGAGGATGCGCTCAGCGAAGGTGCACGCGAGATGAGACGCGCCCAGGAGTCGGGGGCGCTCCAGGCGATTCCGGCGATCGACCTGGCCCTGCTGATCGCCGAGCTGGCCGCCGACGACCTAGACGGCGCCGAGGCCCGCGCGCTGCGGTTGCTCGAGGTACCACAGCAGCACACGCTCGCGTTGG
>DASXEZ010000026.1:0-33120 GCA_036489875.1 Solirubrobacteraceae bacterium | reverse complement strand
CAAGAGCTACCAGTGCAACCCGAAGGCCGCGCCGGACTTCTATCCCTCCAACAAGCTGACGCCCGCGCAGATCAAGACGTACGGGTCGAGCAGCTAGCAGCGAAGCAATGGTGACTTCCCCGTCAACCGTTCTGCGCCTTGCGGACGTCGTCAAGACGTTCCCGGGCGTCGTCGCGCTCAAAAGCGTGACCTTCGAGGTGCACGCAGGTGAGGTGCATGCGCTCGTGGGCGAGAACGGCGCCGGGAAGTCCACGCTGATGGCGGTGGCAGCCGGCTCGACCGTCCCCGATTCGGGGTCGGTCGAGATCGGCGGCCAACCACTCGAGGCATCCTCTCCCACCGTCGCCCAGGCGCTGGGCCTCGGCATCGTCTACCAGCACCTCTCGATCCTCGAGGACCTGACGGTGCTCGAGAACATGGTCTTCGCGATGCCCGCGGCGCAGCGCCCGTCGATGTCCAAGGCGCCGGGCTGGACGCGCGAGCACCTGGCCTCCGTCGGCGCCGAGGTCGATCCCGCCGACCGCGTCAGCGACCTCTCCACCGCCAACCGCCAGCTCGTGGAGATCGCCAAGGCGATGGCGCTCGACGCCAAGGTACTCATCCTCGACGAGCCGACCGAGGCCCTCACGCGCGTCGAGAGCGAGCGACTGTTCCAGAACATCCGCTCGATCCGCGACAAGGGCACCGCGGTCGTCTACATCTCCCATCGTCTTCCCGAGGTCAAGCGCGTCGCGGACCGCATCACGGTCCTTCGCGACGGTGAGACGCGCGGCACCTTCGACGCCACCGGCATCTCCGAGGGCGAGATCCTGCGCCTGATCATCGGCCGCGCGGTCGACCAGGTCTTCCCCGACAAGCAGGGCGCCGGCGAGCACGCCGCCTCCCCGATGCTCGAGGTCGACGCGCTCAGCGGCGCGGGCTTCCGCGACGTCTCGCTCGCCGTCGGGCCCGGTGAGATCATCGGCCTCGCCGGGGTCGAGGGCAACGGCCAGCGCGCCTTCCTGCGCGCCCTCGCCGGGATGCACTCCGCCCACGGCGCGGTGAGCCTGGACGGGGGCGAGCTGAGGCTCGGCCACCCGACCAGGATGCGCAGCGCCGGTGTCATCCATCTGCCCGGCGACCGCCACCGCGAAGGCGTCATGCTCAGCCTCTCGGTGCGCGAGAACGTGTCGCTGCTCGCGCTGCGACCGGCCTCCCGCGGCGGCTTCGTCCGCCGCGCGCTCGAGCGGCCGCTCGTCGCCGGCCAGATCGCCCGCCTGGGGATCAAGACCCCGAGCCCGGAGACCGGCGTGGCCGCGCTCTCGGGCGGCAACCAGCAGAAGGTGCTGTTCGCGCGCGCGCTGCTGGGCGCCCCGCGGGTCCTGCTCGCCGATGAGCCGACGCGCGGCGTCGACGCCGGCGCCCGCATCGACCTCTACCAGGTGATGCGCGAGGCGGCGGCCGAGGGACGCGCGGTGATCGTGCTGTCCTCCGACGCCGTCGAGCTCCAGGGGCTCTGCGACCGCGTGCTCGTCTTCTCGCGCGGGCGCGTCGTGCGCGAGCTCGAGGGCGATGAGATCAACGAGGAGAACATCACCGGTGCGGCGGTGACCTCCGACGGCGAGCACCACGGCGAGCCCCAGCCGCAGGCCGAGCGCAAGCAGCGCCTGCTGCGCTTCGTCTCCGGCGACTACCTCCCGAGCGTCGTGTTGGCGATCCTGATCGTGCTCGTCGGCATCCTCACCTCGGCCGACAACGGCCGCTTCCTGAGTAGCTTCGAGGTCCAGAACACGTTGCTCCTGGCGAGCGTGCTCGCCTTCGTCGGACTCGGCCAGCTCGTCGTCCTCATGACCGGGAACATCGACCTGTCGGTCGGCCCCCTGATGGGCCTGGTCGTCGTCGTGGTCTCGTTCTTCTGGGCCGTCGGCCAGGGCACCGGCGACCTGCTGCTCGGAATCGTGATGGTGATCGCAACGGCGCTGGCCGTGGGACTGGTGATCGGGCTCCTGCGCCAGGTCGGGCGGGTCCCCTCGGTGCTGGCGTCGCTGGCGGTCTACATCGCGCTCCAGGGCATCGCGCTGCAGCTGCGCCCGGTCCAGGGCGGGCAGCTGCGCCCCGACATCGTCGGTGCCGTCAACACGACGATCGGCTGGATGCCGGTCTCCTTCATCGCGGCGATCGTGGTCACGGTCATCGCCGAGCTGCTGCTGCGTCGCAGCCACGCCGGTCTCGAGCTGCGCGCGGTCGGCTCTGATGAGAGTCGCGCGCACCGTCTCGGCGCCCGGGTCAACCTGACCCTTATCCTTGCCTTCGTACTTTGCTCCCTGTTCGCGGCGGCCGCCGGCATCCTGCTCGCCGGCCAGATTGGAATCGGCAATGCTGATCAGTCGGTCGGGTCCCCCTACACGCTCTCGAGCATCACAGCCGTGGTGCTGGGCGGAGCGAGCATCTTCGGCGGGCGGGGATCATTCCTCGGCGCCCTGCTCGGGGCGCTTCTGCTCACCGAGGTCGTCGCGGCCGTGCCGTTCCTGCAGGCCGCGCTGTCTTGGAACTACTGGATCCCGGGCATCATGGTGCTCGTGGGCGCCGGGATCTTCTCGCGCGCTCGCGGTCGCCGCACGGCGCTGCTCGGCAGCACAGGGGAGGCTTGATGGCTGAGACGGTGGAATTCCGGGCGGCGCTGCGCGCCGCACTCGATGAGGAGCTCGAGGCCGACGCCTCGGTGATCCTCTTCGGCGAGGACGTGGCGGCCGCCGGCGGCGTGTTCGCGGTCACGACCGGGTTGTTTGAGAAGTACGGCTCCGAGCGCGTCTTCGACACGCCGATCTCGGAGCTGGCGATGACCGGCGCCGCCTACGGCGCCGCCATCAGCGGCCTGCGGCCGGTGCTCGAGATCATGTTCGGCGACTTCCTCGCGCTCTCGATGGACAGCCTGATCAACCAGGCGAGCAAGTACTGGTTTTTGACCGGCGGGCGCCAGAGCGTGCCGCTGGTGATCCGCTCGGTCGTCGGCGCGGGCGGACGCTTCGGCGCGATCCACTCGCAGATGCCGGTCTCGTGGCTGATGGGCGTGCCCGGGCTCAAGCTCGTAGCCCCCTCGACGCCGGCCGCGGCGAAGGGGCTGCTCAAGGCGGCGATCCGCGATCCCAACCCGGTGCTCTTCTTCGAGCACAAGCGCCTCTACTCCAAGAAGGGCCCGATCGAGAACGGCAACGTGCTCGAGCTGGGCAAGGCCGCCGTCGTGCGCGAAGGCGACGACATCACCCTCGTCAGCGCGATGAAGGGCGTCGATGACTGTCTGGAGGCCGCGGCGGTGCTCGCCGGTGAGGGCATCTCGGCCGAGGTCATCGACCTGCAGACGCTGCGGCCCCTGGACACCCAGACGATCCTGACCTCGCTGTCGAAGACCAACCGCCTCGCGGTGGTCGAGGAGGGCCCGCTCACGGGCGGCTGGGCCGGGGAGGTCCTCTCGGTCGCCGTCGAGGGCGGGCTCGGCGACATCGACGACGCCTGGCGCATCACGACGCCCGACGGCCCGGTGCCCTACAGCCCGCCGCTGGAGGACGCCTTCCTGCCCGGCGCCGCGAGGATCGCGCAGGAGATTCGCACTCGATCGTAGGAGCGCCGCCATCGCGGGCGCCCACCCAACCAGGAGGATGAGGACATGGCTGAGAAGAAGGTCATAGCGGTCGTCGGCGCGACCGGCGCCCAAGGCGGCGGGCTCGTGCGAGCGATCCTCGCCGACCCGTCAGGCGAGTTTGCGGCGCGTGCGATCACGCGAGATCCGAGCTCGGAGAAGGCGCAGGAGCTGGCGGCGCTCGGCGCCGAGGTGGTCGCCGGCGACGTCGACGACCAGGCGAGCCTGGAAGCGGCCTTCGCCGGCGCGCACGGCGCCTTCTGCGTGACCTTCTTCTGGGCGCACTTCTCGCCCGAGCTCGAGATGGCGCAGGCGGCCAACATGGCCAATGCCGCCAAGGCGGCGGGCGTCGCGCACGTGATCTGGTCGACGCTCGAGGACACGCGCGAGTTCATCCCGCTCTCAGACGACCGCATGCCGACTCTCGGAGAGCGCTACAAGGTCCCCCACTACGACGCCAAGGGCGAGGCCAACCACTTCTTCACCGACGCCGGGCTGCCGGTCACCCTGCTTCAGACCTCGTTCTACTGGGACAACTTCATCTACTTCGGGATGGGCCCCGCGCGCGGCGAGGACGGCAGCCTGTCGCTGACCTTCCCGATCGCCGACGGCCGCGTCGCCGGGATCGCCTCCGAGGACATCGGCGCCGCCGCCTACGGCATCTTCAAGGCGGGGTCCGAGTTCATCGGCAAGACCGTCTCGATCGCCGGCGAGCACCTCACCGGAGAGCAGATGGCCGCCGGCTTCAGCCGCCTGCTCGGTGAGCCGGTCGCCTTCAACGCCGTCAGCGCCGAGGCCTACCGCGGCTTCGGCTTCCCCGGCGCCGAGGACCTCGGCAACATGTTCCAGTTCACGACCGAGTTCGAGGATCAGTACTGCGGCGTGCGCGACATCGACGCCACCCGCGCCCTGAACCCGGGCCTGAAGTCCTTCGACATGTGGCTGGACGCCCACGGCTCGCAGGTCCCCGTCCCCTAGCGGCGCGTGCGCGCGCGCACCGAGGCGGTTAGGCTCGGTGCGTGCGCGTTCTGGTGATCGACAACTACGACTCCTTCACCTACAACCTGGTCCAGTACCTCGGCGAGCTCGGTGCGGAGCTCGAGGTGGTGCGCAACGACCAGGCCGACGTGGAGGAGCTGCTCGCGCGCGAGGTCGACCGCGTCGTCGTCTCGCCCGGTCCCTGCACCCCCGATGAGGCCGGGATCTCCCTCGAGGTCGTGAGGCGCTTCCCGCAGGCCGGGATCCCGCTGCTCGGCGTCTGCCTGGGCCACCAGGCCCTGGCCCAGGCCTTTGGCGGCGCCGTCGTGCGCCACGAGCCCGTGCACGGCAAGACCGGCGTGATCGAGCACGACGGCCGCAGCGTCTACCGGGGCCTCTCGAGCCCGCTCGTCGTGGGCCGCTATCACTCGCTGATCGTCAGCGAGGAGTTGCCGGACTGCCTGGAGGTGAGCGCGCGCGGGGAGGGGGTGGTGATGGGGATCCGCCACCGCGAGCTGCCGGCGGAGGGCGTCCAGTTTCACCCCGAGTCGGTTCTCACCGACGAGGGTATGCCGCTGTTGGCGAACTTCCTCGCCGGCTGATGGAGCTGGCGCCCAACGACCGCGTCACCGCGGCGATCGACGCGGTCGCCTCCGGACGCGACCTCAGCCTCGAGGAGACCTCGGCGGTGCTCGGCGAGATCATGTCCGACACCGTCTCGGCGGTCCAGATCGGGGCCTTCCTGATCGCGCTGCGCACCAAGGGCGAGAGCGTCGATGAGCTCGCCGGCCTGGCACGCGCGATGCGCGAGCTCTCGCTGCGCGTGGAGGTGCGCCGCGAAGGTCTGCTCGACACCGCCGGCACCGGCGGGGGTCGAACCAGCTTCAACGTCTCGACGACCGCCGCTCTGATCGCGGCCGGCGCCGGCTGCGCGGTCGCCAAGCACGGCAACCGCTCGGCCACGAGCCTGTCGGGCTCGGCCGATCTGCTGGAGGCGCTGGGGGCGCGAATCGACCTCGAGCCGGCCGCGGTCGCGCGCTGCATCGAGCAGGCCGGCTTCGGCTTCATGTTCGCGCCCAGCCACCACCGCGCCACGCGCTCGGTCGCGCCGGTCCGCCGCGAGCTGGGGGTGCGGACCGTCTTCAACTTCCTCGGCCCGTTGACCAACCCCGCGGGGGCGAGGCGGCAGCTGATCGGGGTCGCCGATGCCCGCTACATGGAGACGATCGCCGGCGCCCTGGGCCGGCTCGGCGTCGAGCGTGCCCTCGTCGTCGCCGGCGAGGACGGCCTCGATGAGGTCTCCTCGGGGGCGCCGACCCGGATCGTCGAGGTAAACGGCGAGGAGATCTCTGCCTACACCGTGACCCCGGCGGAGCTCGGCGTCGACCCGCGCGCCGGCGAGCCGCCGGCGGGGGGGACGCCCGAGGAGAACGCGCAGGTGAGCCGCGCCGTGCTCGCCGGTGAGCGCGGCGGCGCGCGCGAGCTCGCGCTGATCAACGGCGCCGCGGCCATCTACGCCGCCGGCGCCGCGGAGACGCTCATCGACGCGCTCGAACTGGCGCGCGAGGCGGTCGACACCGGCGCCGCCGCTGCGGCGCTCGAGCGCTTCGTGGCGGCCACCCAGGAGGCTTCATGAGCGTTCTGGGCGACATCCTCGCGAGCACCCGCGCCGACCTCGAACGACGCCGGAGCGCCGTCCCGCAGGAGCAGCTTGCACCCGCGAGCACGCGACCCCCGCACGCCTTCCGCGACGCGCTCGCCGCGCCGGGCCTCTCGATCATCGCCGAGCACAAGCGCCGCTCCCCCTCGGCGGGGGAGATCCGCGCCGGATCGAGCGTCGGCGAGATCGTCGCCGCCTACGAGCGCGGCGGCGCCGCGGCCGTCTCGGTGCTGACGGAGGAGCGCAACTTCGACGGGTCGCTCGAGGATCTGCGCGAGGCCCACGACGCCTGCACGCTGCCGCTGCTGCGCAAGGACTTCATCGTCGACCCCTACCAGCTCGCCGAGGCCGCCGCGGCCGGCGCCTCCGCGGTGCTGCTCATCGTCGCGGCGCTGCAGCCGGCGACGCTCGCCGCCCTGCACGAGGAGGCGCTGGGCCGCGGCCTCGATGTCCTCGTCGAGGTCCACGACGCGGGCGAGCTCGAGATCGCCGCCGACGCCGGGGCCCAGATCATCGGGGTCAACAACCGCGACCTGCGCGACTTCAGCGTCGACCTCGAGCGCACCTTCGCGCTGCTCGAGCTGATGCCCGAGCGTGCGATCGTCGTCGCCGAGTCGGGCCTCAGCTCACCCGCGCAGCTGCGCCGGCTGCGCGAGCGCGGAGTTCACGGCGCCCTGCTCGGTGAGCGCCTGATGCGCGATCCCGATCCCCAGCAGGCGCTTGCGGACCTGCTGGCGCAGTCGCTTTAGCGCCGATTGAGCGCCTGAGGTCAAACTGCGGTGCCGCGCATGCGAAAGCTGATCTCCTCGCCCTTCCTCGCCGCCCTCCTCGGCGGCGCCGTCGTCGCCGCCGTGATGCTGCTCGCGGGCGTCGGCAACACGACGCGCAGGACGATCGTCGAGGAGACCTCCAGCAACCCGACCGGCGGCCAGGCGCGCGGGCAGCTCTCCGCGCGCGCGATCTATCAGCGCGACGCCCCCGGAGTCGTCTACGTCACGGCGACGGTGATCGAGCAGTCGCAGTCGCCGTTCCAGCTCTTCCCGACGACCAGCCAGGGCATCAACACGGGCTCGGGCTTCGTGATCAGCACCAACGGCACGATCCTCACCAACGCCCACGTGATCAGCGGCGCCGTGAAGATCACCGTGGCCTTCGCCAACAACCAGACGGTCACCGCCAAGGTGATCGGCAAGGACCCCGATGACGACCTCGCGCTGCTGAAGGTCAACCCCGACGGCCTGGCGCTCGTGCCGCTTCCGCTCGGAGACTCGAGCACCGTCCAGGTCGGCGATCCGACGTATGCGATCGGCAACCCGTTCGGTCTGCCGCGCTCGCTCACGACCGGCGTCGTCTCGGCTCTGCAGCGCTCGATCCAGGCCCCCAACAACTTCGAGATCGACAACGTGATCCAGACCGACGCGCCGCTGAACCCCGGCAACTCCGGGGGACCGCTGATCAACGCGCAAGGTCAGGTGATCGGCATCAACTCTCAGATCCAGACGGGGACCAGCGGCAACGGCAGCGTCGGCATCGGCTTCGCGATCCCGATCAACACGGCGGTCGCCGTGATCCCCCAGATCGAGAAGACCGGCAAGGTCATCCAGGGCTACCTCGGGATCACCACCATCGACGTCGATCCGGCGCTCTCGACGCTGCACCTGCACTCGAGCTACGGCGCCCTGATCCAGACGATCCAGAGCGGCTCGCCCGCCGCGCGCGCCGGCCTGCGCGCCGGCGACCTGCTCACGACGCTGCCCGACGGCCTGACCCAGGTCGAGGAGGGCGGCGACATCATCACCGCCATCAACGGCCACCGCGTCACCGGCGCGACGGAGCTCGAGAACGAGATCCTGGCCGATCGCCCGGGCCAGCGCGTGACGCTGTCGATCGTGCGCGGCAAGCAGCACCTGACGATCACCGTCAGGCTCGGCACGCGGCCCGACGAGCTGCCCTCCTCATAGAGCGCCTCCGCGATCGTCCCGCGGCGCATCGTCTTTCGCAGACACGCTCGACGCGTCCCGGCGCCGGCAGTCGCTAGCTTGTGGAGATGCCTTCGACGCGCGTGAAGATCTGCGGCCTGACCCGGCTCGAGGACGCCGAGCTCGCCACCGAGCTCGGCGCCTGGGCCGTGGGGATGGTCTTCTACGAGGGCTCGCCACGGCGCTGCGAGCTCGCCGAGGCCGAGGCGATCGGCGCCGCCCTGCGCCGGCGCGTGGAGGTCGCCGGGGTGTTCGTCAACGCGCCGCTCGCCGAGGTCGTCCAGACCAGCGAGCGCGTCGGCCTGACGCTCGTGCAGCTGCACGGTGACGAGGGCCCCGCCTACGCCACCGAGGTGGCGCGGCGAACGGGCGCGCGCACGATCAAGGCAGCGCCGGTGCAGGGTCTCTTCACGCTGCGCGACCTCGAGCGCTTCCACACCGACTTCCACCTGCTCGACGGCTACCGCGCCGGCGAGCGCGGCGGCACCGGGCAGGCCTTTGACTGGTCGCTGGTCTCGGCGCGCCGCACGCGCCGGCCGCTGATCGTCGGCGGCGGCCTCGACGCCGGATCCGTCGCCGCCGCGATCGAGGCCACGACTCCGTTCGCCGTCGATGTCTCAAGCGGCGTCGAGGCGGCCCCCGGGATCAAGGATCCCGACCGCATGCAGGCCTTCTTCGAAGCGGCCGAGACCCGCGTCGCGTGAGCCCACTGGCGCACCGCTACGGCCCCTACGGCGGCCAGTACGTGCCGGAGACGCTGATGCCGGCCCTCGTCGAGCTCGAGGCCGCGTGGCTCGACGCCTGGGCGGCCGAGGACTTCAGGGCCGAGCTGTCGCTGCTGCTGCGCGACTTCGCGGGGCGTCCGACGCCGCTGTATGAGGCGCGGGCGCTCGGCGAGCTCGCCGGACGGCCGATCTACCTCAAGCGCGAGGACCTCAACCACACGGGCTCGCACAAGCTCAACAACGCGCTCGGGCAGGCGCTGCTGGCTCGGCGCATGGGCAAGCCGCGGATCATCGCCGAGACCGGCGCCGGCCAGCACGGCGTCGCGACGGCCACCGCCTGCGCCCTCCTGGGCCTCGACTGCGTCGTCTACATGGGCGAGGAGGACATCCGCCGCCAGCAGCCCAACGTCCAGCGCATGGGCCTGCTCGGCGCGCGTGTGGCGCCCGTGGGAGCCGGTGCCCGCACGCTCAAGGAGGCGACCTCGGCGGCGATCCGCGACTGGGTCGAGAACGTCGCCACCACCCACTACGTGATCGGCAGCGTGGTGGGGCCGGCGCCCTACCCGGCGATCGTCCGCGAGCTCCAGCGCACGATCGGCGACGAGGCCCGCGCGCAGCTGCTCGAGCGGACGGGCCGGTTGCCCTCGCGCGTGATCGCCTGCGTCGGCGGTGGCTCCAACTCGATCGGGACCTTCGCGGTCTTCATCGACGACGCAGACGTCGAGCTGATCGGCGTCGAGGCGGCCGGCGAGGGCATCGCCAGCGGCCGCCACGGCGCGCCGCTCACCGTCGGCGGGCGCCCGGGCGTGCTCCACGGCTCGCTGTCGGCCGTGCTCGCCGACGCCGACGGACAGATCCTCGAGGCGCACTCGGTCTCGGCCGGGCTCGACTATCCGGGCTCGGGCCCCGAGCACGCGTTCCTGCGCGACAGCGGCCGCGCCACCTACGTCGCGGCGACCGACGAGGAGGCGCTCGACGCCTTCGTGCTCGTCGCCCGCGCCGAGGGCATCATCCCGGCGCTCGAGTCCTCCCACGCGCTCGCGTGGACGCTCGCCAACCCGGGCGGAACGCTGGATCTGCTGTGTCTCTCAGGCCGCGGCGACAAGGATCTCGCCGAGGTGCTGGCGCTGCGAGAAATCGCTTGAGCACGGCGGGGGAGGAGCGGATCGCCGCGGCCTTCGCGGGCGCCGGCAAGCGCGCGGCGCTGATGCCCTATCTGATGGGCGGCTTCCCCGACCTCGAGGCCTCGCTGCGCGCCGGCGAGGCGGCGGCGGCGGCCGGCGCGGACCTGCTCGAGCTCGGCGTCCCCTTCTCCGACCCGCTCGCGGACGGACCCGTGATCCACGACGCGGCGACGCGCGCGCTCGCCGCCGGCGCGAGCGTCAGCGGCGTGCTCGAGGTCGCCGCCGCGCTCTCGCGCTCACTGCCGGTGATCGTCATGACCTACGCCAACGTCGTCCTCGCCCGCGGGATCGAGGTCTTCATGGCTCGCCTGGCCCACAGCGAGGTCAGCGGGCTGATCGTCCCCGACCTGCCGCAGGAGGAGTCCGAGGCGATCGCGCGGGCGGCCGAGGCCGCCGGGGTGGCGCTCGTGCCGCTCGTGGCTCCGACCACGACCGACGAGCGTCTCGCGCGCATCGGCGCCGCCGCGCGCGGCTTCCTCTACGTCGTCTCGGTCACCGGGACGACGGGCGAGCGCGGCTCGAGCGGCTCGCAGACGCTCTCACCGCTGCTGGCGCGCGCCCACGCCCACACCAGCGTTCCCGTCGCGCTCGGGTTCGGGATCTCGACCCCCGAGCAGGCGCTGGCCGCCGCGCAGGCCGGCGCCGACGGCGTGATCGTCGGCTCGCGGCTGGTCCGCGCCGCCGGCGAAGCCACCGACGCGGCCGCCGCGGTGGGCGGCCTCGTCGGCGAGTTCGCGCAGGCGCTGGCGCTCGAGAGCTAGAGCTCGGCGCGGACGATCGCGGCGCCGTCGGCGAGCGCCTTGAGCTTCATCTTCGCGACGATGCGCGGCAGCGGCTTCATGCCGCAGTCGGTGCTCAGGGTGACGCGCTCGGGCGAGATCACGTTGATGACCTTGCGGATGCGATCGGCGACCTGCTCGGGCGACTCGATCTGCATCGTGCGGATGTCGAGCACGCCGATCTGGACGTCCTTGTCTTCGGGCAGCGACTTCAGCAGGTCGACGTCGACCATCTCGCGGTTGGCGAAGTCCAGGACGAACTCGTCGATCGGCACGTCGTAGAAGTACGGCAGCACGGTGGCGTAGCCGGTGGGGAAGATCCCCGACAGCGCGTTGCCCCAGGCGTTGCCGAAGCAGAAGTGCCAGCCGATCCTGGCGTCGACGCCGTCGACGCACTGCGCGATCACGTCACCGATCCACTTGTAGTCCTCGTCGTTGCCGGTGAAGAGCGGCAGCCAGGCGCCGAGGTCCTCGATCTGCAGGTAATCGGCGCCCGCGGCGACCAGCTCCTTCATCTCGGCGTTGAAGATCGGCGCCAGCGCGTAGCTGAGTTCGCGCGCGTCCTTGTAGTGCTGGAAGTGCACGTGCCAGGCCAGGTTGATCGGTCCGGCGCCGACGGACACCTTGAGCGGCTTCTTGGCGTGGGCCGAGGCGATCTTGTAGAGGTCGGTGAGGCGGATCGGGCCGCGGGTGACGGGGCCGTCGTTGATCACGCCGCCCCAGTCGGCGAGCAGCTCGACCTCCTTGGTGCGCACGGCGGCGCCGATCTCGGAGGGGTGGGGCTCCTTCGCGGGCTGGAAGCCGCCGATGCGCTCGTACATGTACCAGCAGAACGAGCCGATCACGCCGACGTAGTCGTCGTAGCTCATCTGACCGTCGGTCACGATGTCGATGCCGGCGTCCTCCTGATCGCGGATCGCCGAGGCGGTGGCATCTTCGTAGCCCTCGTGGTGATCGACGTTCTTGAACGCGACACGGATGTCGCGCCCGTCGAGCTGGTTGTTAAACCAGTGCGGTCGCGGATAGCTGCCGACCATGGTGGTCGGCAGGATCGTGTCGACGACCTTCTTCCTAGCCATGCTTGTTCTCCTCTCGTGCGCGCCGTGGGCGCGCGCGTCACGCTGGTTCCGGGTCGCGCGCGGCGTCGAGACTCCCCACGACCCTGGCGCTCAATTATGTCTAACCGAGGTCCGCTGCCCTGTCAAGACAGACTGCACGCAGCGTCAGGCGCGAGCGCGCGGGCGTCGCCCGCCGGCGCGCGCTGGCGGCGATCGCACAGCTCGCCGCACCCGGCCGTCCACCGGTCGCATAGAATCGCGGCGCGCAGATGGGACTCGTGTTCGCGACAACCGCCGGCCTCGTGATCTGGATCGTGCTGTGGTCGATCGGCTACAGCGGCCTCGATTCGGGCCTGCTGGCGCTGGTCGTGATCATGCTCGGGGCCACCGGCCGCATCGTCATGCGTTACCTGCCGGGTGGCAGCTCGCGCGACGGCGGGCACTAGAATCGCGAAACTCCAGCGGGAGGGTCGCCCGCGCGCTGCGCTCATCACGAAGTCTGGAGCCTCCGTTTGCCCCAACATCGCATGGCTGCCGCCGGGGTGGCGTGCGCACTCGCCATGGCGGTGGCCGGGTGCGGCGGCTCGGGCGGTGGCGCAGGGGCCGGCTCCGGTGCTCACAGCACCCAGCCGGGAGCGCTGACCGTCTACAGCGACCTCTCCGTCGACGGACCGAGCGGAGCGACGGGAGCGACCGGCGCGCGCCAGAGCGTGGCGCAGCAGCAGAGCATCGAGAACGGAGCCCGGCTCGCGCTCGAGCAGTGGGGCCACACCGTGCGCTACGGCCGCGGCGGCCACCGCGGCAGCTTCCACGTCTACTTCCACCCGCTCGCTGACTCCAATCCGACGACCGGGCAGTGGAGCCAGGACCTGACGGCCGCCAACGCGCAGGTGGTCTCCTCGGCGGCGAGCGCGGTCGCCTACATCGGCGACTTCGACTCTGCCGCGACGGCGCTGTCGCTGCCCGCGCTCAGCCCCGGCGGGATCCTCCAGGTCAGTCCCTGGAGCCCCTATGTCGGCTTCACCGACCCCGATCCGGCCGACGGCAAGGGCGACCCGGCGCGTTTTCACGCGCCCAACGGCAGCAACGACTTCGCGCGCATGATTCCCTCCGACGTCAAGCAGGCGGAGGCGATCGTCAGCTACATGGCGTCCCTGGGCGTCACGCGGCTCTATGTCCTCGGCGACGTCTCCGTATTCGATGCGGCGATCGCGCAGCTCGTCGCCAACGACGCGCCCGCGGCGGGGATAGCGGTCGTCGGTCAGCTGCCCAACATCGACACCGGCACCAACACCGAGCCCCGCGGCTACGCGCCGATCGTCTCCGGTGTGGCGGCCCTGCGTCCCGATGCGGTGCTCTTCGGCGGCACCGCGAGCGTGGGCGCGGTCGCGCTCTGGCAGGAGCTCCACGCCAAGCTCCCGCACGCGAAGCTGTTCGCCCCGGCGACGCTGGCGACGCCCGCCTTCCTCGACGGCATCGCCGCCGCCGGCGCGAGCTGCTCGGGGCCGGCGGGCGCGACGGTGCTCTGTTACCCCGCGGCCGGCTCGACCTACGTCACCAGCCCGATGCTGGAGCGCCGCCAGTACCCTGCATCGGCGCAGGCGGTCTTTCACGCGTACTACCGCCGCTTTCACTCGACGGCGACCGTCTACGCGCTCTACGGCTACGCGGCGATGGAGGACGTGCTGAACGCGATCAGGCTCACCGGCCGCTTCACGACCGACCACCAGCGGCTGCTCGACGTCTTCTTCCACCACCTCGGCCGTATCGGCTCGGGTACGGCGGGCGGCGTGATCGGCACCTACACCATCGATGGCAACGGCGACAGCTCGCTCACGGCCTTCGACGGCTACCGCGTCAACTCCGCCGGGGCGCTCGTGTTCGGCCAGAGGATCAGGCTCCGATGAGTGCCGCGCGCCGCCGCCGTCCGGCGCGCCCGGCGCGCCCGCGCGCCCGCGCGGCCGCGCTGGCGCTGGCGCTCGTGGCGCTGCTCGCGGGCTGTGGCTCAAGCGGCGTCGTCGAGGGCGGCAACAACGCCTTCTCCGCCACCACGCTGACGGTCTACACCGACCTGCCGTTGCTCGGGCCCGACCGCACCATCGGGACGAGCATCGCCAACGGGGAGGAGCTGGCGCTCTATCAGGCACGTGGACACGTCGGTCAGCTCCACATCTCGATCCAGGAGCTCGACGGCGTCGCAGACCCGCGGATCGTCTCCCCGGTCACCCCGTCAACGAGCCGCCAGACCGCCGACTCCGCCCACTCCGCGGCCTCAGATCTCTCGACGATCGCCTACATCGGCGACCTCTACTCGCCCTCGACGGCGCTCTCGCTGCCGCTCAACAACGAGAACGGGATCCTCCAGCTGAGCCCGGGCTCGAGCTACAGCGGCTTCACCGACTCGAGCTCGGTCGCGCCCAAGGGCGGCCCCTCGCGCTGGTATCCCAACGGCACTCGCACCTTCGCCCGCCTGGTCCCCGCCGACACCGTCGAGGCCAAGGCGATGCTGAGCTACATGCGCTCGCTCGGCGTGAGCCGGCTCGACGTGGTCTCAGACGCCGAATATCCGCCCTTTGACTCCGGGATCGCGCACCTGGTGGCCGCCGACGCCCCGGCCGCGAAGATCACCCTGGCCGGACGCCAGACGAAGGTCTCGACCCAATCGGTGAGCTCGCCGGCGCGTTACGCGCAGCTCGCGGCGAGCATCGCGGCCACCCATGCCGACGGCGTGCTGCTCGGTGCCGCGCCCAACGCCGGCGCCGACGCCCTCTTCCAGGAGCTCCACGCGAAGCTGCCGAAGCTCAAGCTCTTCGCCGCCAGCACGCTCGCGACGCCGTCGTTCCTCGCGGGCCTGGGCCCCGCCGCGAGCGCCACCTACGTGACGAGCCCGATGCTCGAGCCCGACCAGTATCCGCCCGCCGCGCAGGCCGTGTTCGCCCGCTACCGCAGTGCCTTCCCCGGCGCCGCGGTGAACGCCTACGTGCTCTACGGCTACGAGGCGATGAGCGATGTCCTGCGCTCGATCAAGCTCGCGGGGCGCTTCGGTGCTCGCCGCCAGAACGTGATCGGCGCCTTCTTCAACCGCCTCGGCGCCCGTGACGGCGTGCTCGGCTCCTACACGTTCAACGCGCAGGGCGATACGTCGCTGGCGCGCTTCGATGGCTACCGCGCCGGCCCGGGCGGCACGCTCGTGCTCGTGCGGCCGATCAACTGAGCGCGGCCGCGAGCGCCTCGTCAAGCGAGGAGAGCGCGAACTCGTGGCCGAGCGCGAGCGCTCGCGCCGGCACCGCGTTCTGGCTCGCGGTGACGATCGTCGCCATCGAGCCGTACATCAGCCGCAGCGCGAGCCCCGGCACGGGCGCCACCGCGGGCCGGTGAAGCGCACGCCCCAGCGCACGCGAGAATTCGGCGTTGCGCACCGGCGCGGGCGCGGTCGCGTTGAAGGCACCGCTGTAGCGCTCATCGTCGATCGCCGAGAGATAGAGGCCGACGAGGTCCGCGAGCGCGATCCAGGACATGTACTGGCGCCCGCCGGCGACCGGCCCGCCGACGCCGAGGCGAAAGGCGGGCAGCATCTTCGCGAGCGCGCCGCCCTGGCGATCGAGCACGACGCCGGTGCGCAGCACGCATACGCGCAGGCCCAGCGGCTCCGCCGCCATCGCCGCGTTCTCCCACTCCGAGCACACGCCGGCGAGGAAGTCATCGCCGGGCGGCGAGCCCTCGGTCAGGATCTCGTCGCCACGGTCGCCGTAATAGCCGACGGCGCTGGCGCTCACCAACACGCGCGGGCGCTGCTCGAGCGCCTCGATGCCGGCGATCAGGTTGGCGGTGCCGGTGACGCGGCTCACGCGGAGCGCCTCGCGTACGGCGGGCGTCCAGCGCTGCGCGATCGGCTCGCCCGCGAGGTTGACGACGGCGTCTGCGCCCTCGAGCACCGACGCCGGCGCGGGGCCGCTGAGCGGGTCCCAGGCGACCGCGCCGCCTGAGCCCGAGCGGCTCAGGACCGTCACCTCATCGCCGCGTTCCCGCAGCGCGGCGACCACCCGGCTGCCGATCAGGCCGCTGCCCCCGCTGACACACACGCGCATCACAGCGAACCCTACCCCCGCCGCGCTAGGGTCAAGCGCATTGCCTGAACCAGTCCCAGCGATGTTCCTGATCGACGGCAACAGCCTCGTCTACCGAGCCTTCTTCGCGTTGCCGGAATCGATCGCGACCTCGACCGGGGAGCCGACCAACGCGATCTTCGGCTTCGCCTCGATGCTGGTCAAGCTCATCACCGAGTACGGCATGACGCCCACGGTCGTCGCCTGGGACGCCGGCACCTCGGGACGCACCGAGACCTATCCCGAGTACAAGGCGCAGCGGCGCTCGCGCCCGGATCTGTTGCGTGAGCAATGGCCGGCGTTTGAGCCGCTGGTCGACGCCTTCGGCTACCGCAACGCGCGCCTTGAGGGCTTCGAGGCCGACGACGTGATCGCGACGCTGGCCCAGCAGGCGATCGAGCAGGGGATCGCCGTCTCGATCGTCACCGGCGACCGCGACGCCTTCCAGCTGATCGACGAGCAGGGCCTCGTCAGCGTGATGGCGACGGCGCGTGGGATCACCGAGACCAAGCGCTACGACCGCGCCGCCGTGATCGAGCGCTACGGCATCGCCCCCGAGCAGATCCCCGACTTCTACGGGCTCAAGGGCGACACCTCCGACAACATCCCCGGCGTCCCCGGGATCGGCGAGAAGACCGCCGCCGAGCTGCTGCAGAACTTCGGCTCGCTGGAGCAGCTGCTCGAGCGCACCGAGGAGGTCAGCGGCGTCAAGCGGCGCGAGAATCTCGTCACCCACCGCGACAACGCGCTGATCTCCAAGCGCCTGGCGACGATGCAGCGCAATCTGCCGCTGGAGGTCTCACTCAGCGACGTGCTGGCGGCGCGGCCGGACCTGGCGGAGCTGCGCTCGACCTTCCGCCGCTACGAGCTGCGCGACCCGCTACGGCGCCTCGAGGAGGCGCTCGTCGAGGTTCCGGCCCTCAACGGCGCCTCCGCCGAGTCGCCCGCCACGCCGCGCGCCACCGTGCGCGAGGCCGCGCTCGCGCGCCTCGCGAAGGGCGACGAGGCGGCGCTCGCCGTGCGCGCGCCGGACGTTCCCGAGGGGGCGCTCTTCGGCGACGGCGGCCCCTGGCGCTTCGGCGTCGCCGCCGGCGATGAGGTCCTCGTCGGCGATTGCAACGGGCCCGCCGAGGTGCTCGCGGCGCTCGGATCGCGCGCGCTCGTGGTCCATGACGCGAAGGCCCTGGGGATCGTGCCCGACACGCTCGCTTTCGACACCCTGATCGCCGGCTACCTGCTCGATCCCGCCCGGCGCGGCTATCCGCTGCGTGAGCTCTGCGAGGACCGCGGCATCGACCCCGGGCTCGAGGAGCCCGCGGCCTGGGAGGCCGCCGCGACCGCCGCGCTGGCGGCCGCCCAGCGTCCCGAGATCGAGCAGCGCGAGCTCGGGCGCCTGCTCAGCGAGGTCGAGCTGCCGCTGGTCGCGGTGTTGCGCGCGATGGAGGAAATCGGGATCACGCTCGATCTCGATGCGCTCGCGGCGATCACCGAGCGCGTCCAGGACGAGGTGGCGCGGCTCGAGCGCGCGGTCTATGAGGCGGCGGGGGAGGAGTTCCTGATCGGTTCGCCCCAGCAGCTCGGGGCGATCCTCTTCGACAAGCTCGCGCTCTCGCGCAAGCGCCGCGGCAAGACCGGCTTCTCGACCGATGCCCGGGTCCTCGCGGCGATTCGCGACGAGCACCCGATCGTGGCGCTGATCGAGCGCTGGCGCGAGCTCTCGACGCTCGTCAAGACCTACCTTGAGCCGCTCCCGAGCCAGGTCGATGAGGCCTCGCGCCTGCACACGACCTTCGTGCAGACGGTCGCCGCCACGGGGCGGCTCTCCTCGACCAACCCCAACCTCCAGAACGTCCCCATCCGCACCGCGCTCGGGCGTGAGATCCGCGGGTGCTTCACCGCCGCCGAGGGCTGCCTGCTGATCGCGGCCGACTACTCGCAGGTCGAGCTTCGGATCCTCGCCCAGCTCGCCGATGAGCCCGTGCTCAAGGAGATCTTCCGCGCCGGCGAGGACGTTCACACCGCGACCGCCTGCCAGGTCTTCGCGGTCGAGCCGCAGGAGCTCGACGCCGGCATGCGCTCGAAGGCCAAGATGGTCAACTACGGGATCGTCTACGGGCTCACGGACTTCGGCCTCGCCGACCGTCTGCAGATCCCGCGCGAGGAGGCCGCGGTCTTCATCGCCACCTATTTCGAGCGCTTCCCGAAGGTCCGCGAGTGGATCGACCGCACGATCGAGCAGGCCATCGAGCAGGGCTACGTGACGACGCTCTACGGCCGTCGCCGCCAGATCCCGGAGCTTCGCGCCCGCAACCGCCAGCAGCACTCACTGGGCGAGCGCCTGGCGGTCAACACCGTGATCCAGGGGACCGCCGCCGACGTGATCAAGGTCGCGATGGTGCGCTGCGCCCGCGCGCTCGAGCCGATGCGCACGCGCCTGATCCTCCAGATCCACGACGAGCTGCTCTTCGAAGGGCCTCCCGAGGAGGTCGACGAGCTGCGCGGGCTGATCGAGTCCGAGATGACCGGCGCCTGGGAGCTCGACCCGCCGCTGGCCGTCGACGTCGGTGTCGGGCCCAACTGGCTCGCCGCGAAGTAGCACGCGAAACCCCGCCCTACGAGAACGCCCCGTCCGCTCCGCCCGAGCGCCTCAGCTCGAGCGCGAGGGCGCGACGGCGCGACGGTTGCGCAGCAGCTGACCGCCGGCGTCGCCATGGATGCGCAGCGCCTGTGCTCCCGCGACGAAGGTCGCGAGCGCCAAGATCAGGAACGCGGTGCGGTAGGCGGGCGTGGCGCTGCCGCCGCCGATCGCCGGCGCCGCCCAGGCGCCGACCCGCACCGCGACCGCTCCCAGCGCGACGCCGACCGCCACCGCCAGTTGGAAGGAGGTCCAGGCGATCGTGTTGGCATGGCGCATGTCATCGGGGTCGATGTCGGCGAAGATGATCGTGTTGTAGGCGGTGAAACCGCTCGAGCGGGCGGCGCCGCTGACCACGAGCACCGCGATGATCACCACCAGCGACGTCTGCGCGCTGAACAGCCCGCACGCGACCATCGTCGCGGCGGCGACCCAGTTGGCGGCGACGATCACCGCGCGGAAGCCGAAGCGGTTCAGCATCCACGTCGTCGCCGGCTTGATCCCGAGATTCCCGCCGAAGAGGGCGATCACGACGGCGCCGGACTTGACCGGCGTCCAGCCGAAGCCGACCTGGAAGAGCAGCGGCAGTACGAACGGCATCGCCTGGATCGTCAGGCGGTTGATCGAGCCGCTGGTGTTCGACATCCGGAAGGTGGACACCCGGAAGAGGCGCAGGTCAAGTAGCGGCTCGGGCACTCCCAGCAGGTGGCGGACCGCCGCCACGCCCACGCCCGCCGCGACCGCCACCGCGACCACCACCTCCACCCAGCGCACCTTCGGCGCCCCGAGTGCCGCGCAGCCGACGACAACCGCGACCAGGCAGATCGTCGTCAGCACGAAGCCGCCCCAGTCGAGCCGCTCGCGCTCGGCGCCGCGGATCTGCGGCACCAGCCGCAGCGAGCAGGCGAGCGCGAGCACGCCGAGGGGCAGGTTGATCACGAAGATCCAGCGCCAGGAGAGATACGTCGTCAGGGCGCCGCCGGCGAGCGGCGCCGCGATCGGCGCGACCAGCGCCGGCCAGGTCAAAAACGCCATCGCGCGCACGAGCGCGCCCTTGCCGGTCACGCGCAGCACCACCATCCGACCGATCGGCACCATCGTGGCCCCGCCGGCGCCCTGCAGCACGCGCAGCGCCGTCAGCTCGGCCAGCGAGTGGGTGGTCGCGCACAGGCCCGAGGCGACGGTGAACACGGCGATCCCGGCGACGAACATGGTGCGCGAGCCGAAGCGGTCGGCGAGCCAGCCACTGAGGGGGATCAGCGCCGCAAGGGTGATCAGGTAGGCCGTGATGGTGATCGCCATCTGCGGCGCGCTGACGCCGAAGGAGCGCGCCATCGCCGGCGCCGCGGTGGAGATGATCGTGCCGTCGAGCAGCTCCATGAACATGGTGCCGGCGATCAGCAGCATCACGCCGCGACCGGCCTCCTCGCTCCTCTCCTGGCTCGCCATGACGCGCCGCAACATAGCGGCCGCGTGCCGCCGGGTCCGCTAGGTGGCGCCGGTCGCGAAGCTCGCGAGCGCGGGGGCGGCGCTTGGCGACGGGGCGCTGACGGCGGGCAGGCGCGATGCCGCGACCGAGGGCGGCATGATCGAGAGATAGTGGCGGAAGGCCCAGCGCCCGACCGCCGGAACGCCGACGAAGCGCACCGCGGCACGCAGCGCCGCCGTTGCCGTCATCCGCCCGACGAGGTGCTGCGCGCCGAGCATGCAGGCGTACTGCCAGGCGTGCTGCGAGCTGAACGCGCTGTAGCGCTCGAGCGCCTGCTCGCGGGTGGCGCGGCCCGCCAGGACGTGGCGCAGCTCGCGCCCGAGCGCGAGCGCGAAATAGAAGGCGGGCCGGATCCCCTCGGCCGTCAGCGGCAGGCAGTGTCCCGCGGAGTCGCCGACGAAGAAGACGCCGTCCTCGGTCGCCGCGCGCAGCTTGTGCGGGATCCAGTTTCCCTGGAAGCGCACGGCCTCCGCGTCGAGGTCTCCGGCAAGCGCCACGGTCGCATCCTTGACGTGGTCGCGCGGCTCGAAGGAGCCGACGCCGATCCGCAGCTCGCCGTCGGCCGGGAAGCTCCAGCTGTAGCCCGCGCGCACGTAGCGCGGATCCAGCCACATCTCCATTTCGGAGCCGCAGCCGCCGGGGTGGACCTCGAGCCCGCGCGACAGTCGCGCCGCCGGTGGCTGGATCGGCTCGCGATTGGAGAGCACCCGTCGCCAACCGAGCGCGTCGATCACCAGCGGCGCCCGCAGCTCACCGCGATCGGTACGCACGCGGTGCAGCGGCCCGGTCTCGATGCTCTCCACCGTCGCGGTGTCGAACTCGGTCGAGCGACAGCCGTCACGCAGCAGCGCGCACAGCTGGCGGTAGTCGAAGGTCGAGAAGGTGAACGGCAGCGCCCAGCGCACCGACCCGCTGGGGATGTGCATGACGAGCTCGCCGAAGCTCTGGCGCACGCTCTCACGCAACCCGAGCCGCTCGAGCCACTCGGTCGGGGCCGCGCACGCGGACGTCGCGCGCTCGCCGATCTCGTAGCGATCGAGCATGAGCACGCGGGCGCCTGCCCCCTCGAGCTCACGCGCGAGCGTCAGCCCGGCGAAGCTGGCGCCGCATATGAGCACATCGCAGTCGCCGCCGAGCGGCGTGCGTTGCGCCCCACGTTTGGTGGCGCGGACTGCCATCAGGGCGATCATACGCAGGCGCCGCGACAGCCGCGCACGGTCGGAAACCGCCCCTGCGCTACGCTTTCGCCCGGTGAGCACAGTGATGGAGAACCCAACAGCCAAGATCGTCGACGGTTCTGACGGTCTGCTGCTCGAGGTCAACGGGGAGATCGTCCCGAACTACGACGCCACGATGCGTCCGTTCGAGGAGGGCGAGGTCGTCACTGGCCACGTCGTGCGCATCGATCACGACGAGGTCCTGGTCGACATCGGCTACAAGTCCGAGGGCGTCATCCCCGCCAACGAGCTGTCGATCCGCAAGGCGGTCGACCCGCACGACGAGGTCACCCTCGGCGAGGAGGTCGACGCGCTCGTCCTGACCAAGGAGGACCAGGACGGCCGTCTGATCATGTCCAAGAAGCGCGCGCGCTTCGAGAAGGCATGGCGTCGCATCGAGGCCGCAGCCGAATCCGGCGAGCCGGTCGAGGGGACCGTCATCGAGGTCGTCAAGGGCGGCCTGATCATCGACCTGGGCGTGCGCGGCTTCCTGCCGGCGTCGCTCGTCGACATCCGCCGCGTCCCGAACCTCGACGAGTACATGGGCACCCAGATCGAGTGCAAGGTGATCGAGCTCAACCGCTCGCGCAACAACGTCGTCCTCTCGCGCCGCGCGGTGCTCGAGGAGGAGCGCAAGGAGGTCCGCCAGCAGATCCTGGACCGCCTCGCCCCGGGCCTCGTCGTCGAGGGCCAGATCTCCAACATCGTCGACTTCGGCGCCTTCGTCGACCTCGACGGGATCGACGGGCTGATCCACATCTCAGAGCTTTCCTGGTCGCACGTCAACCACCCGAGCGAGGTGCTCGAGATCGGCGACACGGTCCAGGTCAAGGTGCTCGACATCGACCGCGAGCGCCAGCGCATCTCCCTGGGCCTCAAGCAGACCCAGGAGGACCCCTGGCAGCGGATCGTCAACACCTACAACATCGGTGACGAGCTCGAGGGCACGGTCACCAAGGTCGTCACCTTCGGCGCGTTCGTGGAGATCCTCGACGGCGTCGAGGGCCTCGTCCACATCTCCGAGCTGGCCGCCCACCACGTCGAGAACCCGCGCGAGATCGTGCAGCCGGGCGACGAGCTGCGCGTGAAGATCCTCGAGATCGACTCCGAGCGCCGGCGCCTGTCGCTGTCGGCCAAGCGCGTCGAGGGACAGGTCCTCCCGGTTCGCCGCATCGAGCCGGAGCCGGGCAGCGAGACTTCTGAGGAGGGGGTGTCGTCGGCACCGGACGACGCTGGCGATGTCGAGACGACGGAGGCGCAGAGCGCCGAAGCGCCCGCCGCCGCCGCCGAGACCGCGGAGGCGGCCGCCGACGTTGCCACCGAGCCCGAGGCGACGGTCGCGGAGCCTGCGGTCGACGAGCAGCCGGCGGCCGAGGAGCAGCCCGCGGCCGAGGAGCAGCCCGCAGCCGACGAGCAGCCCGCCGCGGATGAGCAGCCGCCAGCCGATGAGCAGCCGGCAGCCGAGGAGCAGCCTGCCGCGGATGAGCAGCCGGCAGCAGATGAGCAGCCCACCGCGGACGCCGCGACCGACGAGCAGCCGACTGCCGCTGAGCCGGCGGCCGACGAGCAGCCAACCGCCGCGGAGTAACGGCGCGGCGATGGCCGTGCCGCTCGTCGGACTCACCGGCGGACTGGGCGCAGGCAAGTCGACAGCGCTGGCGCAGCTTGCACAACTCGGTGCCGCCGTCCTTTCGTCGGACGCCGTCGTCCACGAGCTCTACGACACGCCCGCGGTTGCTGCCGCGGTCCGTGAGCGCTTCGGAGAGGAGGTCTTCTCGGCAGCCGGCGTCGATCGCCAGGCCCTCGGCGCGCGCGTCTTCGCGAGCGAGGAGGACCGCCACTGGCTCGAGCAGCTGCTGTGGCCGCTCGTGGCGGAGCGCACGGCAGCCTTCCACGCGCAGGCCTCCACCGCCCAGCCCCAGCCGGCGGCCGCGGTGCTCGAAGCGCCGCTCCTCTTCGAGGCCGGCGGCGAGGCGCGCTTCGCCGCCACGATCGCGCTCGTCGCCGCCGATGAGCTGCGGGCGGCCCGGATCGCCGGACGCGACCAGGCGGCCCTCGAGCGGCGCGAGGAGCGCCAGCTCTCCCAGCAGGAGAAGGCGCGACGGGCGACCTACGTCGTTGTCAACGACGGCTCACTCGAGGAACTGCGCGAGCGCCTGGCCGAGGTGCTCGCGAAGCTGTCGCGATGAGCTCCCGGACGGTCACCAAGCTCGTCGCACTCGCGCTCGCCCTCGGGGTGGTCGCGATCATCGTCACGCCCGCGGTCAAGCGAATCGTGCGCGATCTGACCTTGCCGCTCCAGTACAAGGCGATGATCCAGACAGAGGCCCGCAACGAGCACCTGCCCGCTTCGATGATCGCCGGCGTGATCTACGCCGAGACCAAATTCGATCCGCGGACCTCGCCGACGGGAGCACTCGGCCTGATGCAGATCGAGCCGGAGACCGCCGAGTTCCTCGCTCATCGCTCCGGCGCGACCTCTTTCGTGCTGGCCGACCTCGGTCACCCGGCGACCAACATCGCCTACGGCTCCTACTACCTGCGCTACCTGCTCGACCACTACCACGGCAACGAGACGCTCGCGCTCGCCGCCTACAACGGCGGCCAGACCAATGTCGACGGCTGGGTCGAGCAGGCCCACGCCGCCGGCGTCAGCTTCGGCGTCGCGCAGATCCCCTTCGCGGAGACGCGCGCCTATGTCAAGCGCGTCGAGAGCGCCCAGCGCTCCTACCACAAGCAGTACGGCCTGTGAGGGTGCGCGGGCTTCGGCGGACCCTGCTCCAGGGCGCGGTGGTGGTGGCGCTCGCCGCCGTGCTGTCGGCGACGAACGTCTCGGCGGCGAGCACCGTGGCGCTCCCGGTGCTCAAGTGCCCGACGGTGTTCGGAGTCACCGGAGCGGCCCGGCATGTGCCCGCGACCATCGCGGTCAAGGGCGCCGGTCCAACGCAGGGACTCGTCGCCTACACCAACACCGAGATCTTCCTGATCGGCCCGCGCGGCTTGCGCTGCAGCGGGCTCGTCGCCGCCGATGGCGGCAGCCAGGTGATCGCCTGGGCTCCGGGGCAGGCCAAGCCGGCGCTGCATGCGCACGGGGTGGGCTTGACGCTCACGATCGATCCGGCGTGCGCCGGCTGTCGTGCCGACGACGCCTGCCCCTTCTTCACGCAACTCGCGCGGAAGCTCGGCTTTCCCTGTGGCGCCGGCGTGCCGGCAGGCGAGGCCGTTGTGCGCCGCTCGCCGTCGCTCGCGCTCTTTGAAGACCCGCCCGGTGTCGCCGGATCCGGATGGCCGAGTGGCGGGCCCGATCCGGCCAACGGCGTCGTGGGGACGCACGGCCACCCGGTCGGAGATGCCCTCGTCTATCGCTCCACCTGCACCCTGCCGGCCGTCGACCACGCGATCTGCACCGCGAGCCTCAACGACGTGATCGCCCGCTACGGCTGACGCGATGAGCGCACTCGTGCGGGACGCCGAGGCCGGCGACGCAGCGGCCGTCGCGGTCCTGCTGGCAGAGCTTGGCTACCCCGGCTCGGAAGATCTCGCCGCCGAGCGTCTCGACCACTTCGCGGCGGATCCGCGCTCGCGCGTGCAGGTTGCCCTCAGTGGCGGCGAGGTCGCGGGCCTGGTCGCCACCCACATCGTCCCGCGCCTGGACTCCGACCTTCGCTCGTGCCGGATCGTCGATCTGGTCGTTACCGAACACCAACGCCGCCGCGGCATCGCCACGGCGCTGCTCGAAGCCGCGGCAGCCGAAGCTCGGCGCCAGGGCGCCACGCGGCTGGACCTCTCCTCCGGCGACGGGCGCGAGGACGCTCACGCCTTCTACCGGAGCGCGGGCTTCGAGCTGAACGCTCGCAGCTTCTTCAAACGCCTCGAGTGAGGCTACGGCTGAGCATCGGCGGGAGCGGTGGCATTCAGCCTGAGCAGATCGCGCAGCAGGGCGTCCATCCCGGCGATGGCGTGGGCGCGGCGCTGGATGCCGGCGCCCCCGCCTTGCTCGAGCAGCAGCGGAACGCCGTCGAGAGCCTCGGCGCAGTTGAGCTCGTTCGCGTAACGCGCGGCGATGGACAGCGCTTCGGACAGGAGCTGACGCACCGGCCGCAGATTGCCTTCGCCGTCCGGAAGATCGGCGTCAACGCCGTAGCGGGCGGCGCGGAAGATTGCCTCCTCGAGGATCTCGGGCGGGAGCGCAGGCGCCGGCGCCGCCTCGGCTGCGTGGCGGGCAAGGCAGTGGGTGAGCGCGACCAGGCCCAGCGTGTGCTCGCCGACGCACTGCGTGTCAAGCGCCCGGATCTCGACCGTTCCGAGCCGTGGATGGGGGCGCAGTTTCCACCAGAACCAGGTGTAGTCGGGCACGTTGGCCGCCCGTGTGAGTCGCTCCGTGGTGGCGCAGAAGGCCTCGTAGTCGTCCATGGCGGGGGGGACGCCCGAGCGCGGCCAGCTGCGGATGGTCATGTCGCGGGCCGACGCGAGGCCCGTGTCACGGCGGTGGCGAAATGGCGAATTCGCAGCGAGCGCAGCGAGCAGGGGAAGGTATGCGCGCAGCGCATTGAAGGCTCGAATGGCCGTTTCGCGGTCCGGCATGCCGACGTGCACGTGGAGTCCTGCGACGGGGGTGGCCACCGCGTCGCCCAGGAGGTCGTGGATTCGTTCGTAGCGGGTCTTGTCGGTGATCTCGGCTTCGCCCTCGAGCGCGGCGGGATGGGTACCCGAGCCGATCATCCCGGCACCCGTGGCGCGTACCGCGCGACGCAGATCGTCCAGCATGGCCACCGCCTCGCCGGCGTCCGAGCAGATCTCCGTGATCAGCTCCACCTGGCACGCGTGAAGCTCCGCGGCGACGCTGCCCTTGGTGGTCCTGACGCGCGCAAGGACCTCCGCGGACGCGTTCGCCTGCGCTCCGCTCACGGGGTCGACGAGAAAGCACTCCTCCTCGACCCCGAGCGAGAACGGCGCACTGCCTCCGAAGGCGTCCTCACCGCTCACCCCGGCGCGTCCCCTCGACCCGCGTCATCCTCGGGGCCCGTCATCCGCTGAACGGATCAGGCCTCTTCGAGGTGGCTCTTGAGCGCTGCCACCTCCGCGGCGGTGAAGCGCCACTCGCCGCCGTGGCCTGGGGCCTGCTTGGGGAAGAGCTCCCGTGCCGCCGTTCGCACGCGCTGTGCTCCAGAGCTGTGGGAGTCGGTCTCATCCTCGCCCCACAGCTCGCCCGCCAGGCGCGCCGGCGTCATTGGGTCTGAGCCACGCCAGCGTCCGGTCGTGCGCTCGAGCAATGAGCGAGTGGCGGGCGTGGCCCGGCGCAGGAGGCGGGGGGCGAGGAGGGCAGCCACCGGCATCAGTACCGCCGCCGCAAGGGTCGTGCGCCATGACGGGCGTCGCATATCGTTTCTCCCCCTCGCCCCGGCGCTACTTCTTACCGCGGCCTGTTGCTTTGCTCGCGACCTTGTCGACAGCCTTCTTCGCCGATCCCTTGGCCTGATCGACGCGCCCTTCGTTCTTGAGCTTGCTGTTGCCGGTCAGAGCGCCGGCCGCTTCCTTGGCTCGCCCCTTCGCGGTATCCACGTGCTTGTTCGTAGGCATGTTGCCTCCTGAGGACCCAGGGCCCAACGCGATCGCCGGGCCGGGATTGTGTGCCGCCGTGACTACCCCCCGGCCACGGCGATAAAACGGTGCCCGTCCGCCGAGCGGGGCTCACGGGAACGCCGGCGCTTTTCCCTTGCCCTGGGTCAGGCCGGCGAAGAAGCCCTTCAGGTCCTGGCGCCGGAGCTTGTCATCGGCGGCCAGGCAGAGCACGTACACCACCGGCGCCTCGGTGCCGCCGCTGTAGACGTCGGACTGGCTCTTGCAGTCGGCGGTCCGGTAGGTCTGCCATCTCAGCTGGGCGGCGACGAAGTCGCGTCGAGAGGCTCCGCTGACGAGGCTGTAGATGACCTTGACGTCGGCGTTGAGCTGGTGATCGGCGGCCGCCAGCTTCTGCTCGCCGCAGCCCTCCATGCCGACCGTGGTGTTCGGGTTGCACGCGAGGGCGCGCTTGAACGGCTCCGTGATCACGGGCGGGCCCGGGGTGGCAGTTGCCGCGCGACCGGCTCGAGTGGGCGCCCCCGTGGCGTTCACGGCTCCGAGCACAAGGCCGGCCGTGGCGAGTGCCACCAGGGACACCGCGCGAGCCCAACCACGGGAGCGCCGCTCCGGCTCCTCGCGGCGGCGCGTTCGGGCCTTGGTTGCCGTCAGCCTCACAGCCCGGCAGCCTATCCACGCCGGCAAGGCGCTTGGCGCCTACGCGAGGCCCACGACCAACCCGAGACCCGGTCGGCTTCGGCAGAGCCTCCATAGAGCCAAGAAAAGCCCCTCGCCCGGCCCGTCGCGCCGATTCGCGATACTGGCCAGATGCCGCAGTTCCGCCTCGATTCCGTCTTCACGCCGGCCGCCGACCAGCCCCGCGCGATCGCCTCGATCGCCGAGTCGATCGAGGCCGGCGACCGCTTCACGACGCTGCTCGGGGCGACGGGGACGGGCAAGACGATGACGATGGCCGGCGCGATCCAGGAGCTCCAGCGTCCCGCGCTGGTGATCGCGCACAACAAGACGCTCGCCGCGCAGCTGTGCAACGAGTTCCGTACCTACTTCCCCGACAACGCGGTCGAGTACTTCGTCTCCTACTACGACTACTACCAGCCCGAGGCCTACGTCGCGAGCCGCGACCTCTACATCGAGAAGGACTCCTCCGTCAACGCCGAGATCGACCGCCTGCGCCACGCGGCCACGGCCGCCGTCTTCGCCCGCCGCGACGTGATCGTCGTCGCCTCCGTCTCCTGCATCTACGGCCTCGGCTCCCCCGAGGTCTACGAGCGCAACATGCAGCTGCTGCGCCGCGGCGAGTCGGTCGACCGCGACGCCCTGCTGCACAAGCTCGTCGCGATCCAGTACACCCGCAACGACAGCGTCCTGGCGCGCGGCAACTTCCGCGTCAAGGGCGAGACCGTCGAAGTCTTCCCGGCCTACGCCGAGACCGCCTACCGCGCGGTCATGTTCGGCGACGAGGTGGAGGCGCTGTCGGAGTTCGACCCGCTCACCGGCGAGCTCATCTCGGCGGACCTCGAGCACGTGGCGATCTGGCCGGCGACCCACTACAACGTCCCCGAGGGCCAGAACGAGCGCGCCGCGGCCGAGATCGGCGCCGAGCTCGAACAGCGCTGCACCGAGCTCGAGTCCGAGGGCAAGCTGCTCGAGGCCCACCGCCTGCGCCAGCGCACGCAGTACGACATGGAGATGCTGCGCGAGGTCGGCTTCTGCTCGGGGATCGAGAACTACTCGCGGATCCTCGACGGCCGCCAGCCCGGCGAGCGCCCCTACTGCCTGCTCGACTACTTCCCCAAGGACTTCGTCTGCTTCATCGACGAGTCCCACCAGACGATCCCCCAGATCGGCGGTATGTACGAGGGTGACCGCTCGCGCAAGCAGACCCTCGTCGAGTACGGCTTCCGCCTGCCGAGCGCCTTGGACAACCGTCCCCAGACCTTCGAGGAGTTCCTGGCGGTGACGCCGCAGATCGTGCTCGTGTCGGCGACGCCGGGCGAGTTCGAGCGCACGCGCTCGGGTCGCGTCGTCGAGCAGATCGTGCGCCCGACGGGGATCGTCGACCCCCAGGTCGAGGTGCGCGCCACGCTCAACCAGATCGACGACCTGATGCGCGAGGTGCGCGTGCGGGTCGACCGTGACGAGCGCGTGTTGGTCACGACGCTGACCAAGAAGATGTCCGAGGACCTCTCCGGCTACCTGCTCGAGCTCGGCTTCCGCGCTCGCTACCTGCACTCGGAGATCGACACCCTCGAGCGGATCCAGATCATCCGCGCGCTGCGGCTGGGGGAGTACGACGTGCTCGTCGGCGTCAACCTGCTGCGCGAGGGGCTCGACCTGCCCGAGGTCTCACTGGTCGCGATCCTCGACGCCGACAAGGAGGGCTTCCTGCGCGGAGCCACCTCGCTGATCCAGACCATCGGCCGCGCCGCCCGCAACATCGAGGGCCTCGTGATCATGTACGCCGACCGCGTCACCGACTCGATGCGCTACGCGCTCGAGGAGACCGACCGCCGCCGCGAGATCCAGCTCGCCTACAACGAGGAGCACGGCATCACCGCAGCGACGATCGTCAAGGGCGTAAGCGACATCTCCGACTTCCTCACCGCGGAGTCCAAGACGCCCAAGCGCCGCCGCCGCGTGAGCGTCAAGCGCGCCGAGGAGATGGCCCCGCACGAGCTCGAGAAGCTCGCCGTGGAGCTCGAGGAGGAGATGCTCCAGGCCGCCGAGGAGCTGCGCTTCGAGTACGCAGCCCGCCTTCGCGACGAGCTCCGCGAGCTGCGGCGCGACCTCGCGGACGTCAAAGCCGCCGCCGCCTGAGAGGGGTTCGGCGCATGCGCCGAACCCGGATCCGGCGCATGCGCCGGATCCCGGCAGGGTGCATGCACCCTGCCGAACGCCCAGAGGGGACTACTCGCCCGAGAGCTCGAGGAAGCGCTGCACCGAGGCCTCCTGGTGGGCCAGCTGGTCGGCCAGTGAGTGCGCGTGGTCGGCGGCGCGGCCCAGGAAGTCGGCGAGCGCGTGCTCGGGGTCGTCGGTCAGCGGGTAGACGTGGCTGAGCTCCTGCTGGATGCAGGCGATGCCGAGCGGCGGACGGCCCTCCGCCAGGGTGCGGGCGGTGCACACGGCGACGACGCCGAGGCGGCGCTCGGGGGCGCGCAGGGCGACCGGGATGAGGCGGGGAGCGGGGGCGTCCAGGGCGCTGATGACGCCGCGTTCGACCTCGATGCGCGCCGCGGTGATCTCCTCGAGCGGCTCGCGCCAGACCGCCAGCACGGTGTCGGCGGCGACGAGCGCGTCGCGCAGCGCCCGGGCCTGGTCGCGGTAGAGCTGCTCGGCCTCCTCGCGGTCGCCGGCGTCGGCGAGGTCGAGGTCGCAGGGGACGCGCAGGAGCTCACCGCCGCTGACCGCGTCGCCGGAGCCGTGCCCGCCGAGGGCGACATAGGTCTTGATCGTCGAGAGGTCGCGGCGGCCGTGGAAGATGATCGTCAGCTCGTCGCAGAGCGCGAGGCCGTCCACGCGCATCGCCACCGCCGCGGAGGCCCCGTCGTCGAGCAGCGCGCGGCGCAGGAGCTCCTCTGAGGAGTCATCGCCGCCACCTTGCTGATCGATCACAGGACCACCTCCGCTGGTGTGGCTGATCAGTGTAGAGCGCGCGAGGACGGAAAGAGACGGTAGATGCGTACCCGAGGGCGACCGAACGTCTGTTCGCCTCGGTACAATTGTCTTGAGTTGTCGCCCTCCAACCAGATCGTCGTCAGCGGGGCTCGCGAGCACAATCTCAAGAACGTCTCGCTGAGCCTGCCTCGCGACGCCCTCGTCGTCCTCACCGGGCTCTCGGGCTCGGGCAAGTCCTCGCTGGCCTTCGACACGATCTACGCCGAGGGCCAGCGCCGCTACGTCGAGTCGCTGTCGGCCTACGCGCGCCAGTTCCTCGGCCAGATGGACAAGCCCGACGTCGACTCGATCGAGGGGCTCTCGCCGGCGATCTCGATCGACCAGAAGACGACCTCGCGCAACCCGCGCTCGACCGTCGGCACCGTCACCGAGATCTACGACTACCTGCGCCTGCTGTGGTCCCGGATCGGGATCCCCCACTGCCACGTCTGCGGCGCGCGGATCGCCGGGCAGTCGATCGAGCAGATCACCGACCAGGTGCTCGACCTGCAGGAGGGCACGCGCTTCATGGTGCTCGCGCCGGTCGTGCGGGGGCGCAAGGGCGAGTACGGCAAGCTCTTCGAGGAGCTGCGCGGCGAGGGCTTCTCGCGCGTGCTCGTGGACGGCGAGCTGCGCGGCCTGGACGAGGAGATCGTGCTCGAGAAGCAGATCAAGCACGAGATCGCCGTGATCGTCGACCGCCTGGTGATGCGCACCGACGTGCGCAAGCGTTTGGCGGACTCGATCGAGACCGCCGCCGCGCTCGCCGAGGGCATCGTCTCGGTGCAGACGGTGCCGCGGGAGGCGGCACCGGGCGACAGCCTGGTGGGCCCGGGCGAGACGCTGACCTTCTCGGAGAAGTTCGCCTGCTTGAAGTGCGGCACCTCGATGCCGGAGCTCGAGCCGCGGATCTTCTCCTTCAACGCGCCGCAGGGCGCCTGCCCGCGCTGCACGGGCCTCGGCTCGCAGCTCGAGATCGACCCCGAGCTCGTGGTGCCCGATCCGGAGCTCTCGATCGCGCAGGGCGCGCTCGCGCCGTGGGCGTCCTCGAGCTCGGCCTACTACGACCAGATGACGGCGGCGCTCGCCGAGCGCTACGACATCGACGTCGAGGCGCCCTGGTACACGCTCAGCGAGGCCAAGCAGCGGATCTTCCTCTACGGCACCGGCGGCGAGCGCGTCGACGTGCGCTACCGCAACCGCTACGGCCGCGAGCGCGCCTACGGTGCCCGCTTCGAAGGGATCGTGACCAACCTCGAGCGCCGCTACCGCGAGACCGACTCCGACTTCCAGCGCGAGAAGATCGAGGAGTTCATGAGCGTGCGGCCGTGCCCGGAGTGTCACGGCGCGCGCCTGCGGCCCGAATCGCTGGCGGTGCTGGTGGCCGGGACCCGCATCAACGAGTTCTGCGCGCTGTCGGCGCGCGCCGCCCTGGAGTGGGTCGAGTCGGTCGAGCTGACCGACACCGAGCGCCACATCGCGCGGCTGATCGTGCGCGAGATCGCCGAGCGCCTGCGCTTCCTCGAGAACGTCGGCATCGGCTACCTCTCGATGGACCGCGCGGCGGCGACCCTGTCGGGTGGCGAGGCGCAGCGGATCCGCCTGGCGACGCAGATCGGGTCGGCCCTGGTCGGCGTCCTCTACGTGCTCGATGAGCCCTCGATCGGCCTGCACCAGCGCGACAACGCCAAGCTCGTCGCGACGCTCGAGCGCCTGCGCGACCTGGGCAACACCGTGCTCGTGGTCGAGCACGACGAGCAGACGATGCGCGCCGCCGATCACATCGTCGATCTGGGCCCGGGGGCCGGCGAGCACGGCGGGCGGATCGTCGCGGAGGGAACGGCGAGGGAGGTGGAGCTGATCCCCGAGTCGCTGACCGGGCAGTTTCTCTCCGGCGCCGTCCGGATCGAGGTGCCCTCGAAGCGGCGGCGCCCGAGCGGCGCGATCGAGATCGTCGGCGCCACCGAGCACAACCTGCGCGGGATCAACGTGCGCGTCCCGCTCGGGGTGCTGACCTGCGTCACCGGCGTCTCGGGCTCGGGCAAGTCGACGCTCGTCAACGACGTGCTCTACAAGGCTGTGGCCAATCGCCTGCACCGCGCGCGCCAGCGCCCCGGCGCCCACCGCCAGGTCTCGGGCATCGACGCGCTCGACAAGATCATCGCCGTCGACCAGTCGCCGATCGGGCGCACGCCGCGCTCCAACCCGGCGACCTACACGGGCCTCTTCGACGTGATCCGCGACCTCTTCTCGAAGACCGCGGAGGCGCGGGCGCGTGGATACAAGCCCGGTCGCTTCTCCTTCAACGTCAAGGGCGGGCGCTGCGAGGTCTGCCGCGGCGACGGCCAGATCCGCATCGAGATGCACTTCCTGCCCGACGTCTACGTGCCCTGCGAGCAGTGCCACGGGCGCCGCTACAACCGCGAGACGCTCGAGGTCCGCTTCAAGGGCAAGACGATC
>DASXEZ010000001.1:0-109115 GCA_036489875.1 Solirubrobacteraceae bacterium | reverse complement strand
CTGGTCACCACCAACGACAACGTGACCGCCCAGCGCTTCTACGAGAACCGCGGCCTGCGCTTCGTCGCGCTCCAGGCGGGCGCGGTTGACGAGGCCCGCAAGCTCAAGCCCGAGATCCCCCTGGTCGGCGAGGGCGGCGTGGAGATCCACGACGAGCTCGAGTACGAGCTGATCCTCCGCTAACGAGCGGCGCGCGCCCGTCCGCCTGAGAGCAGCGACTTCGGCCGATCCAGCAACCAACCGCCGCGCCGGGAATCCCAGACAACCCGCCAGCGCCGCGGCTCCGACGCGGCGCGACGCCCCGGCTCGAAGCGAGCACCACCCAGGAAAGCGACCGCGGCGGGAGCGAAGAACCACGGTATGTACAGGTAGAACCAGTAGGTGACGCCGAGCTCGATCGCGATCAGGATCGCCGCGAGCGCCGCCGCGAGCTGGAGCGGCTCCTCGCGACGCTGCAGCGCCAGGCCGAGCGCGAAGGCGACGGCGAGCGCCTGCACCGCCACCTGGGCGCTGTGCATCCCGCCATAGAGACCCCAGAGCGAGAACGGCGCCACGCGGTCCGCCTGGTAGGTGACCGAGCGCGAGAAGATGGTGGCGAGCGTGTTGTGGTCGAGCGCGGGAATCAGCGCCAGCGCCGCCGCCGCCGCGAAGGCGACCGCGAACGCGACGATGCCGCGCAGCCTCCGCTCGCCCAGGCGATAGGTCGCGAGCACGGGCGCGAGCGCCAGCGGCGCGTACTTGGTCAGGCCCGCCAGCGCCGAGAGGAAGCCGCGCGCCGGTGGCGAGGATGCGACCAGCAGCGACGCGGTGACCAGGGCGGCCACGAGGGCGTCGTTGGAGTTGGACTCGAGCGCGTAGGCGGTGAAGGGGAACGCCGCCCAGGCGTAGGCGAGAACGATCCCCGTCGAGGGTCCGCGGATCCGCCAGCCGAGCAGGAAGAGCAGCAGGATCGTCAGCAGGTCGAAGGCGATCGCCGCGGCATGCGCGGCCGGCACCGAGTCCCAGGTGCCGTTGAAGCCGAAGGCGGCGACGAACGGCACATAGGCCTCGTAGGAGACCGGTCCGTAGGTGTCCCCGCGCGCAATCGTGCCCGGGAACTGGCCGTAGAGCGGCTGGGAGTCGGTCACCTTCTGTGCGCCGACGACGTTCGCGAAGCCGACGTCGATGACGTTGGAGTCGACGACGTTGAGGGTGATGCGAAAGGCGATCAGAACGACCAGACCCACCAGGAGCAGGCGCGGGGGGAAGTTCAGCCGCAGCGGCGGTGGACGCGCGGCACGCGGGCGCGCGCGCCAGGCCAGCCGGGCGAGCAGGTACACAAGCGGCGGGTAGGCGAGCGGCACCGAGAGGTTGATGTCGGCGTGGTTGAAGAAGCCGAGCGATATCGAGAGAGACGTCAGGGCGAGCAGGTCGAGGTTTCGCCAGCGAAGCGGCGAGCGCCAGTCGAAGAACGGCGCCAGGAACAGCAGGCATAGGGGCAGCCAGACGTAGAGCGAGGTGACGTGGCGCCCGAACGCGCCCGGGGTCCCGCGCGCCATCGTCCAGGCGATCTGGATCCCGGTGTAGGTGGCGATCACGTGCCCGTCGCTGCGGTCCACGAGCACCTGCACGAACTCCTGGTCCTTGGAGTAGAAGGCGACCTGCCACTGGCCGAGGACCGGGCTGCTCACCTGCGAGAACGAATGTGGGTGCGTCCGCTCGAGGCTTCGGACCCGAGGCAGCGCCGAAGCGATCGCGGTCGCCCGCGCCAAGGAGATCCCATCGCCGCCGACGGCGAGGGCGACAGACGGAGCGAGAGCGAGCGCGACGAGCGAGGTCACCAGCAGCAGCGACGTACGCGCCAGCCTGGCGCGAGCAACACGCGCGGAAGGGACCCGAGTCACCGGCGCCGACCCGGCGCCGGCGATCTGCGCGCCTGGAGCGCGAGGGGCCCACATCGGCCGGCCGCTGCGGCGGGAACGTGACCGTCCCCGGCGATCCGCACACGAGCGCCCGAACCACTGCCGTGCCCCCGCGGCGAGGAACCGGCCATCGCTACTGGAGCGCGAAGTGGCGGGCGATCATCGGCGCCACGTCGGCGATCGACCACTCCTCGCGCTCACCGACGCCCTCGACGCCGCAGTGGATCAGCGGGGCGTGCGAGTCCCCGGCGCCCAGCGAGCCGTGGCTGCCGCCGCCGACGTGATCGGCCCCGCCCCAGTCGCTGAACTCGGCTCCCGCCGCGGCCGTGAGCAGGACCTCGCCCGCGGTCGCGCAGGCCGTCGCGTCCCACACGCGTCCGAGCGCGTCCGGGAACTCGGCGCTGCGCACGACGCCGCCTGAGACGTCGAGGTCAAGCGCCGCCGGCGAGCCCGAGATGCTCCAGCCACGACCGCGCAGGTCGACGAGCTGCTCGCCCGGGGCGAAGCGCAGGACCTCGCCCGCGCGGGCGACGCAGGCCTCCTCGCCCTCTCGCCAGATGACCTGCTCGACGCCGTCCATGCGC
Source organism: Solirubrobacteraceae bacterium (assembly GCA_036489875.1). Classification (GTDB taxonomy): domain Bacteria; phylum Actinomycetota; class Thermoleophilia; order Solirubrobacterales; family Solirubrobacteraceae; genus Palsa-513. Next base: position 106,630 of record DASXEZ010000001.1, on the reverse strand, counting down.
CGCGCGCGGGCGACGACCCGCTCGAGGAGCGCCGGGCCGAAGGCGTAGATCATCGCCGCCCGCTGGGCGGGGCACAGGGCGATCTGCGAGGCCTCGAGGGCTCGCATGTCGGTCGGGCGGCGGACATCGAAGTCGGCGAAGTGGGCGCCGAGTGAGACCGAGCGCTCCACCAGCGTGTGGGCGTGATCGGCGACGACGATCACCGCGTGGTCGGCGAGGAACTCGTCGGTCCCGCCGGCGGCGTCGAACAGGCGCGCGAGCTGGCGGTCGGCCTGGCCGATCGATGCCACCTGGGCGTCCGGCCCGAGCTTGTGCGAGTGGTTGTCGTTGTCGGGTAGCGACAGAAGCAGGAAGTCGAAGAGGTCGTGGCGGACGAGGTACTCACCGACGCAGCCGCCATGGCGATCGCGCACCCCGGGCATCCCGAGCGTGCTGCGGCAGCCGGTGTCTCGGCTGGAGAAGATGTCGGCGTAGAAGAGCTCGCGCGGCCCCATCACCGGCCGGCGCACCAATGCCAGCGCCGCGATTCGCGCCAGGGCCGAGTCCTGCGCCGGCTGGTGGAGGTGGCGGCCTCGGTAGATCAGGTAGGTGGTGCCGGCGGTGCGCAGGCCGGCGTCGTCGAGGCGCTCGAAGATCGTCGGCGCCTGTGGCGAGAGGTGCGCGCCGTTCATGTTGTAGATCGTGTCGGTGAGCTGGCGGCCGAGCCCGAAGCGCAGCGCCGCGCGAAAGCTCGAGCCGTACTCGACGTAGCGGGCCTCGCCCCGGTGGTACCAGTTCATCGACGGGATCAGATGGCGGTCCGGTCCGAGGCCCGTGGCGATCGTCGCGGCGCAGACCGGCGTGACCGACGGAAACGCCGCGACGGCGTCGGGGATGTAGCCGCCGCGCTCGATCAGCGCCGCGAGCGCGGGGGCGCGGTCCTCCGCGACGGCCTGCTCGATCATCGCCGGGCGTGCGCCGTCGATCACGGCGAGGACGAGCTTCTTCAGCGCGACACCCGGAGGGCCGGACGCCCCAGCGCGCGACGGCGCTGCGCCCACAACAGGCTGGCGAAGAAGGCAAGCGCCAAGAGCGAGACCGGTGGCGCGAACCAGGCGAGCAGCGCCAGCACGAGCGCGGCGGCGTCGGCGTAGAGCGTCACCGCGTAGCGCGCCGCGTTGTCCTGCAGCCGTGCGCTCGCCCCCTCGAGCACGGGCCGCGAGGCGAACTGCGCGAGCAGTGCGCAGGCGGCTCCCGCGATCAGGCCGGGCCAGGCGAGATCGTGATGGGCAGCCAACACTCCGGCGAACAGGAGGCCGCCGAGGCCGACGCCTCCGGTCGCGACCAGATCGAGCAAACCACGTCGTCTCAAAATCGCGAGCGCCACGAACAGACACGCCACCACCAAAAGAAACTCGCCTGACTGAAGGAACGCATATGGGGTCCCGTGAAAGTCGAAGAAGACGTCCGAGCGGGCCAGCGCCCCGGCCGCCAGGGCGGGCAGGAAGGGGCGGATTCCGGCTGCAAGCGCGAGTCCAAGCGCGGTCGCGATGTGGAGGAAGAGACTCATCGTGCGCTAGCGTGCATGCGGTCATGAAGATAGTTGACCGATGACCGAGCGTCGACCGCCGCGCTCGGCGGCGCACGAGTTGGAGCGCTACGCGGGCCTGTTCGCATCGCGCACGCGGATGATGCGATCGTCGGCGATGCGTGACCTGATGGCGGTCACCGTGCGGCCCGAGGTGATCTCGTTGGCCGGCGGTCTGCCCGACACCTCGACCTTCGACCCGTCGCTCTTCACCGACCTGCTCGGGCGGATGCCGAGCGCCGCCGCGCTCCAGTACGGCCCCAGCGAAGGCCTGCCCGGTGTGCGCGACGCGATCGTCTCGGTGATGGCCGCCGAGGACATGGTGGTGGACGCCGACGAGGTGCTCGTCACCACCGGCGGCCAGCAGGCGATCGACCTCGTGACCAAGACGCTGATCGACCCCGGCGACGTCGTGATCGCCGAGGCGCCGACCTACCCGGGCGCCGTGCCGACCTTCTGCGCCTATGAGGCCGACGTGATCCAGATCGATGTCGACTCCGATGGCATGAACATCGACTCGCTCGAGGAGACGCTGGCGGGCCTCGACGCAGCTGGGAAGCGGCCCAAGTTCATCTACACGATCCCGAACTTCCAGAACCCCGCCGGCGTGACGATGTCGCTGGAGCGCCGCCGCCGGCTGGTCGAGATCGCCAGCGAGCGCGAGCTGATCGTGCTCGAGGACAACCCCTACGGGATGCTCCGCTACGAGGGCGAGGCGCTGCCGACTCTGCGCTCCCTCGAGGCGCCCGGGCCGACCGATGAGAACGACTTCGTGATCTACACCGGCACGATGTCGAAGATCCTCTCCCCCGGGGTGCGCGTGGGCTGGCTGGTCGCGCCGAGGCCGCTGCTGGCGAAGTTGATCCTCGGCAAGCAGTCGACCGATCTGTGCTCCTCCTCGCTGGCTCAGCACTTCGTCTCTGAGTACTTCGCCTCCGGCGACTGGCAGCCTTACGTCGAGGAGCTGCGCGAGCTCTACCACCGCCGCCGCGACGTGATCCTCGACTCGCTGGCCGAGCACCTGCCGGCCGCCGCCAGCTGGACGCGGCCGCAGGGAGGCCTCTTCATCTGGGTGACGCTGCCGGAGTTCATCGGCACCACCGACCTGCTCGCGCGAGCGCTCGCCGAGAACGTCGCCTTCGTGCCCGGCGAGGCAGCCTTCGCCGACGGGCGCGGGCGCCACTCGATGCGGCTGAACTTCTCGAGCTCGAGCGACGACGACATTCGCGAGGGCGTGCGGCGGATCGGCAAGATCGTGGCCGAGCAGGTGGCGCTGTATGAGACGCTGACCGGCGGGCGCGACGCGGGGGGGCGGGGCGCCGCGAGCGCCAAGCCGGCGCCGTCACCACCAGCGAGCGCGCAGACACCGCCCGGCGAGGACGCGCAGGAGCCGCCCGCTGAGCGGCTGGCCAACATCCTGCAGCTGCCGCGCCGCGGAGCGTTGGGGGGACGGCGCTCGCGCGAGGCATGACGCGCGTAGCGGTGCTGAAGGGCGGGCGCTCGCTCGAGCGCCAGGTTTCACTCGCGTCGGGGGCGCGCGTCGAGGATGCGCTGGAGCGACTCGGGCACGACGTCGTCTCGATCGACGTCGGCAGCGACTTCGTGGAGCGGCTGCGTGAGGCCCGCGCCGACGTCGCCTTCATCGCCCTGCACGGGCGCGGTGGCGAGGACGGCACGGTGCAGGAGCTGCTCGAGGTGCTGGGCGTCCCCTACACGGGCTCCGGCGTGCACGCCTGCATGCGCTGCTCGGACAAGGTGCTGACCAAGCTCGCGCTGCGCGACGGCGGCCTGCCGACGCCCGACTGGGTCGCGCTCGGCGAGACCGCCTTCCAGGATCTCGGCGCCGCCGAGGCGCTGGCGAGCGTCGCCGAGCGGCTCGGATTCCCGCTCGTCGTCAAGCCCGTCTCGCAGGGCTCGGCGCTGGGGGTCAAGTTCGCCCACGACGGTGCGGAGCTGCCGACGGCGCTGGTCGCGGCGCTCTCCTACGGCTCGCGCGTTCTGCTCGAGCAACACGTCGAGGGCCGTGAGCTGGCGGTTTCGATGATCGCCGGCGAGCACGGCGCGCGGGTCGAGGCGCTACCGATCGTCGAGGCGGTGCCCAGGGGCGGCGCCGAGTACGACTTCGCGGCGCGCTACGAGATCGGGCAGACCGACTTCGTGTGCCCGGCGGCGCTCGAGCCGGCGCTCGCCGAGGAGGTGCGCGAGATCGCGCTGTCGGCGTGGGAGCTACTCGGGACGCGCGGCTTCGCGCGCGCGGACATGATCCTCGGCGAGGACGGGCCGACGGTGCTTGAGGTCAACCCGATCCCTGGGTTGACCGAGACGAGCCTGCTGCCGCAGGCCGCCGACGCGGCCGGGATGGGGTTCGATGAGGTTGTGGCGCGCGTCCTGTCGGCTTCGCTTTCGTGAGGGCGCGATAGGCGGGCCAGCCGGATCGCTTCGGCGGAGCTGACTCGACCGGCGGAGCTGCGCGCGCTCTCGCGCGTGCGAGAAGCGGTCAGCTCTCGACGAGAACCTCGTCGCAATCGGCCTCGGCGATACGGCGTGAGAGATCCATCTGCGGCGAGCGCTCGGGGTCGCCGACCGGTTGTGCCTCGGCGGGCGGAGCGCCGTGTTCGGGCAGATCGCTTGCGGCGATCAGGGTCTGCATGACCTCCGTGATGCCCGCCTCGGTGACGCTGCGCCGGTCCTCCGCGAGGTAGTCGTGAGGGGCCTGCGGCCCGGTCACGATCTCAAGCGCAGGGAAGTAGGAGACGTCGGGCATCGAGGCGGCCGTTTCGCCGGCGGCGACGCGCAGCACGGCCTTGCTGTAGCTGCTGGCCACCACCACGTGTTGCTCGGTCGCCGTGGCGACCAGGGGGACGGGCGAGACGGTGAGGATGACGCGCACGCCGGGGTTGGTCTCTCGAAGCCGGCGGATGAATTCGACCAGGTCGGCGCGCACCTCCTCGGCCGAGAAGTTGTGAAAGCGGTGGCGGCTCGGGTCGAACTCGCCCGCGACGGTCCCCGGACACGCCGGGTACACGGCTCCATCGAGCGTCGACTCCCAGCCCTCGGTGAGCCCCAGCGTGAAGACGAGAACGGTCGCTTCGTTGAACGCGTCGAGCGTCGCGCGGAGGTGTTGTCGCGTGAGAAGGTCGAACTCCTCGTCGCAGCCAGCGCGATAGCGCAGGCCGGGCCGGAAGGGGTCGATGACTCCCTCGTCCTCGTGCCAGCGATCCTCGGCCGGCTGGAAGTCCCCACTGGCGCGCTCCAACAACTGGCGCAGGTGCCGCGCCGTGTAGACGTTGCCGTAAGCCGCGCTGAAGCTCCGGTACCCGAGGTTCTCCGGGAGATGCGCGAAGGCGGGGTGCGGGTCCTCCGTCCGGACGTAGAGCAGTCCCGAGCTCTCGAGCCAGGGCACCATGTTGGAGGCGAAGCAACTCCCGGCGGAAGCCACCCGGTCGCCACGACGCAGCAACGGCTCGGGCCCCACGGTCATGGCGCCCGCGGCGAAGTCCTTCGCCACCGAACGCGACCAGAAGGCGCGGGCGGGCTGGCTGCGATAGGGGTGCTCGGTCACCGCTCCTCGCCCGAGCTCAGCGCAGCCTCTATCTCGGCCCACATCACTCCCGCGTACTCGGCGTTGGCGTGGGTGAGATCGCCGGCGCTATAGGGGGCGGCTAGGAGACCCGCATCGTCGCGGACGGAGTCGGGCACGGCGACGAACGTGCAACCAGCTCGCCGCGCCTGTTCGCGCATTCCCTCCTGGATGATCGACCACAGTGCCAGCCGAAGCGACTCGGGCGAAACCGGAAGCTCGCTGCTGGCCTGCTCCCGCGTCGATGCGATGTCCCTGATCCAGGGATCCCAGTCGAGCTTGCCCTCGAATCTCTCTCTGACGTGTGCCTCGGGGTTCGGGGGCGGGGTTCCGACGACGAGGACCCGTGAGCGCTCGACGAGGCGGTCCAGGGTGCGGCCCAGATCGGCGAAGGACGGCTCCCAGTAGCTACTGACCATCGCCCTCGGAATCCATCTCCCGGCTTCCTGCTCCGGCGTCGCGACGCTGGAGCACCCGTACACGCGGAAGGGCGGATCCGGCTGGACGAGAAAGGCGCCGTTGTGCTGGTTTCCGTCCCAGACCACGGCGATCGCGCGACCCGCTCCGGCCGTGGCCAGGAAGTCCCAATAGCTGTCATCGACCGCTCCGAAGTCCGCGGGGTAGGCGATCCCGGCACGTACGCTGCGCGGACCGAGCCCGCTGTCGCGTGCGATGACGTAGCACGCAGCGTTCGAGTGGCCGCCGAGGACGATCTCCGGATCCTCGTCCCCGAACATCTTCCAGCGCTCGGGGAGGGGCTCAGGCGGACCCGAGGCGTCGCTCTTGCGCCTCTTCAGCAACACGCGTCAAGCCTATTTCAATCGGTCGATGCGGCCAAAAGCGTCGCTGCCGGCGTGACGCCTTGCTCCCGGGTGCCCGGCGGGGCCCCGTCCTCAGCTGTCGCCGGCCGCGAAGTCCTCGGGCGTGACCTGGTCGAGGAACTCCTTGAACTTCTCGACCACGTCGTCGGTGTCCTCCACCTCGTGCTCGAACTCGATCGCCGAGTCGGCGATGACCTCCTCGGCCGCAAAGATCGGCGCGCCGACGCGGACCGCGAGCGCGATCGCGTCGCTCGGGCGCGAGTCGATCTCGAGCTCACGGCCGGCGACCTGGAGCGTGATCTGGGCGAAGAAGGTGTTGTCGCGCAACTCCGTGACCGCGACCTGAGTGCAGCGCACGTCGAGCTCGCCGAGCACGTCACAGAGCAGGTCGTGCGTCATCGGCCGCGGCGTCGTCGCGCCCTGGAGCTTCATCAGGATCGAGGCGGCCTCGGGGTGACCGATCCAGATCGGCAGGAACTTGTTGCCGTCCGCGGTCTTGAGCAGCACGATCGGCTGCTTGCCGACCATGTCGAAGCTGACGCCATAGATGACCATTTCCTGCACGCGCGCGCTCCGTCGAGCCGGGGACTTTTCCAAGTATAGGTCGCGGCCTACCGCCGCACGGCGGGTGGCCGGCGCGCGGCGTAACGGAGCGTTGCGACCCCTGCGATCACCAGCGGAACGAAGTTTGAGACGTGCAGCACGAGCGCGTAGGGGAGCGCTGCGCTCTGGTGGACGCCGTAGGCAGCCAGCGCTGCGACGCCGGCAGCCTCGAACACTCCGACCGCCGCGGGCGGCGACGGGATGATCATCGAGAGGCCGATGACGACCGTCACGAGCACGCCGGCACCGAACCCTCGGGAGGGCTCGAAGGCGAGCAGCACGCACCACGCCCAGACGGCCGAGGTGAGCCACGCAGCGATGCTCCACAGCAGGGCTTCGAACGCGACGCGGCGTTCGCGCAGCCCCGACAGCCCGACCGCCAACGTCGCCGCCTCCTGCTCGGCGCGCTCCGGGGTGACGCCTGGGAGGCGTCCGAGCGGGCGAACCAGCCAGCGCAGCGGTCGGTCGCCGTGGACGGCGAGGACCCAGATCACGACCGCCAGTCCGACGGCGGCGACCCCGGCGAGGATCGCGGCGGTCTCGAACCAGCTCTCGTGCGGCAGCCACGGCGAGGCGCAGAAGAAGATGATCAGGATCGAGAGGACGTCGTAGGCGCGCTCGACGAGGGCGGTGCCGACGATCTCCGCCGCGGGCGTGTTGGTGCGCTGCGTCAGGGCCACGACGCGTGCGGCCTCGCCCGCGCGGGCGGGCATGATGTTGTTGAAGAGGTAGCCGATCAGCGTCGCCGCCATGATCGGCCCGCGGGGCGGGCGACGCTCGTGCGCGAACAGCGAGCGCCAGCGCATCGCCCGCAGTACCACCTGGATCGCGAAGGCGGCCATGCCGGGAACAAGCCACCACGCGTCGCAGCGCTTCAGGGCGTTCCAGGCCTTCTCCCAGTGGACGCCGCGCACGGCGAGGTAGGTGAACACCGCCGCCAGCACGATGGTGGCGGCGAGCGCCAGCGCGCGCCGACCAGGGCGCCGGTTCCCACCGGCCCGTGACGGCCCCGCGTGCACCCGCTGCGGAGCCGCTGAAGCCTGCTGTCCAGCCGCGCTGGCCACGGCTGCGAGCCTAGCGGAAGCACGTCGGCGCCCCGCCGCAGGCTGCTACGGTCCGGAGCATGGGTGTCCTGGCCGTCTCCTCCGGGCTCGAGGCGCTCGGCGGCTTCCTCGTCATCACGATCGGGTATGGGACGGTCTGGGGCCTGTGGCACTTCGTCTTCAGCGAGCGCAACCGACACGACGACGATCTCCCGCCGCAGGAGCCCCCCGAGCTGAGCTGAGCCGGGACCTCGGACGCCGGCCTCGGCGCCGAAGCGGAGGCAGCTCCACATAACAAATCCGGCGGCTGTCGACGGCTGTTCGAGCCGTCGACGTCGCGGTCACAAACCCTTCACGCGGCGCTACTTAGTTTTCAAATGGAGCGCGCGTCGCTGTCGGGTGGGGTGGCTGCGACGGCGCACGACGCGCACGGCGCCGGCGACGGCCGCCATGGCACCGCGGTACCGATCACCGGCGAGTTGCGCCTGCTTCGTTACTTCGTGGCGGTCGCGGAGGAACTGCACTTCGGGCGGGCCGCGAAGCGGCTGGGGATCGCCCAGCCGCCGCTCAGCAACGCGATCCGCACCTTCGAGCGACAGCTCGGCGTCGAGCTCTTCCGGCGGACCTCGCGCAGCGTGGCGCTCACCGCCGCGGGCGAGACCCTGCTGCGGGGCGGACGGCGCGTGCTCGCGGTCTACGCCGAGACGCTCGCCGACATCGATGTCCAGGCGCGCAGCCAGAAGAGCCGGCTGCGGGTCGGCTTCGACGCCACGACCGTCGCCGCCACGACCGGCTTCGTGCGCGCGTTTCGCTCGAGCGACCCGCAGATCGAGCTCGACCTGCGTTCACTCGCGTGGGGAGAGGGAGCAGCGTCGCTGGCCGACGGCACCGTCGATGTGGCGATCGTGCGGCTTCCGGTGGACGACGCCACGCTGGCCTGCCAGCCGCTCTTTCGCGAGACCCGCGTCGCGGTCGTCCACGCGCAGCACCCGCTCGCCGTCCACCGCACCCTGACCCTCGCGCAGCTGCAGGGCGAAACGCTCGTGTTGCCGCGGGGCACGCTCGGCGGGTGGGACGCGGAGCTCCTGATCGCGCCGCAACTCACGGACGCGGCACGCAGCGCGGCCCCGGCGGCCGCCAGCGTGGAGGAGTTGATCGTGCGCGTCGCGGCGTGCAACGGCATCGGCGTACTGCCGGAATCGCTCGGCGAATCGCTACGCCACGCCGGCTTCGTGGAGGTGCCGGTGAGTGACGCGCCCCCGAGCATCGTGGCGCTCGTGTGGCGACGCAACGGCGCCATTGCCCCGGTGCGCAGGTTCGTGCAGACTGCTGTCGATGCCTGCACCGACGCTTATCGGGCGGCCGGCTGATGGCATGCCAGGGGGCGCTCATCACCGCCAGGGGCGGGGGTACCGCACCGCCGCGGCGCGGATGTTCACGGCGTGTGACCCCACTGCACGGCGAGGTCGCGCCGCCGCGGCCGCGTCACAACGCCCGGGGCTCGCGCGGTTGCGGGATGGCTAGGCCGCGCCGCGACCGCCGCAGCGACAAGGAGCTGCTGGCGCTCGCCGTCTCGAGAGAGCCTGAGGCCTTCACCGTCTTCTACGAGCGCCACGTCAACGTGGTGCTCGCCTATCTGCGCCGTCGCACGCCGAGCCCGGAGGCCGCCGCCGACCTGATGGCCGAGACGTTCGCGGCGGCGCTGCTGGCCCTGCACAACTCGGTCGGGGCGGAGGAGATCGAGGTGCCGGTGGCGTGGCTGCTCGGGATCGCTCGCAACAAGCTCTTCGAGAGCTACCGCCGCGGGCGGATCGAGGCCGCGGCGCGTGAGCGGCTGGGGCTCGAGCCACTCGTGCTCGACGACAGCGACCTCGCCCTGGTCGAGGAGCTGAGCGAGATCGATGTCGTCCGGCAGCTGGCGGACGTCCTGCCGCCCGACCAGCTCGAGGCGCTGCGTGCACGCGTGATCGACGAGCGCGATTACGAGGACATCGCCCGCGAGCTCGACTGCTCCGAGGCGGTCGTGCGCAAGCGCGTAAGCCGTGCTCTGCGGACGCTGCGCGAGCGGGCCGAGGAGGGCGATTCATGAACGACTTCCGCGACCGCTTCGGCGACCAGCTCGAGGCGGCTGCCGCGGCGCTCGCGGCAGCAGGGTCGCAGGCGGACTTCAGGACCCGCTTCGGGGTGCAGCTCGCCGCCGCCGCGGGAGAGCTGGCCGCCGCGCATACGCCAGCCGGGGCCGGCGCGCCGCTCGCCGGCGTGCGTCAGGACCACCGTCTGCGCTTGCCGGCGCGTGCGCGGCGGTCGCTCTCGCCGCGCTTCGGGCTCGGCCTCTCCGACTTCCGCGTGCGCTTCGGACTGCAGCTGGCAGCCGCGGCCGCCGAGCTCGCGGGGCGCCGGCTCCCAAGCACCCATCGACGCAGGCGCACCGCGCGCTGGCCGTGGCTGACGCGTCCCGTGGTCGTGGGTCTGATCCTGGCGGCCTTTGCCGGCACCGCGTTCGCCGCGGTGGCGATCTGGACGCCGCTGCTCGGCAACCCGCAGTACGGATACAGCCCGGGTGCGGCGACGAGCGCGCCGCCCGCCGACCAGCTCGCCGCTCTCGGCGTGCTGCGGAGGCCGCAGACGGACGCGGACCGCGGCGCGCTATCGACAGCGGCGCTGACCTACATCAACGACTACACGAAGGGCGTGCGAACGGCCTACGTGAGGCTTCTCGCGACGATCGGCGGCGAGGCGTTCGTGCTCGTGCCGGTGGAGGAGCGCGACGCCGCGTCGCCGGGTGGCGCTGCGCCGACGGCATCGGCCCCGCTGACCAACGCGGTTTGCGTCTACGTCGCGGATGCGAGCACCACGCACGAACATGCGGCGTGCTGGTCGCTGGCGGAGGTACTGGCCGGCACCGCTTGGGCCCAGTTCGACGGGCTGTTCTACGGGCTGGCACCAGACGGCGATTCCGCCGCGACGCTGACCTCTGTGGGCGGCACTCCGATCTCGGCGCCGATCAGCAGCAACCTCTTCGTGATCACGCTCCCGCCGAGCAACGCGCCGCTCCTCAATCCGTCCGTGAGCTTCACCGGCGGCTAGCCGGCTGCTCCACGCGTCGCGCGCACACCCGCGACGCGTGATTTGACGGAAATATTGCGCCTCCCGTGGGGCGGCAGGGGTTGCTGGCAGGCGCGCGAACACCCATACCCAGGGCCGATCGTTCGATACCCGATCGGTGTTGGACGCCTCCACGCGGCGCGTCTAGGTTGGCCCGCGTTGGAGTCACAAGCACTTACTACGGGCGGGAACTTGATTCATTACACACGACATCTCCGAAGTGTGCGAGCAGTTCTGATCGCGGCCGCGCTTGCTGGCGCGCTGGCCGGAATCCTTCTCGTGAGCCAGCACGCGGCCGCCTACGGCGTCAATTACTGCGTCGAGTGGTTGCCGAGCACCGGCAGCTGCGTCGGGCCCGAGCACACGCTCACCGCGAACATCGCCTACGACGACACTGGTAGCAACTCCTACGTATGTGAGATCGCTCAATACGCGAGCGGTGGCTATGACGGTGGCTGGGGTTGCGGCAACGGCGAGTCCGAGACCTGCTACGGAGGCAACCAGCTTCTGAAGGGCGAGATCTACAACGCCTCGATTTACTGGCTGTACATGAACGGCACCGAGTTTTACTCACAAGGGTGTCCGTAACACCTGCTGTCCCGACGACCCCGCGGGAGGCGCTTCTCGGAGCGCGGCCCGCGGGGTCGTTGCGTTCCCTGGCCCTGCGTGCGCTGGGCGTCTGTGTGGTGGCCGGCGCGCTCGCCGCCGGAGCCGCGGCGATCCTCCAGGGCGGCGGGGGCGGCGTACCGCAGAGCCCGACGCCGCGCTTCGCGCCCGGCGCCGCCGAGATCTCCTCGGTCCCGGCCGCCGAGGCCGCCGCGTTCGGCGTGCTGCGTCGCCCGCGCAACGCTGCCGACGCCTTCCGCGAGATCAGGGCCGGCTCCGGCCCCTTCGGAGCCAACCCGCGTCTGGCGCGCACCGCTCCGCTGCCGTCCTCCACCAGCCCCCTGGCCCCACGCCTGGTATCCGTCGTGCCGGCCGCGAACGGGGTCTGCCTGCGCGTCCTCGAGCACACCTCGTTCGCGCAGTGGTGGTGCCTGTCGATGGCGCGGGCCACGCGGGGCGGCCTGATCGTGGGACTGCTCCCGCCCTCCGCCACCCCGCGCGGGGCGAGCCATCAATACCTGCTTGGCCTGGTCCCGGACGGCGTGTCGAGCGTCGAGATCACCTCTGCGGGCGGCGCCGGTCACAAAGTGGCGGTCACAAGCAACGTATATGCGACGGCCGCATTCCGGCCGGTCAGCATCGCGTTCAAGCTTCCCGGCCGCGGGCTCGTGAAATACCGAGTCCGCATCTAGCCGAAACTCGTTCCGTCACGACCCGGGGGGGTTTAGCGAGCCGGACCTAACGGTCCGGCTCGCCGTGCTTACGGCGGCAACTCTGATCGGCCCGATGGGCCGGTCGGAGCGGGTCAGCTTGCGTGACGCAGCGACGAGACCCCACTGGGGCTCGCCACCAGGGCGCGTGTGTCGATGCGGAAGATCTCGTCGTGGTCCTCGTCTGACTCTGTCTCCGCGGGCTCCTCGAGCGCACTGAAGGCGAAGACCGCGAGACCGCGGTCGGGGGAGACCGAGAGGTTGCCCGGCGCGAGCCGATGGCCCGTGCGGGCCTCGACCGCGGAGGCGATCATGCCCGGCATCGCCATGAACGCCGTATCGAGGAAGGGGATCCGGTCGTCGCCCTCGCGCTCGGTGAGCTCAGCGGGATCGAAGCGCAGCAGGAGCAGGATCGCGTCCTCGTCTCGGTAGGAACGCACCGCCGCGGGCTCCTGGCCGGCAACCGCCTGGTACAGGTTGCGCAGAATCTCGCTCGCGAGGAGACCGGTCGGGTCGATCGAGACGGGCTGGCTGGCAGTCGAGTCGTGCATGGCGTGCCTTCCGGTTCTGACGCGGTTACTGGTGAGGATGCGGAACCTCCCGCTCCGTCCAGATTTACTTCGGCACCGGCACACCTGAGGCATAGGTGTGGTTCTCTACCCCGCCGCGCGGCATCGGACAAACGGCCAGCGGGCAGTTTCGACCCCCAGGCTCTGGACGGCCGGAGAGCGATTTGGCGCCGGCCTGGGGGTGTCATTTATCGAGAAATCCCTTGATTTCCCGCCCCGCTACTGGCTCTCCTGGGTGAGTTCACGGCTGGCTAGTACAGACGTCCAACTGTTTTCAAAGTCGCTTGACCTAAATGGCCACCCCACCCATCATGGTGGCCATGACCTACCTCGAAATTGACCTGGAGCCGGAAACTCTTCACCTGATGGGCGAGGGCGTTGACCTCGCAAGCAACTCTGAGAAGTCTGGTGACCGCCCTCGCGTGCTGGTCGCCGATCCCGACCGCCTCGCGCGCCGGGCGCTCACGGACTCGCTTCGCACCGACGGCAGCTTTGCTGTCATCGGGCAGGCGTCCGATGGCGTCGAGGCCGTTGAGCTGGCCTGCCACTACCGCCCCGACATCGTCCTCATCGCGACGAGCCTGACGGGGCTCGACGCAGTCGTCGCGTGTGAGCGGATCGTTGCCCGCACGCCTGAGACGCGCGTGGTCATGCTCGCCACCGCCCCGGATCTCGAGCTCGAGATGCGCACCGTGCGCGCCGGCGCGAGCGGCTTCGTGATCAAGAGCGCGGACGTCAACACCATCAAGCGCGCGCTCGCCATCGTCGGTGGCGGCCACGCGATCATCTCCCCCGAGCTGACCGGCGTACTGGTCGATCGCCTCCGCCGTACCCCGGCCGACGGGACGGGAACGCGCCCCGTCAAGAGCGCCCTGACCAACCGTGAGTGGGAGATTCTCGATCTCATGTGCGGTCAGATGGGTACGCGCGAGATCGCCGAAACCCTCTACCTCTCGCCCGAGACCGTCAACAGCCACGTCAAGAACGTGTTGAAGAAGCTCGGCGTTCATTCACGCGCCGCAGCCGTCGAAGCCGCTTCGATGCTGCGCGCCGACGTGCTCGTCTAACAGGTCTGCCCACCGCCGCTCCGCGGTGGTCATTTCGAGGTCTTAAACGCAACAGCATGAACGGCCCCGCACAGGGGCCGTTCGTGCGTCCGGGGGCAGGCAGTTGCGAGAATGGCGCGATGCCCGGCCGCTTCCGCGTGCGGCGCCGACTGCCGCAAGCCCTGCACGGTCGCGATTTCGCGCTGTTCGTGCTGGTCGTCCTCGCGATGAACCTGGCAAGTCAGATGATCGCCGTCGCGATCGGCTGGCAGGTCTATGACGTGCGTCACAGAGCCTTCGATCTCGGCCTGATCGGACTGCTCGAGTTTGCGCCCCTGTTCCTGCTGGCCTTGCCGGCCGGGGCGCTCACCGACCGCGTGTCGCGCCGGCTCGTTCTCGCCGCAGCCTGCGTCTTGATGATCGCCGTCGCCGCAGCGCTTATCGTGGTCAGCGAGGACGGCGCCCACTCGCTCTGGCCGTTTTTGGCGCTCGCGGTCGCGACGGGCGTGGCGACCGCGCTCTCCTTCCCCGCGACACGGGCGATGCCGCCAGCGCTCGTGGAGCGGAAGCTGCTTCCGAGCGCGCTCGCGATGCGCTCGGTCGCAAACCAGATCGGCATGGTCGCCGGTCCCGCACTCGGCGGTCTGCTCTTCGCGATCGCCCCGGAAGCCGCCTACGGCGTGGCGTTGGGGCTGTTCGTGGCGGCGGCGTCCGCCCTGCTAGCGATCCGCCTGCGGCGGCTCCCGAGGCCTGCGCTCGAGCCCACTACGCAGGTGCGCGCGCTGTTCAGCGGGATCCGCTTCATCGGCGACACGCCGATCCTGCTCGGGGCGATCCTGCTCGACCTCTTTGCCGTCCTCTTTGGCGGCGCGGTCGCGCTGCTCCCCGTATTCGCCCAGACGATCCTTCACACGGGCCCCGCCGGCCTGGGCCTGTTGCGCAGCGCGCCGGCGCTCGGAGCCGTGATCGCCGGGGCGATGCTCGTGCGCGGGCCGCTTCGCACGCCAGCCGGGCCGACGCTGATCGCGGTCGTCAGCGTGTTCGGCGCGAGCATCATCGTCTTCGGACTCTCGCGCTGGATCGGGCTCTCTCTGGCGGCGCTGGCGATCAGTGGCGCCGCCGACATGGTCAGCGTCAACATCAGGACGACGACGGCGACGATGGTCACGCCCGACTATGTCCGCGGGCGCGTTGGGGCAGTCGAGGCGGTCTTCGTCGGCGCCTCCAATCAGCTCGGTGCTTTCGAGTCGGGTACCGCCGCCGCGCTGCTCGGTGCCGTCCCCGCGGTCATCGCCGGCGGAGCGATAACGATCGCCATCGCGCTCAGCTGGACACAGCTCTTCCCCCAGCTAACGACGCTGCGTCGAATGGCGGATCTGCGACCGCTAGCGGAGGCACGGGAGGCCGAGGACGCCGCCCGAGCTGGCGATGAGGCCGCCCTCGGGGGAATCGCCGCCGGGTGAGGACCCGCAGGACTTAGGCCGCGCAAAGCGTGGCCAAAGGACGCCCTTAGCTGCCCCGAGAAGATTCCTCCTGTGACAATCAGGCGTCAGCAGCGGCTCGCCCGCACAGTGTGCGGCTGCCGGCGTTCGGTGCTCCTGGCGGTCCTCACCTGCGGCGTCGCGGCGATCGGAGCGCCGATCGCGAGCGCGGCCACCGGTGCGACCGGAACGACCGGCTCAAGCGGTGCGAGCGGCGCCACCGGGACGACCGGCGCCAGCCCGGCTGCGAACCCGCAGCTGAGCTCCAATTGGGCCGGGTATGCGATCACCGGCTCAAGCGGGGGCGTGCGTAACTTCAAGCACGTGACCGCTGGCTGGGTCGAACCGACAGCCATCTGCACGCCTGGCTCGAGCACCTATTCCGCTTTCTGGGTCGGCTTGGGCGGGCTGTCCTCTTCCAAGAAGCTCGAGCAGACGGGCACCGAAGCCGACTGCGACGCAAACGGTGTGGCCCACTACTCGGCCTGGTACGAGCTGGTGCCTGCCGCCCCCGTGACCGTGAAGCTGGTGATCGCGCCCGGCGACAGCGTCGACGCTTCCGTCTCGGTGCATGGTGCCCACGTGACGATGCGGCTCGCCGACGAGACCAGCGGCCGGTCCGTCAGCAAACGGCTTCACTTCGGGGCGCCGAACCTGAGCTCTGCGGAGTGGATCGCGGAGGCGCCCTCGAATTGCGCGCGGTCCTGCCGCGCGCTGCCCTTGACTGACTTCGGCGCCGTCAACTTCAACGGCGCTGCTGTCGAGACCGGCAACGGCCGCAGCGGTGCGATCTCGAACCCGGACTGGTCCGCGCTGGCCATCGCCCTCAACGACCGCTCCGCCGCCACCGGTAGTCGTCGCTTCTTCGGCCCACCGGAGATCGACAGCGCCGTACCGACCGTGCTCGACCCGACCGGGTCGGCCTTCGCCGTCGACTGGGCCCAGTTCGCACAGGAGAATCTGGCGGGTGGGCCTGGCGGGCGCTTCTTTCCCGGCGCGAGTACCTGAGCGCCGGACCCGCCTACCCTTCACGGGGTGCGCACTGCGAGAAGAAGCCTTGTTGCGCTCGCGGCCGCCGCTCTGCTCGCCGCCTGCGGTTCCTATACAAAGGCCGACTTCAGCGCGAGCGCCAACGCGATCTGCGCGGGTGCGGTACGCGCGACGCGAGCACTGATGCCACCAAGCTTCGCCAGCGGAAGCACGCAGCAGCTGCACGCTCTCGCCGCCTACGTGAGCCGGGTCGTGCCGATCGTGCGTTCCGAAGCCCGGCAACTGCGGGCGCTGAAGCGTCCCGCCGGAAAGCCGCGAGCGCTCGCCGCCCTGGAGCGCTACCTGCGGGCACTGCCGCAAGCGGTTGCCGAATACGTGGCGCTCGCAGCAGCCGCCAGAAGCGCCAACCCGCAGCGTGTGGCCAGCGCGGAGGCCGCGCTTCGGGCCAGCCCGTTGTCGGCGCTCGCCGGCGCCTACGGACTGCGTTCGTGCGCGAGCCCCGGCGCGACCGTCTCCTGAGCCGGCGGCGGCAAGTCGAGCGCCGCCGCGTGCGGCGCCGGGAAACGAACGCCGCCTTCGAGACGAACCCTCACGCGCTCCCCCAGCCTCGGCGCCGGTAGCGCGGCGACGGTGTAGAGCCGCCCGTGCTCGAGCTCGAGCTCCAAGCGCACCCCGTCCTCGAGCATCACGGCGCGCGTCACCCGCGCCGCGAGGGGACCGTTCGCGTCGAGCTTCACGTGGGGCGTGCGGGTCAAGGTGATCTCACCAGCCTCCTCGAGTCGTCCGTCGAAGCCGAGGAAGCCCGCGACGGTGACGCTCGGGGGACGTTCGAGCAGCTCGCGCGGCGGCCCGCTGGCCACGAGCTCCCCCCCGATCAGGATCATCAGGCGATCGGCGAGCGCCCACGCCTCGGCGCGGTCGTGGACCACCACGAGCGTCGCTCGCTCTGGCGAGCGCAATACCGACACGGCGTCCTCGAGGAGGTTGTTGCGGGCCTCGGCGTCGAGGCCCGCGAAGGGTTCGTCGAGCAGGAGGATGTCGGGCCTCACCGCGAGCGCACGCGCGAGGTGGACGCGGCGGCGCTCGCCACCCGAGAGGCTGGTCGCGAGCCGTCCGGCGAGATGCGCCGCCCCCATCGCCGCGAGCGCCTCACGCGCGCGAGGCTCGCGCTGTGGCCGCGGGACCCCCCACCATCCGAGCGCCACGGTCACGTTGGCGAGAGCGCTTCGCCGGGCGAGGTCAGGAGCTTGGAGCGCCACGGCGACGCGCCCGTGACGCTCAACGACCCCGTCCGCCGGCGCGAGAGCGCCGCTCAGCGCGTCGAGGAGTGTGCTCTTACCGGCCCCGTTTGGTCCGAGCAGCGCGACGACCTCGCCGGCGCGCAGTTGCAGACTCACATCCCGCACGACCTCGCGCTCGCGGCGGCGGACGCTCAGGCGCTCGGCGCGGAGCAGCTCAGCGGGCTCGGCGCCGCTCATGACGCCGACCGGAAGCGCAACCGAATCCCGCCTCCCTGCTGCTGCAGCAAACCGACGCCACACATCACGATCAGGATCAGAGCAATGAGGACGATGCCGACCGCAAGCGCGTCGGCATAGTGAGCGGCGTCGGCCTCGTAGAGCGCGGCGCTGGCGAGCGTCTGGTCGAAGCCGTAGACGTTGCCCCCCACGATCACGATCGCGCCGACCTCCGCCAGGGCTGAGCCGAGCGCGGCGAGCACGGCCGCCATCACGCCGATGCGAGCCTCTCGTAAGGCCAGCGCGCTGAGCTCCAGGCGACCTGCGCCCAGCGCGCGGGCCTGCGCCAACAGGCCCTGCGGCAGCCCCTGAACAGCCGCCGCACTGAGGGCCACCACGTAGGGCAACGCGAGGATCGTCTGGGCGATGTAGACCGCCTGCTTGGTGAGTAGCAGTTGCAGCGAGCCGAGCGGGCCCGCGGGGATGAAGAGCAGGAACAGCACGAGGCCCACGAGGACGGGCGGAAGACCAAGGCTGGCGTTGGCCAGCGCGTGCAGCGCACCGCGCCCGCGGAAGCGGCCCAGCCCGATGGCAAGCCCGATCGGAAGCCCGATGACGCTGGCGGCCACGGTGGCGATCAGCGCCACCTCGAGGGTGAAGGTGATGATGCTCACCAGGAACGGGTTGCCGGTGAAGATCAGGTGGAACGCGAGCCGAAGCTCAGCCCACAGCAGGTGCACTCAGATCACCCAGGCCGGGCCGGCGGCAGTCATGAGGCAGAACGGAAACGCAGGTTGATACCGCCGGCCCGCTGCTGCAGGACTGTGAGCCCGACTATCAGCACCACGACGAGCGCGAGCAGCACGATGCCGGTCGCCAGCGCATAGGGGTAGTTGGCGTAGTCGTTGAGTTGGGCCACGAGCGCGCTCGCGAGGGTCTGGTCGTAGTTCTCGACATTGCCGCCCACGATGATCACGGCGCCGACCTCCGAGAGAGCGGAGGCGAACGCCGCGATGACCGCCGCGAGCACGCCGATCCGGGCTTCGCGCAGCGCGAGGATCGAGAGCTCGAGGGGTCCGGCCCCGAGAGCCCGAGCCTGGGCGAGCAGACCAGCGGGCAAGGCTTGGACGGCGGCCGCGGTGAGGGCGACGATGTAGGGCAGCGCCAGGATGGCCTGCGCCGCGTACACGCCATTGAGGGTGAAGGCGAAGCGCAGCGATCCGAATACGCTCCGCTCGACCAGCAGCACGAGGACCACGACGCCCACGATCACGGGCGGCAGGGCCAGCGATGCGTTGGCGAGCAGATGCAGCGCCCGCCGTCCTCGGAAGCGGCCGAGACCGATCACCAGCCCGACTGGCAGCCCGACCACGAGGGCAGACCCTGTCGCCACGAGCGCGACCCGGATCGTCACCCAGGTGACACCGAGGATGTAGCCGTTCCCGTTGAAGATCAGCGGGACGGCACTGCGCAGCTCATGCCAGAGGTAGGCCACCTCAATGCTTCTTGTTGCTCGGAGCCTGCTGGACGAACACGAGCCGGCCGTCGGAGAGCCGGTAGACCGTGCCGACCTGGCTGCCGCGTCCGATCGTGCGTGCGCCGGGCTTCGGCAGGGGCGCGACGCTCTGTCCGGGCTGGACCACGATCAGCTTCGAAGGGTTGGCGCGCAGGCCCTGTTTGGTGATGGTCCCGCCGAGATGAAGCGACGAGAGCGCGGCGAGCAGGAACGCCACGGCCAGCACGATGCCGAGGTCGAACAGGTTGACGAGCCCGTCGAGGGGGTCACCGGCGCGGTCCTCGCGCTGACGGGCATGGGGAGTCACTTCGATCACAGCGGTCCTCCGGGTGGCCGCGGGTCGCTGAGCGCCGCCGCGACGTATTCGAGGTCGGATAGATCCTGGCCGTACATGCGGTCGCGCGAGAGCGAGAGCCCGAAGGCGACGGCCCCGATCAGGAGACCCACGACGGTGACGCTGAACGCGAGCCGCAGGTCGTTGCTGAGCGTCGTGGTGTTGCCTCTGGCGAGGCCGGTCAGCGCCGGCGAGAGCGGGATCAGGGTGCCCATCAGCCCCAGCGCGGGTCCAGCCCGCACAAGCAGGCGCGTGCGATCGAGTCGCCGGCGGGAATTGAAGTCGAAGTCGGCGAGCGCTTTGTTGAGCTCGTAATCGTTGCCGTCAGTGCGGGCCTGATCGACAATGAAGGCCAGCGCGTCGGCCATCGCCGAGCTGCGCGCCAGGCCCCTCAACGCCGCGAGCGCGCCGCGGCGGTCCCCGTTCGCGAGAGCCTCGCGAGCCTCGCGCACACCGACCGCCAGCGACGCGAAGCGTCGGCGCTTGCGCCGGCGCAGCTCAATCACATAGCTCCCGAGTTCGACCACCACGGTCGCGAGCGCCAGGAAGGCGCAGATGAGAACGGGGACCTCGAGCACGTTCGCGACGTGGAAGATCGCGTTGTCGACATCGTGGGAGCTGAGGGCAAGAATCGGGTGCAAGAGCCTGCTTCCTCTGGAGCTGCGAATCACCGACTGGAGGGCAGAATGAAGCGCCGACCTCTGCGCCAGCGCAATTCCCGGCTGATGCCACAACCGAAGAGCAGGATTACGGCAAACGCGGCGCCGATGACGGGCAGGAGGGTGGCGCTCCCGCCCCGGCGCTCGGGCGCTCCGGCTGCCGCCGGCGACGCGACTGCGTAAACGAGTGGGCTCGCGCTCGCGCTGACCGGCGAGAGCTGACCGACGAGGCGGCCCCTGACGAGCGGCGGAGTGGTGCGCGGTGAACGCTGTGTGACCAGTGGCGGCGTGGTGTGCGCGGTGGTCGGCCGCGACGCGCGTCGGCGGTGCCGGCGCGTGCGAGACCGGGCAGTCACGGGCGTGGTCGCGCCCGCCGCGAACTTGGGAGTCGCGCTCGCGGACCCGGAAGGGCGCGGGCCGCTGGGGTGAGGCGCGCTGCCAGGAAGCCGTGCCTCTGTGCCGGTCGTCGCGGCGCTGGTGATCGTGTGAGTGCTGGTCGTCGTGGTGGAGGTGACATTGGTACTCGCACCGTGCTTGGCGGATGGTGTGTGTGATTTGGGGATCGCGGCGGCAGATGAGGGATCGTGGCCACGCCGGTGCTGGTGCCCGGTGCCCGTGCCTGACGACTTTCCTGGCGTCGGTCCCGCCACCGTGCCGCTGCTCTGCGCGGGGCCGACCTCAGGAGCGTTGGGTTGGGAGGTGGCGCCGTTGCTGGGGCTCGGGCTACCCGAGCTCGTGCTCGAGGGTCCGCCCACACCGATATCCGCGGTCGCAGTGCCACCTGTTCCCGCGCCGGTGACCTGGACGTTGATGACTGCCGTTTCCTGCTGCGACGGGAAGTTGACGACAACCGACTGTCCGCCGGTCCCGTTGGGGAAGGTGACACCCGTGCTGTTCGCCCAGGAATAGGCGAAGCTCGACGAGCTCGCCTGCGCCCCCTGCTGGGGCGAGGCGGTGGCCAAGAGCGTGAGCGACGTGCCGACGCCCTGCTCCCCGCTCGGCGGCAGATTGTTGATGGTGACCGAGAGCGGCGGCTCGCTCTCGGTCACCTCGATCGGAACCCCAAGTTCGGCGCTCCCCTCCACGGGAGCGTTCGTCTGGGACGCGGCGGGACCGCTGGCGGTCGACGGAGGGTCGTAGTAGCCGGCCTGGGTGCCGTCGAAATAGAGCACGGGCTCCTGGCCTTGACTGAACTCGTCGGCGGCTAACGGATATTCGAGAGACGGCCACCACGCAGACCCGGTCCAGACGGCGACCCAATAGTTCGGCGGCAGTGACACGCCGGCCCCGCAGCTGAGCACCGTGTCCACGGTCCAGGGGCTCGAGGTAACGCTTATGGGGATGCCGTTGGCGCTCGGGGAGGGATCTCCCGCAAAGGTTGGGCAGCCGTTGGCGATGAGCGCCGCCGTCGAGATCGAATACTGCTGCGCCGGCCCGCCTGCGGCCGGGAAGAGCGTGACGTCGGCGACGGGGCCGCCGCTGCCCGCCGCCAGGGCCGCCGACTCCCCCATGAGCGCAGCGGCTGACACCGCCGCCAACGCAAACCGCCGCCCCAGGATGAACCCGGGACGGCGGTGGGCGGTCCGGCGCTTCGTTTCGAAACGAGTTCGCCGGCGCTTCATTCGGCCTAGTGTACGGCGATCGTTCTGAGCTTCGAGAAGACCGCCTTCGAGTTTGCCGGTATGTACTCGAGCTGGAGCAGCCATCGGTGTCCGCGCTTGAGCTTGACCGTGATCGTGAACTTGGTGGCCCCCGACGCGAGCGTCTTATGGGCGATCACCGGGAACTTCTTTGCCGAGCCGGCCTTCGTGGCCAAGAGCTCGACCTTGGATCCGTTCGAGGTCGGCGCGGGGCTGATCGTCCCCTTCAGCGTGAGCTTGCCCTTCTTGAGGGTCAGCTTCGAGAAGCCGACGGCGCTGCCGGCCGAGCTGACGATGACGTCAGAGGTCGCCGTCCCCGCCGTCAACTGGCCCGGGTCGGCATAGCTCACCTCGAGCTGCCAGAGGCCCTTGGCCAGCGGCGCTGAGAC
Organism: Solirubrobacteraceae bacterium; assembly: GCA_036489875.1. Classification (GTDB taxonomy): domain Bacteria; phylum Actinomycetota; class Thermoleophilia; order Solirubrobacterales; family Solirubrobacteraceae; genus Palsa-513. The sequence continues at coordinate 84,514 of DASXEZ010000001.1, read as the reverse complement.
GCTGAAGGACTTCGCGCCCGCCGCCAGCGACGCGCTACCGATCTGGGTGTAGGCGCCCGTGGAGCTGACCGGCCGCGCCAACAGCGTCACTGTCGCGTTAGCGTCGGGGGCAGCCGGGGTGAGCGTTCCCGCCACCGTGACGCTCCCGTTGCCCGGCGTGGCTGAGGCGATCGTGACGCCGCCCTGCACGCTCATGGCGACCGGCGCCGTCGCGGACGGCGAGAGGAGATCGCCGAATACGGGATTCAACGAGCTGTTCTCGATCTGGGCAATCTGGCCGGTCGAGGCCTGATAGGACCCGCTCGAGGTGGGCGTGAACTTGATGTTGTAGGCGCCGGTGGAGTTGGTGGTGCCGCTGGCGACGGCGACCGGGAGCCCGGCCACGATCTCGTCGATCGACACGGTCTGGTTGGCAAGGTTCGGGAATCCCGGCTGCGAGTTGGTCAGCGTGCCAGTGACGGTCACTGGCACGCCGGCCTGGTCGAGGCTGGGGAAGCCAGTCGCGGTCAGACCCGGCGAGGCGTCCGCGACAAACGGTGCTCCACCGGTGTCATTGGTGTCGTCGAGATAGGTCTTGAGCTGGGACTGCAGCGCCGGCGAGGTCAGGAAGTTGACGAAGTCCTGAGCCGCCGTCAGGTTGACGGCCTCGCCCGGCTTGGACGGGCTGATGATGTAGGCGTGGAAGTAGTTGACCAGTAGATCAGCGCCGCCGGGAGCGGACGCGCTGTCGTTGCGGGTAACGATCGACAGGTTGGGGATCGTCCCGGCCGGGTCAGAGCCCGCCGCAAGGTAGTCGTAGGTGCCGCGGTCAGTCAGGACGTAGCAGGTATTGGCGGGGGTCGTGAAGCCGCTGCAGTTGTTGGCGGCGACGACGTTGGGGCCCTGGGTGTCGCCGGTGGTCACGTACCAGGCCGGCAGATCCCCGGGGTTCGGCAGTCCGTTGGAGCCGGTGCACATCTGGCCGTTGAGCCCGCTGGCCAGCGAGACCGGCGTGTCGCCGCCACCGGCGGCGGCGCTGACCTGGCAGAGGTTCAGGCTCGCCGGCGGGTTGTTCGCGGCCACAAGCGCCCAGATCTGATGCTCTTCGACGGTCGTGCCCGGCGTGCCGCCGCGCGAGACGAAGGTCACGTTGCCGGCGTTACCGGCGGTCGCGATCGCCTCGAAGGCGGCGACGATGTTGTTCGAACCCCCGGCTGTCCCCACTCCCGCGGGATCGGCAGCCGGTCCTGCGAGCACGAAGTCATTGGTGAAGATCGCGCGGCCGTAGGGCTCGTCCGAGAAGCCGTTGGCGACGAACTGGTTCTCGAGCGACGCGGCGTGCACGATGAGGACGCTTGGGGTCCCCACGCCGGTCTCGGCGTTGGTGATCGCGGTACCGGTGGCGGTGCCCGTGTACTTGAAGGTGAACTGCGGGAACGCAGCGTGGAACTGCGGCTGGATCAGGTTCGGCATCAGGCCGGAGTCGCTGACGTCGCTGGTGCCGACGACCGTAAGGGTCGAGGCAGAGTCGGCGCTCGCGGCCGCCGGCGCGAGGAGCGCGGCCGCGGCGAAGGCGACGCCGACGAGGGGCACTGCGAAGAGGCGGCGCATTGCGCCGCGACGACCGCGGGGGTCGTGGGGCCGCTCGAGACGGCTGCTGAAGAGTCTTGGTTCGATCATGCGGCCACTATATAGGCGCCCTACATATGCGCCCCTCGCCTGAGTGGCAGCGTTGCAAGGCTTCGTTGATGGAGCTACCTATGCAGCGCGTGAATTGTGCGGCGCGCGCGCGCGAGTGACCTGGCGTGCTGCCATGCTTCGTGACGATGGCGGAGACCCTTTCGATGGGCGAAGCCGCGAAGGCCCTCGGCGTCAGTGTGGACACGCTGCGCCGCTGGGACCGCGACGGCAAGATCACGACGCTGCGCGACGACCGCAACCGTCGCCGGATCGCGCGCAGCGAGGTCGAGCGGGTGTCGACCACACCCCGCAGGCACGAGACTCAGAGCAACTTCTCGGCGCGCAACCGCTTCCCCGGCATCATCACGTCGGTCGAGGTCTCCGGGGTGATGGCGCTGGTGGAGATCGAGGCCGGGCCGCACCGGATCACGGCTGCGATCACGCGCGACTCCGTCGAGGAGCTTGGCCTGCGCGAGGGGATGCCGGCGACCGCGACGGTCAAGGCGACCTCCGTCATGGTCCAGTCCGGTAATTAGCCGGGCGCGCGAAGCTTCGTCACTGAGGCGCTGGGTGCGGAGCGCGCCGCCGGCGCCCGGCGGGCTCGCGCGAGCGGCGCGGGTCGGCAAGCCTTGATTCGAGCTCGCCGATGCGGCGGCTGAGTCGCTGGTTCTCCGCCTCGAGGACGCTTGCCCGGCGGCGGGCCACGGCTAGGTCGGTGGCCATCAGCGGGAGCACGGAGCGCAGCCGGGCCAGACGATCCACGACATCTGCGTTGCTGACCGTCACCTGTTGATCGTTCATCGGGATCTCCCGTCCATGGTCTGTGCAGCGATGCGGCGTAGTCAAGCGACCAGGGTTGGGCAGCCAATAAACGCGCGTGAAAAAGAACGTAAGAGGCCGATCGCGAGCCAATCCGCGCGTAACTCTGGTCTCCGTGTCGAGTTCAGGGCAGATACCGGCGCCTCTCTTACGAAGTTGGGGTGGTTGCTGTAAGCAGCGATCTCTAGGCTGTCGCGGGTTGGCCGCGCTGCGGAGCGGAGACTACGGGTGAGCGGACTTGAAGACATCGACATCGTCGTGACGACCCCCGCGCCGCGGCGCGCGATGGGCACCACTCCGGCGCTGAGGCGCGGAGCCGGCGTGCTCGTCGGGGCGCTCGTGCTTGCACTCGGGTGCGTGGCGCCAGCCGCGGCACGCGCCGCCGGGGCGCCGAGCGTGGTGATCTCGCCGCTGCAGGGCACACCCGACGCCAATCCCGCCACCCAGATCAGCTTCCTCGGCGTGGCGGCCTCCCATCTTCAGGACATCGTCGTGGACGGTTCAAGCAGCGGCGTGCACTCGGGCAGCCTGCGCTACTACTCGACCCACACCGGCGGCAGCTTCATTCCTGCCAGCCAGTTCACCCCGGGCGAACACGTGACGGTGTCCGCCAACGTGACCGGCTACGGCGCGCCGGTTCGCATCACCACCAGCTTCGACGTGTCCTCGCCCTACACGCTGCCCCCGCCGAAGCCGAAGACGCCGATCAAGGAGACGCCGAAGAACACGATGAGCTTCCACTCCCGCCACGACCTCGAGCCGCCGGCGGTGACGGTGACCACCCCGGCGAGCGATCCGGCGCTCGGCGACATCTTCGTATCGCCCGACGCCGGCGCCGGGCAGGCGGGACCGATGATCGTGTCGCCGATCGGCCAGCTGATCTGGTTTGACCCGCTCCCCACCGGCACGACCGCCTTCGACCTCAACGTGCAGAACTACCAGGGCGCGCCGGTGCTGACCTGGTGGCAGGGGCAGGTCGTGGAGGGCCACGGACAGGGCGTGGACGAGATCGAGAGCGATCACTACACGCCGATCGCCACCGTCCATGCCGGCAACGGTGTCTACGCCGATCTCCACGACTTCGAGATCACCCCCCAGGGGACCGCGTGGATCACGGCGTTCGCTCCCCAGCACAGGGACCTCCGCTCGCTCGGCGGGCTCCACGACGGACTGCTCGACGACGGCGTCATCCAGGAGATCGACATCAAGACGGGCCTGGTGATGTTCGAGTGGCACGCGCTCGGGCATGTCGCGCTCTCGGACACCTATATGAACATCCCCCACTACGCGGGCGAGGTGCTCGACTACTTCCACCCCAACTCGATTGATCCGCTTGCCAACGGGCAGGTCCTGATCTCGTCGCGCAACACGTGGACGACCTATCTGATCAGCGAGGCGACGGGGGCGGTGCTGTGGCGCCTGGGCGGCAAGCACAGCAGCTTCAACCTCGGCTCGGGCGTGAAGTTCGCGTGGCAGCACGACGCGCAACTGCTGCCGGACGGCACGATCAGCCTCTTCGACAACGAGGCCGCGCCCGCTGAGGCCAAGCAATCGCGCGCGCTCGACATCGCGATCGACACCGAGGCGAACACCGCCACGGTGGTGCGTCAGCTCACCTACCCCGGCCAGGGCATCCTCTCCAACAGCCAGGGCGACGTGCAACTGCTCTCCAACGGAGACGACTTCGTGGGCTGGGGCCAGGCCGGTGAGGTCTCGGAGTTCTCCCCGAGTAACCAGATCACCTTCGATATGCACTTCTCCTCGCCGTCGAACACCTACCGCGCGTTCCGCTTCCCCTGGTCCGCCCAGCCCACGAATGCGCCGGCGGTGCGGGCCACCTCGGTGACGCACGGGGGCCGCGAGCTGTGGGTGAGCTGGAACGGTGCCACCGACGTCGCCGGGTGGCGCGTCCTGGCCGGCAACTCGCCGAGCTCATTGGCGAGCGTCGGCAGGTACGGATCGACGGGTTTCGAGACCGCGATCAGGGCCAAGACGACCGACAAATACCTCCGCGTACAGGCGCTGTCCTCAAACGGCTCGGTTCTGGGGACCTCGGCGATCACCGAAGGCTGACGGTCCCGCGGCCGCGCGCGACCGCGATGACGCTTTGGCCGGTTGCGGTTGGGCGCTCGATCGCGCGCAGCGACGGACGCCCAACTGCCTGTCCGCGAGCCTGGCGGCCGATGCCGCTGCCCCAGGACACCCCCCCGCCCCTACCGCGTTGGCGTTTGAGCAATTCCCCCCGTTGGCCGATGCATAGGAGCGATGCAGCGAAACGGCTCAAAGCTGTTCGTCCCGCTCGTCGCTTTCGTGCTCACAATCGCCGCGATGGCGGGCGTCTGGGGGCTGCTCCAGCGCGCCAACTCCAGTAGCGCCGCGCAGCTGCGCGGGAGTCTGCTCGCGCCCGCCGCGACGGACCTCGCGAGCGCCCCGGTGGACACGAGTCCCATCACCGGAGCCCGTCTCGGCCGTTCGCGCATCGACTCCGAGGAAGGGCTGCTCGCCCAGGGGCTCACGCCCAGCTCCCAGCCCGACGCTCCGCCGGCGCTGCTTGCGCGGGCCCGCGCTGACGTCGCGGCGCTCGAATCATCGGTCGCCGACATCGAGGCGGTGGCCTCGACGAGCGGGCCCCTGCTCGCCAGCGGCAGCTGGCTGCCGGAGGTCGAGAACCACCTGATCGTGCGCTCGACCGCTCTCGGCGCCGTGCTATCGCAGATCACCCAGCACGACGCGGCCCTCGCCGCTCGTGAACGCGGCGAGGCACGGCTCGGCGCCGTCCTGGCGATCCTCGCGCTGCTGATCGCCTTCATCTACTTCTACCGACGGTCCGCCAACGCCCGGATCGCGATCGAGGACCTCGCGCGGGAGAACGCGCTCTCGCGCGACGTGGCGGTCGAAGCCTCCAACGCCAAGTCGTTGTTCGTCGCGACCGTCAGCCACGAGCTGCGGACGCCGCTCAACGGCGTCATCGGCATGACCGGGCTGCTGCTCGATACGGAACTGAGCCCGCAGCAGCGTGAGTACGCCGAGATCACGCGCGCCTCCGGGGAGGGCCTCCTCGTCGTGATCAACGACATCCTCGACTACTCGAAGATCGAGGCGGGCAAGCTCGAGCTCCAGCTGAGCGACTTCGCCCTGCGCGAAGCGGTGGCCGAAAGCTGTGCGCCACTGTTCGTGGCCGCGCGCGAGAAGGACGTCGAGCTCGACGTCTCCGTCGATCCACAGCTCCCCCCGTGGGTGCGTGGCGACGCCGCGCGCCTGCGCCAGGTCGTGATCAACCTCGTCTCAAACGCCGTCAAGTTCACCGAGCAGGGTCGCGTCCGGGTCAGCGTCACACCACCGCGGGAGCCAGGGCAGTCCGGCGTCCGGGTGGAGGTCAGCGATACCGGCATCGGGATCTCCGCGAGCACGCTGGCGCGTCTGTTCCAGCCCTTCAGCCAAGCCGACAACACGACCTCGCGCCGCTACGGCGGCACCGGACTCGGCCTGACGATCTCCGCTCGCCTGATCGAGATGATGGGCGGCACGATCGGCGCGCAGAGCGTCGTGGGACAGGGCAGCTGCTTCTGGTTCGAGCTACCGCTCGCGGCGGCCGACCCCCACGCCCAGCAGGTGGAGATCGCACAGAGCGCGGTCCGAGCGCTCGAGGCAAGCCCGGCCGAGGCTTCGAGCGAGTCGATGCCGCTGGTGCTCGTGGCGGAGGACAACGCTGTCAACCAGTTGCTCGCCATCCGCCTGCTCGAGCGCTGCGGCTACCGCGCCGACGTCGTCAGCGACGGTCGCGAAGCCCTCGAGGCGCTCGGCCGCAAGCACTACGCAGCCGTATTGATGGACTGCCAGATGCCCGAGATGGACGGTTACGAGGCGACCGGCGAGATCCGCCGCCGGGAGCGCCCCGATCACCACATCCCGGTGATCGCGATGACCGCCCACTCGATGTCGGGGGACCGTGAACGCTGCCTCGCGGCGGGCATGGACGACTACGTCAGCAAGCCGATCAAGCCCGTTCATCTGAGTGCGGCACTGAGCCGCTGGGTCACGGATGAGCCGGCGGCCGAAGACCCGTCGCTGGCAGGCCACGCGTCCGCCTAGAGCCTCCCTGCGAGCGCCCGACGAGGTGTTCCAAGCGCCACCCCACGCTCATCGGCGCGAGCCGGAGCTGGCGGACAGATGCTCGCCACCGGCGTCAGAGGTAGCCGTCTCACGCTACCCTGGGGCCACAGCGATTGGAAGCGCGGCGGTCGGAAGGCTGGGTGCGCGGGCCAGGAAAGGGATCGCCTGATCCCCACGGCAGTCACCAGCAGGTCCGAACGAGGCAGTCTGCGCGGCATCTTCAGCCGCATCCCCGTACGCCACCGCATCGTCATCTCGGCGCTGCTGACCCTCGCCGCGTTCGCCGCCGTGGCGGTCGTGGTGAGCGGCCGCCGCGGGCAGTTCAGCACCGCGATGCTGACGGCGCCGATCTGGCTGCTGCTGCTGGCGGCGCTGCTCCACGTGGCGTCGCTGATCACGCGTAGCGAAGCCTGGAACTTCTGCATGCGGGCCGCCGGCGGCAGCGCGCCTCGGCGCGTAGTCTTCCGCGCCGCCGGGGTCGGGTCGCTCGCGAGCGTCCTCAGCGCGCAGCTCGGGGTCGCCGCCCGGATCGGCGCTCTGCGACGCACCGCCCCCACCACCTGCCCCCGCCTCCCCACCCTGGCGGCGGCCGAGGTGCCGATCGTCGCCGTCGAGGCCACGCTCGCCGCGGTCTTCATGTTCACGCTTGTGGGTCCGCTGAACCTGCCCTTCTGGGTTCCGATCCTCGTCATCCTCGGCATGCTCTGCTCGCTCGTGGGACTGCGTCGCCTGGCCCGGCGACGGCGGTCGGGGATCTGGCTCGGGTTGGCGGCGCTGCGCGAGCTGCGCGGGCGCGAACGCCTCGTCGCGCTCGTCGTGCTCGGAGTGGTGGCCCAGATCGCTCGCAACCTGCTCGTCCTGCACGCCGTCGGCGTCAACACGTCGGTCTCCAACGCGATCGCGGTGTTGATCATCAGCGTCAGCCTCAGCCCGCTGCCGGTCGGCGCGGGCGTGGGCGCCACCGCGACGGTGCTGATCCTCGGCGCCCATGGCCTTGCCGCGACCGCCGCGGGTGGCGTGCTGCTGACGGTGACCGGAACCGTGGGAGCGCTCTGCTACGCCACCTGGGCCTGCGGCGATCACGTGTGGGCCGGCCTGCGCCGGCGGCGGGCGATCGGTGTGCCCGCCGGCCTCGGTTAGCGACCAGACGTCGTCTCGACATCGACGCGGCCGCGCGGCCCGCGCCGCCCCCAAAGCCCCGGGGGGAGTGCGCCCGAGCGTCTCGGGCAGCCGACGGGACCTGCGAAAATGGTCGAGATGAGCGTCAGCGATCTCGTTGCCGGAGGATCCGAGGCGGTCGCGAGCGAGGAGCACGAGCACGTCGAGCTCGACGTCACGGGCATGACCTGCGGCTCATGCGCGGCGCGGGTGGAGCGCGCGCTCAGTCGCCAACCGGGCGTCGTGGACGCCCGCGTCAACTTCGCCACCGGCCGCGCCTCGGTCGAGCTGGCGCCCGGCGCCCCGGCGCTCGACACCCTCGTCGGCGCCGTGGGCAAGGCGGGCTACGAAGCGGTGCCGGTGCGCGCCGGTGCGCGCGAGCATGCCCGCGCGATCGCGGCGCTCGAGGCCGGCGAGCACCACGAGCAGGTCGACCTGCTGCGGCGGATCGCGGTCGCGGTCCCGCTCGCGGTGGCGATCATCGTCCTGACCTACGCCGCCCCGCACGCCACGGCCGCCCGCTGGATCGCGGGCGCGCTCGCCGTGCCCGTCCAGTTCTGGTGCGGGTTGCCGTTCCTGCGCTCGGCCTGGGCTCGTGCGCGGGCGCGCGCGACCAACATGGACACGCTGATCGCGCTGAGCACGCTCGCGAGCTTCGTCTACTCGACGGTGCTGCTCGTGACGCAGACCCACACCTACCAGCACGGCGTGCCGGTCGGCCAGTTCGAGATGACGCTCGACTACGACATGGGCGCGACGATCATCGCGGCGCTGCTGATCGCGCGCTGGTGCGAGGCCAAGGCGCGCAACCGGGCGGGGCGGGCGGTGCGCGAGCTGGTCCGCCTCGGCGCGACCCAGGCGCGGGTGCTCGACGGCGAGGATTCCGATGCGCCCGAGCGGATGGTCGCGGTCGAGGCGGTGCGCCGCGGCGATGTCTTCCGCGTACGCCCCGGCGATGTCGTGCCCGTCGACGGGATCGTGATCGACGGGGCCTCGGCCGTCGATGAGTCGATGCTGACGGGCGAATCGCTTCCCGTCGAGAAGCAGGCCGGAGCCCTGGTCACCGGCGCCACCGTGAACGTCGACGGCGTGCTGCGGGCGAGGGCGATCGCCGTGGGAGCGGACACGGCGCTCTCGCGCCTGGTCGATCTCGTCGAGCGTGCGCAGGCGTCCAAGCCGCAGATCCAGCGCCTGGCCGACCGCATCGCCGTCTTCTTCGTCCCCTTCGTCGTGCTCCTGGCGGCGGGGACCGCGCTGGCTTGGATCCTGACCGGCCAGGGCGAGCACGGCATGTTCGCCTCGATGCACCTGGAGCGTGGGATCGAGGCCACGATCGCGGTCCTGATCGTCGCGTGCCCGTGCGCGCTGGGACTCGCGACCCCGGTGGCGATCCTCGCCGGCACCGGGCGCGGAGCGAGCCTCGGTCTGCTGATCCGGGGGGCGGACATCCTCGAGCGAAGCCAGGACCTCGACACGATCGTGCTCGACAAGACGGGCACGATCACGACGGGCGCGCTGTCGGTCGCGGACGCCTGGACGGCCCCGGGGTTTGAGGCCGATCGCGTGCTAGCGCTCGCTGCGGCCGCCGAACGCGGCTCCGAGCACCCGGTGGCGGTCGCCGTGGTGGCAGCCGCGCGCGAGCGGGGCCTTGAGCCGCTGGTGGCGGCGGACTTCCGCTCGATCCCGGGTCGCGGGGTGCGAGCCGTCGTGGATGGCGCGCTGATCTGGGCGGGCCGGCCCGACACGCCCGAGCTCTCGCCGGCCGCCGCAACGGTGATGCAGCGATGGGAGGGCGACGGGCGCACCGCGATCGTGGTCGAGCGCGAGGGCGAGATCATCGGGGCGCTGGCACTCGGCGACACGATCAAGCCCGAGGCGAGGTCCGCGATCGAGGGCCTACGCGCGATGGGGCTCGACGTGCAGCTGCTGACCGGAGATAACCGGCGTGCCGCCCAGCTCGTCGCCTCGGAGGTCGGAATCGAGCACGTGCTGGCCGAGGTCAGCCCGAGCGCGAAGCTCGAGCACGTCGTCGCCCTGCAGCGCGATGGCCGCCGCGTCGGCATGGTCGGCGACGGCGTCAACGACGCGGCGGCGCTGGCTCAGGCCGATCTCGGGATCGCGATGGGCACGGGCGTCGGGGCAGCGATCGAGGCGGCCGATATCAGCGTCCTGGGCGGGGACCTGCGCGGCGTTCCGCGGGCGCTTCGGCTCGCGCGCGAGACCTACACGATCGTGCTGCAGAACCTGGGCTGGGCGTTCGGTTACAACCTGATCGCACTTCCGCTCGCGGTGACCGGCCTGCTGAGCCCCGTCCTGGCCGCGCTCGCGATGGGTCTCTCGAGCATCACCGTGGTCACCAACAGCCTGCGGCTGCGGCGCTTCGGGCGCCCCGGACACATGACCCCGGCCCGCGGCCGGGGGCGCCGGCGCGCCAGTGTCGCCGTGGCCACGCTGGTCCCGGTCGCACTGCTCGGGGCGCTCGTGCTCGGGGTGCCCGACACCTTCGCGGTGCCGGCAAACGAGTGGCACACGTTCACAGGCCCGGGCGGCGAGTCGGTCCAGGTCGAGGTCACGCCGCTGGTGGCGGGAGCGGTCAACGTCCACTACTACCTCTCGGGCGCGACGAACGCCCCGACGACCTTCGGTCGGATCCCCATCAGCGCGACCTCGTCCACCGGCGGCCATGCTGTGGGGGCGGTGTACATCCTCGCGCCCGACCACGACCTCGGCACGATCCGGTTGTCGACGGGCGTCTGGGATCTGCACGTCGCGCTCACCGACAGCGCCGGGCATGTTCTGCGCGGCTCCTTCGCCGTACCGATCAATTGAGTCGCGGATGCCACGGCGTCGCCGACGCCAGCCGATGCTGAGTCGCCCGCGACGGCGTGTGGTCCGGGCGGTGGTCGTGGTGGCCGCGATGGCTGTGCTCCTTGGCGCCTGTGGAGGCGGCTCCGGTTCCGGGAGCTCGGGCGCCAGCGCCTCGACGGCGGCCCAGAATCCGCTCGTTGTCGATGTCGCGCCGGAGCAGCTCCCCGTCGCCGAGGAGCTCGGCCCCGACATCGTCGCGGCGGAGGTCTCGGTCTCCTCCGGCAAGCTCGCGCTCAAGATCCACACGCTGACGGGAACGGAGCTGCCGGCGGCGATCCCGATAAAGCTCGTGGGCGCGCGCGTGAGCGGCCCGTGCGGCCTGGGCTGCTCCCGCGCGAGCGCCGCCCGCGCGACCAGCACGCTGGGGGTCTCGGCCGACATCGGCGGCACCCACTACACGGCGCGACTGCCCATCGGCTTCGATCCGGGCGGCGACCGGCTCGCGCAGAGGCTGCTTCGAAACCTCGACGCCGGACAGGTGAAGCTTCGCTCCGCGACGGTGTACCAGAGCCTCGGCAGCTCGCCCACGCAGGTGGAGATCACCAACTTCCAGATCGGCGCCCCCAATCGCTTCGCCTATCAGGTCAACCCCCGGGGCCGATCGACGACGGGGTCGACGATCATCGTCGGGCGCTCCGAATGGAACCGCGGCGCCGCCAAGCAGCGGTGGCAGCCCTCGAGCTACGGAGCTCAGCCGTTCTCGGCGGTCGGGTATCTCGACTGGTGGGACGGGTCCGACGGGTCACCGCGCCTGCTCGACACGCACGGCTCGGGCACCGATCGGGTCGCCGACATCGCTACCGTCACCATGGTCCCCCAGCTCGGTCCGGTCTGGATGCGCTTCCACGTCGATGTCGCCAGTGAGCACCTGCTGCGCTTCCGGATGATCACCGTCGAGCACTTCATGACCCAGATCTGGAGCAACTTCAACGTGCCGCAGCGAATCGAGCCACCGAGCGACGTCGCGGCGCCCTCGACGTAGACGCTGCCGGCGAGCCGATCTACGACCCGTTGTCGCAGGCCGCGCTTGGCCGGGCCCTTTCGCTGAGCCTCTAGGGTTAGGCGCGATGGGCGAGATGGACGAACTGATCGCCAACAACCTCGGCTTCGCGCGAGAGGCGCCCGCGAGGCATTTCGAAGCGCGCCCGAGCCGGCGCCTGGCGATCGTCACCTGCATGGATTCGCGCGTTGACGTCTTCGCGGCGCTCGGGCTCAAGGGGGGTGAGGCGCACGTGCTCCGCAACGCGGGGGGTGTGATCACCGATGACGTGATCCGCTCGCTCGCCGTGTCGCAGCGGCGGCTGGGGACCACCGAGGTGATGCTGATCCACCACACCGACTGCGGCATGCAGACGCTGACCGATGACGGCTTCCGCGACGAATTGCAGGAGGCCGCAGGCATCGCGCCGGCCTTTGCGATCGAGTCGTTCTCCGACGTCGAGGCCGACGTGCGGCAATCCATCCTCCGCGTTCGCCACTCGCCATTCCTGCTCCATCGCGCCGGCGTCCGCGGCTTCGTCTACGACGTTGACAGCCACCTGCTGCGCGAGGTCGCGGTTGTGGACGGGTCCTGAGCACCACGCCGGCGCCCGGCAATGGGACGGGCGCTTGCTTTTGGGCGCTCGGGCGGTAGCGTGCGCGCATGGCTTCTGCATGGCCCACGATCGCCTACTCGGACTGGAGCGCGACCTGCGACACCCTGCACGCGCACACCCAGGTCCTCGGCAAGCTGGCCGTTGAGCTCGCCCCACCGGAGCCGCAGCTCCAACACGCCGCGCTGCGGCTGAGCGCGCGTGGATGGGAGACGGCCCCGCTTCCGGCTCCCGATGGCTCCGGCGCGTTCGTGGTGGCGCTTGACCTGCGTACCCACGAGGCGGTGGTCGAGCACAGCGCCGGCGGCGTCCGGCGCGTCGCGCTGGCCCCCGATCGCTCGGTGGCCGAGGTGACTCGCGGCGTCCTGGCCGCGGTCGGGGAGCTCGCCGGGCCGGTGACGATCAAGATGAACCCGCAGGAGGTGCCCTGGAGCGTCCCCTTCGATGAGGATGAGGAGCACGCGAGCTACAACGCCGCGTCGGTGGCCACCTACTTCGCGGCCGCGACACGTGCCGCCCTGGTCCTGGCAGCCTTTCGCGCGCCCTACCGCGGACGCTCGACACCGGTCAACGCGTGGTGGGGGTCCTTCGATGTGGCCGTGAACCTCTTCTCCGGCCTCCCGGCCGATCCCCCCTCGAGCGACTTCATCATGCGCAACGCGATGGACGCGCAGGAGGTCGCCGTGGGCTGGTGGCCCGGCGACCCCCGCTACGAAAAGGCCGCGTTCTACGCCTACGCGCACCCCGCGCCCGAGGCCTTCGCCGGCTCCGTGCTCACGCCTCCGGCGGCGCGCTGGGAAGCGGCGCTTGGCGAGTACATCCTCGACTGGGATGACGTGCGAGGCGCCTCGGACCCGCACGCCACTGCGCTCCAGTTCGCCCAGTCGGCGTTCCGTCACGCCTGCACCACCTGCTCGTGGGACCCGGCGCTCGCGGCGAGTGCGGACGCGGTCCCGCCCCCCGTCGTCTAGGGGCCCGGCGTGCTCAGGCGCCCTGCTCGCGGATGCTGGTCAGCTCGATCAGGAAGGTGACGCGCTGCTCACCCTCGGCCCGCCAGGGATAGCGATCGAGCCCCAGGTACTTGCCGGCGAGGGCGTCACAGTCGGCCTCGGCCGGCTCGCCTGAGAGCGACTCGACCACGCGGCCCTGGAGCGCGAAGTTGTGCTCGGAGTTGGCGGCGTCGCACCAGCTGAGGGCGACGAGGGGGTTGCGGCTGATGTTTCGCACCTTGATTCGCCCGAGCGCGGAGTTGATGAGGACGTGATCGCCGCGGACGTCGACCCAGACCGCGCTGACGTGCGGACGCTCCCCCGGTCCGCTCGTTGCCAGATGCCAGACGTGGGACTCGCGCAGCGTTTGGTAGAGGGTGCCAGTGTCGTCGTCCACCTGCTCCTCCTCGTGGTGTCGTCTTTGTGGTCTCGCCGTCCCCCGCCGTCGCGAGTTGGAGACCTCGGCTGCGAGGCTCACCCCGCGTCGGCGGGCAGTCTAGTTGCGGCCTCAGGGCGAGTAGGTGGCGGAGCGTGCAGTCGTCGCGCTTGCCGCCCTGGGCGGCGGGTTCCGCGAGGAGCGGGGTCGCAACGGCTGACTCTCGCGGCGTTCGTCGGCGCCCCGGCTGGTTGTCTCGACCGTCGCCGCCGCGAGGAGCTGGACCTCGCCGCCGGCCAGCCAGCGTGCGCGGGCGCCGGTTCGGAACACCCGCCCCGGGGCGAAGGGATCGGGACCGAGCGTGGAATCGTCGACCGCGACTCCGCCGTAGGCGTCCGCGACGCTCGCCCCTGCCAGCAGGAGCTCGCCCGCGACGCCGATCGCCGCGGGGCGCTCCGCTGCGTCGACGACATAGGCGCGCGTATTCGCGAGCGGGCGCCCGATCGTCACCGGGCTGTCCGCCCGCACGCGCGCCAGCATGCAATAGCCGGCGGTCTCGGCGGCCCCGTAGGCGTTCCAGAGGACGCGGCAGCGCTCGAGGATCTCGCTCGCGAGCTCGCTCGAGAGGCACTCGCCGCCGCTCAAGGCGCGCAATCCGCGCCGCCCCTGCAGACCGCTGTCGATCAGCCCTCGCCAGGCGCTCGGCGCCGCGTGGAGCAGGGTCACGTCCTGTTCGGCGATCAGGCGATCGACTTCGGCGCCTCCGGCGGCCGCGCGCACGGGCGCGAACAGGATCCGCGCCCCGGCGAGCAGAGGCATCCACAACTCGAGCGTCGGATCCGCAAAGACCGGGGCCGGCAGCGACAGGACGGTGTCGCCGCGCTCGATGCCGAGCTCGCCGGCGAGCGCGTGGGCGAGGTTGACGATCGCGCCGTGTCGGGTCTCGAGCGAGGTCGTTGATCCACCCGAGAGCGGAACGTAGGTGAGGCTGGCGATGGCTTCGTCATCGCGGGCGCCTTCGGACGTGACGCCCACGGGCGACTGCGCGTTGAGATCGATGGGGAGACACTGCGGGTGCGCAGGCACGGCTGCGTGCTCGAGTCCCGGTCCGAGCATCAGCGCGCTGGCGGCGGACTCGGTCAGGAGGGTCTCGAGCCGCGCTCGCGGCAGGCCGGGATCGAGCAGCAGATAGGGCTTGCCTGCCTTGAGCGCGGCGAGGGCGCCCGCGGCGAGCTCGAACGACGGCGGCGCGAGGATGGCGATCGGCTGGCTGCTCGACCCAGGGTCGCTGTAGCTGCGAAGGCTGGCGGCGAGGGCGTCTGAGGCTCGGTTCAGGTCGGCGTAGCTGAAGGTGCGGGTCCCGTCGGAAAGCGCCGGCGCGTCCGGTGTGCGCCGACACTGCAAGCGAACGAGGGCGTCGATCGTCTCGCGTGGCCCGCTCGTCGCCGTGGCGTTCCACTGGACCAGCTGGCGATGCGCCTCCTCCGCGCTCAGCAAGGGGATCACCGAGGCTGTGGTCTCACCGGCGGTCGGTGCTGCGCTCGCGAGCGCCAGCCAGTGTGCCGTGATTCGCTGCGCCGTCGTAGCATCGAAGAGGTCGCTGTCGTAGATCAGGCGCCCCTCGATGCCGCCCTCGGGTCGCTCGTCCAGCTCCAACTCCAGATCGAGCTTGGCGCTGCCGACCACCGCTCCGACGCCGCTCTCCATCTGATGGACCGACCAGGCTGGATCCGGTGTCTCCATCAGCGGCTCGAGGACCAGCATCGTCTGGTAGATCGGGTTTGCGTTGCCCGGGCCGCGTGGTTGAAGCTCGCGCACGAGCCGCTCGAAGGGGACCAGCCGGTCGAGGGCGTCGAGCAGCTCGTTGCGCACGCCGAGGATCAGCTCGCGGAGTGTGGGGTCTCCCGCGAGCTGCACGCGCAGCACCAGCGGCGTGAGGCAGTATCCGACGACGGACTCGAACTCCGCTCGCCGGCGCAGGTCCGCGGCGGTGGCAAAGACGACGGTCTCGGCGCCCGAGTAGTGGCCCAGCAGCAGTGCCCAGACGGTCGCGAGGACCTGGAAGAGGGTCGCGCCGGTGCTCCGCCCGAGCGCGCGGAGGCCATCCACGGTCTCGCTCGGGAGCGACAGCGGCACGATGCCGCCTCGGAACTGCCGGTCCGGCGGCCGCGGATGATCGAAAGGCAACTCGAGAGCCGGGAGCTGCGCGAGATGCTCGCGCCAGCGCTCGACCCGGCGGGCGACCCGCGGCTCACCCATCCAGCCCTGCTCCCAGCGCGCGTAGTCGCAGTACTGGGCCGGGGGCAGCTCAAGCTCCGCGCGCCTCCCCGCCACGGCCGCGTCGTAGAGCGCGACGAGCTCACCCAGGACGACCCGGTAGACGCTGACGCCGTCGAAGATGATGTGGTGCATCGCCAGATACAGGCGATGGTGCTCGCCGGGAAAGCGGAACAGCCGCGGACGCAGCAGCGGGCCGTTACGCAGGTCATAGGGGACGCTCGAGACGTCGGCGACGATACGCGCGGCCTGCTCCTCGGCCGCCTCGGCGCCGAGGTGGCTGAGATCGACCAGCGGCAGATCGAAATGGGCGACGGGATGGATGATCTGCACCGGTTCGCCGTCGCGGAGGTCGAAGGTGGTCCGCCATGCCTCGTGGCGGCCCACGATCTCGTTGAAGGCCTGCCTCAGGGCCTCGAGTTCGAGCGGTCCGTCCTTGCGGATCGAGATCGCCTCGTTGTAGCTGACCTGCTTGGGCGCGAGCAGGCTCTGATACCACAGCGCCTCCTGCGCCACTGACAGCGGCGGCGCCTCCGCGTGGGCGCTCACGCGGCCGTCGCGCGCAGCTCTGAGAGGCCGCGCAGCCCGAGGTTCGGTCTCCAGGTGATCTCGTGCCCGGGCGCCAGCGAGAGTCGTGGGAATCTCGCGAGCAGGGCCTCGAAGGCGAGCACGCCTTCGAGGCGGGCGAGCGGGGCACCGAAACAGAAGTGGCTGGCCCAACCGAAGGCGAGGTGGCGGTTGTCCTCCCGGGCGAGGTCGAGCCGGTCCGGATCGGGAAAGCGTTCGGGGTCGCGGTTGCCCGCTCCCATCACGGCGATCACCGCCGCCCCCTCGGGAATCTCGTAGCCACCGAGAACAGCGCCCTGCGGCGCCAGGCGGGCGGTGTGCTGGCTCGGGCTCTCGTAGCGCAGGAGCTCCTCGACGGCGCTCGGCATGAGGTCCGGTTCGGCGCGCAGGCGCTCCAGCTCATCGGGCTGGCGCAGGAGCGTCAGGAGGCCATTGCCGATCAGATTGGTGGTCGTCTCCTGGCCTCCGACCATCGTCACGATCACATTCGCTACGACCTCCTCCTCCGAGAGGCGGTCACCGTCGACCTCGGCGCTCGCGAGCGCGTTGATCAGTCCCTCTGTCGGATCGGCCGCCTCGCGCCTCACCGCCGCGTGGAAGTAGGTGGTCATCTCCTCGACGCTCTGCAGCGTCTTGCGGGCGCGGCCCGGGTTGTGCTGGAAGTTGCCGAGCATCTCGGCGAAGTCCTGCGACCAGGATTTGAGCAGCTCGTGATCGGCGGTCGGAACACCGAGGAGCTCGGCCGTCACGATCGCCGGCAGCGGATTCGCAAGCCCCGTCATCACATCGAAGCTCGGCTCCGCCGCCATCTCATCGATCAGGCGCTCGGCGATCTCCCGGATGTGCTCGCGCAGGCGCGCGACGCGGCGCGGAGTGAAAGCAACCGACGCGAGCCTGCGCACGCGTCCGTGGTCGGGCTGATCGAGGAACAGCATTTGGCGAACCATCACGGCGGCGATCGGCGAGAGCTCACTCATGCCAAGGGCCTCGAGGCGCTCCGGCGACGGCGTGCGCGCCGCGTCGAAGCGATGGAGGACCTCGACGACATCGCTGTAGCGCGTGACCACCCACGCGTGCAGATACGGATCCCAGTGCACCGGCGCCTCCTCGCGAAGGCGCGCATAAAGGCCGTAGGGGTCCGCCAGAACGTCGGGGTCAAGCAGGTGGTAGAGGCTGAGCTCTGGCGAGACCTGGCCCAGCGACGGCGAGCTGCTCATCCCGCGACCGCGGCGCCGTCGAGAGCGCCGGCGAGCTGGCGCTCGACCTCCTCCGCGATGGCGGTCAGCGTCGGGTTGTCGAACAGGTAGCGAAGACTGACCTCCACCCCGTAGAGATCCTCGAGCCGGGTGATGAGCTGTGCGCCGAGCATCGAATGCCCACCGAGCAGGAAGAAGTTCTGGTCGGAATAGATCTGGTCAGCCCCGAGCAGTTCGGCGACGATCACGGCGATCGCGGTCTCGATCTCGCTCTCCGGCAGACGGCCGACAGGCTGGGCGTCGCTGGCCGGCTCAGGCAGGGCGTCGCGATCGAGTTTGCCGTGCTCGGTCAGCGGTAGCTCCTCCAGCCACACGTACCCTGAGGGAACCATGTGCTCAGGCAACACACCGCGGAGGAAGGTGTCGAGCTCGTCGTCTGTCGGGCGCACTGTGTCCTGCGCAACTGCGTAGGCGACGAGCCGACGTGAGGCGGCAGAGTCACCGACGCCGATCGCGGCGCTGGCGGCGATGTCTGGGTGAGCGCTCAGCGCCGCGGCGACCTCACCGGGCTCGACGCGGAAGCCACGGATGCTGAGCTGGTCGTCCAGACGCCCCAGGAACTCGATCTCGCCGTCCTCTCGCAGGCGAACGAGGTCGCCTGTGCGGTAGCGGCGCTGCCCACGCTCATCGAGCAGGAAGCGATCGGCGGTCAGCTCCGGACGGCCCAGGTATCCGCGGGCCACCGCGATCCCCCCCACAACCAGCTCGCCCTCGACCCCGGGCGGAAGCAACCGCAGATCCTCGTCCACGACCTCGAGGGTCACGCCGTCGATCGCGCGTCCGATCGTCGGAGTGCCGATCGCGTCCGCCGCGACCAGTCCCGAGGTGGCGACAACCGCGGTTTCGCTGAGCCCGTAGTTGTTGACGAGTGCGAAGGGCAGCCCGGCCGGTGGCCGGCGGGTCAGCGCGTCGCCGCCGGTGAGCAGATGGCGAAGACGCGTTCCGCTCGGCCACTGCAGGCCGATCACGGCCTCGGCCACGGCGGTCGGCAGGAAGCTAATGGTGATCTCCCGATCCACGAGCCAGTCGCGCAGCGCGGTCGGGTCGGTGCGGAGCGCGTCGGGAACCACATGAATCGTGGCGCCGGCCGCGAGGGCGGCCCAGATCTCCCAGACCGAGGCGTCAAAGCCCGGACTCGCGATCTGCGTGGAGTGGTCCTCTGCGCCCATCGAGAACTCGCGGCAATGCCACGCGGCCAGGTTCATGAGGCCGCCGTGCTCCACCATGGCCCCCTTTGGTAGCCCGGTCGATCCCGAGGTGTAGACCACGTAGGCCAGATCGCTCGCGAGCCGTCGCGGGCGCGGGACGGAAGCTCCGCCGTGGCCGGGATCGATCAGCTCGCCGGCCGCTGAAAGGACGACGATCCGACCGCTTGCGGCCCCCACCCTGGCGGCCGTGGCAGTGTCCGTTACGGCTGCGGCCGCATGCGAATCCGCCAGCATCCAATCGATGCGCTCGTCGGGGTATTTGGGATCGATCGCGACGTAGGCGCAAGCGGCCTTGAGAATGCCGACCGAGGCGATGACGAGGGCCGGCGAGCGCTCGATGCACTGGCCGACCAGGGCACCGGACTCGACGCCGAGCCCGGCCAGACGGTCCGCAAGCTGCTGCGCTCGCTCGCCGAGCTCGCCGTAGCTCACCGCCGTCCCGTCCGCCCCGCGCAGCGCCACGGCATCCGCATTCCGGGCGATGACCCTGTCGAGGGCGGTGAGGACGGTCTCTGTGCCGTCGCCATAGTCATTGCTGGTCATTGGAGGCTCCCTCTGTGCAGTCGAGTGTGAGCTGGCGCGGTGGGCGCGGTGCCCAGCCCGGCGGCCCGGACCCCGCGAGCGCTGCGTGAAACCCGCCACCGACGGCGATCTGATGCACCGACCATCTGCCGCGGTCGACGGGACGCCCGTCCGCTCTCCACGTCGCCACCTCTCGGAGCGGAAAGTCCAGGCCAACGCCGAGGGCCTTGCCGTAGGCCTCCTTGCAGGTCCAGCACTGCAGGACGGCCGAGGCGCGATCGGCCTCGGATGCGGAGGCGATCGCGTCGAGCTCTGGGGCGGTGAAGAAACGCGAGGCAACCGCGTCGAGATCTCGACGAGTTCCCACGCCGCCCGCTTGGAGATCGACGCCGACCTCCATGTCCCAACTCGTGGCGAAGAGGGCGAGGCCCTCGCTGCAGGAGACGCTGAAGTTCAGCCCGCCGCCTGCGAGTACGGGCTTTCGGTGCTCTCCTCGGAGCAGCACGACGTCGTCCGCTCCGCAGCCCAGCAGGCCACCGAGGATCCGCCGCAGCCACGCTCTGGCCGCCAGGCGCCGCCGGCGGTCGACCGGCCGATGCAGTCGGTTGGCAGCGGCACGCTCGCCAGCGGGAACGCCGTCAGCCAAGAGCCCGAGCTCAGCCTGCGTGATGTCCAGCGGGGCGAGCCATAGCGAGGGCCCCGGTCCCCCGTTCCCGGCGAGGATCGGTGCTTCGTTGTATCCGTACAAGAGAGCTCCTGGGCGATAGTGGCGGCGGCAAACCTCTGCCAAGGACGCCATCCCGCCACATTCCTTCCCACAGCGCCCTGCATCTCTTCGGAAACGAGGGCTTTTTACCCGACGTCAGCAGGCGTGCCGGCGGTTGATGATCGCGCCTAGCGGTCGTTCCAGCCGGCGCCGGTCGCCTCGTACTCGGCGACACGTGCCTTCATCAGCGTCTCGAGGAGCTCCGTCGGGAGCTTGCGATCGTAGGGGAGCTTGATGAACCCCTCGCCCGCGTCGTAGCCGGCGGCCTCGACCGCGGCCTTCTGGGTGGCGAAGAATGGCGGCGGGAACCGCAGCGAGCTGTGGTTCTTGAAGCTCTGGAGCATCCACAGGGTCGTCTTCTCGCCGCGCACGTAGACCGGCAGGTTCCACTTCAACTCCTCGCGCGCCTGCGGGTCCGCGGCGCGGCTCAACTTCCGCAGCGCTTCGAGGTGGGGCCTCTGGAGGTCGCTCAAACGCGCGAAGAAGTCCTCGACGCTGACCCGCTTTGGCATCGGCATGACCTCAGGGTACCCCGCAAACTTCAGAGCGATTGCACAGTCGCTGTTCGCGGCGGCGAAGGCCGTGGACAACCAGCCGACGAGGCGACGATCCGAAGCCCGGTATTTCGGGTCGTGAGGCCTCCCCGAACCGCTACCGGGCCCTAGCCGAACCGGCGGTTCTCGCTCCCGTGGTCAAAAATTGGGGGGTCGATCCTCATGCGAAGAGCCTGGCGCCGCGGCGATGATTGTCGCCCTTTTGGCCCGACAGGCCGCACTGCGGCAGGAGACTGGGAGATGAAGCTTTTCAAGAAGCCGTGGGTGCGTGTCGCCGGCCTCGCCGCCATCGCATTGGCGATCGCCGGCACCGCTTACGCGAGCATCCCGGACAGCGGCGGTGTCATTCACGGCTGCTATCTGAGGGGAATCGGGTCGCTGCGCGTGGTCGATAGCCCGAGCCAGAGATGCATCAACGGGCTGGAGACGGCGATCCAGTGGAGCCAGACCGGTCCGCAGGGCCCGCAGGGCATCCCAGGACCGAAGGGGGCCACCGGCCCGCAGGGCGTCCCGGGAGCGCAGGGCAGCACCGGCCCGGCCGGCGCCTCGGGCGGGGCGTCGACGGCGACGTTCTCCTTCACGACCACGCCGATCGGCATCAACGACGACGACACCTATACCGACGTGTTGTCGAAGGATCTGCCTGCCGGCAACTGGGCGGTCTCCGCGACGGTCAACGTCAGTGAGACCAACAGCAGCTTCGATCCGGAGCACGACGAGATCCGCGACGTCTTCTGCCAGCTGCGTAACTCGGACAACAACGTGATCGGGAGCGCTCACGACCGCCGGGGAATCCTCGAGACCGACACCGACTCGCCGACACTCTCGATGAACGGCGGCGAGACCGCCGGCGCGAACGGAGGCAATGTCAGCCTCTGGTGCCAATCGAACGCCGACGGCGCGGACGTCGACGAAGCACAGATGATGTTTATCCAGGTCGGCAGCATCTCCTAGCTGACTGACTCGGCAATCGGGGGACAGTTGGCTCGTCATTTGCGCCTGACCTCCAAATGGCTTGCACTCCGGCTCCTGGCGCTGGGTGATCCACCGGGGCCGAGTCGCCGCGCTGCGCAGACCGCTGCCACACCCCGCACAAGGCGACGCTACAGACCGCGGGAGCCGCAGTGGAAGCATCTCCCGCCTGACGATGCGGGGCGATTCCTGAGGCTCACCGAGACTCGCGAGCGCTCACGCGAGCGGGTCCTCGTCCACGCGCGCGCTCGGCGCGCCCGCATCGGGATCGGAGCGGCGCAGAGGCCGCGCGGGCACGCCGCCTACGACCGTGCCCGGGGGAACGTCCTTGAGGACCACAGAGTTTGCGCCGACGACAGCACCGTCGCCGATCGTGATCGCCCCCAGCAGAGTCGCACAGGGTCCGATCCGGACCCTGTCGCCGAGCGTCGGCGGACCACCGCGGTCGGAGTAGCCGATGGTCACCAGCTGACCGATCTCACAGTCCACGCCGATGCTGAGCGCGTGGCAGACCGTGCCGTAGCCATGCCACATGTACAGACCGGGCCCGATGTCGCCGCACTCAAGTTCGAGCAGGATCTGCCCGCGGAAGAACGGCCTCAGCATTCGTTGCGCAGCCCGCCCGGTGAGCCCGGAGTATCGAAGACGGGTGTAGAGAATGGTGCGAAATGGCCTGTGCGCGCACGCCCGCAAGAGGTCGCGGGTGTTCACCTCGCGCATAGGCTGGTCCAGACGGGGCTGCACGACGCGCTCGACGTCGCGCTCGATTGCGGGCCACACGCGGCTGGTCCGGGCGGCAAGCGCGAGGGGCAGCTGACAGATGCTCTGCACGGCCAGCCACAGTGTGAAACGCTCTGGCCCGCCAGGCCCATAATGGACCGGTGAACGCCGCGACCCTGCCGTGATGAACGCCCCCTTGGAACCCCGTCCCGCTGCCAGCGTGGTTGTCGCAAGCTATCAGCGTCCGGCGGAGATCGCGCGGCTGCTCGGTCAGCTCGACGCCCAGGATGTCACCAATGGCAGCTTTGAGGTGATCGTGGTCGACGACGGATCAGCGAGCGACCTGCGTGCCGTTCTCGCGGCTGCCGACCACCGCTTTCCCCTCACCGTGCTGCGGCAAGAGCATGCGGGAGCCGCCGCGGCGCGCCAGCTCGGTGTCGGCGCTGCCCGTGCCGAGCTGCTGGTGTTCGTGGACGACGATATGCACATCGGCTCGCAGTTCGTCGCGGCGCACCTGGCGGCGCACCGACAAGGCGACCGGCTCGTCGTGCTGGGTCGAAGACGTGCCGGCAGCGCAGGCGTGCGCCTGCCGCTCGATGAGCGCTACCGCCTCACGGCGGGCGACCGCCTGGCCAATGACGTGGCCGCCGGCCTGGAGCTGACCGGGGAATACGTCTACACCGGAAACGTGTCGATCCCGCGCGCGCTGTTCGAGGAGACCGGCGGCTTCGATAGCTCCATGCTCGAGCTCAACGACACCGAGTTGGGAATCCGGCTCGGCCGCGCCGGCGCCCGTTTCGTGCTCTCGGACGCGGCCTTCAACGTGCACGAGCGCGACCCCCTGCCGGTGGGTCGATGGTTCGAGCGCGCCCAGCTGGACGGCCGCTACTGGGTCGCGCTCGCTCGCAAGCATCCCGACGTGCCGGCGGCCAGCCCGTGGCACTGGCTCGAGATCGTGCATCCGGCGTCGCGCCCGTTGCTCTTGGCGGGCGCGCTGGCCCCGCGCGCGACCGGGGTTCTCGCACGGGCGCTGTTCGCGGGCGCCCGTGTTGCCGGCGCCGTGGGTCTTGAGTCGGCAGCGATGGCCGGGGCCACCGTCGTCTACTCCGTCAATCTCTTTCGTGGCGTGGGAGAGGAGGCGGGGGGAGCGATGAGGGCGTGGCGCGAGTTTCGCGTCTTCGCCCGCGGGCGCTCGAGCGGTGGTCGCGACATCGGCGGGGCGCTGCGGCAGACGCTGGCGGCGATCGGCGAGGACCATCGCCTGCTGCTCGAGACCAACGCCCGCTACGACAGCCGCGAGCGACGAGTCGGCTCCGCAGCGCGGGCGTTCATCGAGAATGCCGGCTTCCAGCTCGTGGTCCTCTACCGGGTCATGCGTTTCATGAGACTCAGTGGTCATCCCCTGGTCGCCCGGGTCCTATCGCGAACGATCCGCCTGCTTCACGGATCCGACGTGCACTGGGACGCTGAGCTGGCACCGGGCATCGTTGTCGTCCACGGGTTCGGACTGGCGATCTCCTACGCGGCACGAACCGGTCCCGGCTGCATCCTCTTCCAGCAGGTCACCCTCGGGGTGGGCCATGACGCGGCCAGCGGCGCGGCCGGCGCGCCCACGCTGCGCGAGCAGGTCGTCGTCGGTCCGGGCGCCGTGCTCACCGGTCCCATCACGATCGGCGCGCGCACAAAGATCATGGCCAACTGTGTCGTGGCCGCCTCGGTGCCCGCCGACACGATCGTCGAGGCGCCTCCCGTGACTCTACGCCCGCGCTAGGCGACCACGCGCGTGACGCAGCCGGCGGTCAGCAGGCCGAGCAGCGAGGTGACGCCGAGCGCATTGAATTCCGGGAACACGACGCACACCACCAGCGAGGCCAGCAGCGCGGCATGACAGCCGACCCGGAACGCGTCCAGTGCCGCATCGCCGTGAGGCCGCCTGCGCCGCAGAGCCGCCAGCCACAGGCAGGCCGCGAGCAGAAGGGCGACGGGGACGCTCTCCTTCCAGGCGAGCCACAGGTAGCCCTCGTGCGTGAAGTTCGTGGTCCTGACACCGAACTGGGCGTTGTTGCCGCCGCCCCATGTGAGGGTGGCGCCGAAGCCGGCGCCGATCACCGGGCTTTTCTCGATCGCGCGCAGGACGGCCTCCGACTCGACCGTGCGCGCTTGGGCAGAGCTGTCGTTCTGCACCGAGAAGACCGACGTGACACGTCCCACGGACACGGCGGCCGTGCCGGGCGAGAGTACGGCGAGCGCAAGCACGGCCGCGCCGCCGAGCGCTAGCCATTGCACGGCGGGACGCCAAGCCCGTGCCCCGGTCCTGATGACCACCGCGGCGCACCCGATCAGCGCCGCCGCCCAGATGGAACGCTCATAGGTGAGCAGCACGCACACGGCGTTCAGGACGAAGACGGCGGCCAACAGCCAACGGACCTCCATCCTGCGCGGTCGCGAGACGAGGCCGGCGAACGCCATCACGACCGCGATCGGAAACGCGTACAGGCCACCCTGCAGCTGTCCGCCACCAAACGATGCGACCGCGTCGATGCCCGGCCGCACGCCGATGTCTCCGGCGCTGCTGTACGGCACGTTCAGAACCACCTGCGCTATGCCCCACAGGCCCAACGCCAAGCCCAGGGCCAGCAGCGAGAGGTACAGGCGCTTTCGCGACCTCGGTCCGGCCAACAACGGCTGCGCGAGGATGAAGGCGCCCAGGCCGAAGACCACGCAGCGGGCCTCGGTCCCGGCGTCACTGGCGGCCGCGCCCGCCGCAACGCCGTGCGCCGCCTGCACCACCGACACCGCCAGCAAGGCGGTCGCCGCGAGGACGGTCGCTGGCACAGCCACGCGACCACGAAGAGCCAGCCAGGCGAAGCGCGCGAGCCCGACAGCCAGCAGCACGTCGACCGGCAGGAGGCCCGGCACGCCGGCCCCTCCGCCGAATGACAAGGCGTTGAGGGCGTCGAACGGCAGGAGGACCGTCATCCCCACGAGCAGGACGAACGAGGCGAGAGGCGCCGCCAAGGCAATCGGTACCAGGGCGGCCGCGAGGATCGCCTCCAACGGATGCCCGGCCACCGTCCACCCGAACGCGGCCGCGGCCGCGGCCGCGGCGATCAGCAGCGCAGCGCTGCCACGACCCCACGGCTCGCGCCGCACCAACTGGATATCGGCGACGCTCACAGCGCGGCGCTCCGCGACGCCATCCGCACCGTCGCCAACGCCTCGCGCAACGGCGCACTGCGTCCGCGCGTTGCCGTTGCGACCATCACCGCAGCCCCAAACGCCGCCGCGAGGACGGCCGCGAGACCATGCGGAGCACCCGCGTTCTCGAGCGCCACCAGCAATCCCCAGGTCGCGGCCGACTGGAGCGCGACCGCCATGATCACCACGCGCAGGGCTCGCCACAAGTCGGCGGCCGTGGTGCCAGCTCGGCGCGCCCCGAGCGTTGTGTAGACGAGTGCGTAGAGGGCGAAGACGCCGACCTGGGCAAACGCGGCCCCACGAATGCCGTCGAGATGGACCAGCGCGACCAGCGCGACGAGGAGCGTGAGGCACCAGACCACGTTGGTCTTCGCGCGAAAGGCGGCCTGACCGCCGCCGGAGAGCGCCTCGCCGATGCAGTTGACGATCGCGTAGCCGACGCCGGCCACCACGAGCAGCTGGAAGGGGACCACCATCCCCGTCCACTTCGCCCCGAGCAGCGTCGGCAGCAGCGGCGGGGCGAGAACCACCCCGACCGGCAGCAGCGGCAGGAAGAGCACGGCCATCAGGCGCGTCGCGGTGACCGTGCGCGATCCGCTCAAGTCCGCGCCCGAGGCCGCGGCGGCGGCGAAAAGAACCTTCCCCACGTGTGCCGAGAAGTGCTGGACGGGCGCGAACGCAACCATGAACGCCAGCGTGTAGAACCCAAGCTGTCGGGCCGTCTGCGTGTTACCGATAATCAGGTAGTCGAGGTTCAGGGTGAGAACCTGCGACACCGCGAAGAGCATGAACCAACGCGCTGGTGGCGGACGCCGACCAATTCGCGCGGCCTCGTCGGCCGAGGGAAGATGCGGCGCGGCGAAATACCACGCAAGTACGGCCAGCACTCCACCCCACGCCAGCTGGCGCGCCACCAGCGACCACACTCCGGCCCCGAGGGCGGCGGCGGCAACCGCGGTGACGCTCGAGACGATGTTCGCCAGCGCCCACGCCCGGGCCATATCGCGAAACGCCATCGCGCGTTGTAGAACGGCAAGGGGCACCGTCGCGAACGCATACAGGGGTACCCCGAGCCCGAGTGTCGCGAGCACCGACGGAGACGTGTGACTGGCAAACGTCCGCGAGATCGGCCCGGCCGCGAGGGCAAGGGCGCCGGAGATAGCCACTCCGGCGATGACGCAGCGCGTGAGCGAGCGGAACACGAACGAGCGCCGCAGCTGGGGCGTGACGATGATGCTGCCGCGAGTGCCGGCGTCCATCAACGCCGCCCCGATGAAGAGGATCGCGGTCCCGGTTGCGGCGGCCCCGATCGCTCCCGGCGCGATGAGCCTCGCGACGACGAGCAGCGAGGCGTAAGCCGCGAGCTGGGCCGTCATGTGGGCGCCGCTCATCCACCACGCCGAGCGCACGAGGGTGCGGGCATCCAGCGAGTCCCGCGCGTCGGGCCCCGCCAGCACCCGCCTACGGGTCATCGCTGGCCGCTGTCGGGTACGGCCGCTCGCTTGCGCGCGCCCGGCGGGGTCTGCCGCGAGGCGGAGGTGCCCAGAACCACCGCTCCGACAGGCGGAGCGCCCAACTCGGCAAACACCGTGCGCGTCTGGGCGAGCAGGTCCTTGGGGGTATGACCCAGACGCACCACCACCAGCAGCCGCGCGAGGCTCGCGAGCGCGGCCAGGTCTCCCGCACGGCGCAGCGACACGCCGTCGATCACGACCACGTCCGCGGCTTCCTGCGCATCCTGGACGGCTTTGCTCAGCGAGTCTGCGCCGTCGGCCGCCCCCGACACGAGCGCCACTCCGCGGTTCGCAAGCTCCGCGGAGAGCTGGGCCCCCGGAGCTGTCCCCACGGACACGAGCGCGCAGCGCAGTCCCCGCTTCGCGAGCGCCGCGCAGAGCGCGGCAGCCGTGGTGGTACGGCCATCAGCCTCCGACGGGCTGACCACGGCGTAGACGGCGCCGGCCGGCTCGCGCCGCGCGATCTGAGCCGCGATCTCCTCGTACTCCGAACCTGCCCGCCGAGAGAGCTGCGATGGGGCCACCGGATCACCGCGCTGGCGCAACGACCGCTCCAGCCGCGGCACACGGCCCCACGGCGCGACCCCGAGCGCGCGGGTCGCGTCGGCCTCGTCGAGCACCGCTGAGGAGAGCAGATCCAGGGCGAACGCACCGAGAAGTCCCAGAAACACGCCGCCGACGAGGGCCAACGCGATGATCGCCGCAGTCGAGAGCGAGGACGTGGCCTTGGCCCGCAGCGGCTGCTGTGCGACCTCCACGGTGGGGTCCCTGCCGGCGCGCAGCGCCACCCGCAGTGCGTCGAGGTTCGAGCGCGCACCGGCCGGACGTGTCCTCAACACCGCTATCTGGCGCGCGAGGTCGGCACTGACCTCTCGCGCCCGCGTCCTGATCACCGCGTCGAGGAACGCCGACGCGAGCCGGATCGCGCCAGCCCCTGAGCGCGCGCTCGCGACGACCTGCAGAACGTCGGTGTTCGCGACCGCGATAACACGCACCTCCGCCAGCACCTCGTCGGCGCTCGTCCCATCTGCGAGCCTGGTCGCGGCGGCGCGGGCGATGCCGTAGCTGTGGAGGACCTCGGCGGCGGTGGGTGCCGTGAGCGTGGCATCACCGGAGTCGCGGAACATGCCGGAGCCGAAGTAGGTCTGGTCGTACTGGGCGAGCGGCACGATCAGCAACTCACCCGTGGAGGTGTACTGAGAGCCGCGCGCGCTGGCGGCGATCGCCGCCGCGGCGACCGCTACCGCAGCGACGAGCGCGACCACCAGCCAGCGGCGGGCGATACTGCGCCGGAAGGCTGCGATCGGTGAGCTCTCGCCTGCGTCCATGGTCAAGAGGAGGCGCTGTGGAGAGGAGGGGCCGTGCTCCGCCGCCGCCCCCGCAGAGCGTGCATGCCCAGGCGGACGGCGAAGGGGATCCCGTGGACGAGATAACGGCGCGCAACCCGCGGCTCGAGGACCACCCGGTGCGCCCACTCGAGGCCGAGGCGCTGCAGCCACTCCGGGGCACGCGCTCGATCGCCGTTGACGAAGTCGAGGCTCGACCCGATACCGACGAACCACGCGCTCTGAGCATGACGACGCATCCTGGCGATCAGGTGCACCTGGACGGGAAAGGGAAGCGCAATCAGCACCACCCCAGGCTGAGCCGCTTCAATCTCGGCGGCGAGCTCGTCGAGCTGCGCGCCGATGGGTCCTGGACGAACGAAGCATGGATAGCTGAGGACCTCGAGCCCTGGGTGCGCTTCGCGCAGGCGGGCCGCTGCGCGCGCGCCGACGTCGGGGCGCCCCCCCGCGAGGAACACGCTCGCGTGGTGCTTCGCGGCGAGCTCGACCGCGGCCCACAGCATGTCGGTGCCGGTGATTCGCGCCGGCACCGGCGTGCCCTGAAGCCGCGAGGCCCATACGAGCGGTACCCCATCGGCCACGAGCAACTCGATCGACTCGAAGGCCTCCCGAAGCCCCGGTGAGCGCTGGTACTGGCGCAGCACGTCGAGATTGGGCGTCAGCACCGCGCCGCCCCGCGCCCCGCGCATGCCCGTCTCGACGCGTGACACAGCGTCGGCAAAGGTGACCGCGTCCAGCGGCATCTCCATCACCCTGATGCGCTCGCTTTCGCGCCGCGATCCCGCGAGTCCGTACGCGCGCAGATGGGCAGCCAGCGCTGCGTCCTCGTCCACCGTTCCCGAAGCGATCCCGGGGTTGGCGAGCACTTCGTCCAGGGCGCGGCTGAGGGCAGCCACGTCCCCGACCGCGAACGTACGCGCTGCGAGCTCCCGCAGGCCGCCCACGTCCGCCGCAACCGCGGGCACACCCAGATGGCTGGCCAGGGATAGGACACCGCTCTGACTGGCCCGCTCGTGCGGCGCGACCACTACGTCCGCCGCCGCGATCGCCGCTGTGAAGTCCGCGAGGTCGACGAAGTCGACGTCGGCTGTGAACGCCACGCCGTATCGACGCGCGAGCGCCTCGCACTCGGCCCAGCCTCCGCGGTCGCGGCCGAGTACTGCCAGACGCCGGTTCGACGGCCACTCGCGCGCACTCTCGATCACGAGGTCGAGACGCTTCTCGGGACGAATCCAGCCAGCGAAAAGTACGACCTGGTCCTCGCCGCCCGCGCCCCAGCGCTCGCGCCAGCGGGCGCACCCTTCTGGGGATGGCGAGGGGACGACCTGCACGAGTGGCGAGTACAGGGCGTCAATGCCCATCCGCCGAAGCAGGTCGACGTCGCGCTCGGCGTGTACCAGGACGTCGTGGGGAGCGCGCAGCGCGAGACGCAGGGCCATGGCGTCAAGGCGGCCGCGCCTGGAGAAGGCGTCGTGCGGCGAGTACACGACCCGGCGGCCGTCGAGTCGTCCCGCCCAGAGCGCGACGGCGTTCAGATAGCCGGTCGCCGCGATGCCTTCGAGATGCACAACCGAGCCGCGGTCCGAAGAGGCATGCAGGTGCGGGAGCGTGGAGGCGAAGAAGCGTCGTGCGATCTCGCGGGAGCGGCCCGCTCCCCTGGTCTCGTCGCGCGGCCACCACGAGCAGCCGCATAGCTCAACGGGCTGATCGCCGTCGACATCCTCATGCTGGTGGCCCGTGTGCACAACCGCGCGGACGCCCGCGCCCTCGAGCAGCTGCGCGATCCGGACGGTGTGCTGGAAGACCCCCGCGTATCCGCTGGGCTCGAAGAGGTGCACGTCAGGCAACACGATGCGCCGACCCCCATGCTCGCGGCGGTTTGCCGAGGCGGAATGATCTCACACGATCTCGCACGGCGCGGGCCTTTCCACCCCGTTGAAACCGGAGATATTTCCCTTGTACGACCCGGTCGGGTGTGGTCTTATGGGGTGGAACCGACGGGGGAACGTCGGGCTGGTCAAGGCAATGACCCGGGACCCGACGGCCACTACTCCGACGCATCCTCTGCCGCAGCTGGATCCGGCTCGGGGGCGGATGCGCGTGCTCGCGGTCATCGGCACGCGACCGGAGGCAATCAAGATGTACTCCCCGGTCCGGGCCCTGCGTGCGCGACCGGAGCTCTTCGAGGTCTTCTTGTGTTCCTCCGGCCAGCACGCCGAATTGCTCGCGGACGCGATCGCCACCTTCGGCCTGCGCCTCGATGAGGATCTCGCGGTGATGCGTCCGGCTCAGAGCCCAGCCGACGTCCTATGGGCCATTGGCAACTGGCTGTCCGATCTCATCCGCCGCACGCGGCCCGATCTGCTTCTCGTCCAAGGTGACACCGCGACCGCGATGGCGACCGCTCTCGCCGGCTACTTCGCCCGCGTTCCCGTCGCACACATCGAGGCGGGCCTGCGCTCGCATGACAATTACGCGCCCTGGCCCGAGGAGGGCACGCGCCGGATGGTCGACACGGTCGCCGACATCCACTTCGCCCCGACCGAGCACGCTGCGGAGAACCTGCTGCGCGAGGGGATCGATCCGAGCTCGGTGCACGTGACAGGGAACACCGGAATCGATGCCCTGCACTGGGTGCTGGCGCAGCGGCACTCGCAACCGGCGGCGGCGCCGGAGCGGCGCCGGGTCGTCATCACCTGTCACCGCCGCGAAAGCATCCCCTACGGCCTCGAGGCAGTCGGTCGCGCGGTACGCAAGCTGGCCCAGCTCTACCCCGATGTGACGTTCCAGTTCGTCTGTCACCCCTCGCCCGCGGTGACGCAGGCGGTTGGTGCCGCGCTCGGCCTCGGGCGCCCCCTCAACATCGAGATGATCCCGCCGTGCGATTACGCGACGTTCGTGGGCATGCTCGCGGAGGCCCACCTCGTGATCACGGACTCCGGAGGAATCCAGGAGGAAGCACCTGTGCTCGGCACCCCGGTGCTCGTGGTGAGCGCGCGGACCGACCGCCAGGAGGGCATCTCCGCGGGGACGGCGGAGATGGTCGGGCCCGAGAGCGTCCGGATTGTCGCCGCCGCCGCGGCACTGCTCGACGACGACGAGCGTCACGCCGAGATGGCGGAGCCCCATCACGCCTTTGGGGACGGCCGCGCGGGCGAACGCATCGCCGCGGTACTCGCCCGCCTGGCCGCGGGCAACCCCGGTGAGGCTGTCGCGTACGGTGACGTCGCCGTCGGCTGAGGTCGCCGCTGAGGCGGCCGAGCGGATCAAAGGCTGGCTGCTGACGTCGGCGATCCAGATCGAGACCGGGCCCCAGCGGGGCGGGATCGCCGGCGGGCTCGCCGCCGACGGGAAGCCGGACTACGTCTACCTCGAGATCACCGGCTACTACCTCACCGCGACGGCATGGCTGATCGCGTCAGCAAGCGAGGACGGCGACGCAGCTGCGGCGCGTGCGCGCGGACAGCGGGCGCTGGAATGGCTCGCCGACGCCGCCGACAGCGGGGAGGTTCCCGCCACGAGGCTCTATCTGCGTCAGGAGCCCGAGGATTGGCGCAACGACGCGATCTTCACTTTCGACCTCGCGATGGCCGCCCGTGGCGTGGCGCGCTTCGTTGAGGCGGGCGGCTCCCAGCCCAGGGCCGCCGCGGCAACTGCCGCGCTGATGGACGCCCTCGCTGAGGTCGACGCCGGCACCCCGACCCTGCGCTCGCACCGGGCCCGCGGCGGGAAGAAGCTGCCACAGCGATGGTCGACCCTCCCCGGGCCACATCACCTCAAGGCGGCGGCCGCCCTTCTCGGCCTGCCGTGCTCTGCCGCGCTTGCCTCCTCCGCCGCGCTCACGATCTCGCGCTGGAGCGAATCCGTGCAGGAGGACGACGCGGTGCCCGAACTACACCCGCGCCTCTACGCGCTCGAGGGCATCGCGATGGACGTGCCCGGAACCCTCAATGCGGCGACGGCGCCATTTCGCCGGCTGATGGAGGGGCAGCGCGACGACGGGACGCTGCCCGCGGAGTCGCCCGACGACGGCACGACCCGCTCAGACGTGCTCGCCCAGGCACTGCGCATCGGCGTGATCTTGAAAGCGGCCGGGATGCTCGGCGAGGATGGATGGTGCGAGCGCCTCGGCCTGCTCGCGTCGCGCCTGCTCGAGCACGTCGGCGCTGACGGATCGGTGCGCTTCTCGATCGACTCAGGCGGTTCAAACGCTTGGTGCGCGATGTTCGCTCAGCAGGCCCTCGTCCTGTACGCGGCGCCCAGTCCACCGACGATCGCCCTGGGACGCCGCTACATGGTCTGAGGCCTCTGACCGCCGCGATCGTCTGGGCAGCGGCCCTGCCTCCCGCGAAGGCGGCCGTACTTGGCGCCAACCGCCGCGACCACCGCCGAGCGCAGGGCGCAGGCACCACCGAGCGCCAATAGCGGCACCGTCGGGAGCACGTAGCGCATGTTGACGGCCGAGGTTCCGATTGTTCCCACGAGCAGAAGGAAGCCCATGCCCGTGAGCAGCAGCGTTTCCGCGGGCATGCTCAGGGTTCGCCACCGGCGGCTGCCGGCGGCGAACCCGAGCGAAAGGAGCCCCGCCAAGGTGAGGATGCCAAGGAGAACGCGAGGCGTGTGCACCACGCTCCAGTAGGCCCGCAGTTCGCTCTGCGGCCCGTCCGTCCGCCGCCGGTACCCCGCCAGGTACTGGCGTCTGACCTGCTGACTCACCCAGTTGCGTGACCCGGGCGCCGCGAAACGGACGGGTGCCTCCCAGCCGCCGCCGGTGGGGTTGAAAACGCTCAGCACGTCGCTGGCCACCATGCCGGCGTAGGCCAGTGGTCGCCGCTCCAGCGCCTTGACCGCAAACGACTTCAGCACCGACGATGAGCGATGGACGTCGCCGTTGTACATGCTCCCGTAGACGCGGTTGGCCGGGGCCGACGCGTCCCACAAATAGTCGCCCGGCGCCCAACCCTCGGCCTGCTCCTGCGCGGTCGGACACACCCGACGCAGCTGCGGATCCCGCGGCCAGCTCGCGCTGCAGCGCGCGACCGGTGCCACGCGCGCATAGAGGAACCACCCGCTCGACTCGCTGAGGCCGATCCCGCGCCCGTCTGCCGCATGCAGCGAGCTGTAGCCCACAAGGGGCACCAGGAGGGCCACGCAGGCGACGGCAAACGGCCGCCATCCGACCCGCCTGGCGATCAGGAAGAGGACCCAGGCGGGCACCAGATACACACCGGCCGTCCGCATCAGCACGGCCGCCCCGAGCAGGAAGCCGGATAAGCCGAGGATCCAAGGACGCCGGGCGGCCTCCATCGCGGCGAGCGCGCAGGCCAGGATGCAAAACGAGAACAGGGACTCCGCCATCACGAACTGCTCCAGCGCGATCCAGTCGCCGCCCAATCCGACAAGCGCTGCGAGGAGAGCCGACACCCAGCGTCCCAGCCGCAGGCGTACGCCGATGGCGTAGATCAGGACCGCGCTACCAAGACCGGCGAGGTGCTGGACGATCGTGAGGAAGATCAGGTGCCTGCCGTCGAGGGTGAAAGCCCACACCAGAAGTGGGTAGCCACTCGGACGGTCCACCTGAAAGCCGACGAACGGCCGCTGCAGGGCGAGGCCGAGGTACTCCCACGAGTCGTCGAAGAACAGGGCCGGGTGGTAGGCGATCTCAGCGCCGATTCTCACGACCACGCCGACGCACAGCACAGCGAGCACCGGCCAGTGATAACCGACAAGCGAGCGCAAACGAACTGCGCGGAGAGGGGCAGCTCGGCGCCTGAAGATGATCGCGGCCCCCTCCACCTCCCGGATGATGGAGGATTCCTCGACGCAGCGGTAGCGCGCGCGGGGTGGTCTTCGTACCCAGTGCGTCGCGTCCATAGCCGACGAGGCCCGCCCCCGGTTCCCCTCTGCGGGGTCCCGCTCTGCCCGCCTCCCGGACCGTTTAGCTGCGATGCAGCTGAGGTGTGATCTCCGTAATGGCCTGCGACGTCGTCTCCACCGCAACACCCGACGACTTGATGTAGGTCAGCTCGGCGTTCAGCGTAGCCGGCGTCGTGAGCGCAGCACCGTCGCCGATGGCGCCGAACGCAGGCTGCGTGTCGACCTGGTGGTACAGCAGGATCAGCCAACTCTTGCTGGCGATTGCCTGGTTCACCCAGGCCTCGACCTCGGCCGGAGTTGTGCTGGTGGTGACCTCTTCCACCTTCAGCTGGGTGAAATCGATGTCACCCTTGGTGTTCATCCCCGCGTTGACGCTGCGCTGGCTGGCGAAGCCCACCTGCTCGCCGATGGCGACGGTCGTGGGATCGTAGGCTCCATAGGGATAGGCGAAATCGGTGGGCGTGATGCCGAGAGCGGCCTGAAACACCGACTGCGCACCGCCCATCTCCGTCTGGACCTCGGCGGGCTCAAGCGTCGTCAAATCCGGGTGCGTATCGGTGTGGTTGCCGATCTCGTAACCGTCCGATATGAGTGTGTGCAGCTCCGTGACATCCATGCACACCGGATTGGGCGCTGTTATCGACAGGCTCGTGATGATGTAGAAGGTTGCGGTCAGGCCGTTGGCCATGAGCGCCGGCACTGCGTTCGCGTACTGGCTCGCCCATCCGTCATCGAAGTCAATGCTGACGATCGCTCGTCGGAAGGGCGCGGGAGCAGTGGCCGTCAGCGAGTAGTCGTCGGTAGTCAGATCACCGGCCTTGGCAAGCGCGTGGTAGATGGAGATGCTCCGCGTCCCAGTAGGCGGAATGAAGCTGGTGACAAAGGGGGTCCACCCTTCGCTCGGCGGTACAGGGCCCAGGAAGTAGTAGCTCTTGGTTCCGTCGCTGTTGACAACCTCAGCATCCACCTCGGTCGCCGCATTAGAGCGATACCAGTCACTGAAACGATATGTGGCACCGGCCTTGACGGCCCGATCGCCGTAGTACCACTCAGCGGCGCCGTTCGTCCAGTCGGTGGTTTGGATCTCGAGACTGTGCCGGCCGCGGTGGCCGCTAGTCAGGTAGCTGAACGTGGTGGTATTGGTGCCCCACCCGATCGGCTGCCAGCCGACGGGACGGCCGTGCGCACCTGACCTCTCGAGCGAAGGGTTAACGATCACGTTGCGTGCCGGTGTGCGCCCGGGGCGCAGATGACGCGCGGGTCTCGGAGCCGAGAGATCGCCGGTGAGGTGCGTGCTCGCAGCCGCCCAGCTGGGGGAGGCGACGGCAGCGCCAAGAAGAAGTGCCGACAGCGACGACAGCACACACTTTCTAGCGATCACGGCCACCAACTGCGTGGGCTCATCGATGCGCGGCGCCGAGGATCAATGGTGCGGCGCAGGCGTCGCGAGCTGCCGTGTGTGCTGCGGGGCTGACGTTCCACGGGCGGCGCATGGTAGATCGGCCCATTTGTTCGGTCAAGAGCCGCGTCGGCCGACTTTCGCTCGACGGCTGATGTCCGGGAGCGTGCCGCTCCTCACGGAAAGTGGGAACAACGACATCGGGATCGTTTCGTAACGTTCTCGGAGCGGCCATCGGGCTACATTCCGATCCTGATGCCGATGGCAGCCTTGACCCGCAGATCAGAGAGGGACACTTGACCGCCCGGCGGCGGTTTCGCTGGGCGACGCCGCGCACGGCCGCCGTAGTGGGGGTGTTGGCGCTGTTAGCGCCGTTTGCGACGCTCCCGGTCGCCATCCTTGTCGATGGTTCGACCTCGTCGGATCCGGCGGACCTCGGCCTGTTCCTGGTGTTCAGTGTGGTGTTTGCGGCCGTCGGTGTCGTGGTGGCGCGACGAGAGCCCCGCAGCCCGATCGGATGGCTGCTACTCGGTGCGTCGCTGGCGCTGACGTTCGGGACTATCGGGCCCGAATACGCGTACCTCGACTACACCGTTCATGACGGGCGGCTGCCGCTCGGCGCGCTCGGGGTGCTGCTCAGCCAGGCCTGGGTATACGCATTCATGCTCGTGCCGCTGATCGTGCTCCTGTTCCCCGACGGGCGGCTGTCGGCGCGTTGGCGGTGGCCGCTGCGCGGCTACCTGTGCGTTGTCGCCGTCTACGTGGCGAGCGTGCTCGAGGTTGCTGGACTCGCGTTGAGCAGGCGCCATCCGATCGACAGAGCAGGCAACCTCGTGGGCTCGAGTCATCCCCATGGCGCCGTCGGGTGGACCGGCCCGGCACAAGCCGCGATCACCGTCTTCTTCGGCGTGTTCTGCGTCGCGACCGTGGCCGCGCAGCTGATCAGCTTCCACCGTGCGAGCGGCGACCGACGACAGCAGCTCAAGTGGCTGGGTGCCGGCGGCGCCGTCGCGATCACAGTGCTGCTGACGACGATCATCTGGAGTACCGCGCCCTCCTTCGTCGGCGACGTGGTCCTGCCGATCGCGCTGATGGCGCTCCCCCTCAGCATCGGCGTAGGAGTTCTCAAATACCGGCTGTATGAGATCGACAGGCTGGTTAGTCGCACACTCGCCTACGCGATCCTTACCGCTCTGCTGGCCGGCGTCTTCGTTGGGCTGGTCGCATTGAGCACCAACGCGCTCGCGTTATCGGGGCGCGTTGGTGTCGCCGCGTCGACCCTCGCCGCCGCGGCACTGTTCAACCCCCTTCGCGTCCGCATCCAACACCTGGTCGACCGACGCTTCAACCGCTCTCGCTACGACGCCGAAGCCACCGTCGCCGCGTTCACCGCCCAACTCCGCGACGCTGTCGAGATCGACGCGATTCGCGCCGACCTGCTCGATGCCGTCAACAGCGCCGTGCAACCAAGGCACGCCTCGATCTGGATCAGACCGTAGGCGCCGCGCCACGCAACGAGGTGCTGCGGTAGCCAGGGCGCAGCGCGAGGCCATTCCCGGCGACTCCGGCTAGCCCGCCGTCGCGCCTCGCAGCCCCACCGCCTCGGCGCCAGCCGCCGAGCGAATCAGCGCCTCGATCGCGGGCACGCCCTCGGCGGGCGCTGAGGCGATCACGCCGTCGGCGTCGATCAGCACAGCCGACGGCGTCGCGCGCATCGCGTAGAGGCCGAATACCTCGGAGCCCTCCTGGGCGAGCACGACGCTCAAACCCGCCTCCTCCGCGACGCGGTCGATCTCGGCCTGCTCGCCCGAGAAGATTGCCGGCAGCGCCATCGCGTGAGCGAGCGACTCCTGCCACTCGGCGAGCTTCGGCAGCATCGTGAGGCACGGCATGCAGTGGGTGCTGAGGAAGATCAGCACCGCCGGCTGCGCCGGTCTGCGCAGCTGCCGAAGCGTCCCGCTCTCGCCCCGCCGGGCAGCCAGCGCAAAGTCGGGGGCGGCCGCTCCGCGGGGCAGCCCCGCCGGTCGTTTGGCGGCGATCGCGCCGGCCAGCTCGCGTCGCAGTCGCCGCGTGTCGCCCCATAAGGCCGCGGTCGCCAGTCCCAGTGCCGCGGCTAGGACCGCCGTGATGACGAGCGCGACCTGGGTAGCGTCAAGGCTGGCGAGGCCGCCGTCGAGCGACGGCCCACTACCGGCGATCAGGATGAGCAATGCGGGTGCCGCGAGCACGGCGTTGCGCGCGAGCGTGGCTGCTCCGGCGGGCTCGGAGTGAATCTGCCCGAAGCAATGGCAGTCCGGCGAGCGCCCCTGCGCCATCGCGCGCGCCACGCCAGCGGCGAAGACGATCAGCAG
This sequence comes from Solirubrobacteraceae bacterium, assembly GCA_036489875.1. Classification (GTDB taxonomy): domain Bacteria; phylum Actinomycetota; class Thermoleophilia; order Solirubrobacterales; family Solirubrobacteraceae; genus Palsa-513. Next base: position 46,413 of record DASXEZ010000001.1, on the reverse strand, counting down.
CGCCAGCGCGCCGCCGGCACCGGCCATCGCGGCGGGGCGGATCAGCAGCGCCGCGGCGACCGCGGCCTCGGCCAGCGGCAGCGCGGGCCCGGCGAGCGCGGCGACTCTTGACGACGCCCCGAACTCCTCGAGCGCCCTGCGCGAACCGGGCAGATCGAGCAGCTTCCCGGCGGCGGCCACGAGGAACACGCCCGCGAGGACGCAGCGGGCGGACAAAAGCAGCGCGCTCACGCCAACATCCTAGAGTCGGGTGCTCGGTTGCAGGCGCGAGCGGCCCGTAAGATCGCGCCGAATGAGACTGCGACGACGCGCCTCGAAGTCGATCGCCTTCGAGGCATTTGGCGTCGCCGCCGAGGTCCAGTTCGCCACCGACGACCTCGAGACGCCGGTCAGGGCGATCCTTCCGCCCGGCTGGCGCCCCACCGACTCGGCGGGTGCCCTGGCCCGCTTCGTGCTCGAGCGGACCGAGGCCGACAGCTACGACGTCACGATCAACGGCCGCAGCGTGCTCGAGCACGCGAGCCTGGAGGTCGCCTTGAGCCTGATCGACGCCGACGTGCGGATGCTCATCGCCACGAGCACGACCGACTGGATCTTCGTGCACGCCGGGGTCGTCGCGGTGCGTGGGCGCACGCTCGTCATTCCGGGCGCGAGCTTCTCTGGGAAGACCACGCTCGTGCGCGCGCTGGTCGAGCTCGGAGCCACGTATTACTCGGACGAGTTCGCCGTGCTCGACGCCGACGGCATGGTTCATCCCTATCCGCGGCGCCTGTCCATCCGCAGCCTCGACGGCTCGGCGCAAGCCGAACGCGCGGTCGCCGAGCTTGGCGGCGCCACCGGCGAGGAGCGCGCGGCCGTCGACACGGTCGTGCTCACGCGCTACCGGCCGGGCACGGACTGGCGGCCGCAGCCGATCTCGCCCGGCGAAGGCGCCGTCGCGATGCTGGCGAACACGGTGCCCGCCCAGCGGCGGCCCGGAGACTCCCTGCGCACCGTGACACGGGCGCTCCGCGCCAGCTCCGTATTGGTCGGTGATCGCGGCGAGGCAGCGGAAGCGGCGTCGGCCTTGTACGACCGGCTCGATTCGGGTCCGCGCTAGCGCAGACACCCGGGTCGCGGCGGCTCCGGGCCGTTGACCGGCTGCACCTCCACTCCCGCGCGAATCTCCCCATTGCTCAGGCGGCGCATGGCCGTTAGGCTGCCGCGCATGAGCCACCGCCCACGCGCCCGCAGTACGGGCATCCTGACGGAAAGGCTCGGCGACGAGCTCGTCGTCTACGACACTGTCTCGCGCAGCGCGCACTGCCTCTCGGCGGACGCCGCCGCCGTCTGGGAGCTCTGCGACGGCGCTCGGCCGACGGAGGAGATCGCCAGGGAGCTCGACGTCGCTGTGGAGGTGGTCACCAGGGCGGTCGCAGAACTTGGCGACGCCGGGCTGCTCGAGAGCGCCGTTGGCGCGGAGCGCGGCGTATCGCGACGCGAACTCACCAAACGCTTCGCGACGATCGGAGCGGCCGCGGTGAGTGCGCCGCTCGTCTACTCGGTTGCGATTCCGCGTGCGGCAGCAGCGATGTCGGGGCCCACGGGGCCGACGGACTTGTGCGCGGGCAAGGATTGTGTGGACCACAACGCCTGCACGACCGACGAGTGCGATCCGCGCACCGGTGAATGCCGCAACATTCCGATCACCTGCGACGACAACAACCCCTGCACGACCGACACCTGCGACCCGGTGAAGGGCTGCATTTACATGCCGGTCGTGTGCCCGCCGAGCACCAACCCCTGCGAGACCAGCATCTGCGATCCGGGCACCGGAGCGTGCAAACCGGTGGCGCTCGCTGACGACACGCGCTGCGACGGCGACGGGTATTGCCGCGACGGCGTTTGCATCACAGCGTGAGTCCACGCGCGCGTGCCGTCCCGGGCACCGCGGTTTAATTGAGCTCGCGGTCGGCTAGCGCGCGACCGCGAGCCTGCGCACGCGGGGACCAGGAAACGGCAGTTATTGGCGGACGGGCCAAGGGCCGGCCGTGGGTCGCCGGCGCGGTACGGGTAGCCGTTGCCCAGAAAACCGTCCGCCTTGCGGGCCCGTTCGCTGATGGGCGATCCAGGACTCGAACCTGGGACCTCTTCCTTATCAGAGAAGCGCTCTAACCGACTGAGCTAATCGCCCGCTGCATCCGCACCAACCCGATGCCCGTCTTCTACAAGCATCGGTCCGCCGTTGCGGGCGGCCATTCTATCGTCAAGCGATCTGCTCGGCGCCTACCGGAGTGAGCGACCGGAGCGCTGGACAGCCCGGACGGCGACGTACTCAGACGTCGCGTATTCAAGCCTTATTGGGCCAAGATAGTGGCCTTACCAGCGACACGCTCGATCGCCGCACCGCGCGCGGTCAGCCCGCGCTGCCCACCCGCGCCGCCAACTCGAGCGCCTCCTCGGGCGAGGCGAACAGGAGCTCCGCGCGGTAAGCGCCACCACGTGCGACGGCCACTCGCACATCCGCCCCGAACACCGCTCGCAACGCCTCGCTGATCGTTGCGCAGGCGTCGAGCTGGTCGGGGTGGATCTCGCGTGGGGCCGGACGCGGAGCCGGCTCCTCCGCGCCACCGGCGCCCTCGTTGGCCTCGCGCGCGCGCTGCTCCAACGTGCGCACAGACCAACCCTCGTCAGAGGCGCTACGGGCGAGACGGCGACGAGCGGTGTGGTCGTTGGCGGTGAGCAATGCGCGGCCGTGACCTTCGCTCAGCTGCCCGCGCTCGAGCAGCTCGAGCGCTTCGTCCGGGAGGTCCAGCAGCCGCACGAGGTTGGATACCGCCACACGACTGCGACCGATCCGCAGACCCACGTCCTCGCGCGAGAGACCGAGTTCCTCGACGAGAGCCGCGCAGGCTCGCGCCTCCTCCACCGGGTTGAGGTCCTCCCGCGCCATGTTCTCGATCAGGGCGAGTTCGAGCGATTCCGCGTCGTCGCGCGCTCGTACGAGCGCCGGGATCGACTCCAGCCCGGCCAGTTGGGCCGCCCGCCAACGGCGCTCGCCGGCGATCAACTCGAAGCGCCCATCACCCTCCGGCGAGGGCCGCACGAGCACGGGCTGCAGAACCCCCCGAGTCTCGAGCGAGGCAGCGAGGCCCGCGAGCGCGGCGTCGTCGAAGTGCCGCCGCGGCTGGCGGGGGTTGGGGAAGATGAGCTCCACCGCGACCTGGCGGAATTCCTCCACGTTGCTGTCGGGGTCCGTCGAGACGGCCATGATCGCGGCCAGGCCGCGACCCATGCCGCGCGGCCGTCCTCGCGCCACTCCGCCTCCGAGTGGCCAGGCGTCGGGGCCGCGGGTCGCGCTCATGCCAGCTTCCTCTCCTGTGGATTACCGATTACGAACGGCTCTCTAGAGCCAAAGTCAGCGGGCACGCGCCGCAACCTCCCGGGCCAGCGCCACGTACGCCTCGGAGCCCGCGCAGTAGGGGTCGTGCAGGGTCACGGGCACGCCGAAGCTCGGCGCCTCGCTCAAGCGGACGTTCCGCGGCACCACCGTGTCGAACACGAGGCCGGGGAAGTGTTCGCGCACGTCGCGCTCGACGTCGCGCCCGAGGCGCGTGCGCGCGTCGTGCATGGTCAGCACCAGGCCCGCCACGGACAGTCGCGGGTTCAAGCCTCGCTGGACGAGCTGGATCGTCTCGAGGATCTGCGCCAGCCCCTCGAGCGCGAAGTACTCGGTCTGCACGGGCACGATCACGCGCTCGGCCGCGACCAGGGCGTTGACCGTCAGCGGGCCCAGCGACGGCGGGCAGTCGATGATCACGTACGGGAAGCGCTCCCGCAGCGGCGCGAGCGCGTTGCGCAGCCGGCTCTCGGAGCCGGGGATCGCCGGCAGCTCCACCGTCGCCCCGACCAATCCCGCGCCCGCGGGGATCAGCGAGAGCAGGTCGACCGGGGTCTGGTGCACTGCCTCCGCCGGCTCGCAGGCCTCGCAGAGGACGTCGTAGGCGTTCGGGCGCAGCGAGCGCGGCTGGCCCAGCGACACCGTCGCGTTGCACTGGGGATCGAGATCGACGAGCAACGTCGGCATGCCGGCGCCGGCAATGCAGGCGGCCAGGTTCACGGCAGTCGTCGTCTTGCCGACGCCGCCCTTCTGGTTGGCGATCGCGAACGTCGTCATCCTCGACAAGCTAGCGGGCCGCGGGGTTGGCGCAGGACGGCGCAGGCCCGATAGGCGCTCGCGGCGCAGGAGCGGCTCGCTCACCCGCGCGAGGACACTCACCGTTGGGGCACCCCTCCGAGCGGGCGCCTGCTCGCCACCCCAGCTCTGCGCGGATAGCCGGCGGGCGTTGGGGCGACCTTGCGAAACACGTGCAGATGGTGCGCCACGCTGCCAGCATATGGCTCCACGCGGACCGCTCCGGCACCGCTCAACCCCAGCAGCGCCGCCGCGCGATCGCCCGCGAGCTTCTCCTCGGCGCCGACCTCGCCCTTCCAGGCGACCAGCGAGCCACCCGGGCCCATCAGCGGGGCCGCGTACTCGCAGAGAACCGCCAGCGGCGCCACCGCACGCGCCACCACGAGGTCGTTTGCCCCCTCCCCCTCCGCCCACTGCTCAGCCCGCGCGCACACGACGCGAGCGTTCGCCACGCCGGCCGCGGACACTGCTCGCTCTAGGAATTCGCATTTGCGCGACGCGCTCTCCACCAGGACGATCGAAGCCCGCGGCAGCGCCACCGCCAGGACGACGCCCGGAAAGCCCGCGCCTGAGCCGAGGTCTGCCACGGACCGTGCGGCCCGGACCTCCGCCAGCGCCAACCCACTGAGCGAGTCGGCCAGGTGGACGTCGAGGGCCGCTGCTGGGTCCCGGATGGTGGTGGGAGCGTGCTCGTCGTTTGCGAGCAACCGGAGCAGACGCGCGAGCGACGCCACCTGCTCTGCGTCGAGATCCCAGCGCCTGCCGAGCTCGGCCACGCGCTCGGCAGGCTCGCTCACGCCCGGGCTCGCTCGAGGTAGGCGGCGTAGCGGGAGCGCATCTCGCTCAGCCTCGCCGCCGCGTGAGCGTCGAGCGCGGCGAGATCGACCTGGTCGAAGACCGGCAGGACGTCCTCGACCAAGGCAACGCCGCGCGCCATCCACTGGTAGTAGCTGCGGCCGTCATGACCGTAGGGGCCGTATAGACGCGTGCGCGGGAAACGATCCACCAACCACCGAAACAGTGCCTCGTGCCGCACGTGCATCCGCAACGTGATCTGGGGTTGCTTGCCGTCGCCGCCAAACGATCCCTCGCCGATCAGGATTCCGACGAACAGGCCCCGATCAAACGCACTCAGTTCGGCCACGAGAAAAGTCTCGCAGCGCAACCGGATGTTGTTTCACCGTAGAGAAAAACGTGAAACGAAACTACTGGCTCGGCGAGACCACGAGACGGCGTCGGGGCTCATCGCCCTCGCTGTGCGTCTCGACATCGCCGCGATCGCGCAAATACTCGTGCAGGAAGCGCCGCTCGGCAGCCGGCATCGGGCGCAGCGCGATCTCGCGCCCCTCGCTCAGCACCAGTCCCGCGACTCGGTCGGCCTCGGCGCGTAGAGCCTGCTCGCGCTGCCCGCGATAGCCCGCAGCGTCGACGACCACCCGTGAGCCGCTCGCGCCGCGCAGGACGATCCGCTGCGCGAGGTGCTGCACAGCCTCGAGCACGACGCCGTCCTCCCCCACCAACGCCTCCGCGCCGGGCCCCTCGACGCTGCCCCGCAGGATCTCGTCGTCCTCCTCGATCACAACCGTGGCATCGAGATCGAACGCCTCGGCAAGGGTCTCGAGAAGATCTCGCAACTCCTCCTCGGGAGTGAGGGCGCCGTCGTCCATCGGCTCGCTCATCGTCTGCGCCCCGATCGCTTCTTGCGCGGCCGCGCGGACGGCGGAGGTGGCGAAGGCTTCTTGATCGCCTCCTTGGCCACCCCCGAGCTTCCGCGCCCGTTGGTCGTGGCCGCCGCCGCCGCCAGCGGAGCGCTCGGGCGCCCGTAGCGGCGGATGTTGAAGTACTGCTGGGGGATCGTCGTCAGGTTCGTGGCGATCCAGTAGACCAGCAGACCGGCCGGGAACTGGATCACGAAGATCACGAAGACGACGGGCAGGCCGATGGCCATGATCCGCTGCTGCTTGCTCTGCCCGACCGACATCATCGCGCTGGTGAAGACCATCGTGCCGACGTAGAGCACCATCAGGACGACCAGCACCGCCCCGGTGGCCTTCGCCGTGATGTCGTTGACGAACAGGAAGCTCGCGATGTGGTGGTTGGCGCTGATCTTGTTGCAGTCGGCCTTGGCGATCGCGGTGGTCGAGGTGTACCCGTGCGCCTTCAGAGCGGCCCCGCAGATGTGCTTCTTGAGGTCCGTCCGCAGCATGTAGACCAGCGAGATGAAGACCGGGATCTGGAGCGCGAGCGGCAGGCAGGGAGCGAGCGGGTTGTAGCCGACCTCCTTGAAGTACTTCATCGTCTCTTCCTGCTGGCGGCGCTTGTCGTCCGGGTAGCGCTTCTTGATCTTGTCCAGCTCAGGCGCGTGCGCGCGCATCTGAGCCATCGCCTTGAACTGGCGGATCGTCAGTGGCGCCGTGACGCCGCGCACGAGCAGCGTGAGACCGATGATCGACCAGCCCCAGCTACCGCCGACCACGCTGTGGACCGCGAGCAGGATCGCCTGGAAGAACGAGATCAGTGGCCCGAAGGCGCTCTCGATGACGTTGCCGAGGATCATGGCTTGACCCCCGTCGGGCCGGCGTGACGCGGGCGGCTGCGGAACAGTCGCTGCTCGCTCACCGGATCGAAGCCGCCGTGGCTGAAGGGGTTGCAGCGCAGAAGGCGCCAGCCGGCGAGGATCGCGCCGCGGATCATGCCGTAATCACGGATCGCGTCGAGCGCGTAATCGGAGCAACTGGGGGCGAAGCGGCAACGCCTCGGCATGTTCGGAGAGATCACCCTCTGGTAGAGCTTGATGGGAGCGGCGGCCACCGAGCGTGCCGTGAACGTCACGATGCCACCGGCGCCTTGGCGACGAGCTCGGCGAGCGCCGCGTCCACGCCCTCGAGGCCCTCGGCCTCCCCCAACTCGCGCGCCGGCGGTCGCGCCACGATCACGATGTCGTGCCCGGCGGGAAGCTCCTCGTTGTGGCGCGAGCACGCCTCACGCAGCAGCCGCTTGAGCTGGTTGCGCTCCACCGCGCCGCCGACCTTGCGACTCACCGACAGGCCCACGCGCGGCGGCTCGTCCCCGCCCCGAGGGAACGCGTAGAGCACCAGGTAGCGGTTGGCCACCGAGCGGCCTTGGCGATAGACACGATCGAACTCCGCGCTGCGGGACAGCCGCCCGCTGCGCCGCCGGGCCACCGCGCCGTGCTCCGGCTCAGCCACGCCTCAGACCGTGAGACGCTTGCGGCCCTTGGCGCGGCGCCGCTTCAGCGTGAGCTTCCCTGCACGCGTCTGCATGCGCGCACGGAAACCGTGCGCCCGAGCTCGCTTTCGCTTCTTGGGCTGGTAGGTGCGCTTCATGCCGGACAGTCGAGTATAGCGGCATCGTCCGCCGCCGGGCGGGGTGAACGCGCGCGCCCACCCCTCACCCACTCCGGCCGTTTTTCCCGCCAAATGCGCGCTGAACAGCTACCCCAGCCCAACCCGTTGCTATATTCGCTCACCCCGAGGGCCGCGGCCGGTATCCCGCCCTTCATGGACCGAAAACCAGCCCTCGCACGGAGGATCCCGGACGCCGTTGACCGCAGAGCTCGATAACGCCTGGCAACAGATCCAGGGAGCCCTCCGGGAGAGTCTCGGCGAACGCACCTACGGTCTCTGGCTCGCCCCGATGCAGTGCGTGTCGCTCGACCGCCGACGCCTCGTCATCGCCGGCCCGCCCGAGGTCTCAGCCTGGGCCGCCCAACGCCTCGCGGGCGCGATCGCCAACGCCACCGCGTCGGTCCTCGGACCCGACGTCGAGGTCTCCATCGCCGGAGCAGCAGGGATTCCCGAGGAGTCCTCGCCGCCAAAGGAGCACAGCCATGCCTCGGCGGCGCTCAACCCCAAGTACACCTTCGAGCAGTTCGTCATAGGTCCTTCCAACCGCCTCGCCCACGCAGCGGCCCTGTCAGTCGCCGAGATGCCCTCCCAGGCCTACAACCCGCTCTTCATCTACGGGCCTCCCGGCCTCGGCAAGACCCACCTCCTCCACTCCGTCGGCAACTACGTCAACTCCTTCGGTGGCGGCATGACCGTCCGCTACGCCACCGCCGAGGAGTTCACCAACGCCTTCCTCGCCGCCCTCGCGGCCCGCAGCCTCGAGGATTTCAAGGCTCGTTTCCGCGACGTCGACGTCCTCCTCATCGACGACGTCCAGTTCCTCGAACGCAAGGCCCGCAGCGAGGAGGAGCTCTTCCACACCTTCAACGCCCTCTACGACGCCGGCAGCCAGTTGGTTATCACCTGCGATCGCCTCCCCGGGGATCTCGGCGATCTCGAGGATCGCCTGCGCGAGCGCTTCGCAGCCGGCCTCGTCACCGACATCGAGCGGCCCGACTTCGCCACGCGGTTGGCGATCCTGCGTAAGCGCGCAGCCCACGACGGCGTGCCGGTCGAGCCGCAGGCGCTCGAGCTCCTTGCGCAGCGCGTGACCACCACCGTCCGCGCCCTCGAGGGCGTGCTGATTCGCCTTGTCGCGTATGGGTCTTTGAGTTCTCGGCCCCTCGACGCGGAGCTCGCCGCCAGCGTGCTCGATCGCCTGGGCGTGGCCCTCGCTCCCGGCCGAGCACCGTCCATCGCCGCGGTCCAGCAGGCCGCCTGCGAGCGTTTCGCCATCACGCAAGACGAGCTCCTCTCGCGCTCGCGGGCCGAGCGCGTCGTCTGGCCGCGGCAGGCCGCGATGTACCTCTGCAAGGAGTTGACAGAACATTCCCTCCCGACGATCGCGCGCGCCTTCGGCGGCCGCGACCACACCACCGTTCTCTACGCCTGCAAGCGCGTCGCCACGAACATCTCGCAGTCCCCGCCGGCCTACGCCGACATCGAGGCGCTCACCGCAACGTTGATGCCCCATCTCTAGGCGTCGTTATGCACAGCCTTTACACAGACCCGCGACGCAACTTGTCCCCACCGCCTGAGAGCATGGGGCAACCAATACACATCTTCACAGCCCCTACGACTACAACAAGAAGGTAGTCAACGTAGATGCATCTAAAACTCTCAACCGCCGCCTTTCTCGAAGAACTCCAGACGGCGGCTCGCGTCGCCTCCACCCGTAGCGCCGTGCAGGCGCTATCAGGAGTGCAGCTCCACGCCGAGGGCAACGCCGCCGAGCTGCGCGCCACCGACATGGAGGTCGGCCTTCGCCTACCGCTGAGCGCCACCGTCGAGACCCCCGGCGATGTCGTCCTGCCGGCGCGCCTGCTGCTCGACGTGGTTCGCTCGCTTCCCGGGCCGGAGGTCAGCCTGCAGCTGCGCACCGCCGAGCAGGACGTGGAGATCACCTCCGCTGGCGCCACCTTCCGCCTTCGGACCCTTCGCAACGAGGACTTCCCGCATCTCCCGAGCGCCGGCGGCGAGAACGCGATCTCGCTCGAGGCGGGCCCCTTCATCGACACCGTGGCCCGCGTCTCGCGCTCCGCGTCGCGTGATGAGACCAGGCCCGTGCTGACCGGGATCCTCGTGTCGGCGACCGACCGCGAGCTGCGGATGGTGGCGACCGACTCCTACCGCCTGAGCGTCAAGACGACCAAACTCGAGGAGTCCCTCAGCGCTCCGCTCGAGGCCAACGTGCCGGCGCGCGCCCTGGCGGAGGTCGTGCGGATCGCGCAGCAGAGCGAGGTCCCGACGATCGCCGTCAGCCGCAGCGAGAACCAGATCGTCTTCACGCTCGGGGCCGCCGTCCTCTCCTCGCGCCTGATCGACGGCCAGTTCCCCAACTACCAGCTGCTGCTCCCGGAGACCGCCGACCATGAGCTGCGCGTCGACCGCGAGGAGCTCGCCGCCGTCGTGCGCCGGATCAGCCTGCTGGCGCAGAAGAACGCGCCGCTGCGCCTCAGCTTCTCCGAGGGCGAGCTGCTGATCTCGGCCCAGACGCCGGACGTGGGGGAGGCGCGCGAGGCGCTGCCCGTGCCCTTCAGCGGCGAGGCCTTCGACATCGGCTTCAACGCCGACTTCCTGCGCGACGGCCTCGAGAGCGTGGAATCCGACGACGTCGTGATCAAGCTGACCAGCGCTCTGCGCCCGGGCCTGATCGAGTCGGCCGACGGCAGCGAATTTGTTTACCTCGTCATGCCAATTCGGCTGAACACGTGAGACGAGGTGCGCACGATGCGCATCTCGCTGCGTGACTTCCGCTCCTACGCCGCCGCCGAGCTCGAGCTCGGACCAGGCCTCAACGTCGTCTACGGCGCCAACGGCGCCGGCAAGACCAATCTCCTGGAGGCGCTCTACTTCGGCTGCACCGGCCGTTCGTTTCGCACCAGCGACGAGCGCCAGCTGATCCGCCACGGGGCCAAGTCGACGCGCGTCGTCGTGACCGGCGCCGACAGCGATGGCGGGCACGAGCTCGCGGTCGGCCTGCAGCCGGGGGAGGGCAAGCGGATGACCGCCGACGGCGCGCCGGTCGAGCGGCTCCTCGACGTCGCCCACCGGCCCCTGATCAGCGTCTTCTCACCCGACCGCCTCGAGCTGATCAAGGGCGCGGCCGGTCTCCGGCGCGCACACCTCGACCAGTTCGTCGCCGCGCTGTGGCCTACTCGCGCCGCCACGCGCCGCGAGTACCTGAGTGCGCTCGCACAGCGCAACGCCCTGCTCGGGCGCGTCCGCGCCGGCCGCGTGGGCGCGGACGCGCTCGCGCCCTGGAACCTCTCCGTCGCGACCACCGGCGTGCGCCTCGCGGCCGACCGCGCCGAGGCCGTGGCGCTGATCGCCGACGCCTTCGCCCGCCACGCGCAGGAGCTCGGCCTCACCGGCTCGGCGACGCTGACCTACCGCCGCCGCTCCGAGGCGACGACGCCCGAGGAGCTGGCCGAGGAGATCGCCGCCAAGCTCGACACCGACCTCGCCCGCGGGCACTCCACCCACGGGCCCCACCGCGACGATCTGCTCCTCGCCCGCTCGGGCCGGAGCCTGCGCCACTACGGCTCCCAGGGCGAGCAGCGCCTCTCCCTGCTCGCGCTCCTGCTCGCCGAGCGCGAGGTCCTCGTCGATCAGCGCCGCCAGCCACTCCTGCTCCTCCTCGACGACGTCATGAGCGAGCTCGACGCCTCGCGCCGCTCGCTCCTGGCGAGCCAGCTGCGAAGCGAGGGCCAGAGCGTGGTGACCGCGACCGAGCTCGAGCACGTCCCCGGCGCCGAGGACGCCGCGGTGACGAGGATCGCGGTCCCGTGAGGCGACTGGCTCCCCGCCCGCTGGCGCAGGCGCTCGCGAGCGTCACCGCGGGCCTTGAGCCGGCCAGCGCTCTGGCCGCCGTGCAGGCCGCGTGGGTGCCGCTCGTCGGGCCCGCGATCGCCGGCCACGCGACGCCGGTCGCCGAGCGCGGCGGCGTGCTCGAGGTCCTCTGCGACGAGGCCGTCTGGGCCGCCGAGCTCGAGCTCATGGGCCCCGATCTCGTCGATCGCCTCGAGCAGGCGCTGGGTCGGCGCGCGATCACCTCGCTGCGCTGCCGCACGGGCTCCCCAAAGGGCCCCAATTTCCGCTGATTAGCAGGGATTTTAGGGGGCAAACGCGGCCTGGTCCGCCACCCCCTTGTGCTATTGTTCTGTATACGCAGAACACCCGCCCCGGAGCGGCGCCAGGTTGTCGCCGACCGGGGCTTTGCCACGTATTTGAGGATCTTTGGCTGACCCCACGCAACGCACCGCCGCCGACTACGACGCGCAGGACATAACCGTTCTCGAGGGCCTGGAGGCCGTCCGTCTCCGCCCCGGGATGTACATCGGATCGACAGGCGAGCGTGGGCTCCACCACCTCGTCTACGAGGTCGTCGACAACTCCGTCGACGAGGCGCTGGCCGGCTTCGCCAGCTCCGTCTCGGTGACGATCCACGCCGACAACTCGATCACCGTGCTCGACGACGGCCGCGGGATCCCCGTCGGGATCATGGAGAAGGAGGGCAAGCCGGCCGTCGAGGTCGTGCTCACCGTCCTTCACTCCGGCGGCAAGTTCGGCGACGGCGAGGGCTACAAGGTCTCGGGCGGCCTGCACGGCGTCGGCGTCTCGGTCGTCAACGCGCTCTCCGAGCGTCTCGAGATCGAGATCCACCGCGACGGCTTCATCTGGACCCAGAGCTACAGCCGCGGCACGCCGCAGGGCCCGCTGGCGAAGGGCGCGGCGCTGAAGAAGGGGGAGAGGACGAGCAACAGCGTCACCTTCCTGCCCGACACCGAGATCTTCGAGGTGCTCGAGTTCAACGTCGCGACGCTCGAGGAGCGCCTGCGCGAGACCGCCTTCCTCACGCGCGGCCTGCGCATCTCGCTGACCGACGAGCGCGGCGACGGCTACCACGTCGACTTCCACTACGAGGGCGGGATCGAGGACTACGTCACCTTCCTCAACGCCAGCAAGGAGCCGATCGGCCGCAAGGTCATCTTCTTCTCCGGTGAGGGCGAGGAAGGCGCCGTCGAGGTCGCGATGCAGTGGAACTCCTCCTACCAGGAGTCGATCTTCTCCTTCGCCAACAACATCAACACCCACGAGGGCGGCAGCCACCTGACCGGCTTCCGCTCGGCGCTGACGCGCACCGTCAACAAGTACGCGCGCGACAAGGGGCTGCTCAAGGAGAAGGACGACAGCCTCGCCGGCGAGGACGTCCGCGAAGGCCTCACCGCCGTCATCTCGGCCAAGCTGCGCGACCCCCAGTTCGAGGGTCAGACCAAGACCAAGCTCGGCAACCCCGGCATGGCCGGCTTCGTCGAGTCGATCGTCAACGCCGGCCTGGCCGAGTTCCTCGAGGAGAACCCCGCCGAGGCCCGCGCCGCGATCGGCAAGGCCGTCCAGGCCGCCCGCGCCCGCGAGGCCGCGCGCAAGGCCCGTGACCTGACGCGGCGCAAGTCGGCGCTCGAGAACTCCCACCTGCCCGGCAAGCTCGCCGACTGCTCGGTCAAGGACCCGGCGCTGGCCGAGCTCTTCGTGGTCGAGGGCGACTCCGCCGGCGGCTCGGCCAAGCAGGGCCGCGACCGCAACACCCAGGCGGTGCTGCCGCTGCGCGGCAAGATCCTCAACGTCGAGAAGAGCCGCATCGACCGCGTCCTCGCCAACACCGAGATCCAGGCGCTGATCACCGCGATCGGCACCGGCGTGCGCGACGAGTTCAACCTCGAGAACGCCCGCTACCACAAGATCATCATCATGTGCGACGCCGACGTCGACGGCGCCCACATCCGCACGCTGATCCTGACCCTGCTCTTCCGCGAGATGCCGGAGCTGATCGAGGCGGGCTACGTCTACATCGCCAAGCCGCCGCTCTACAAGCTCAAGCAGGGCCGCCGCGAGCGCTACATCGAGAACGAGGGCGAGCTCGAGGAGATCCTCCTGCTCGACAAGCTCGAGCGCTTCGAGATCACCGACCGCAACGGCGCCGGCTGGAAGCTGACCGAGGCCCGCTGGCAGCGCCTCGTGCGTCTGGTGCGCCAGTTCGAGGCGGCCGCCTCCTCGCTGCGCGGCCTCTACGGGATCGACACCGTCCGCTTCCTCGGCGACTCGGGCGTGCTCGAGAACGCCTCCGCCAACGCCGACGCGGTGGCCGAGCTCTTCTCCCAGGCGGTCCCTGTCGACGGCCACGTGACCGAGCTCGTCGAGCGCACGCCCGATGAGTTGCGCGTGCGCGTGACCGAGACCACCACCGGCTTCGCCCGCACCCACCGCCTGCGCCCCTCGCTGTTTGACTCCGGCGACTACCAGCAGCTGCTCAACCGCCACGCGGCGCTGGTCGAGATGGTCGGCACGCCCCCCTTCACCGTCACCCTCGCCGGCGACGTCCAGATCGCGCGGACCTTCGACGACCTGCGCCTGGCGGTGCTGGCGCTGTCGCAGAAGGGCGTCGGCCTGGACCGCTTCAAGGGCCTCGGCGAGATGAACGCCGACCAGCTCGCGGAGACGACGATGGACCCCACGCACCGCACGCTGGCCCAGGTCACGATCGACAACGCGATCGAGGCCGACTCGGTCTTCTCGATGCTGATGGGCGACCAGGTGGAGCCGCGGCGGCAGTTCATCGAGCGCAACGCGCGGCTCGTCACCAACCTGGATGTCTGATGAGGCCTTTGCGCACATGTGCGCAAAGGTGGGGTCGGTGCATGCACCGATCCCCGGTTGGGTGCATGCACCCAACCGAGCACGAAGGGGAGGAGGTGAGAAGGCATGACCGTTGAGGTTCTCGGCGGCGGCAACGTCGAGCCGCGCCCGCTCGAGGATGAGATGCGGACCGCGTTCCTCGACTACGCGATGTCGGTGATCGTCTCGCGCGCGCTGCCCGACGTGCGCGACGGGCTCAAGCCGGTGCACCGCCGCGTGCTCTTCGGGATGAACGAGCTCGGGCTGCGCCCCAATCGCGAGCGCGCGAAGTCTTCGAAGATCGTCGGCGAGGTGATGGGCAACTTCCACCCGCACGGCGACCAGTCGATCTACGACACGCTGGTGCGCCTCGCGCAGGACTTCTCGATGCGCTACCCGCTCGTCGACGGCCAGGGCAACTTCGGCTCCGTCGACGACGACCCGCCCGCCGCCATGCGCTACACGGAGGCCAAGCTCGCGCCGCTGGCGATGGAGATGCTGCGCGACATCGACATGGACACCGTCGATTTCGTGCCCAACTACGACCAGAGCCGCCAGGAGCCGGTCGTGATGCCGGCGCGCTATCCCAACCTGCTCGTCAACGGCTCCTCGGGCATCGCCGTCGGCATGGCGACCAACATCCCGCCGCACAACCTGCGCGAGGTGATCGACGCCACCGTCGCCTTCATCGAGGACCCCGGGATCACCACCGAGGGACTGATGGCGTACGTGCGCGGACCGGACTTCCCGACCTCGGGGATGATCCTCGGGCGCTCGGGCATCCGCGACGCCTACGAGACCGGCCGCGGCCGCGTGCGCATGCAGGCGAAGGTCCACACCGAGCCGCTCAAGAGCGGCAAGGAGGCGATCATCGTCACCGAGCTGCCCTACATGGTCAAGAAGGGCGGCGACAACGGGCTGATCCGCAAGATCGTCGAGCTCGTCCAGGACAAGCGGATCTCGGAGATCTCCGACATCAATGACGAGTCCGACAAGCGCGGCATGCGGATCGTCATCGAGCTCAAGCGCGACGCGCTGACCAAGGTCGTCCTCAACAAGCTCTTCAAGCACACGCCGATGCAGAGCACCTTCGGCGTCAACATGGTCGCGCTCGTCGACGGCGTCCCGCGCACGCTCTCGCTGCGGGCGATGATCGGCCACTACGTCGAGCACCAGCGCGAGGTGATCGTGCGCCGGACCAAGCACGAGCTCGCCCAGCGCGAGGCGCGCGCGCACGTGCTCGAGGGCCTCCTGATCGCGCTCGAGCACCTCGACGAGGTGATCGCGCTGATCCGCGCCGCGCCCGACCGCGAGGGCGCCCGCAACCAGCTGATCGAGCGCTACGCGCTGTCGGTGATCCAGGCCCAGGCGATCCTCGACCTGCGCCTCTCGCAGCTGACGGCGCTCGAGTCCGGCCAGATCAAATCCGAGCACTCAGACACGATGGAGCGCATCGGCGAGCTGCGCGCGATCCTCGGCGATGAGCTGCGGGTGCTCGCGCTGGTCAAGGAGGAGCTGCTCGAGATCCGCGAGCGCTTCGGCGACGAGCGGCGCACCGAGATCGTCGACGCCGAGGGCGAGATCGACATCGAGGACCTGATCGCCGACCAGCAGATGGTGATCGCCATCACCAACACCGGCTACATCAAGTCACTGCCGCTCGACACCTACCGCCAGCAGCACCGCGGCGGCCGCGGCGTGATGGGCATGGACCTCAAGGACGGCGACTTCATCGAGCACCTCTTCAGCTGCTCGACCCACGACTACCTGCTCTTCTTCACCAATCGCGGCAAGGTCTACCGCTCGCGCGTCTACGACCTGCCCGAGGCCTCGCGCACCGCGCGCGGTCGCGCGCTCGTCAACATCCTGCCGCTGCGCGAGGGCGAGCGCGTGCAGTCGGTGCTCTCCACGCGCGACTACACCGAGGGCCGCTTCCTCGTCTTCGCGACCCGCGACGGGATCATCAAGAAGACCGAGTTCGGCGCCTACAACACGCCGATCAACGCCGACGGCATCATCGCCATCAACCTCCGCGACGACGACGAGCTCGTCGCCGTGCGCCGCACCACCGGCGAGGACGACATCCTGATGGTCGCGCGCTCCGGCCAGGCCGCGCGCTTCCACGAGTCCGCAGTCCGCGCGATGGGACGCGCCACCGGCGGCATCAAGGGCATGAACGTCTCGCAGAAGGGCAACCTCGTGCTGGCGATGGACGTCGCCCGCGACGACCAGGAGCTCCTGGTCGTGACCGAGAACGGCTACGGCAAGCGCACCGCGCTCAGCGACTACCCGCGCAAGGGCCGCGGCACGATGGGCGTCAAGACGATCCAGCTGACCGAGAACAAGGGCGCGCTCGCCGGCGCCCTGGTCGTGCGCGAGCACGAGGAGCTTCTCTTCATCAGCGCCGGCGGCATGGTGCAGCGCACGCCGGTGCGCGGGATCAACCGCTACGGCCGCGCCTCCCAGGGCGTGCGGCTGATGAACCTCCGCGACGACGACACCGTCAGCGCGGTGGCGCTGGTGGCCGAGTCAGACGACGAGGGTGAGACGACGACCGAGGGGGCCGAGGGCGCCGCGCCGAGCACCAACGGAGCCGCGAGCGAGAACGGCGCAGCCTTGCTGGCCGAGGCCGTCGTCACGCTGGGGGTCGAGGAGGACGTCGACGGGACTGGCGACGATGAAGCCGATGACGGCGACGAGGCCGAGGCTGAGCCCGACGAGGGCGACGAGGACTCGGACGAGGAGTCCGATGACCCGGGCGACGCCGACGAGGACGACGGCTAGGGCCAGACGTTTAGCCGATTGAGTAGCCACCGTCATCGCGGTTCGCTACTCTGCGTGGACCAGAGAAAGGAGGTGGTCCTCAATTGGCTGACAGTACTTGCGGGACTCTGGAGGTGGCCGGCCGCTAGGTCGGAAGCGTTGGCTGGACCCGCTTAGCGGAATCCAACCCGGACCACCGTCGTACAGGCCGCCGGACCTTGTCCCTCCGGCACGCCGCCGCTTGTCGTCCCGGCGAGCGAGGCATGTGCTTGTGCGGCTATGTCCAGCAACACTTGTGGAGGGCGTCCTTTGGGCGCCCTCCACTGCTTAACGCCTACGCCGTGCGTGGCGCCGTTGACCGGGCGCCGGCATGGCGACGCAACCGAGCGGCGGGGCGCTCAGGCGAGCGCGGAAGCGCTACCGCGGGCGCGGCAACGGAACGGCTCACGCGAGCGCGGAGCACTCACGCGAGCCACGAAACTGCTCAGGCCCGCGGGGAGTTGCTCAGGCGAGCGCGGGGAGGTAGGCGCGCCAAGCCGAGGGGATCGTCGGGCTCGAGACGTGGATGAAGATCTCGGCCCGGGGCTGGCGCGGTGCGTGCTGGGGATGCATGCCCGCCTGGGCGGGAGTCCGGTCGCCCTTGCGCCGGTTGCACGGCGCGCAGGAGGCAACGATGTTCTCCCAACTCGACGGGCCGCCCTTGGAGCGCGGGATGACGTGATCGACGGTCAGGTTCGAGCGGGCGCCGCAGTACTGACAGGTCCACTCGTCGCGGGCGAAGACGGCGCGGCGCGTGATCTTGCGCCGGTGCGCGTCGCGCGGCACCCGCACGTAGTTGGTGAGGCGGATCACGGTCGGCCGCGCGAACTGCGAGCGCTCGGAGTGCAGCGTCGCCGCGCCCTGCTCGAGGACCTCCGCGCGCGCCTTCAGCAGCAGCACGATCGCGCGCCGCACGGTGCAGACGTTGATCGGTTCGAACGTCGCGTTGAGAACGAGCACCCGGCCACCGTCAAGCCCGCGTCGCCGGTGCTCCTCGGGCGACGCGGACCTCGCTGGTGGCGGTATTACGGTGGTTGCCATCCTGCTGGCGCGAGTCTAGCGAGCGCGGCGCTCCGACAGTTACGGCCCGGTGATGCCCGCCGCGTTCAGCCGCCGCGGTAGGAACCGAGCACGCGAACCTCCTCGCAGAGCCCGCGCAGGCCGTCGATCGCGGCGGCGACCACCGCCTGGCGCGCGTCGCCCTCGAAATCCGCGAAGAACATGTAGTGGCCGAGGCCGATCCGTCGCGGCCGCGATTCGATGCGGGTCAGGCTGAGGTCGCGGTCGGCGAGCTCTGCGAGGCAGCGCATGAGCCAGCCGGGCGAGCCGTCGCCGGCGCCCCAGAAGACGATCGAGGTCTTGGCCTCGCCGGCCGAGGCCAGCCGCGCGCGCAGATCGTCGGCGGCGCCGTCGCGGGCGAGCCAGACGAAGCGGGTCTGGTTGCCGTGGTGATCGTCGACGTCCTCGAGCAGGATCTCGCCGCCGTAGAGCTTTGCCGCGACACGATTGCCGAGTGCCGCGTGCGCGCCCGTGGGATCCGCCGTCACGCTACGGACGGCGTCGGCGGTCGAGCTCGTCGAGATCACCTTCGCCCGTTTCAGACGGGTGCGCAGAAAGTGCGCGCACTGCGCGTTGGCCTGGGGGTGCGAGTAGACCGTCTCGATCTCGCTCAGATCTATCTCGCGTGCGGCGATCAGGCAGTTGCGGATCTCGGCCACCACCTCGCCCACGATCGTGAGGTCGGCGGCGTCGGTGGCAAGCGTGTCGAGAGTGACGTTGACCGAGCCCTCGAGCGAGTTCTCGATCGGCACGAGCGCCAACTCGACCGCTCCCTCCTGGACCGCCATCACGGTGTCGTAGATCGTCGGGCTCGCGTGAGCCTCGCCCTCCACGCCCGACTCCAGCAGGGCCTGGTGGCTGTAGGTGCCCTCCGGGCCGAGGTAGCCGATGCGTATCCGCTGGCCGGCCACTAGCGCTCGAGCGCCAGCCGCAGCGCCTCTTCCTCTTCGGGCGAGAGCGCCAGTTCCGGGGCGCCGGCGGTGACGAGCTTGGCGTAGACGCGCGCGCTGTCGCGATGGTGGATCGAGCTCAGCACGATCCCCGAGCGGTTGGCGTCGAGCAGCGCGATCGACAGCGACTGGTGGCCGGACATCTCGTTGTAGGCGTCGTAGCGCACGAGCGCGCGGTGGCTGAGGGCTCCGTCGAGACGCTGCTCGGCGGTGCCGAGGCGGGTGTCGAAGCGCTGGGCGATCTCGTCGACGTAGTCGCGCAGCGTCGCGAAGGCGGACTCGAGCTCCGCGGCCTGCGCCACGAGGTCGCGCGCGCCGTGCTCGCCGAGCACCTGCCGCTGCGCGCGCCGCAGACGCCTCAGCGACAGCGCCAGGGCGGCGGCGATCGCCAGGGCCAGCAGCGCCACCGCTCCCGCGGCGATCGCGATGAGCTCGCTTGTCGAGACCTGCGTCGCGATCACGCCGCTGAACGCTAGCTGCTCGTGGGGTCAACGCCCCTAGTTGGTGAACTCGACGTCGAAGCTGAGCTTGTTGTTGGCGACGTCGGTCTCGCCGGAGACCGGATCCACCTCGGCGGTCATCGCCAGGATCTGGTTGAGATAGGCGGGCAGGTTCTCGCAGGTCGGCGTGAAGAGGATCGTCGACTTGTAACTGAGTCCCGCCTCCGTCGTGCGGGTGATGTTGGTGCGCGACAGGCATGAGGTGTTGAACCCGGCCTT
This sequence comes from Solirubrobacteraceae bacterium, assembly GCA_036489875.1. Taxonomy (GTDB): domain Bacteria; phylum Actinomycetota; class Thermoleophilia; order Solirubrobacterales; family Solirubrobacteraceae; genus Palsa-513. Next base: position 26,627 of record DASXEZ010000001.1, on the reverse strand, counting down.
CTGGAAGGTGATCTGGGTGCCGACGTCGTGCTCAGCCACGGTGCCGGAGTTCTGGAAGCCGAGCACGAAGGTGATCCCCGTAGTGGTGTAGGCAAGGCGGTTGACGTTGGTGGACTGGAGCGGCGTGACCGAGCCGTCGGGCTGGAGCACGCCCACGCTCGTCAGCTTGTGGCCGACCAGGGTGCCGCTCGGCAGCGGCGTGCCGCCCAGCGAGGTGGGCACGTAGCTGAGGATCCGCTGGGCGGCGGTCTGCGGCACCAGCCAGCCGACGTCCGGGAGGAAGGCGTCAGGGGGCGGCGAGCCAGCCACGCCGGCGTTGGCCAGCGCCTGCAGGATCAGCGGCGCGACGCGGTCTGAATAGAGCACGTCCGCGCTCAGCAGCTTCTCCATGTCGCCGGAGATGCGGGTGATCGCGGGACCCTGGCCGTGGCTGACCCCGAGCGCCTTCTGCATCTGCGAGGCGATGTCCGCGAGCGCCTCCGAACGCAGCCCGAGCGCGCCGACGAACCACCGCTGGGCGCCGAGCATCTGCGCGGGCACGTTCCAGCCCTGCGCCTGGCGGTAGAAGGTCTGCTCCTGGCTGGCGATCTGCTGCAGCGCCGTCGCGACCTCGATCGGGCTCGAGGAGTTGAAGGCGTTGTCGATGTCGCGGAAGAAGGGGTCGCGGACGCCGCTGAGCTCATTCGCGGTCAGCGAGGTGACCTCGTTGTTGTAGGTCTTCAGCCCGGCCAGGGCCTGATGGTCGAAGATCGCCTTGATACCGAGGACGATTCCGATCAGGACGAGCAGGATGATCACCGCGGCGGCGCCGCGGCGGACCAGCAGCGTGCGGTCGTCCGTGCGCGACCCGCGTGAGCGGGCGGCAGGGCGGCGTGGCTGGGGCCTGGGCGATCTCACCGCGGTACGCGGGTCGTCACCGTCATCGAAGAACGACAAAACGACTTCCTTGCGGGACGTTTGTGGGTCGGTTCTTACCTCACGCGCCACCACGGCGCTCGCACTGCAAGTTTCACATCATCGCGAACCTGGTGCAGGAGTGGGGTCAGCCACGGCGAACGCGCGGCTGTGAGCACGCTACCGCGCCCGCGGACAGCCACCGCGCGGAGCGGGGCGACGCTCCCCGATTCCCAGCTCCTCCTGGGCCGCTACCAGCTGCTCGAACAGATCGGCTCGGGCGGTCACGGCACCGTCTGGGTCGCCCACGACCACGAGCGCTCTGCGCGGGTGGCCGTCAAGCGCGTGCCGTTGCACGGTGATGATCCGCGCGAGCGCCAGCGCGCCCAGCGAGAGGGCCGCGCGGCCGCGCGGCTCGAGCATCCGGCGATCGTCGCGCTGCTCGCAAGCGGCGAGGACGCGGTTGCCTACTACCTGGTCTCCGAGCTTGTCCAGGGCAGCTCGCTGGCGTCGCTCTACCGCGCTGGCGGTCTGCCCGACCACGCGCTCCTCGCGATCGGCTCGGTGCTCGCCGACGCGCTCGAGCACGCCCACGAGCGCGGCGTCGTCCACCGCGACGTCAAGCCCCAGAACGTAATCGTGCCCGCGCGCGTGGCGATGGGGGAGACGCCCGCGAAGCTGACGGACTTCGGCATCGCGCGGCTCGCCGGCGAGCAGGCGCTGACCAATACCGGCGACGTCATCGGAACCTTCGAGTACATGGCGCCCGAGCAGGCCCTGGGCCGGCCGGCCGGACCTCCGGCCGACCTCTACGCGCTCGCGCTCACGCTCTATGAGGGGCTGGCCGGAGCCAATCCGCTGCGCGGCGCCACGGTGGCGGCGACGGCGCAGCGAATCGGCGCCACGATCCCGCCGCTTGCGAGCGCGCGCCGCGACCTGCCGCCGGCGCTCTGCCGCGCGATCGACCGCGCGCTTGACCCCGAGCCCGCCCGCCGCGGCTCACTCCCGCAGCTGCGAAGCGCCATCGACGAGGCACGGGGCCTCGGAGCGGGCCGCCGCCGGCTGCTGGGCACGAACGTCCGCGCGCCACGCGCGCTCGCCGCGGCGCTCGTGCCGACGACGCGCACGCGCCTGGCGCTGGGGGCCGCCACCGCGGGTGTCACCGGTGGCGTCCTCGCCAGCGTGCTCGGCGGCGCCAACAGCACGGCCGCCCTGTTCACCGGGACGCTGATCGCGTCGCTCGTGACCCTGGCCGGCGGGGTCGTCTGGATGCTCGCGGCGCTGGTGGCGATCGCTTGGCTCGGCGCAGCCGGGCAGCCCGGCACGGCACTGATCCTCGCTGCCTCGCTCGCGCCGGTGCCGCTGCTTCTGCCGACGCGGCCGTGGCTCTGGTCGACGCCGGTGCTCGCTCCCCTGCTCGGCCTGATCGGCGCTGCCGCCTGCGCGCCGGCGCTCGTGGGTGCGCTCGCGCGCCGAGCGCTACCGCGGGCCGCGCTCGGCGCCCTCAGCTACTGGTGGCTCGCGCTCGCGGAGACCCTCTTCGGTCGGAGGCTGCTGCTCGGGGTGGGCCCGCACGTCGCCGCCCGCGCCAGCTGGCAGGGCTCGCTGAGCGGCGCCGTCTCGCACGCGCTCGTGCCGCTCTGCAGCGATGGGCGGCTGCTGACCGCTGGTGTGTGGGCGCTGGCGGCGATGGTCCTGCCGTGGGCGCTGCGCGCCACCGACATCCGCTGGCGAGCGGCCGGCGCGGCGCTGTGGGCGACAGCGCTGCTGGTGGCGCTGGCGATGATCGCGACGGCGCAGGGCGAGCGCCACTCGCCGCTGACGCTCCTCGCCGTCGCGCTCGCGGGCGCCCTCGCGCTGGGGGGATCGGTGCTCCGAGATCCAGCCCACTATCCGCCGGACGTCGCGTAGCATGGCGTCTACCCAAACGCCGGGCGCAGGCCGAAGGGCCCGCAACGATGAGCGTACTCCGCACCCTCGAGACCAAGATCGCCGACCTCGTCGAGGGTGCTTTCGGACGGGCCTTTCGCAGTGAGGTGACACCCGTCGAGCTGGCGCGGCGGCTGGTGCGCGAGATGGATCGCCACCGCACGAGCTCGCTCTCGAGCACGGTCGTACCCAACGAGTACGTGATCTGGCTCTCGCCGGCGGACCGCCGCCACTTCTCCTCGATCGAGCCGAGCCTGATCGAGGAGCTCGCGACGCATCTGCTCGAGCACGCCCGGGCCGAGCGCCTCTCGCTGCCCTCGCGCCCGCAGATCGAGCTTCGCACCGACCGCCGCCTGTCGCTGGGCGAGTGCGGCATCGACGCACGCCTGGTCAACGCACCGCCGCCGGGGATCGTTCGCCGCAGTGGGCCCCCGCCGCCGCGGGGTGAGGCGCTGTCGGGCGAGGTGATGCCGGCCGCCTTCGTCGAGGTCGGCGGGCACCTCGTTGCGATCCCGGCCGCCGGCGCCGTGATCGGGCGCAGTCCCGACTCAGACATCGTCATCGCCGCCAACGAGGTCTCGCGCCACCACGCTCAGATCGTCCCCGACCGCGACGGCTGGATCCTCTCGGACCTCGGCTCCACCAACGGCGTGCTTCTCAACGGACGCCCGCTGGGGGTGCCGACGCAGCTTTCCGACGGCGACGTGATCGGCCTCGGATCGGTCGAGCTGATCTTCGAGGTTCGCTGAGCGCGCGTGGATCGGGAGCGCCGCGCTCATGACTAACCTCGCGCCGGTGTCGGTCGCCCTGAAGTTCGGCTTCCTCGTCGTGCTCTATCTGTTCCTGCTGTGGGTCTCGCGCAGTGCGACCCGCGACCTGCGCGCCGGGCCGCGGGCGGCGGTCGCCGCCGACTCCGCGGCGACCGGCTTTCATTCCGCGACCGCGCCGCTGCATGTCGCGCGCGAGGCGCGGCTGGTGGTCGAGCGCGCGCCCGGCCACACGCCCGGGATGATCTACGACGTCGGTGAGGGCGCTGTGCTCGGCCGCGGCGACGCCGCGGAGATCCGCCTCGACGATCCCTTCGCCTCCTCGCGCCACGCGCAGCTGGTGCTCCAGGCCGGTGTCGTCGTGCTCGAGGACCTCGGCTCAACCAACGGCACCTACCTCAACGAGGAGCTCCTGGCCGGACCGGCGCCGCTGCACAGCGGCGACCGCGTGCGGATCGGCGACAGCGAATTCACCTACGAGGAGGGGTGATGATCCGCGTCGCCGAGCACGTCGCCCGTACTGACACCGGGCACCAGCGCGCCACCAACGAGGACTCCTACCTCGAGCGCGCACCGCTCTTCGTTGTCGCCGACGGGATGGGCGGCGCGCAGGCGGGTGAGGTCGCCTCCCAGCTCGCGATCGGCCACTTCGCGGGCGGCCTCCCGGGCGAGGAGTCGGAGGGCTCCGAACGCCGCCTGACGCGGGCGGTGCTGGCGGCCAACGCCGAGATCCACGCGCTCTCGGAGGCCGACCCGCGCCGGGCCGGCATGGGCACGACGCTGACGGCAGCCTACGTCGGGCGCGGACAGGTCTCCTTCGCCCACGTCGGCGACAGCCGCGCCTACCGCCTGCGTGACGGGGAGCTCGAGCGCATCACCGAGGACCACTCGCTTGTCGAGGAGCTGCTGCGCCAGGGCCGCCTGACCGAGGAGGAGGCCGAGGAGCACCCACAGCGCTCGATCATCACCCGCGCCCTGGGCCCCGAGCCCGAGGTGGAGGTGGACACCTTCACGGTCGCCGCGCGCGACGGCGACGTCTACCTGATCTGTAGCGACGGGTTGACCTCGATGGTCGCGGAGTCGGCGGTGGCCGAGATCATGCGCGAGGCTCCGGATATCGTAAGCACCGCCGAGCGGCTGGTGGCGGCGGCGCTCGAGGCAGGGGGGCGCGACAACATCACGGTGGTCCTCTTCCGGATCGAGGAGGTCGGCGGTGTCGACGATCCCCCGACCGAGGCGTTGGCGCCGGCGAGCGTGCCCCCCGAGGACGGGGGCGAGGCAAAGGAGATTTCCGACGCCGGCGAGGCCGGTGAGGCGGACCCCGCCGGCGCTGAGCTGCGAGCGGAGCGCTCGGAGGCCCCGACGGTCGAGAGCGCGATCGCGGACGCCCCCGAGCCGCGGCGGCTGATCGCCCGCCACGCCCGCAGCCACCGGCGCTCGCCGCGGATGCCCCGTCCGGGCGCCCATCGCCGCGGTCGCCATCATCGCCTGCGCCGGCGCCTGGTGGTCGGCAGCGTGGTCGTCGTCGTGCTCGGCGCCGTCGCGATCGGCGCGCTGCTCGCAGCCCAGTCCGTCTACTTCGTAGGCACCGACGCCAACGGCCAGGTGACTGTCTTCAACGGCCTGCCCTACGCGCTACCGGGCGGCGTGCGCCTCTACACCAGCTATTTCGTCTCGGGCGTGACCGTCGCCGAGCTCAGCAAGCTCGAGCGGGGCCGCCTCTTCAACAACGAGCTGCGCTCCCAGCAGGCGGCGACGCACTTGGTCAGCCAGCTTGAGCTCGATCAGATCGCGGGACAGTGAACCAGCCGATCGCCCGCCTGTTCGTGCTCGTGCTGGTGCTCTTCGCCCTGCTCGTGGGCTTCACCTCGCGCTGGAGCGTGTTCGACGCCAGCGCCCTGCGCGCGGACGCCAACAACGCACGCCCGGGCCTCGAGGCACAGCGCGTCCAACGCGGCACGATCGTCGCCGACGACGGCTCGACCGTGCTCGCCCACTCGGTGCGCGCCAACGACGGGGTGTTCTCGCGCCATTACCCGTTCGGAGCCCTCTTCGCGCCCGCCCTCGGCTACTACGACCCCTACAACGGCGACTCGGGGCTCGAGGCCTACCGCAACGGCGTCCTCGCCGGCTCGCCACCGCAGCAGAGCTCGATCATCGATCAGTTCGAGGGCAAGCGCACCAACGGCGACGAGGTCGTGACGACGCTGAACGTGCACGCGCAGGAGGTCGCCTACCACGATCTGGCCGGACGCGACGGCGCGGTCCTGGCGATCGTGCCGAGCACGGGGGCGCTCAAGGTCTTCGCCGCCAGCCCCACCTTTGACCCCAACGGCGTCAAGACGCGCTCCGAGCTGGCCGCGATCCAGAACCAGGGCGGCTCGCGGCTCGTCGACCGCGCGGTCGCCGGCCAGTACACACCGGGCTCGACCTTCAAGGTGGTGACCTCGATCGCCGCCATCGACACCGGGCGCTACACGCCCCAGTCGATCATCAACGGCAACTCTCCGATCACCGTTTCGGGCCAGCCGCTCAGCAACGATGGCGGCGACAGCTACGGCAACGTGACCCTCAGCGACGCGCTGACCAACTCGATCAACACCGTCTTCGCGCAGGTCGCCCAGGGGGTGGGCGCGCGGACGCTCCAGACCTACATGAACCGGCTCGGCTTCTACAGCACACCGCCGATCGACCTGCCGAGCGGCGAGATCGCCGAGAGCGGCGTGGTCGTACCGGACCACAAGGGCTATCTGCCGGTGACCTCCGGCGCCGACGTCGGGCGCGTGGGCATCGGCGAGGGAGGCCTCGAGGTGACGCCGCTGCAGATGCTGATGGTGGCCGCCGCGGTCGCCAACAAGGGACGCTTGATGGTGCCGCACCTGACGGAGAAGGTCGTCAATCCCGACGGGCAGACGGTGGAGACCATCGAGCCGCGCCTCTACAGCACCGTGATGAAGCCCTCCACGGCGACGACGGTCGGCGTCATGATGCAGAACGTCGTCCAGGACGGCACCGGTACCGCCGCTGCGCTCACCGGCATCCACGTCGCGGGCAAGACCGGCACCGCGCAGGATTGCTCGAATCTCGCCCTGATCGCCTGCCAGTACAACCAGGACTGGTTCATCGCCTACGCCCCGGTCGAGGATCCGCAGATCGCGATCGCGGTCACCGTCTCGCACCAGCTCAACGGCTTCGGCGGCACGATCGCAGCGCCCATTGCCAAGGACGTGCTCGAGGCGCTCGGAGTGGGAGCCGGCAAGTGAGCGCCCACCGACGCCGTCGCGGCCGCCACTGCCTCACAATCCGAGGCGCGAGATGAACTTCCAGATTGCCGCCGGCACGATGATCGACGGGCGCTACCGGGTCGTGTCGCGCGTCGGCTCCGGCGGCATGGCCGAGGTCTACTGCGCAGAGGACACACAGCTCGGCCGGCGCGTCGCCGTCAAGCTCCTGCACGAGCGCTTCGCCCAGGACGCCGAGTTCGTGGAGCGCTTCCGCCGCGAGGCGTCCAGCGCCGCCTCGCTCTCACACGCCAACATCGTCAACGTCTACGACCGCGGCGAGTGGGGCGGCACCTACTACATCGCGATGGAGTTCCTCGACGGGCGCTCGCTCGACTCGGTCGTACGCGAGGACGCTCCGCTGCCCGCCGACCAAGCCATCGAGCTGACCGAGCAGGTGCTGCGCGCCGCGCGCTTCGCCCACCGCCGCGACGTCGTCCACCGCGACCTCAAACCCCACAACGTGATCATCGACGACGAGGGCCGCGTCAAGGTCACCGATTTCGGCATCGCGCGCGCCGGCGCCTCCGAGATCACGCAGACCGGCTCGATCATGGGCACCGCCCGCTACCTCTCGCCCGAGCAGGCACAGGGCCAGACCGTGGGCGCCCGCAGCGACCTCTACGCCGTCGGCATCATGCTCTACGAGCTGCTGACCGGGACGGTGCCCTTCGAGGGTGAATCGGTCGTCGCGATCGCGCTGCGCCACCTCTCTGAGCCGCCGCGCCCGCCGAGCACGATCGTGCCGTCGATCTCGCCGAACCTCGACGCGATCGTCATGCGCGCGCTCGAGAAGGATCCGGAGCGCCGCTTCGCCGACGCCGACGAGTTCCTCGCCGCGCTCGAGGGCGAGCGCGAACGCCTGCGGCGCGAGGAGGGCTCGCACACCGCCGCGCTGGCGCCGCTGGCGCCGGTCAGCGTCCTGCCGGGCCCGGCCTACCCACACCCCGCGAGCTACAACACGCAGCCGATCGGACCGATCGGCCCCGCCACAGGCGTCTACGGGACGGCCCCGGCCTACTGGGACCCCAACACGACGGGGATCATCCCGCCGGGCTCGATCGTGCTGCCGCCGGGATCGCGCGAGCGACGGCCCGTGTGGCCGTGGGTCCTGTTCGGTCTCGTGATCCTGGCCGCCGCGATCGCCGCGGTCGCGATCGTGCTCCTGCGCGACCGCAGCCCCAAGGTCGTGCAGGTCTCCGTGCCCTACGTGGTCGGGCTTTCCAAGGCCGACGCCCAGGCGACCCTCACCGACGACAGCCTCAAGTACACCGAGTCCCTGTCCAGTTCCCAGCGCGCGGCAGGCACCGTGATCGCGCAGGTGCCGGGCCACGAGACCAAGGTCGCCAAGAACTCCAACGTCGCGATCACGATCTCGACCGGCCCGCCCAAGCCGCGGAGCAAGCAGGTTCCGAACGTGATCGGCCTGGGCACCAAGGACGCCTTCCACGCGCTGCACACCTCCGGCTTCCGGATCTCGCCGATCAAGCAGGCCTCGACCACGGTGCCCAAGAACGACGTGATCTCGACCAACCCGTCCGTGGGCTCGAGCACAGCCAAGGGTTCGACGGTGGTGGTCACGATCTCGACCGGCCCCCCGCGGGTCGCCGTCCCCAACGTCGTCAATGAGACCGTCACCTCCGCCACGCTGCTGTTGCAGCAGCGCGGCTTCGTCGTTCACCCAGTCCCCAGGACCAGCACCGAGCCGGCGGGCACCGTACTCGCGCAGACGCCGTCCTCGGGCAAGGCGGCGCAGGGCTCGGTCGTCACCCTGAGCGTCGCCAAGGCGCCGGCGCCGGTGGTGCTGCCGCGGCTGCTTGGCCTCAGCGAGCACGCGGCGAGCCTGCGGCTGGTCAAGCTCGGCCTGGTGCCCTCGCCGGAACTCGACGTTCGCCACAAGAACCCGCAATACGACGGGGACGTGATCTCCCAGCAGCCCCCGGCCGACAGCTCGGTCCCCGCCGGGTCGACGGTCGTGATCGGGGTCGAGAGCTACGTGGCGCCGGCCACCCCGGTCACCCCGGTCGGCCCCACCGGCTCGAGCGGTTCGAGCGGCGCGACCGGCCCCACGACCACCTGATGCGCGTCGCGGTCCTGGGCGGTGGACGCTCATCGGAGCACGAGGTGTCGCTGGCCTCGGCGGCGGCGGTGCGCGAGGGCGTACGCGCCGGTGGCCACGAGGCGATCGAGGTGCTGATCGCCCGGGACGGCCGCTGGCTGCTCGACGGGGAGGAGCTGTCGCTCACGCCCGGACGGGGCCTGCTGGATGCGGACGTGGCGTTTCCCGCGCTGCACGGCCCCTACGGCGAGGATGGTGTCGTCCAGGGCCTGCTCGAGTGCCTCGACGTGGCATATGCGGGCAGCGGCGTCGCCGCCTCGTCGTTGTGCATGGACAAGGTTCGCTTCAAAGCACTGATGGGTGCGGCCGGCCTTCCGCAGGTGGATCACCGCGGCGTCGAGGATGCGCGCTGGCGCCGGGAGCCGCAGGCGGTGCTCGACGAGCTCGCGCCGCTCGGCCTGCCGGTGTTCGTGAAGCCGGCGCGGCTTGGATCCTCGGTCGGCATCGCCCGGGCGAGCGACCGCGGCGAGCTCGAGACCGCGGTGGCCGCCGCGCTGCGCCATGACTCGCTGGCGATCGTCGAGGCCGCGAGCGTCGGCCTCGAGGTCGAGTGCTCGGTGCTCGGCGACCAGGAGCCGCAGGTCTCCCCGCCAGGTGAGATCGTCCTCACCGCCGCCGGGTTCTACGACTACGCGGCAAAGTACGAGGAGGGCGGCATGAGGCTCGTGGTGCCGGCTCGCATCGGCGATGGCGAGCTCGCGGAGGTGGCGCGGATCGCACGTGAGGCGTTCGTGCACGCCGGTTGCAGCGGGCTGGCGCGTGCGGACTTCTTCGTCGAGGACGGCGGCCGCGTGCTCCTCAACGAGCTCAACACGATGCCCGGCTTCACCGCCACCAGCGTCTACGCAAAGCTCTGGCAGGCCGGCGGCGTGCCCTACCCGGAGCTGATCGAGCGGTTGTGCGAGATCGGACTCGAGCGCCACGCACGCGAGCGCGACTACCTACGCTGAGAGCTGCTGGGGCTAGTGCGCTCGCCGGCGCAGTTCGAACTCGGCGATCTGCACACTCTTGGGCGCCAGCGTCGGGTTGGGGTCGAGGTCGGTGATCCACAGCAGGTAGTAGCGGCGCACGCGCACTTGGTGGAGGCGCACGGTCGTTGTCTTCGACGATCGGGCGTGCCCGAGCAACGTCCAGCCGAGGGTGGCGGGCGAGATCCCGGGGCGCGGCACCGGGCTGTAGGTGATCGCCGGGACGCTGTCGGCGCCCCAGATCTGGACGTGGAAGCCCGGCGTCGGCGTGATCACGACCGCCTGATTGGCGGCCACCCCGGGCGCGGCGTTCACATACAGCCCGACACCCGACTTGCCGAGCACGCCGTCGCGGTAGGTGGAGGTCTCCCAGGTCGTCGCGACGTCACCGTCGATCGCCTGCTCGACGGTGGCCGCCCCCTCGGGCGCGGTCCCGAAGGGGTTGTATTGGACCGCTGCGGTCTGTGAGAGCCGCACGACCACCTCGTGCGCCGGGCGAGCGAGTCCGGCCGGCGCGCCGACGCCGCGGTGCGTGCGCGTGACGATGAAGGCGGCGATCGCAGTGGTCGCGGCGATCACGACGACGGCGGTCCCAATGATCGCGAGCGGGTGGCGAACCCTGACGGGCACCCGCCGAGTCGCTCCCTCCGGCAGGCTGCGGATCACCATCGTCGCCTCGCGGCCGGCGTCACCGGTGCGCGCGGTCTCGATCGCGAGCACCTCCTCGAGGTCGGCGATCATCTCCCGCGCACTCACGTAGCGACGCGACAGGTGCTTGGCCGTGGCGCGTTCGACCACGGCGGCCAGCGCCGCCGACACATCCGGGCGCCGCTGCTGCAGATCGGGGATCTCCTCGCGCACGTGCATCGTCGCGACGGCGATGTGGCTGGATGCCTTGAAGGGGACCGAACCCGTCAGTGACTCGTAGAGAACGACGCCGAGCGAGTAGAGGTCCGACTGGCCGCTGACCTGATGCCCGAGGGCCTGCTCGGGGGAGACGTAGTCGGTCGTGCCGAGCACGCGCCCGCCGACGGTCAGACCGTCCTCGCCGCCGCTTCGGGCGATCCCGAAGTCAGTGATCTTCGCCCCGCCCTCGGTGTCCAGAAGGATGTTCTGAGGTTTGACGTCGCGGTGCACGAGGCCGCGGGCGTGCGCGGCGTCAAGCGCGCGCGCGACTTCGATGGCGATCGCCACGGCCTCGGTGATCGTCAAGCGCCCGACCCGTTGGATGCGCTCCTTCAGGGTCTCGCCGTCGACGTACTCGAGCACGATGAACGGCATGCCGTCGTGCTCGCCCGAGTCGAGCACCGTGACGATATGCGCGTGCTGGAGGTTTGCCACCGCGCGCGCCTCGCGGCGGAAGCGCTCGATGTGCGCGCTCTCACCGCCGATCGGGGCGGCGAGCATCTTCACGGCCACCTGGCGCTCGAGCACCTGGTCGAAGGCCAGCCAGACACGGGCCGTGGCTCCGGCGCCGATCTGGCGTTCGAGCCGGTAGCGCCCGCCGACGAGGATCTCGGGCCTGGTGCTCATCGCCGTATTGTGCGCTTCCGGGTGGCCTGTGAGCGGCGGTGTGGCGGCCATTCCTTCGGTGCGCTACCCGCTGGCGCGGTTCGCAATCGGACGTCCCGCGCGGGTTTCCTAGAGGTCCACGCCGAGCGCCGGAAGCGCCACGCGCCCGGGGTCGTCGCTGACGCGACCGATCACGCGCGAGCCGGGATGGAAGCGCTCGAGCAGCGCCACCGCAGCCTCGGCGTCGGAGGCGGCGACAGCGGCGACAAAACCGCAGCCCATGTTGAACACCTGGTAGGCCTGGGCGATCTCCAGCGCCCCGACCTCGCACAGCCAGGCGCAGATCGGCGGTACCGCGAGCGGCGTCTCGATCGCGAAGCCCACGGCGGCGTTCAGCCGACGCAGGTTGAGCACGCCGTCGCCGGTGATGTGCGCGAGCCCCCGCACGGCGGCACCGCTGCGCAGCAGCTCGAGGACGCCGCGCACGTAGATCGTCGTGGGCTCGAGCAAGGCCTCACCGATGCTCGCGCCGCCAAGCTCCGCCGGGCGGTCGGCCAGACGCCCTTCGCTGAGGCGCCTCGCGAGCGTGTATCCATTGGAGTGAAGGCCACTCGAGGGCAGGCCGATCAGCGCGTCGCCGGGGGCACATTCGGAGCCTGTGATCACGCGCTCCAGCCCGACCGTGCCGATGGCGGTGCCGGAGAGTTCGAAGCCGTGGGGGGAGGGGTGGCCGCGGATCATCTCGGGGAGGACCGCGAGCTCGCCGCCGGGGATCTCGATTCCGGCGAGCTCGGCGCCGCGCTTGAGGCCAATGCCGATCTGCGCCAGCGCGGCGCCGTCGATCTCCTCGACGGCGATGTAGTCGACCATCGCGACCGGCTCGGCGCCGACGCAGATGATGTCGTTGACGTTCATCGCCACGCAGTCGATGCCCACCGTGTCGAGGCGGTGCAGCTGCTCGGCGATGATCAGCTTGGAGCCGACGCCGTCGGTACAGAGGGCGAGCCCGAGACCCGGCGCGATCTCGAGCACGGCGGCATAGTGGCCGCCGCCGAGAACCGAGCGCGAAGGCCGTCCGGGGTCGATCGTACGCAACACGTCGACGAGAGCGCGGACGCCGCTCTCGGCCTGGGCGGTGTCAACGCCGGCGGCGGCGTAGGCGTCGATCATCTCCTTGCATTCTGGCGCAGGCGGCGGATCACCGCCGAGGCGACGGCGGTTCGGTAGGCGCAGTAGGGCAGCAGCGAGGCCCTGCCCTGGGCTCGCGCCGCCAGCGGCGCGCTCGCCAGGGCCGATCCGAGCGACGCCGTCGCACCGACCGCCAACCCGGCCCACTCGGAGCGCTCACCGCGCAGCGCCTCGCGGCCCTTCAAAGCGAGCGCGCCCAAGGTGATCGGGACGCCCACGGCGTCCGCCAGCACCCGCGCCTCCGGCGGGGCGAAGCCGCGCGCCCGCGCCGCCGCGCGGGCGGCGCCGCTGCGCGAGACGCCTGGGATCAGCGCCGCGGCCTGCGCCAACCCGAGGATCAGCCCGTCACGTCCTCGCGCCTGGGTGTGCAGGCGCTGGCGAGAGCCGAGCACATCAGCGAGCGCCATCGCCGCGGAGCCCGCGAGCAGGCCGGCGGCGATCCCGGCCGGCGTCCCCAGGCGTCGCTCGATCGGGCGCTGGAGAAGCGCTCCCGCCAGCGCCGGGGGCAGGCTGGCGGCAACCAGCGCCGAGACCGGTGTGTCGGTCAGCGCCCCTCGCGCGCGCCACAGCGTCGCAACCGCGGTACCTGCGTGGAGGGCGACCTCAAAGCGCTTGCGGGCGGCTGGCTCGAGTTCGCCGTAGCCCCAGCCGCGCCGCCAGGCCAAAAGCGTGGTGTGGGCCGAGGAGGAGACCGGCGCCAGCTCGGCCGGGCCGTGCAACAACCCCAGCGCGACGGCTTGGGGCAGCGTCACGCGCGCGTCAGGTTGCGACTTTGCTCCTGCGCTGCTGGCGGCGGTAGAGGAAATAGATCAGCGCAGCGACGATCAGCACCACGGCGGCGATGTCGATGTAGTGCAGGTGGCTCTTGATCGAGTTGTAGTGGGAGCCGAGCACGCGCCCGAGGATGCCCCAGAAGGCGATCCATGGGATCCCGCCGAGCGCGCTGAGCGCGAGAAAGCGCGGGAAGAACATTTTCGCGAATCCGGCGGGGAACGACATGTAGGCGCGCACCAGGGGCAGGATTCGGCAGATCGGGATCGCCACCTCGCCGTGCCGATCGAACCAGTGTTCCGCGCGGGCGAGCCGCTCCGGTGTGAGGTGCACCTTGGCGCCGTGGCGCGCCACCAGCTCCCTGCGTCCGAAATAACCGATCGCGTAGGCGAGGCTGGCACCGACGAGATCACCGGCGACGCCAACGATGAGGATGCCGGCGAGCGAGAAGTGGCCGCGGTAGACGTCAAATCCGGCGAACAACATCACCGCTTCGGAGGACACCGGGATACCGGCCGAGCCGGCGACGAGGAGCAGGAACAGTCCCGGGTAGCCGAGATCGTTGATGATCGTCGTCGCGACGTTGACGAGCGCGTTGGTTACGGAGGCGATCTCGAACAGAGCCGCAGAAGGGTACCGTTGACCGCCCTCATGCGAGTCTGGGTCGACCTCACGAACAGTCCGCACCCGCTCGTGCTGCGCCCGCTCGTCGAGCAGCTGCGGGCCAAAGGCCATGAGGTAGACATCACCGCGCGCGATTTCGCGCAGACGGTCGAGCTTGCGCGGCGACTCGGGCTGGAGCCGACCGTGATCGGACACCACCGCGGCGCGGGCCGCGCCGCGAAGGCCCGCGGCCTCGCCTCGCGCTCGCTCGCACTGGCTCGTTGGGCGCGCCGGCGGGGCTTTCGCTTGGCGCTCGGCCATGGCTCCAACGACATCTCCATCGCCGCGGCGGCGCTTCGCATTCCCTCGGCGACGATGTTCGATTACGAGTGGGCGACGCTCCAGCACAACGTCAACTGCCGACTCGCTCGGGCCGTCGTCGTGCCCGACGCGATCCCCGCCGAGCGGCTCTATCGCTACGGCGCGCGCGGCAAGATCCGCGCCTACCCGGGGTTGAAGGAGGAGTACTACCTCGCCGACTTCGAGCCCTCGAGCGCTGTGCTCAGAGAGCTCGCACTGGACCCCGCACAGCCGATCGTGGTCGTGCGGACGCCGCCGGCGGTGTCGCTCTACCACCGCTTCGAGAACGAGCTCTTCTCCTCGTTGCTCGACCGCCTGCGCGGGTCCCAGACCGTCGTGCTCCCGCGGATCGAGGCCCAACGCGAGCAGTTGGTGCGAGGCGGCGGACTGATCGTCCCCGAGCACGCCATCGACGCCCAGTCCCTGATCGCGCACGCCGACCTCGTGATCAGCGCGGGCGGCACCATGAACCGTGAGGCGGTTGCGCTGGGGACCCCCGTTTGGACGACCTTCGAGGGCCGGCTCGGTGCGGTCGACGAGCAGTTGATCGCGCAGGGGCGGATGCTGCGGCTAAGCAGCGTCGATCAGATCGAGTTGCGCAAGCGTGAAAGAGGGCCTGGGGAGCGAGTGCGTCGGGACCCTGCCGAGCTCGTAGCGCTCCTACTTGCCGCCGGAGAGGCCCTACAATCGGCTTAATGCGCCGACGGTTTCGCTCGGCGGCCTTTCCGCTGCATCGCCATTCGCTGCCGCAGCTCGTGGTTGACGCGGCGCTGGTCGCGGCCGCGTATTTCCTCGCGTTCTGGCTCAGGTTCGATGGCAACCTCTCCGGCCACGGGCGCTACGAGCACCTTCTCGACGACACGATCCCGTGGGTCGCGCTCGGCACGGCGCTGATCCTGGCGATCTCGCGGGTCTACCAGCGTCGCTGGCGCTACGTGAGCGCGCGCGATGTCTGGCATTTGGCGCGCGCGCTGGTCGTCGCTGCGGTATTGCTCGTGACCCTCGTCGCGATCGTCCATCCGACGCATTACACGCAGGAGTTCGTGCCCGCTCCCGGCAGGCATGCGCACGAGGTGCTCGCAGTCGGGGTGCCACTCACCGTCGCGGTCCTGTTTCCGGCGATCGCGCTCGCGTTCCTGCTGGGCGCCCGACTGCTCGCCCGGGCCATCAACGATCGCCGGCTGCCTGGGGTGCGCTCACATCCTGACGGGCGCAGCGTCCTGATCGTCGGCGCCGGCGAGGGCGGGCGGCTCGTCGCTCGCGAGCTGGTCCGAAACAGCGACCTGCGACTGACGCCGGTCGGGTTCGTCGACGACGATCCGCTCAAGCAGCGGCAGCGATTCGAGGGCACGCCCGTGCGCGGCACGACGCTGGAGCTGCCAGAGATCCTCGACGATTCCGAGCCCGACGAGGTGATCATCGCGATCCCCTCAGCACCTGGAGAGCTACGGATGCGCGTCGTGATCGCATGCCGCGACCGCGGCATCCCGGTCCGCACACTGCCGACGGTCTTCGAGCTCTTGTCGGGCTCGGTCGACGTCGCGCGCACGGTGCGCGAGGTTCGCGTCGAGGACGTGCTGGGACGCCAGCCTGTCCACATGCCACTCGAGCGCGTCTCGAGCTACCTGCAGGACAAGGTCGTCCTGGTCACCGGTGCCGGCGGGTCGATCGGGTCGGAGCTGTGCCGTCAGATCTCGCGCGCCGGGCCGCGCCGGCTGGTCCTCGTCGATCACGCCGAGGACAACATGTTCAACATCGTGCGTGAGCTCGAGGAGGACATGCACGTCCCGCCCGCGGTTCTTGCGCCGGTCCTCGCTGACTGCAAGGAGGAGGAGCGGATGCGCGAGGTGCTCAGCGAGGAGCGCCCGAGCATCGTCTTCCACGCTGCGGCGTACAAACACGTCGGGCTGATGGAGCTCAACCCCGTCGAGGCCATCCGCAACAACGCGATCGGAACGCGCGTCGTCGCACAGGTGGCCGGCCAGCTCGGGCTCGACGCCTTCGTGCTGGTCTCGACCGACAAGGCGGTGACGCCCGCCACGGTTATGGGCGCCTCCAAGGCACTCGCCGAGTGCGCGATCGACGCCGCCCAACGCCGCTTCCCCGCGACTCGCTACATGGCGGTTCGTTTCGGGAATGTGCTCGGTTCGTCCGGCAGCGTCGTGCCGATCTTCCGTCGCCAGATCGCCGCCGGCGGTCCGGTGACGGTGACCGACCCGGAGATGACGCGGTATTTCATGACGATTCCCGAATCCGTGGCGCTCGTGATCCGGGCGGGCTCGCTCGGCAGGGGCGGCGAGGTCTTCGTCCTCGACATGGGGGAGCCCGTATCGATCCTCGAGCTGGCGCGGAAGATGATCGAGCTGTCGGGACTCGAACCCGATCGCGACATCGCCATCGAGCTGATCGGCTCGCGACCGGGCGAGAAGCTGCACGAGGAGCTCTTCAACCCGTTCGAGCAGCCCCGGACGACCGAAGCCGACAAGATCTGGCTCGCGGAGCGCGACCCGATGGACACCGAACGGGTGGAGGCGATCTTCGACGAGATCCTCTTGCTGGTGCTTGAGGGCGACGCGACGGGACTCGCCGAGAAGGTGGCGCAATTGACCGAACTGCGCGTGCCAGCCCCTGCCGTCGCCGAGTCCTCATAGACTGGCCGACTTCATGGTCCTAGCGCTAACGCTTCAGACCGACATCAAGTCGGTCGGCGCCTACGCAGGGTTCGCGGCGATCGTGGGGCTCGCCCTACTGGTGATCCTCTACTTCGCGCAGGCGCGCGAGATGCGGCGCCTGTCTGAGCGCCTGGAGGAGCAGGAGGAGCGACTCCGGCGCGCGCCGCAGCCGGCGGCGATGACCGTTGCGCGGCCGGTCGCCGTTCCGCAGCCCTCCACCGCAGTTCGCCCCGCCGTTGCACTGACCCCCCCGGGGGGGGTGGGCGCCCCAGCGCCCGTGGCACCGGCGACAGCGACGGTGGCAATCCCCGGCGCTCGGCGTGTCTCGGTCGCCGCCGCGGCCGCCGGCGCGACGACCGCCACGGAGGTGGCGGCTCCGACGGTGGTCAACGCGGACGCGACCGTGCCCGCGGAGACGCCCGAGCCGGCTACGCCAGCGCCCGGAGCAACGCCCGAACCTGCCACGACGCCTGCCGCTGGTGAGACCGCTGTGCAGCCGCGCGTCCCGCCCGCGCCGGCTGGCTCGCCGGGTAGCGCCGGCCCCCTGTCGCAGCCTCCGACGCCGGCGAGCCCACCTGCTGTGGTGGCGCCCGCGACCGCGGCCGGCGCGATGGCCAGCGCCGCGGAAGCCAGCGCGGAGGCGGTCGCGGCCGTGCCCGGCGCGCGCCGGGTGCCGCTCGCTGCGCTCACGGGGGAGGAGGCACAATCACCCGGCTCCGAGGAAGCGACCGTGATCGCCAAGCCGGCGATGCCACTGGTCGCACGGGCGCCCGCGACTGCGGAGCCTGCTGGGGCCGCGCAGGCGCTCGGTGGAGGGAATGAGCAGACCGCTGCGAGCGAAGGCCCTGACACCTCCGAGAGCGGCGTGGTCGCGATCGCCCCGCCGGCTGAGCCCAAGGACGAGGCAGACATCTCTCCGCCGGCGTGGGCGGAACCCGAGCGCGGTGAGGACCGCGCTGCTTCGCCTCGGACTGCCTCGGCGCCGGGCCGCGAGCGCGGCGCTCGCGCGTTGCGCGATGAGCCGTCGGTGCTCGCTCCTGCTACAGCCGCCGGCTCGCGCCCGCGGTATCCCCCGGCGCCGCCGTCGGCGGCCGGTCGTGCCGACCTCCTTGGCGCGACGGCACGCGTGGGCGCCGCGGCAGCCTCCGGCGGGGACGGCGCAACGCTCCGGCGTGACCGCCGAGAGGGCGCAGATGACGACGGCGATGGCTCTGGACGGTCCGGCTCGAGCTCGACGTTGCGCCTGGCGATCATCGCGGTCGTGCTCGTCGGCGTGATCGTTCTCATTGCCAGCCAGCTCCTCTCCGGCGGCTCGAGCCCGTCGACGACCGGATCCAACACCACGACCACCAACACCGGCTCCAACCCGCCTCCCTCGAGCGTCACGGTGGCCGTGCTCAACGGAACGACCGAGGGCGGGCTTGCCACGCGCGTCTCGGGGACGCTTGCGAGTGAGGGCTACCAGCGCGGCGCAGTCGCCAACGCTCCCACGCAGAACCACACGAATACGGTCGTCGAGTACACGGCCGGTAATCACGACGCGGCGATCGAGGTGGCTCTCGCGCTCGCGCTCACCACCTCGCAGGTCGTGCCTGCGAGCAGCGCAACGCTGGCGGCAGCCTCGCATTCCGGCGCCGCGCCGACGGCGATCGTCGTGCTCGGCAGCAACTACGCACAGCAGTGATCCGCCCGGCTGGGGCTGCGCCGCCGCGCGGCCCCAGCGCCGTTCTCCTGGCGCGCATCAGCTTCGCCGCGCTCGTGGTCGCTGCCGTCGCCGCGCTCTTCATCGCGCAGGCGCTCAAGCGCGAGGCGCCGCTGATCAAGGGCCACAGCGGCTCGATGGCCTTTCCGGGCCCGGGCCATGAGTTCACGCACTTCCACCTGACGGCAACGCTCGGCGGCTACGTGGAGGTCTCGGTGCTGACCCAGAGCGGCGAGCGGACCGTGGCGGTGCTCGCCGCCCATCTGCGCATCCACGAGTACACGCGGTTCCACCTGGCGTGGGACGGCACCACAACGTCGGGCGGGCCCGCGGCGGCGGGCGCCTACGTCGTTCAGGTCCGTTTCGAGAACTACGGCCGCAGCGTGATCGTGCCGAACTTCGTCCTCACCTACCGGGGGAAGGCGACTTGATCATCGCCGCGATGCTCGGGCACTCGCTCGCCCGCGTCGGGCTTCTGCTCGATGCGCTGGCGGCGGCGGGCGTGCTCGTGCTCGCGGGACGACCTCGGCGCGCTGCCGCCGGCGCTGCGCTCGTGCTCACGCCGCTGCTCCTCGGCGCGACGCTGTGGAAGTCGAGCCAGATCCTGCGTCTGCGCCACCACCACGCTCTCGCCGTTGCCGGAATCGTGGCGGCGGTCGTCCTGCTCGCACTGCTGGCGTTCGTCTATCGCTCGCGCCCCCGTTGGCTGGCGTTCAGCGCTGTGCTCGCGCTGCCGTTTCGCTTCTCGCTGCTCTCGGGCGGTACGGGAGGGATCCTCCTCGTCCTCTACGCCGTGATCGGCGGCGGGGCCATCGCTCTGGTCCTCTGGGGCGAACGCGACGCGCGGGCGCGCTCGGGCGTTCTCGAGCGCACGATCGCGGCGGTCGTCGTCCTCTATGCGGTGCAGGCGCTCTACACGCCGGATTTGACCAAGGCCGCAGAGGAGCTGTGCTTCTTCTACGTCCCCTTCTCGCTGTTGTTCGTGTTGCTCCGCGACGTGCGCTGGGACGCGATTCTGCTGCGGCGTTGCGCGATGCTCGTTGTCGCGCTCGCGGTCGTGTTCGTCGCCGTGGCAGGCGTCGAGTATCTGACGCGAGACCTGATCTTCCACGCCGCCCTGAACGGCAACCAGCGCTTCTTCCGGGTCAACTCGCTGTTCTATGACCCCAACATCTACGGCCGCTATCTGGCGCTCGCGATGGTTCTCCTTGCCGCCGCCCTGATGTGGGAGACCCGCCGGCGCGAGGTTGTCGTGATGGCGGGGCTGCTCGCCCTGCTCTGGCTCGGCTTGCTGCCGGCGCTGTCGGAGTCGAGCACGCTGGCGCTGCTTGCCGGGCTTGCCGTGATAGCTGCGGTGAGGCTGCCGCCGCGCGTCAGCGCCGCCGCGGCGGTGCTTGTCGCCGCCGGTGTCGTCGTCGTCGCGGTGGCCGCCTCCGGGTCCCTTCACCTGAACCTCAGCGACACGAGCTCCGCCAACAACGCCACCAGCGGGCGAGCTTCGCTGATCAAGCAGGGAGCCGACATCTTCGCCGCGCGCCCGCTCCAGGGGTATGGCTCGGGATCGTTCTCGTGCGAATACCTGCGCCGGTCGAAGCCTGCGTATGTCTGCGGCGCGCCCGGCCCGACAGGCGTGACCTCCGACTCCCACGCCACGCCGGTCACGATCGCGGCCGAGCAGGGGGTGATCGGGCTCGTCGCCTACCTGGCGCTCTTGGCGGCGGCGCTGGTCACGCTGGCAGGCGGCGGCATTCGCTCGTCGGTCGCGCGGGTGGCGCTGCTCGCGGCCTTCATCGGTTTGGTCGTGCACACGTGGGCCTACGCAGACTTCCTCGAGGACCCGATCACCTGGGCTCTGCTCGCGGTCGGCTCAAGTCTGCGGCGCCCCTGACGTGTTCACCTACCTGAAGCGCCTGGTGCGAGCCGGCCTGGCGTACCAGGCTGGCGACATCCTCTCCAAGGGCGTCGCGGTCTTCACGCTGCCGCTCTACACCCGCTACGTCAGCTCGTCCGGTTACGGCTACGTCGAGACGCTGCTGACCGCCGTGATCCTGCTCTCGATCGTGCTGCGACTCGGCGTGGGCGAGGCGTTCATCCGCTTCTATTACGACGATTCCGACCCTGCGCGGCGGGACCGCATCGCCGCCGGCGCCGTCGGCTTCGCGTTCGTGACGACCTCGATCGCCGCGCTGGTGGGGGTCATCTTCTCCGGCGGACTCTCGCGCAGCCTGCTCGGCGTCCACGATCCGGTCCTCTTCGACTTCGCGATGCTCGGCCTGTGGGCCTTCACCAACCTCGAGATCGCCTACGCGCTGCTGCGCGCGGACGAGCGCACCGGCACCTACATGCGCGCGTCGCTGGTCAACGTGACGATCACGATCGCGCTCACGATCGTCTTGGTCGTGGGCTATCACGACGGCGCCAGCGGCCTACTCGCGGGTAACTACATCGCCTCCTCGGTGGTGTTGGCAGGGCTCTGGTGGGGCGAGCGGCGGAGACTGCTCGCGCCGTTTCGCGCGCGCACACGCACGCCGTCGCTGCGGCTGCGCGCGATGCTCGCCTTTGGGCTTCCGACCGTCCCCGCCGACGCCAGCGTCTACGCACTCCAGGTCGTCGACCGCTGGTATTTGCTGCGGTCGCAGTCCGCTGCCGCTGCCGGGCTCTACGCCCTGGCGGCAAAACTCGCGACGGTTGTGTTCGTCGCCGTGCGCGGCTTCCAATATGCCTGGCCTCCGCTCGCCTACTCGATCGAAGACGACGACGTCGCTGCTCGGCTCTATGCCGTCGTGACCACCTACTACGTGCTGGCGACCGGTGTGGTCGTCGCCGGTGTCGCGCTGCTCGGGCGGTGGGCGGTGCGACTGCTGCTCTACAGGAAGTTCGGGGCGCACGATGCGCTGCCGTGGCTGGCACTCGGCTGGGCGCTGTACGGCCTCTACCTGATCTTCGTCGTGATCTCGGGCCGCGCACGGCGGACGCGGCGCAACCTCCCGGCGGCCCTCGCGGGGCTCGCCGTCAACGTCGTCGCACTGATCGTGCTCGTGCCGACGCTCGGTATCTCGGGCGCCGGGATCGCGCTCGTGCTGGCCTACGCGGTGATGATCGCCGTGATCTACGCACTCACGCGATCCCTCTTCACGGTCGGGTTCGAATGGGGGCGCCTAGGCCGGCTGATCGCCGTCCTCACCGGCGTGAGCGTCGCGGGAGAGCTCCTGTTGCCCACCAGCGGGGCCCTGGGGTTCCTCCTGCGAGGGCTGGCCTGGTGTCTGATCTTCCCGCTCCTTCGCGCCGTCGGTTTCTTCAACAACGGCGAGCTCGCTCGCGCCGGCGCTCTGGCCAGCCGTGTCTGGAACGCCTGGCGTCGCGAGGCCTGAGCGGGTCGCGCCCTCGCGCGCGCGGGGGGACTCGCCGCCGGCAGTGTGGGTAGCGTTGTAGCGCGCCGCAGCCTCGCGCAGGCCCTCGCCGCGGCGTGGACGTAGCGCTGCGCGCGCATGGGCGCGGTAGCGGGCAGCGTCGTGGCCCGGCAGGACGAGAGCGACGAGCGAGCGTACGGCGTAGGTCCACGCGGTGAGCAGGCGCACGGCGAGTGCCGCCAGGAGACCGTCGTGCGTGCGCACGTAGCGGTCGCGCCCGCGCGCGTTCTCGACGATCCGCGCCAGCGGCAGCGCTCCAGTCGAGAGTTGCTCGTGATGGACGACGACGGCGTTCGGGACATAGAGCGTGTGCCAGCCGGCGTCGGCGAGGCGACGCTGGAAGTCGACCTCCTCGCCGTAGACGAAGTAGCCCTCGTCCATGAAGCCGACGGCCAGCGCGGCGTCGCGCCGGACGGCGAGCGCGCAGGATTGGCCCCAGTCCACCGCGCGGACCACCTCGCCCGTGCTCTGCACGTTATGTCCAGCGAGGCCGATCGCGGCCGCCAACGAGCTCGCAACCGTCGGGAAGCGCCAGGCGGAGGCCTGCGGTCGGCCGTCGGGACGCCGCAGGGCGGCAACCGCGCAGCCTGCTCTCTCGTCGCCGGCGAGCGCCTCGCGCAGCGCGGCGCTTGCCCCCGGGCGCAGTTCGGAGTCCTCGTTGAGGAGTAGACAGAAGCGCCCGTGGGCGCGCGCCATCAGGTCGCTGTCGTTGAGCGCCTTGCCGCGGCGTTCCTGCAGCGCGATCAGGGTCACGTCCTCGCCGCGATCGCGCACCGCCTGCGCGGAGCCGTCGTCGGAGGCGTTGTCGAGCACCAGCACCTCGGTTGCCACCGATAGCGCGGCCCGCTCGTCGGCGATCGCGTTCAGGCAGCGCATCAGCAGCCCGCGGCCCGAGGTGTTGACGACGCAGAAGGAGATCTCGATGTCCACCCGCGTATTGTCGGGCTCCGTGAAGGTCCACGTCGTCGACCCCTCCGCCTACACGCCGCCCTACGACCACGCGCTGTGTGCTGCGCTGGCTGCGACCGGCCTCGATGTCGAGCTCTACACGAGCCGGTTTGACTACGGAGGGCTGCCGGCCTCGGAGGGTTACCGCCGCCGTGAGCTGTTCTACGCCCTCGCCCCGTCGCGCGCTCCCGCGCCGCTTCGCCGCGCCGCCAAGCTCGCCGAGCACGTTCCCGACATGCTGCGCTACCGGGCGGCTGCGGGCCGGGCCGACGTCGTCCACTTCCAGTGGCTGACGGTGCCCCAGATCGACGGGCCGCTGCTTCCTCGCCGCCGCCCGCTGGTGGCGACCGCCCACGACATCCTCGCCCGCGAGGCAACGGCGGGCCAGCACGGCGCGATGCGCCGGCTGCTGCGCCGCTTCGACGCCGTGATCGCCCACTCCCAGCGCGGACGCGCGCGTCTCATCGAGGAACTCGGTGTGGCGCCGCAGCGTGCGCACGTGATCGCGCACGGCGCCTTTGCCCACCTGGCCGCGCTACCGGCCGCCGCGTTACCGCCCGAGGTCACCGACGACGGCGGTCCGATCGTCCTGTGGTTCGGGCTGATCCGCCCCTACAAGGGCCTCGAGGCGCTGCTCGACGCCTGGCGGGGAGTCGAGGGCGCGCGGCTGTGGGTCGTCGGCATGCCGCGCTACGAGATCACGGCGCTGCGGGCCGGAGCGCCTGCGAACGTCGACTGGGTGCCCCGGTTCGTCAGCGACGGCGAGCTGGCGGCGGTCTTTCGCCGTGCGCAGATCGTCGTTGCTCCCTACCTGGAGAGCGAGCAGTCGGGCGTCGTCGCCACCGCGCTCGCGTTCGGGTCGCCGCTGATCCTCACCGACGTCGGCGGTTTCGGCGAGGTGGGCGCTGCGGGCGCCGCGCGGCTGGTGGCCCCCGGGGACACGGGCGCGTTGGGTGAAGCGATCAGCGATCTCCTCGCCGACGCGCAGGAACGGGATGCGCTGTCGTCGGCGGCTCTCGAGCTCGCCGGCGGTGAGTGGTCCTGGCAGCGGGTCGCTGAGCGCACGGCGGCGCTCTACCGCGAGCTCCTCTAGCTCACGCCCTTGATGTAGGTCTGGAACGTCGAGTACGGGGCGAGGCCCTGGATCGGCGGCGCCGAGCCCTTGGGTCCCTTGATGATGACGGTCGGCGTCGCATTGCCCTGGGGCAGCGAGCTGGCGAGGGAGTTCATCGCGCGCTCGTCGACCGTCACGTAGCCAGCCAGGTTCGGGTTCTGAAGCTGCGTGTGCCACTTCCCGTAGTTGAGGCCGGGGATCTGCTTGGCGAGACCCTGCAGGAAGGCGTCCGTGACGTAGGGCGTGTCCTCGCTCTGCTGTTCCTCGTACCACGTGTAGATGTAGTTCCAGCCGAGCTTCTGCAGCGCCGCGGAGCGGGCAGCCACCTGACCGGCGCTGAACTCGCCGTTGTTGGCCGTGGCGCTCGCGGTCTCGTCGGCGCGGAAGATGATCTGGGCCTTGCCGGTGCGAACGTAGTTCTTGATGATCTGCTCCTCGTCGCCGACCGCGAACTCCTGGCAGATCGGGCACACGAGGTCGCCGTATTCGGTGATGGTCACGGGCGCCTTGGGGTTACCCAGCTGGATGCCACCGGCCACGCTCGCGGTCTGCGGAATCCCGTGCAGCAGCGCGGCGACCTTGGCCTTGGCGGTCTTGGAGCCGACGGCCTTGGGACCGCCGTTGCCGCCACCCACCGCAACCGCGATGACGACGATGACGAGCGCCGCTACGAGCACCAGGGTGCCAAGACGAATCAGCCGGACGCGACGGGCTTGGGCGGCCGACAATTCGGCCTGACGCGCCTCGCGTTGCGCCCTTGCGGCAGCCTTCTGTTCGGCTCGACTGGCCATCGCGGGCATGTTATCGACATGCCTTAGCGCCCGGTTAAGCGTGTGGTCGGCGACAATCACCGCTCGTGAACGCCCTCGCGGTGGTCTTCTGGGTCAGTGTGGCCCTGCTGCTCTACACCCAGTGCGGCTACCCGCTGGCCCTGCTGGTGGCGGTGCGGGCGGTGCCGCCGCGCCGGCGACCTCCCCCGGGGCCTACGGCAGCGGTGTCGCTGATCGTGGCCGCCCACGACGAGGGGGCGGTGATCGCGGCGAAGGTCGCCAATGCGCTTGCGCTGGAGTGGCCGCGCGAGCGCCTCGAGGTGGTCGTCTGCTGTGACGGTTGCGCGGATGACACGGCGGCACGGGCGCGCGCCGCGGGCGCCGACACCGTGCTCGAGCTCGAGCGTGTCGGCAAGGTCCGCGCCCAGGACGCCGGTGTCGCCGCTTCGCGCGGCGAGCTGCTGGCGTTCTCCGATGCCAACGCGAGCTGGGAGGGCGACGCGCTGCGCGAGCTCGCGGCCGCCTTCGACGATCCCGCCGTCGGCTACGCCTGCGGCCAGGTTCGCTTCGTGCAGGCGGCGGACGGCGCCGGCGCTGACAACCAGGAGGGCATCTACTGGCGCTACGAGATGGGCGTGCGCGCCGCCGAGTCGCGGCTGCGCTCGGTGACGGCCGGCAACGGCGGTATCTACGCCGTGCGCCGCACCGCGTATCTGGTCGTCGACGATCGCATGGGCCACGACCTCAGCTTCCCCTTCCAGATGGTCAAGCGCGGCTGGCTGGCGGTCTACGTGCCGGCGGCCCGCGCGCGAGAGAAGATGGTGCCCTCGCTCGAAGGCGAGTTCGCGCGCAAGCGGAGGATGATGAGCCACGCCTGGCCGATCGTCCTGCGCGGCGGGATGCTCTCGCCGCGAGGCTACGGCCTGCTCTACGGCTGGATGATCCTCAGCCATCGCGTGCTGCGCTACGGAGCGCCGGCACTGCACGTGATCGCGCTGGCGGCCAACCTCGCGCTGGTGGGTCGCGGCGCGGTCTATGAGGCCCTGCTGGGCGCGCAGCTGGCGCTACTGCTCGCCGCTGCGTTGGCGCCGCTGCTGCGCTGGCGCGTCCTGCTGCTCGCTCGCTACTACGTGCTGATGAACGCATCCCTCGCGGCGGGGTTGTGGGACTACCTGCGCCACGGCACACCGGCGGGCTGGGAGGCGCCCGAGGGGACGCGATGATCCGCCGGGCCCTCGACATCGTGGTCGCCTCCGCTGTGCTCTTCGTGAGCTCGCCCCTGCTGGCGGCGGCGGCGATGGCGATTCGGCTGGAGTCGCGCGGCGGCGCGTTCTACCGCCAGCGGCGCGTCGGCAAGGACGGACGCGAGTTCGACGTGCTCAAGCTGCGCACGATGGTCGCCGGCGCGGAGGGGATGGGAGCCGGTCTCGCGGTCGACGCCGGCGACGCCCGGATCACGCGCGTCGGCGCGCTGCTGCGGCGCAGCTCGCTGGACGAGCTGCCGAATCTCGTCAATGTGATTCGTGGCGAGATGTCACTGATCGGCCCGCGGCCCACCGTGCCCGAGCAGGTCGCCCGCTACGACGAGCGCCAGCGCGGGCGCCTGGCGGTGAAGCCGG
>DASXEZ010000169.1:0-2889 GCA_036489875.1 Solirubrobacteraceae bacterium | reverse complement strand
CCGCGATTCGCTCGTCGCGCCAATCCGCTGCCACCACCCCCTCTTCGCCCATCCGCGACACAATGGAAAGTGCGAAGAAAAAGTCGGAGCGATATGGACCACTTACGAGGAGCCTGAACGGTTACGATCAAGGTGAGCGCGTCGTTTGCGCTGCGTAGAGCGCGCTCGAGACGAGGAACACCGAACCCATACCGGCGCACGAGGCGCGCGCGCGCGCGCTTGCTGCTGCGGCCGCGCAAATGCGTCTGCATCCGCGGTGTCCATTCCGCGGAGTGCACCACGAGCGCCCGCACGGTCTCAGGCCAAAGCGCTGGGTATTCGAACGCGATGAGGGCCGCCATGCGGGCAGCCTGCGCGGCCGCCGCGCTCGTGGCCCAGCTTAGGACGAAGTGCTTCTGCGCAGGCCTGTAGTGCGTTGAGAGTATGCAGAGGTCGGGACACGGGAAGTTGAGCTCGCCTTCCGCGTTTTTCACCACGTTGCCGCCCTCGAAGACGACGTCGGGCTTGATGGGCCACGCGTCGGCGAACGTCACACCGGTCGTGCTCCAGGGCGAGAGATCGCCAGCGAGCGCCACAGGGTGCCAGCCGTTCCACCTCTCGTCTGTGACGAGAGCCTTCTCAGTGAACGCGCCGATCGTCAACGCATTCCAGGCCTGGGCCGGATCGTGCACAGCATCGGCGTCACTGCGATCAAGGTGCGCAACCTGCAAGGCATCCGGATCCACGTTTCCAGCGCACAAGACGAAGAGCCGACGCGCGGGATCGCTGTTGTCATCGAGGTAGACGAGCCCCTGGCTGGTGGAATCGTAGGCCCGCCCAGCGGCCAACGCATCGACGGCAGCCGACCACGACGTCGGCTGGCCGCGATCGCGCTCGTCGATAGCGGTGATGGCCATGGCAAAACAGCGCTGCCGCCCGGATGCCTGGATCTCCACGCGGCTCGTCGCCTCCGCGGTAATGGCGCCGTAGAGCTCGGGCGGGTTCGCGCCGTCTGGCGGCAGAATTTTCACCGACTCGAGACGGTGGTGAAGCTGCACCGGCATCGAGCCAGCCAGGATGGGCGTGAGGTCCCCGTAGAGCGCGAGACCGGCCATCTCGGTCCCGTGACCATGGTGGTCATGCGTTCCCCAACCGGGATCGCACGTATGGCAGTCGACGGCCGCCAGCGACGATTCAAGCAACGAATGGCCACGCGTGACGCCTGTGTCCAGTACGCAAACGGTTGGAGCGTTGCCAGTTGGCGCCGTCGTCCGTGCCAGCAATTCCTTTGCCCATTCGCCCTGCTCCTCGGGCGTCATATCGGCGAAAACGGTCGCCGTCTCTTTCGCGCGGCGTAGTTCGGCGAGATCATTGAGCACGTCGATGGACGCCGAGAGCTGCACCGGTGTCGCGCGCACAAGCGTCACAATCCGGTCGTCGAACTGCAGGCGCCGCGCGGCCACGTCGAGCTTCTGGAGCCCGGCAAACTCCATGAGCCGCGCGAGTTCGCTCCCATCGTGTCGACGCAACCAGACCTCCCACCAGACAGCCTCATCGTGGTCCGGGTAGACCTCGGCCTCGTCCGTCCATAGCCCCCGGAGCGTGGCGAGACGCAACGTAGCGACGGGGTCGAGCATGTCCTCGTGACGCCGCTCGCCCTTCACTTTCGGCGTCGTCTTTGCGTAGGCTTCGAAGCGCGTGACGAAGTGCTTCACCTTGCCTTCGGGCACGAAAACGGTCGCGCGTTCGATTTGTCGAGACTCGGCCTCATCCGTCTGTGCGCGGATGACGGCCACAAGCTCGATCCCCTGGCGAGCGTCCTCGAGCGACGAGAGATTCAGCGGGGCGCCCGGTACGCTCTCGAACTGGATATAGAGGCCCGGAACGGCGCCGTAGACCTGAATTTTGGCGTCGGTGCGGCGCTGGTGCGCCTGCACAACAGCCGACTCGAGTGCATTCTTCAGCGCCAGACCATGGGCCACCCTGCTTGCTGGCGCCGGCGGCTTCGAGATCTCGATCTTCCGCCCGTGCGGTCGATACGGCTCGGCGATAGGTCTGCCCGGGACGACGATGTGCTTGCGATTCCGAGGAGCGGCCACGCGTCAGTGTTCTCGACGGGCTACGCGTGGGTGCCGCGTCGTTCCTCGAGGGCGACAGCCAGCTCAGAATCGCGAACCGCGGTGGTGTGATCGAGGATGGCGTTCTTGGCCGCCTGTTCGCAAGCAAGCGCGATCTCGGCGTGGCTGAGCCCTTCTGCCGATTTCGACGAGCGGTCCCAGTCGATCGCCGACGTGTCCAGCAGGGCGAGACGGGCCTTCATCACGCGCGTGGCGATATCGGCGCTGGGCAAGGCATACTCGAGAACTGCATCGAAGCGCCGGAAGAGAGCTCGATCCAAGAGCCCAACGTGGTTCGTCGCGCCGATCACCAGGCTGTCCGACTCGTCCTGCTCGAGGAACTGAAGGAAAGAGTTCAGCACGCGGCGGATCTCGCCGACATCGTTCTTGACGCCGCGTTCGCCGCCGAGCGCGTCGAACTCATCGAATAGGTACACGCCGCGTGTCGACTGGATCGCATCGAACACCAGCCGCAGCTTGGCGGCGGTCTCGCCGAGATACTTCGTGATGAGGCCGTCGAGCTGGATGCTGAAGAGCGGGAGGCCGAGCTCACCCCCCAGCGCGGCCGCCGTCATGGTCTTTCCGGTTCCAGGCGGCCCGACAAACAAGAGCTTCCGCATCGGCGACAAGCCGTGCTCGCGAATGCGATCGCGCTGGCGCTGTTCGGTGAGCACACGGTCGAGCCGAGTGCGGAGCGGCTCCGGCAGCGCCATGTCACCGATGCGAGTCTTTGGGTAACCGACGGTGAGCAGGCCCGCTAGGAGCCTGTAGCGCGTAGGCCCATTCTGGACGG
>DASXEZ010000110.1:0-10535 GCA_036489875.1 Solirubrobacteraceae bacterium | reverse complement strand
CGCATCGAGACGCTCAAGGACGGCAACGAGGCGGTCGGCAACCGCGTTCGCGTCAAGGTCGTCAAGAACAAGGTCGCGGCTCCGTTCAAGCAGGCCGAGTTCGACATCGAGTTCGGCAAGGGGATCTCGACCGCGGGCTGCCTGATCGACTTGGGCATCGAGCACAACGTCGTCACGAAGTCCGGCTCGTTCTTCTCCTACGGCGACGAGCGCCTCGGCCAGGGCCGCAACAACGCCAAGGCCTACCTCGACGAGCATCCCGAGATGGCCAAGGAGATCGAACAGCGCATCTACGCGGCACTCGGGGTCAACAACTCGTTGGTGGTACCGATCGATGCTGACGGCACGGTCGAGGACCCGATCGACTTCGAGGCCGAGGCCGCCGCGATCACGATCGCCGACGAACGCGCCGCCTGAGGCCGTGAGCTGGCCGCAGGGCGCCTCGCGGGACGCGGGGCAACCCACTGCGCTCCCCGCAGCCGAGCAGCCCGCAGAGCACCCGCTTGACCGGGCGCTCGTGCGGGCCTACCGCCACCTCGGCCAGCGCGAGCACAGCGTGGCGGAGATGCGCCGCCGGCTCGAGCGAGCTCGCACCGATCCGGAGATAGCCGAGCAGGCTCTGGCGATCCTCTCCGAGCAGGGCTACCTCGACGACGCCCGCTACGCGAGGATGCTCGTCGAGGACCGTCGCAACGTCGACGGCTGGGGCGAGCAGCGCATCCGCGCCCGCCTGCAACAGGCGGGCATCAAACGTGACCTGATCGACCAGGCGCTCGGCGAAGGCGGCCACGCCGGCGAGCTCGCAGGGGCGATCGCGCTGCTACAGCGGCGCTGGCGGCGAGCTCCCGCCGACGACCGCGAGCGCCAGCGCGCCTTCGGTCAGCTGATCCGCATGGGGTATGAGTCCGAGGTCGCCTACGAGGCGATCCGCGCGCACGAGCGCAACGCACGCTCGATCTAAACGCTGGCCCGCATCGACCCGCTCAGGCTCGGGCGGACCAGCGCCCGTGACACATGCAGAGCTATTCATGCGAGAATGTCCTCATGGGTCACGGTGGCGATCCGGAGGCCGGATTTCTCTCTGCGGCGACCGCGCGCTCGGTCGCCGAGACGATGCAGGCGCTGGCGGCTCCGAGCCGCGTGCGGATCCTCAGCCGTCTGGGAATCGGGGCCTGCTCCGTCGGGGAGCTCGCATCCGAGGTGGGGATGGAGCAGTCGGCGGTCTCCCAGCAGCTCAGGGTGCTCCGCCACCTCGGGCTGGTGGTGGGTGAGCGTGCCGGACGCCAGATCATCTACGCGCTGCACGACGACCACGTGCGCGCGCTACTGAACGAGGCCGTGTCGCACACCGAGCACCTCCGCCTCGGCCTCGCCGCGAGTCCATCCGCCGGGCTTTTGCGGGCGTGAGCGGGACCACTCCGGCGCTGTTCGCTGCGGCCGCGGGGGTCGGCTTCGGACACGCGATCCTTCCCGACCACTGGGCTCCTCTGGCGGTCCTGGGGCGGGCCCGCCGCTACCCGCTCGCGAAGGTCGCCCGCCTGTCCGGGCTGGCCGCCGTCGCCCATGTGCTCCTGTCGATCGTCCTTGGCGGCGTACTGATCGCGATCGGCCTGCAGTTTCGCGCGAGCATCCAGAGTGCGCAGGACGCGATCGTCGGCGCCGTCCTGATCGCGACCGGTGTCGGGTTCGGGGCCTTCGAACTCCTCGGGCGAGGACACAGCCACGACCACCACGGTGAGCACGCTGGCCATGACCACCGACACGACGCCCACGAGCAACGCGGGCTACGCGGATTGGCGGCGATCATGGTTCCCTTCGGAGCCGCCGCCTCACCGGACCTGACAATCCTGCCGGTGTTCCTTGCCGCCACCACCGTCGGTGCCGCGACGGCGATCGGCTCGGTGCTGGTGTTCGCCGCGGCCACGATCGCCACGATCATCTGCCTCACCCTCGCAGCGACGCGCGGCGGGTACCAGATCTCAGGTCAGTGGCTCGACCACTGGGGCAACGCGATCACCTTTGTGGTCCTCGTCCTGATCGGGGTCCTCGTGCTCACCGGCGAGCTCTAGCCGTTCTTGGTGGCGGCGTGGTCGGTGCGCTGCCGCGTCGATGTCGAGACGACGGGCGGCGGCGCTCGATTCAGGTCATACGGAAGCTGAAGGTGCCAACCAGGGCCCCGTCGATGCCGCCGACGTGCGGAACGACGACGTGAGTGTGAGGGGCCCGACTGGTGTCGTAGACGATCGCGCCGTAGACAACCCGAGGGCAATCGATGATCTCGTTGGACCAGGTCGCGCGCTGCCCGACCCGGAGTGCGGAAGGCGTCGTGGGGCCGCCCATCCCGCCCTGATCCACGGGGCAGGGGCCGGTGTTCATGAAACGCAGGTTCATCTCATACCAACTGACGCCGGCCGCGAGCTTCTCATGGGAAACGAAGCTGATCGTGACGGTCCGATTGAGACCGGGGGAGCAGAGCTTTCCGTTCGCCTCGCACGATTTGACGAGCTTTCCGATGTGGACACTGATCGGGTCCACGCTGGGACTGGCGAATCGCGCCGTGCTGGCCGAGGCGGTGACCGTCGCGCCCACGATCACCGCGACTGTGACCAAAATCGGAGCCACGACTGACCGTCGCATCGCACAAAGGTAGCGTGAGGCGGCGGGTCACGGATGTGCGGCAAGCCGCGCCGCGCAAGGCCAGTCGATGGCGTCTACACGCGGAACCGGCGGACGTGGGCGTCCCTCGCGTGCGAGTACGATCAGCGCGCGATGGCGAGCGACATGCAGGAGCTCCCGAGCGAGGGTTGGCGGACCTACTTCGACCGCCTGAGCCGGGAGCTGGGCGCAGTCGACGCGACCGTGGAGGTCGAGGGCAGCGATCTCGGCGCACAGGTCGAGGCCGAGCGGCTGGTCCTCACGGGCATCAGCTACGACGACCGCGATGACGTCCTCGCGATCAGCCTCGCCGAGCCGGGTGACCTACGAGACGGGATCGAGCACATGGTCCAGCAGCCTCGTCGGATCGCGGTCGACGGCACCGAAGCAGCCCTGCCGACGACGATCGAGGCCGAGGACGCTGACGGCCAGATCACGCGGGTCGAGCTGCACGCAGTGCCCGAGCTCCCCGAGCAGTAGCCAGAGAACCCGCTTCACCTGACGTCTGAGTGCGCCGCGCGCCGACTCGCGTGCGCAGGCCGTTCCACACTGGCCGGGCGGCACCTGGGGCTATGGTTCTCACCGATGTGTCGGCTCTTCGCTCTGTCGGGCGCGCCGCGCCGCGTCCGTGCCACGTTTTGGCTGCTCCAGGCCGACGACAGCCTCGTCGCACAGAGCCATCGCGAGCCCGACGGGACGGGCCTCGGCTACTTTGGCGCCGACGGTAGGGCCCACGTTGACAAACGTCCGACCGCAGCCTTCGAGGACCTGGCGTTTGCGCGCGAGGGGCGCGAGGTCAGCGCAGAGACTTTTGTCGCGCACATTCGCTACGCCTCCACGGGCGGGCTGACCTCCGAGAACACCCATCCGTTCGAGCAGCAGGACCGCCTATTCGCCCACAACGGCGTGATCGGGGATCTGCCCAAACTCGAGGCGCAGCTCGGGAGCTACCGCAGCCTGGTGAAGGGCGATACCGACTCCGAGCGCTTCTTCGCACTCATCACCAAGGAGACCGACGAGCGTGGCGGCGATATCACCGCGGGCCTCGTCGCAGCGGCACGATGGGTTGCGCAGGAGCTGCCCCTGTTCGCGTTGAACGTGGTCCTGATCACGGCGGACAGCGTTTGGGCGCTGCGCTATCCGCAAACACACGAGCTCTACGTGCTCGAGCGTGCACCGGGACGGCCACTGGAGCACCGCGGCAGCGGCGGGACGATTCAGGTACACAGTTCCGATCCCAAGGACAGTGCTGTCGTGGTCGTGGCCAGTGAACGGATGGATGAAGAAGACGGCTGGCGGCTGCTGGCCTCCGGCGAGCTGCTCCACGTCAACGGCAGCCTCGAGGTGAGCTCAACGATCGCGCTCGAGCACGCCCCGCGACACCCTCTGACGCTTGCCGACCTCAGCCCGCACGCGGCGCGATCTCAAACCGCACAGCCCACGGGCGCCACCGGCACCTGAGGGCGGCATTCTCGGCGGCGAGTCGGCTCATGCGCTGGCGGTCCGCTGCACGCGAAATGACTCCGCGAGCTGCCTGGCGATAGCCCGCGCCTGCGGTCCGCGCCGGCGGCAGATACCGGTGTAGCTCGGGGACGGGACGACGCTCAGCTCGTACAAGGTGGCGTCATGGGCTGTCGCGTAGACCGCATCGACGCTGTATGCGGGATAGGCCGGGGTCGAGCCCATCTGGACCTCCTCCCAGATCCCGTGCATGCCGGAGATGACCGCCAGCCGACCGCGGGCGACGATCACGTACCTCACACCGATGAATGACGCGGGCGTGTCGCTTCCTGACCGCTCTGCACTGGCATAGACGGTCTGCTGCAGGCAGCCGCCGGCGTCGTCGGGGACGTCGATCACCAGATACGGCTGTCCGCAGCCTCCGCCCGAGGAGGTGTCGTTCGCTGCCGCGCGACCAATCCGCCAGCCGGCGCCCAGGGCGACCTGCGCGTGCACTCCCCGGAGGACCGGAGCGACGCGTGGTGGTGGTTCGCCGGTGCAGCGCAGTGAGAACGGGAGCATGGCGACACGGCGAGCCGGGCGGCTGCCGAGCGCGGGTGCACCCGATATCCCAAGGCCCAGCGCGCCGAGGCAGAGCACCAGCGCCCCTGACTTCATAATTCTATCCACGCGCTCGAGGTGTCATCGCGGTTCTGGTGTCGCACCGGTCGCATTCTGCTGCCGCCCTTTCCCTGGGAATAGCTTGCAGGCGTCGGCCCACGCGATGCTAGCCACGCCGACTCGCCGGGGAGTAAGCCGCACGCCAGCGCGTCAGGCGACGCCGGCGGACGTAGACTCGGTCAAACGCCGACAAAAAGGGAGACCCGCGATGGCGAAGGTGCAACGCGATGTTCAGATCAAGGCCTCGCCGCAGGCGACCATGGCACTCCTCAGCGACGCCAGTCGCTGGCCGGATTGGTATCCGGGTATGACGTCGGTTGCCATCACGGCTCCGTTTCCTGAAACCGGTGGCAAGGTCGCGTTCAAGGTGAAGTCAGCGGGTCTGTCCATGCCGATCACCGAAACGGTTCTCGACTACCAGCCGGACAAGCTTCAGGTCCTGCAGATGGAGGGCATGCTGTCTGGTCGCGCGAGCTGGGAGGTGATCGCCGAAGGAGATGGAACTCGTCTGACCACGACGTTCGACTACGCGTTGCCGGGTGGCGTATTCGGAAAGGTCGCGGACGCGCTGGTTGCGAAGCGGATGAACGCCAAGAGCCTCGAGCAGGCCCTCCAGAACTTCAAGGCGCTGGTCGAACGAAGCACCCCTTAGCTCAGAGCGGCTAACTCGGCAGATTCCCGGCGGCGTGAGGCGCGGTGGCGAAGGAGCGGGAGCCTCACGCCTGTGGGCACCTCACCCGCTAGCGTTGCAGCGGATGGCCCCGGGATTCGACATCACCAAGCGATTTTTGCCTCGTTTTGGCCCCGTCGCCCACGTGATGGCCGCCGCCCTCGCCGCGATCGGGCTCGCAGCAGTCCTTCTGTGGGCTCCCGCGGGGGCGCGCGCGGCGGCGCTGCCGACGACGAAGGTCACGGCCACGATCACGAACTCTCGAGTCGCGCTCGCCCCGAGCTACGTGCCGGCCGGCACGGTGGTGATCACCGTCGTCAACCGGACGAAGGACCGCCGCGAGTTCGGGGAGGGTGCGCGTCGGACGGGGGTGATCGCGGCCGGGAGCTCAGGGCAGCTCACAGTGACCGTTGCGGGGAGCGGCGAACGTGAGTTTTTCTCGGTCGCCCCCGCCGGTTCGCGCCACCGCGCGAGTCAGTCACATCGCCTCACAGCCGCGCTCCATCTGTTCGAGCCGTGCAGCAACGCTGCCGCGACGACGGTGGATGTGCAGATCGACAAGGCCGCGGGAGGGCTCACGCTCTCGTCCTCCGCGGTGCCGTGCGGCGCAGTCACGTTCGACATCACCGATGTGGACACCACAAGTGCTGTGCTGCTGATCGCAGCCGAGGCGCCGCCGGTGTCCGTCGTGACGAAACAGATGAATCCAGGCACGACGGCCACCTTGACGGTCGAGTTCCCGGCCACGGCGCTCGCGCGCTGCAGTGTCGTCCAGATCGGCGGCGATGGAGTCGCCACCACCGTCGGCAGCGTCTCGCTCGAGGTGGGATAGCCACGGCTGCGGCCGAGGCTGTCCTACCATTGCGTGATGCGACCGGCCAGTGCTGGTCTGTGCGCTTCTCCCGCCGGCCTGCTCAACGCGCGCGCTAGAAGCCGCGAAGACACGGAACAGCGGGCGAAATCATCATCCCGGTTGCTAGCTTGACGCGAACTCGATAACGACCCAGGGAGCGAACCCGATGGCAACGGTCAGTGTCCGCTACATCGTCGATGACGTCGATGCTGCGATCGCGTTCTACACCGAGCACCTCGGCTTCACGGAGGTCATGCATCCAGCGCCCACCTTCGCGATGCTCACGAACGGCGACCTGCGCCTCGCCCTGAGCGCCCCGAGTGGCGCCGGCGGAGGCGGCCAGGCCATGCCCGACGGCACCACACCCGAGCCTGGCGGTTGGAATCGCTTCATGCTCGAAGTGCCCGATCTCGAGGCGGCTGTCGGTCGCCTGCGCGAGGCCGGGGCACGCTTCCGCAATGACATCGTCACTGGCGTCGGCGGCAACCAGATCCTGCTCGAAGACCCCTCCGGCAACCCGATCGAACTGTTCCAACCGACGCGAGCCGAGGCGTCCCTCTCCGGGCGCACCTGAGCGGCCGGCGCGACCACACGCGGTGCCGTCCGTTGGCGGTGGGCCGCGCGGGGCGCCGAGCTGCGGATCAAGGCAGGAGCGAGGCCCCGCGCCGAGACTGCTGATCTCGCAGCGGCGCGGGAAGCACGCCCGGCGCAGTCGTCGCGCTCCCACCCAAGCCCGCGGGAGCGTTTCTACGGCATGAGGACGCTGTGAAGATCGATGACTTCCTGGCTGATCTCGAACGGAACGTTCGGCTTCACGTTGGCGTCGAACCAGGCGTCGTGCTGCTCCTGCGTCTCCCACACCTCAGCGACGACGAAACCGCTGGCATCTTCGTATGCCACGTGGACCAGGAAGCCCGGCTGTTGCTTCATCAGCGGAGCCAGCGCAGCCCCGGCCTCGTCGTACTGTGCTTGGGTCATTGGGGCACGGTGTCGGATGAGTACGGCCATGGTTCGTTCCTCTCCTCGCGGGCGTAACGCGCGAGCCTACAGCGGGTCGGGGCGCGCTCGTGTGTTTTTTCCGCCGCTCCGCGCGATGGACCGACAGGGGAGGTAGTCGCTCGAACACGACGCTACGCTCCAGTCGCAGCTGGAACACCGCAGACGCACGGAGCCGCGCCCATGTCACCCTCAGCGGGCCACCTCGTCACCGAGACGTTCGACTACGACGGTGGCCGCCAGATCACGGCGTATGTGCCGCCCGCTCCCTCCGAGGCCATCGTCTTCGCCGGCGACGGCCAGCTCATCGCGCCGTGGGGAGCCCTCCTCGAGGGGGCCGACCTGCCGCCCACGATGATCATCGGCGCCCACCGCGTGGCCGATGAGATCCTGCGGCTGCATGAATACTCCCCGGGCGAGAGCACGCCGGCCTTCGCGTTTGACCACGAACGGTTTGCGGCACACGAGGAGTTCTTTGTCGAGGACGCACGCCGATGGGCGCAGTCGCGCTTCGGCGTTGCGCTGCCGACCGAGCGAACCGCGGTGTTCGGGGTCTCGGCGAGCGGAGAGCTCGCGCTTGCGCTCGGGCTCCGCCACCCCGACATCTATGGCACGGTCTTTTGCGCATCGCCGGGGGCGGGCTACCGACCACCTGCTCGGATGCCGAGCGAGCTTCCGCGCGTGTATCTCGTCGCCGGCACGCAGGAGCCGTTTTTCCTCGAGAACACGACTCGCTGGGCGGACGCGCTGCGCGCTGCACATGCCGACGTCGTCATCACCGAGCGGGCCGGGTCCCACGGCGACGACTTCTGGAGCGAGGAGCTCCCGCTGATGGTGGCGTGGGCGTTTGGCCGCTGACCACCGCGACGGCCTCGATCGGTGGCGAGAACGTAACCCTGCCTGCGCAGAACAGCCTTGAAGCCGTAGTGCTCCGCGAGAGCTGACGGTCACTCCCCGCAGTGGTTCTGCCCGAACCAGAGCAAGAAAGCCACAACGCAGATCCCTGCCGCCACCAGGCCGGTCAGGAGCGCGGCTGCCACGACTGCCTCGGTACGCCTGCCGGCGATCCGTGAGGCCAGTCCCCCGCCAGCCGCTGAGAGTGCCACGGCGGCGACGAAGGCGGGAATGCCGAGCGTGGCTCCACATTGCAGATCACCCCAAGACTTCGGTCCCCATCGAAGAGACGCGTAGAAGATCAAGCCCGACAGAATCGGGAGCAGGACGCGGACGGGGAGGAGCAGACGCGCCTTCCCGATCTCAACGGTCGAGCGGTGGTGGTCGAGTCCGGCTTCCTGTTCGGCAGAAGCGACCGTGGCGGCCCACCGGAGCGCGGTGACAGCCGCCACCCCGCCGAAGATGGCGATGATCGGCGAGTAGCGCACGACGAAGCTCCAGAACGCGAAGGCACCGAGAAATGTGCCCGCGAGCAAGAGGCCCAGTGAGCGCTCGCGGTGCGAGAACGCTCGCAGAGAGCCAGCTGCTGCGGCCGTCCCAATGACGGCCGAGGCAAGCACCAGCCAGCTGCCGAACGTGCCGCTGAGGGCGAACAGGAAGCGAACTTTCGTCAGCCCCGCCGTGCCCCAGATCAAGGTCGCGCCGAAGTCCCAGAGGGCAACGATCGCACCAATTGCTACGGTCGCTACGGGTCGTGGAGTCGGTCTTGGAAGCACCGCGATAAACAGCACAAACATCGCGGCGGTGACGAGCAATCGCGTGTCGCCCTGATAGAGCGCGGCGATCAGAACCGCTCGTGGCATTGATCAGATATCGACACGATCGGGGACGAGCGTGACCGATGCGCCCCGCCCGTCCGCCCACGCGATACCGTCTCTGCCGGTGCCCAAGACATTCCACGTCACCACCTTCGGCTGCCAGATGAACGAGCACGACTCCGAGCACATGCGCGGGATGCTCGAGGCGTTGGGTTACGTCGAGGCGAGCGAGCGGGCGCAGGCCGATCTGATCCTCTTCAACACCTGCTCGATCCGCGAGGCCGCCGACAACAAGCTGATCTCGCACCTGGGGGAGGCCAAGCGGCTCAAGCGTGAGGACCCGCAGCGCGTGGTCGGCGTCGGCGGCTGCTGGGCGCAGTCGATCAAGGACGAGGTCTTCGAGCGCTTTCCCTTCGTCGATGTCGCCTTCGGTCCCGGCCAGGTGCACCGCCTCGCCGAGTTCCTGACCTCCGACTCGCTCAGCGCCCAGGGCTACTTCGAGTTCGAGGGCTTCACCGGCGATCTGCCGGCCAAACGCGCGCGGGCCTTCCAGGGCTGGTTGCAGGTCAGCGTCGGCTGCAACTGCGCCTGCTCCTACTGCATCGTGCCCTCGACGCGCGGGCGCGAGGTCAGCCGTGACCCGGGCGAGCT
The DNA here is from genome assembly GCA_036489875.1 of Solirubrobacteraceae bacterium. Taxonomy (GTDB): domain Bacteria; phylum Actinomycetota; class Thermoleophilia; order Solirubrobacterales; family Solirubrobacteraceae; genus Palsa-513. Next base: position 877 of record DASXEZ010000110.1, on the reverse strand, counting down.
CCTCGAGGCCGCCCGGCTGATGGTCGCCGACGGCGTCCGCGAGATCACCCTGCTCGGCCAGAACGTCAACTCCTACGGACGCGACCTGCGCCCGCAGCGCACGAGCTTCGCGCAGCTCCTGCACGAGCTCGACGAGATCGAGGACCTCGCGCGGATCCGCTACACGAGCCCGCACCCCAAGGACATGCGCGAGGACGTGATCCTCGCCCACGCGCAGCTGCGCAGCGTCTGCGAGCACATCCACCTGCCGCTGCAGTCCGGTTCGAGCCGGATCCTCAAGGCGATGCGCCGCACCTATGACCGCGAGCGCTACCTCGACCGCGTCGCGCTGATCCGCGAGCACGTCCCCGACGTGGCGCTCACGACCGACATCATCGTCGGCTTCCCCGGCGAGAGCGACGCCGACTTCGAGCAGACGCTGGCGATCGTCGAGGAGGTCGGCTACGACGGCGCCTTCACCTTCAACTTCTCACCGCGGCGGGGCACGCAGGCGGCGGAGCTCGCCGACGACGTCACGCCGCAGCAGAAGGCCGAGCGCATGGAGCGCCTCGTCGAGGCGGTCCAACGCCGAGCCCGCGAGCGCGCCCAGCGCTTCGTCGGTCGTACCCTCGAGGTCCTCGTCGAGGGCCCGAGCCGCACCGACCCCGAACGCATGCGCGGTCGCACCCGCCACAACAAGGTCGTCAACTTCTCCGGCCTGGCCCGCGCCGGCGAGCTGACCGCGGTCGAGGTCGGAGCCGCCACCAGCCAGACGCTCTCGGGCGTGGAGCGTCTGCTTGCCCGCGCCGGCTGACACCGAAACGGCGCTCGCCAACGAGCTGCGGCCGATCCTCATGCGCCTCGGCCGCGAGCTGCGCAAGGAGACGACGCATCTGGG
>DASXEZ010000159.1:0-8996 GCA_036489875.1 Solirubrobacteraceae bacterium | reverse complement strand
TCCCGATGATGTTCCAAGACAGAGTTGCGTATTCCAGGCGCAGGCCGCGGCGCAGCAGAGCTTGCTGTCCGGGAGCTGGAGGATTCGCGGTCATGACGGGCGTGGTGTAGCAGCTTGCATCGTGCCGTCGCGTCGGCGGCTCGCATGGTTAGCGTGCGTAGATGCTCGACGGCCTGGAGCTGTGGTTGCGAGACGATGGTCTCGGCGAGCACGTCCAGGCGGGCTTGGCGGCGCTGGGTGAGTCTGCGTCGTCCGGTGGCGCGACAGCGGTCTGAGGTTTCAGAACCGGTGTCTGGCGAGGCGTAGCCCGCCGTGGGTCTGTGACTCGCTCATCGCTTGTGCTGCGGGGACCATTTCGCTGGTGACGAGGCCGTGTTCGCCGGTGAGCTCGTCGATGATTTCGAAGGATCGTGCGATGCGTTCGGGGGTGTCGATGACGATCGTCGTGACGGGGACGTGGCGGCGGATTTGGAAGAACTTGTCGCCGTGGGGGGCGTGGTCGCCGTGGAAGCCCCAGATGCCGCGCAGGCTGGTGGCGCCGGCGGCGTCGGATTCGCGTAGCCGGCGGATGATCTCGAGGTTGAGTGAGTGGCCGTTGTGGGTGGCGGCTTGGGAGGTGTGGATCATGAGCTTCTGCCACATCGCGAGGCCGTGCTCGTCGGTTCCGGGGAGCTCGTGGGGGCTGGCGAGGAGCTCGCCGTCGCGTTTGCAGACGCGGACTCGTTCGAGGGTGATCAGCGGCTCGTGCAGGAGGCCGCCGAGTTCGGGGAGGACTTGGCCGATGCGTTCGCCGGAGCCGACGGCGATGATCATCATGGGGACGTCGGCGTTGCTGCCGAAGAACTTGCCGCGGACGCGGCGGCCGCGGTTGGTGCCGTCGACGCCGAGGAGGACGGTGGCGCCGGAGACGCCGCGACGGTAGAGCAGGTCGCAGACTGCGGCGAAGGCGGGCATGCGGTAGACGCGTTCTTGGCGGCCGACGTAGACGGTGAGCTTGGTCGCTTCGCCGAGTTCGTCGGGGAGCTCGACGGGTCCGATCTCGCCGGAGAGCAGCCGCGCGCGTTCGAGGGTGATCAGCCCGCGCCGTTTGATCTGCAGGATCGGCTCGAGCATCGCTTCGATGCGGTCGCGGCGGTCGACGGCGACGGAGACGACGGGAAGGTCGTCGGAGAGTGACAGCAACCGGTCGGTGTGGATGTGGTGCAATCGGCCGAAGCCTTCGGTGCCGCGGAGCAGCACGCTGGCTTGAAGGCGGTGGCCGCCGTAGATGTTGAGCAGCTCGTCGGCGAGGAGGCCGTCGGGGGTGCGGTCGCGTTCGCCGAAGTAGGTGGTGAGTTTGAGGCAGTCCTCGTTCATAGCTGGGCTCCGATCGTGCGACCGAGTGCGGCTGCGCCCACGCCGACAGCGAGGCTCAGCAGCACGTTGATGATGGCGGCGGGAATCTCACCCTCCTCGGCGAGCCGGTGGGTTTCGAGCATCCACGTCGAGAAGGTGGTGTAGGAGCCGATTGTCGCTGTGCCCAACAGGAGCAGCAGGTCGCCGCTGAGCGCGAGGCCGGTGAGCAGGCCGAGCAGCAGCGAGCCGGTCGCGTTGATCGTCAGCGTTCCGATCGGGAAGTCGTGGGTCGCGCGTTCGGCGATGACGGCGTCGAGGAGGAAGCGGCCGCACGCGCCGGCGGCGCCGACGACGGCGACACCGCCCCAAAACCAGTCGCTCATGCCATGAGCCTTGTGCGTCGCACGATCGAGCTTGCGATCCAGATCGCGAGATACCCGGCGGTGATGCTGGCGAACGCGTAGCCGGCGGCGAGCCCGAAGCGGTGCGCGTCGATCATTTTGAGGATCTCGACCTGCATCGTGGAGAACGTCGTGTAGGCGCCGCAGAACCCGGTCCCCAGCAACGGCCGGCGGTAGGTCGACTGCGGCAGGCGCTCCCCCAGACGGGTCGCGAAATAGGCGAGCGCAAACGACCCGGTGACGTTGATCGCGAAGATCACCCACGGCCAGCTCGTGGCTGCGCTTGGGAAGCGTTCGCCAAGCCAGACGCGTGCCAGCGCGCCGACAGCTCCGCCGAGCGATATCGCCGCGAGCTCGCGTCTGTCGATCCCGGACAGCACCGTCGTTTAGGGCTGTCGGCGACGTTTGCTGACCGTCGATGTGACCCCCATCAGCGTCAGGTGCAGACCGGTTCCTGCTGCCCAGCCGAAGAGTGCGAACGCGATTTCGCGGAGCGTGTGACCGCCGGTTTCGAAGATTGCCCCGAGGGCGGCGCAGCAGATGCAGGAGATGAGCTCGATGCGAATGATCTCGCCTCGTCGCGCGCGGATGCTCGCGGGCTGCTCCCGCCGAGGTGATGTCAGCGTGGGCGGTGCCGTCGCGGTTGCGGGCAGTTTGGTGAGGCCCATGCCGACGAGGATGGCGTGCACCAGTGCCCAGCCGCCGAGGAACACGAGAGCGAGCCCGACATAGTCAACGATGCCGCCGACGCGGCCAAGGAGCACCCCGCCGATCACGAGGATCGCTCCGACCCCGCTTTCGACCGCGACGACTCGGCCGCGGCCCCGATCAGGTGCGGGTCCCGTCACGGGCGGGTGTCGTGGTCGGGTTCACGCGGAGAGCGACGGCTGCGACCGATACCGTCGGTGTCGCGCTGGGCACGCGCTCGGGTGTTGCGCGGATGGCGGGGTTTGTTCATTGGTCGTCGTTACTGACGATGAGGATGGGGATGGTGGTGATGGCGAGGAGGTCCTGGGCGACGCCGCGCAGGAGGAGCCGGCCGGCGCGGCGGGTGTGGTGGTGTCCGCAGATGATGAGGTCGAAGCTGTGCTCGTGGGCGTAGTCGGCGAGCGCCTGGGCGGGCGTGTCGCCGTCGATGATTTGGTGCTCGACGCTGACGCCCGCGCGCACGGCGCGGTCGGCGACGTCGTGGAAGGTGTCGGTGAGGTAGCGGTGCGCGGCGTCGGCGGATTCGTCGCGGTCGGCGGCGGTTTCGGCGTGGGCGGGGGAGTAGGCGATGGAGACGGCGACGAGCTCGGCGTTGTAGCGGCGGGTGATGTCGATCGCGACATCGAAGGCGCGTACCGCGACTGGCGAGCCGTCCCAGGCAGTGAGGATTCGTTGGAACATTCAGTGGAGGATGGGGACGAGGGACAGGGCAACGATCAGAGCTACGAGCATGTACAGCAGGTAGGCGGACAGCCGCCCGGATTGGAAAGCACGGACGCGGGCCGCGATCCGCAGCGCGAGGCTGGCGGCGGGCGTGTAGAGGAAGCGATCGACGGCGAGCACAACCCTGGTATCGAGCGTGAACGATCCGGGTCCGTCGGCGGTGGGGAGTAGGCGGGTGCGGTAGCCGAGTGGGCCGCGGAGGATCACGCGCATCGGGTTTGAGTACGCCGAGGGCCGGTATTGCACGGCGTCGAGGTTGGCGCCGCTGCCGGTGACCCACACCGGCTCGCGGCGTACCGGGTTGCGGCGGACGCTGCGCCCCCGGGTGACGCGCACGGCGAGCAAAGCGAGAACGACGTAGGCGGGCAGGACGATGCTCAGCCACGTCGGGGCGAGCACGGAGAAGTTGGCGAACACGGGGCCGAGGGTGAGCGGATGGGTGATCGTGGCGTTCGCGGCGTTGAAGCCGAGCAGCGGTTGCAGGCCGGCGCCGAGGGCGTGGATCTCCCATGGCGCGACGGTGCCGAGGAACAGCACGACCACCGCCAGGGCGATCATGCCGACCGGGAGTCGGGATGGTTCGCCGTCGAGGTGCAGGGTGCGACGGGCGGCGCCGAGGAAGATGAAGCTGTAGTACTTGGCGAAGGCGAGCAGGCCGAGGCCGGCGGTGAGGGCGAGCGCGGCCGCGGCGAGCGCACAGAGCAGGCGTGAGAGGAGCGTCGGCATGCGAAAGCCTTGCAGGAGGGCTTCGAAGGTGAACCATTCGCTGACGAATCCGCCGAGCGGCGGGATCGCGGCGAGCGTCAGCGACGAAAGTCCGAGCGCGAGCGCGCTGAGCGGCAGGCGCCGCGAGAGCCCGCCGAGCGGGTCGATCGTGCGCTCACCGGTCGCCTGCTCGACGCGGTCGATGCTGATCAGCGCGAGCGTCTTTGAGAGGTTGTGAGCAACGATGTGCAGCGTCGCGGCGAGGAGCCCGGCGGCGGCGAGAACCGGTTTGTGCGCGGCCTGGCCGAGCAGCGCGACGCCGAACCCGACGAGCACGACACCGGCGTGCTCGACGGTCGAGTATCCGAGGAACCGCCGCAGGTTGTCCTGGGTGAGGGCGTAGGTGATGCCCGCGAGCGCCGTGATGCCCCCGAGGATCAGCAGCGCGTCGCCGCACCATGTGGGGAGCGGCCCGAGGATCTGAAACTCAAAGCGCCACAGACCGTAGAAGCCGGCGCACAGCGCGACCGAGAGTGACGCGGCGCCGAGTCTGCGTGCCGACCCGTAGCCGGCGGGCAGCCCGCCCTGCAGGGGGACGACGCCGATCTTGGTGGCGAAGCAGGCGAGGAACAGCGCGAAGAGCACGCTGCGCGTGCCGGCGGCCAGCGGCGCGTGCGCCCAGACCTCGAGGGAGAAGCTGTGGGTGTGGGCGTAGAGCAGGGCGAACGCGGCGAGTAGCGCGGCGCCGCCGATCTTCGCGAGCCCGCCGGTGAGGTAGCCGGCGATCATGTCCCCGGGGTTGCGGCCGCTTGAGGCGATCAGGTACACGCAGACGGTGATCGCCTCCCAGGCGAGGAAGAACAGGAACGCGTTGTCGCACGCGATCGCGACGGCGACGAACAGCAGCAGGGTGGCGCCGAGCGCGGTCTGCCAGCGCCCGGGTGATAGCTCGGCGTAGCTGAGCGATACTGCGGCTCCGACGAGCCCGGTGAGCGCGAGGAAGATCCCGGCGAGCCCGTCGGCGCGCAGCGCACTGGAGCCGAAGCCAAGCCAGCCGCCGAGCTCGAGTACGGGGCGCGCGCCGTCCAGCGCCGCGTCCACTCCGACGATCACCAGCAGCACGCAGCCCGCTGCCGCGGCGAGCGCGCCGGCGCGGGCGACGCGGATGGTGAGGAGCGGCGCGAGCGCGAGCAGGCTCATCGCGAGCGCAAACAGCGCGGTCATGCCGGCACCCCGGCGGGACTTGCAAGCAGCCCGGTGGCAAGGAGAAGGCCGTGCATGATCGCGATCGGCGCGGGCGGGGAGCCCGGGACGTACACATCGACGGGCAACACCGTGTCGACGCCGCCAGCGGACAGCGCTTCCGCGGTCGTGAGGCCGCCGGAACATGCCTCGGTGCCAACCGCAATGAGCGCCTTCGGCTCCGGCATCACGCGCCACGTCCGCTCGAGGGGTAGGCGCATCGCGTTCGTGACGGGGCCGGTGACGAGCAGGACGTCGGCGTGGCGGGGTGCGGCGGTGAGGAAGAACCCGAGGCGTTGGATGTCGTAGTAGGGGTTCCACAGCGCCTGGATCTCCCACTCCTCCGAGCCGTCGGAGCCGCAGTCGATGTGGCGGACGTGGATCGAGCGGCGCAGTGCCCGCGCCTGCTCGGCGAGCGTGGCCCGCAACGGCTCAAGGGCCGCCTCGGTGTCCTCGGGAACGATCAGCGCGGATCGTGTGCGCGCGGCCGTCTGGTAGCGGTGATCGAACGCGAAGCGCTTCGGTGCCGCCTCGACGCAGGCGCCGCAGAGGATGCAGCGTCCCCGGTCGACGCTCAGACGCCGTCGTGCGTCGACCGTGATCGCGGCGGTCGGGCATAGGCCCGCGAGCTCTCTTGGGGCGTCGAGGGCGTCGAGCACGGCGATCGAGCCGCGAAAGCCCGAGGGGGCGGGTTCCTGGCGGCGCGGGTAGCGGGTGGTGATGCGCCGCTTGTGTAGGCCGCGGGCGATCCACTCGAGCATCAGCGGTCAGCTCCCGCCGGGGTCAGCCCGAAGCTGTGTTCGATGAACGCGAAGTCGGTCAGTACGTCTCTGGGGAAGGCGTGGTCGAAGAGCGCCCAGTTGCGAAGCGACGGCGAGGCGATGTGAACGCGGTGCAGCAGCCCGTCGCGGATCTCGACCCAGATCACAAGCTCGCCCTGCGGCGCCTCAGCCCACCCGAGCGCGGCGCCGCTGCGGCCGGCGGGCAGCGGGTTGGCGAGCGGCCCGTCGTAGCGGCGCAGGTGATCGATGGCTTGGCGCAGCAGCCGCAGCGATTCTGCGAGTTCGCCGAAGCGGACGTTGATGCGCGCCATCGCGTCGCCGTCGCGGTGGGTGATGACGCGCAGCCCGAGGCGCTCGTAGTCGCCGTAGGGGCGCTCGTGGCGGGCATCGGTGGACACCCCGGAGCCGCGTGCGAGCGGGCCGACGGCCCCGTATTCCTCGACCAGCGTGCGTTCCAGGCGACCGGCGCCGATCAGACGGTCGGTCATCGACGCGGTACCGAGGAACAGCCGGCGGTCGCGACGCAACTCACGCTCGAGCTCCGCGACGGCGGCGAGGAGCTCGTCGAGCTCGACGGCGCCCTCGCGGCGAACGCCGCCGGGAACGACGATCCCGCGCGCGAAGCGGCTGCCGGTGAGCCGCGCGCGCAGACGCACGACCCGCTCTTTGAGGATCTGAAAGCGCGCCTGCCCGACGTAGAGTGCGGTGGTCTCGGCTTCCTTGGCGATCACGTCGAGATGGCAGGCCATCCGTTCCAGTTCGGCGTAGACCGCGCGCCAGCGCTCCGCACGGGCGGGGGCCGCGACGTCGAGCGCGCGCTCGACGGCCTGGGCGAACGCGGTGGCATAGGCGATGGTGGCGATGCCGGCGACGCGTTCGGCGACATACACGCCCTCGCTGGGCGCCAGACCGATAAAGCGCTGTTCGCGGCCGCGGTGTTTGAAGAACGGACGCGTCTGGATGCGCGGCACGTCCTCGCCGCCGGTTTCGATCTGAAACTGGATCGCCTCGAAGATGCCCGAGCGGACCGGCCCATAGGGGATCGTGAACACATCCAGGCCGTGCACCCGCCGGTCAAGGACGTCGGCGTCGGGGGCGGTCAGCTGCCGTTGCCCGAGGGCGGTTGTCCCGGTTGCGTGGCGTTCGCGGAGTTCCTGGGCGGGCCAGCGCGCTGCCGGCCACCAATCATCGATCGCGGTGGCGGCCAGCGGGTCGCCGTCGCCGGCGGAGGCGCGGAGCATGATCAGCTCTCCGTGCAGGGCGAACACGCCAACCAGCGCGGGTTCGGGCGTGTCGGCGAGGAAGACGGTCACGAACCGGGCACCCGCGTCCTTGAGCGCCCGCGCGGCGAGATCGAAGTCCGCAGCGCCGACACGCAGTCGCAGCTCTGCCGGCGGGGCCGCTTCGCGCACCGCTTCGAGGTGACCGGGCAGATAGGCGGGCAGGCCTGTGGGGTCCTGGAGCGCGCTGGTCACGCCGGGAACGCGAGTCGGTGGCGGGCGTTGGCGAGCAGCGCGGAGAGATCGCCAGGGAGGTGGACGCCGAGCCCGACGACGACGATCAGGCAGCCGAGCATGCCGGCGATCATCCACGCGCTGCGCTCCCGCGCCAGCGGGACGTCGGCCGCCGCTGCGTCGCCGGGAGCAGCGGGAGCGCTGAGGACCATCCGTCCGGTGTGCCAGATGATCCCGAAGAAGGCGAGGTTGACGAACACGATCAGCAGCGTCACGCCGACGTACTGCGCCTGCGCGAAGCCGCCGGCGACGATTTGAAACTCGCTGCGAAACACGCCCGATAACGGCAGCCCGCACAGCGCGAGCGCGGCGGCGAGGAACATCGGGCCGGTCCACGGCATCGCCCGCCCGGCGTTGGTGACGCCATCGACTTCCTTGGTGTCATAGCCGCGCAGCAGCGACCCGGTGCCGAAGAACGCGAGGCCCTTCGCGGAGGCGTGGGTGATCACGTGCAGCAGCGCCCCGGCGACCGCCAACGGCGCTCCGAACCCGATCCCCAGTGCGATGATCCCCATGTGCTCGATCGAGGAGTACGCGAGCAGCCGCTTGTAGTTGCCCTGCCGCAGCACGAAGAAGCTGGCGGCGACCAGTGAGATCACGCCGAAGACGATCAGCGCGTGTTCGCCGAACGCCCGGTTGCCGGTCGCGACGGTGACCTGGAAGAAGCGCAGGATCGCGTAGAACGCGCCGGCGAGCAGCGACCCCGACAGCAGGGCCGACACGGGAGCTGGTGCTTCGCTATGCGCGTCGGGCAGCCAGGTGTGCATCGGGACGAACCCGACCTTGGTTCCGAACCCGACGAGTGAGAGCACGAACGCGAGGCGGACCGCGTCGGGGGAGAGCCCGTGGGCGTGTTGGAGGAACCGTTCGAAGCGCGGCACGTAGGCGCTGCCGAGCACATGCGTGCCGGTGGCGTAGAGGACGATGATTGAGAGCAGCGCGATCCCGAGGCCGCTGGAGGCGATCAGCACGTATTTCCAGGACGCCTCGAGCGCGGCGTCGGTGCGGTCGATCGCGACCAGCAGCGCGGAGATGATCGTCGTCAGCTCGACGGCGACCCAGAGCGTCCCGAAGTCCGCGGCGAGCGGGACCAGCAGCATCGACCAGCCGAACAGGTTCAGCAGCGCGAAGTACCGCTTCGCGAACCGGGGGAAACCGGAGCGGTGCTCCTCGACGCCGAGATAGCCGATCGAGAACACCCCGGCCATCGCGTACAGCAGCCCGGTGGCGAGCAGGAACACGGCGCCGAGCGAGTCGACGCGCAGCCACCCGCCTGCGCCGTGCAGGACGCGGCCGTGGTCGACCTTGACCGCGATCACGATCGCCAGCGCCAGCGAGACCAGGCCGGAAACGCAGGTCGCGGCGCGAGCGAGCCGCCATCCGTCGACCAGTGTGAGCAGCACGGCGGCGAGCGGAACGGCGAGGATCGTGTAGAGCGCCCAGGTCATCCGGTCAGCCGGTTGAGCACGTCGGTGCGCACCGCGGTCCGCTCGACCGCGAGGTATTGGACGAGCACGACGAAGACGAGGACACCGATGAGTACGTCGAACAGCAGCAGCAGCGCGAGGATGATCGGCAGCCCGGGT
>DASXEZ010000138.1:0-22716 GCA_036489875.1 Solirubrobacteraceae bacterium | reverse complement strand
GCCCGGGGCTCGGTCGCCCATCGAGTCCTCGACATCCAAAAGATTCACGGTGGCGAAGCGGGACATGCACTCTCCTCTGCTGCGGGTCGGCCGGAAATTCGCTGCCGCGAGACGATAGCTGGCGCAGCTCGCGGCCAGTCTGGGGCGTGCCAGCGTGCGTCGACACGTGGCCCGTGACCTGCCCGTATCGTGAGCCGATGCGCGATGCGGCGCGCGATCTACTGCTGCGTGAACTCGCAGCGGGACCCGCTCCGGCATCGGCGTTGACGCTGAGCGGCGCCCAGGTCGGGAAGCGAGGCCGGCCTGGATTGAAGTGTCCTTGTCGGGGTAGAGATGCGACCTCACCCGATACAAGGAAGGAGCTGTCGCATGGCAAGTCAGAAGGCGGAAGAAAAGGAACAAGCGGCGAGCAAGAACGGTGCGCCGAATGAGGAAGCGATCCGCCAGCGGGCTTACGAGATCTCCCAGCGCGATGACGCCGGGTCCGCGGCGGAGAACTGGCAGCGCGCGGAAGCGGAGCTGCAAAGCGAGGCTGCCGGCAGCGGGCCCTCGTAGCCATGGATGTCGCGCTGACGAGCGACCGGGGAGCGATCGAGATTCTCCCAGGCGAGGCGCTGCCACCAGGCGCGACGTGGGACGGAGCGGGAACCAACTTCTCCGTGTTCTCTGAGAATGCGGAGACGGTCGAGCTGTGCCTCTTCGACGCCGACGAGGTTGAGGTGCGCGTTCCGCTGACCGAGCGCACGGCGTTCCAGTGGCACTGTTACGTGCCTGGCGTTGGACCCGGTCAGCGGTACGGCTACCGCGTGCATGGTCGGTGGGATCCGAGCGCGGGTCACCGGTTCAATCCGGCCAAGCTCCTGCTCGATCCCTACGCCAAGGCGATCGACGGGGTCGTCGACTGGGGTGCGGCAAATGCCATGCCCTACCAACCGACCGGCGAGGTCGACGCGGACCTTGTCGCTGACCCCGCCGACGATGCCCCGGCCATCCCCAAATGCGTGGTCGTGGACGACAACTTCGACTGGCAGGATGATGCGCCGCCCTCGCGGCCCTGGGACGAGACCGTGATCTACGAGCTGCACGTCAAGGGCTTCACGCGACGGCTCGAGGCGATCGCGCAGGAGTTTCGTGGCACATACGCGGGCCTGGCCTCGGACGAGGCGACGGAGTACCTGCGGAGTCTGGGGGTGACGGCCGTCGAGCTCTTGCCCGTGCACCAGTTCGCCGACGAGAGCTTTCTCATGGAGCGTGGACTCTCCAACTACTGGGGCTACAGCTCGATCGGCTTCTTCGCTCCGCACGCGCCCTACGGTGCCTCCGGCACGCGGGGTGAACAGGTCGCGGAGTTCAAGGGGATGGTGAAGGCGCTCCATCGCGCGGGCATCGAGGTGATCCTCGACGTCGTCTACAACCACACGGCTGAGGGCAACGAGCTCGGACCGATGCTCGCCTTCAAGGGACTCGACAACGCCGTCTACTACCGCCTCAGCGACGAGGACCCGAGGTACTACATGGATTTCACGGGCACCGGCAACACGCTGGACCCCACCAATCCCTCTGTGCTGCGAATGATCATGGACTCGCTGCGCTACTGGGTCACCGAATGTCATGTCGACGGCTTCCGGTTCGATCTCGCTCCCACCCTGGCGCGGACCTTCTATGAGGTCGACCGCCTCTCGTCCTTTTTCGATGCGATTCATCAGGATCCGGTTCTCTCTCGAGTGAAGCTGATCGCCGAGCCTTGGGATGTCGGCCCGGGGGGCTACCAGGTCGGCAACTTCCCTGTGCTATGGGCCGAGTGGAACGCCGAATATCGCGACACCATCCGCGACTTCTGGAGAGGTGAGGCGACTCTGGCAGCGTTCGCCCAGCGCTTCGCCGGATCCAGCGACCTCTATGGAGACGGCCGGCGTCCTCAAGCTTCGATCAACTTCGTCACAGCACACGACGGCTTCACGTTGGCGGACCTCGTCTCCTACAACGAGAAGCACAACGAGGCCAATCTCGAGGACAACCGCGACGGCAACGACGCGAACCGCTCTTGGAACTGCGGCGTCGAAGGTCCCAGTGACGACCCCGCGGTGACGACCCTCCGTGCCCGCCAACGCCGCAATCTCCTCGCCACGCTTCTGCTTTCGCAGGGCACGCCGATGATCCTCGCCGGCGACGAGAGCGGGCGCTCCCAGCAGGGCAACAACAACGGCTGGTGTCAAGACAGTGAGCTCTCGTGGCTTGACTGGGGGACAGCCGACGAGGACCTGCGAGCGTTCACCGAGCGGCTCGTCGCCCTGCGCAGCAGAGAGCCCGTGTTCCGGCGGCGAAACTTCCTGGTCGGCGACGCCGGCGAGTCGGGCGCCGCTGATGTGCGATGGCTGCGCGGCGATGGCGAGCCGATGACCCAGAGCGACTGGGAGCGGGAGGACACGCGCGCGATCGCGGTTTTCCTGAACGGCCGCGAAATGTCCGTGGCTCCCGAGAAGGACGCGCCGTCGGGAGACTCATTCCTCATCCTCGTGAACGCCCATCACGAGAGTGTCGAGTTCGTGCTTCCCGACGACGAGCACGCAGTGACCTGGACGCTTGAGTTGAGCACAGCGGAGGAGGACACGGGGGGCGGGGGGGATCCAGGGCAGGTCGTGGCCGTCGCGTCCCGCTCACTCCAGGTGTTGCGCAGCACGGGTGAGTGAGCCGGGCTGCGCGCGCCATACCACCGGGATGCCCTCGGCGGCGTCGCGGCCGGCCCCTGCGGGGCGCCGCCGGCGGACCGGTGTAGGGTCGGGAAGTGCCTGAACTTCCGGAAGCCGAGCGTGCTCGTAGCCTGCTCGCGGCGCATGCCCTCGATCGGCGCATCGTGTCCGTCGATGACCACGACACCTATGTCTCGCGTCCCCACCCGCCGGGCGAAATCGCGTCCGCGCTGCTGGGTCGGCATTTGGTCAGCGCGAACCGGATCGGCAAGACGCTGTGGTGCGCGACCGACGTTGAGGGCGTCGTCCTCGGCCTTCATCTCGGGATGGCCGGACGCATCGCCGTCGATGAGGAGCCGCATGAGCGCTGGGATCGCTTCGCGCTCAGCTTCGAGGATGGCACGCGCGTCGCCCTGCGCGACAAGCGCCGGCTCGGCCGCGCGATCCTGGCACCCGACCTCTCACGTCTCGGGCCCGATGCGGCCATAGCCTCCCGCTCGCACTTCCGAGACCGAGTGGGTCGTGGCAGCGCCCCGATCAAGGCTCGGATCATGGACCAGGCAGTGATCGCCGGCGTGGGAAATCTTCTCGCTGACGAGATCCTCTGGCAGGCGAAGATCGATCCCCGACGCCCGGCCCGGGAGCTGGATGACGATGAACTCGACGAGCTTCGCCGCTCCACACGAGCCGCCTTGCGTCGAGCCCTCGCCAAGGGCGGCGCCCATACAGGCAGCTTGATCGCCCACCGCAAGCTCGACGGCTACTGCCCGCGCTGTGGCAGCGCACTCTCGCGAACGCGGATCGGCGGTCGCACGACCTTCTGGTGCCCGCAGGAGCAGCAGTAGACACGGCCGGCCCGAGGACGCCCACGTCGATGCGGCTTGTCAGCTGGAACGTCGCTGGGCGCCTCAAGCTCCTGTCAGAACAAGCCGAGCGAGTGCTCGGCCTCGACGCGGACGTGGTGTGCCTGCAGGAGATCACTCCCCGGGCCGTCCCGCTCTGGTACGCCCTCCTGGCGCAGGCCGGGTATTGCGGAATCGCCCACGGTGAGCTACCGCTGCCGGGGCGGCCGAGACCGCTGGCGGTGCTGACGGCTGCCCGCACCTCTCTTCACGCGGTTCTCGTCGATCACGTGCCCTGGCCGGAGCGCGTTCTCGCGGTCCACCTGAGCGACGGAACCGAGGTTGTCAACGTGCACTCCCCGATCAGCCCCAAGCCCGGCATGGCGAAGGTACGCACGCACGAGGCCATCTTCCGCCACCTCGCCGACCGCTCCCCGGGGTATGCGCGGATTCTCTGTGGGGACCTGAACACCCCGCGCAAGGAGCTCGGCGACGGCTCCGTGTGGACCTTCGCCCGCGATCGCTACGGCCGCATGCGATGCGACCGCGGAGAACGCTGGGACGCAGCCGAACTCTCGCTGATCCGCGGGCTCGAAGTCTACGGCTACCGTGACGCCTTCAGGCTCCTGCACCCCCAGCCGGCCGGCGAAATCAGCTGGGGCTGGACACGGTGGGACGGCGGCTACCGCCTCGACCACCTGATCGTCTCGGCCGACCTCGCGGTCGAGGATTGCCACTACGAACACAGTTGGCGCGAAGAGGGCCTCTCGGATCACTCCGCGCTCGTGGCCGACTTGGGGCGACGCCGATCCGGGTGAGGCCGATGCTCTGATCGTTCCCTACGGCGGTGCGTATCCCGCAGAGGAGTGCGCGAGCGCGTTACGGTGTGCCCTTCCGCCGTCGGGTGGCCGGGTCGAATGCTGGCGGCACGGCGGGCTCGATGTCATCCTCGTCGGGCGGCTCGCCCTCGCCGACCCCAGAGTCGCGAAACGGGGGGCGCTCGGGGGGCCAGGCCTCCTCGTCGTGATTGCTCGGCTTCTGTTCCATAACTTCCTCGTCCTTTCGGTTGGGCGGCGCTAGCGAGTGGCATTCGCCACGGAGCCGTGGCAATGCCACTGTCACCCCGCGGGTGCCTTGCAGGCCAGGGGGTGCGATCGGTTCTTACCCCGCTCTCAGCCGTCCGCAACCGCCCGCCGCCGTGCGGCCCGAACAGGCGAGGTCGGCAAGACACGCGCTACGAGCGCACCGTCTCGCGCGGCTCCCGCGAGTGTCGGCCGCCGGCTAGATACCGGTGGAGCTCATCCACCACCTCGCGTGCATCGTCCTCGATGCCGTGGAGAAACGTGGACTTGCGCCGCCGCAGGACAGGGAGGCCCAACGCGTACAGCCCGGGGCTGTCGACGGCGCCACCGTCGTGACGAAGGCCGCCCTTCGCGTTGATGACCGGCACGTGTAACCAACCGTAGTCCGGGCGAAAACCGGTGGCCCAGACGATCGTCGCGATCTCGCCGCTGCGAAGGTCGAGCTGCCAACGCGGTGCCGACGGCGCCTCCGTTGGGGCGAGGCGCTCAGGAGCAGTGAGCTCCCCCGCGTCCGCCCGCATGTGCATGGGAGCCCATTCGTCGAATCCGTCGAGCAGCCGGTTCAGCTTGAGGTCCGCCAGCGAGATGACGTTCCGAAGCCCGCCCGAGAAGAGCGCGCGCCCGTCGCGTACCGATGCCCAGCGCCCGACCAACTCGACGCCCATCGCGCTCAGCGCGTTGAGGTCCAGCGTCGAGCGTTCGGGGGTCCCAACGAGCTGCGGCGATGGCAGGCGCCGCGCCCGCGTGAGGTCGTCGAGCTCGTCGTAGCGCTGGTCCCAAACGCCGGCCTTGTCCATCCACCAAAGGACGTCGCGGCCGCGATAGACGCGAGGGAGTCGCACGTGCTCACCGACCGACATCGTGACCGCGCGACCCGACCGCCTCAGCTCGGCCGCCAGCTGTACCCCCGTGGCGGACGCTCCGACGACGAGCACGCCGCCCTCGGGCAGCTGGTCCGGATTGCGGTACTCCAGCGGCGTCAGCTGCTGGACTCCGGCGGGAACGGCGTCCGCGAAGCCGGGCACCGTGGGCAGATTGCACGCACCGCTCGCGATCAGTACCGACCGCGAGTCGATCTCACCCTGGCTGGTGACAACGCGGTAACCGTCGCCGAGGCGGCGCAGCGAGGTCACGATCGTCGCGGTGCGAACCGGCGCCGCCACGCTCGCGGCGAACCGGGTGATGAGCTCCACAACGTCGAGCGCCGTCATGTAGCCGTCGGGATCGTCGCCCTCGTAGGGGAGACCTGGCAGTCCGCTCTGCCAGTTGGGGGTCAGCAACCGCAGGGAGTCCCAGCGGTCGTGCCGCCACGAATTCGCCGGCTCCCCACGCTCGAGTACGACGTGGTCGATCGACCGCTCGCTCAGGAAGTGGCTGGCGGCGAGGCCGGCGTGCCCGGCGCCGATGACGACGGTGGTGAAGCGCTCGATCGTTCTGCGCTCAGGCTACGGCGACCGTGACCTCGGTCGGGTTGGTCAGTGCGTCGAACACCGCCGAGCGCTTCTGGGACTGGGCGACGAGCGCCTCGATCTCTTCTTGGGAGGCGTCCGCATCGATGTTGAACGTAACCTGGATGTCGTTGTAGCCGTTGCGAACGTCTGTGTCCCCGAGGATCCCCCGGATGTCGTGGTTGCCTTCCACGGTCGCCTCAACCGAGTGAAGCTGGATGCCGCGGTTCTGCGCGACTGCCGCCACGCCGGCGGTCAGGCAGCTCGCCAGCCCCACCAGGAGGTACTCGATTGGCGTGATGCCCCTGTCCTCGGCCGCGAAGACGTCCGGGTGATCGGCGTCGAAGACAGACTCACTCTTGTGGCTGTGCTCTTCGCCGAGGCCGAAATAGTTCTGGATCGTCGTCGTGCTGTACACGCCGTCTTGCCATTTCGAGGACGCTCTCCAGGTGAACTGGGCGGCCTCCGGCGCGCCGGCGAGTACTTCCCGGGCCTCGAGCAGTGCCTGGACGTTGACTCCGTTGTCGACCGTGCTTGCCATCGACCTTCACGCCCCTCTCGTGTCGTAAGCTGGAATCCCGATCGGATATCGGGAGAATACACGTCGATGACGCTCGCGATGGAGAGATGACAGTGACAGCCGCTCCCCTCGCCGGCTCGGTGGGAGCCGTCGAGACGCAGTACATGGACCTCCCGAACGCGGTGGTGCTCGACTGTGGAGCGACGCTTCATCCGGTTCGCGTCGCCTACGAGACCTATGGCGCCCTCTCACCCGGGCGCGACAACGCGATCTTGGTCTGTCACGCGCTCAGCGGCGACGCGCATGCCGCCGGTGTCTCGAAGGAAGTCGCACCGAGCAGCACCCGTGACGGGTTCGGCGCCGACGACCACGACGGCGAGGCAGGCAAGGGCCTGGGTTGGTGGGACGGGATGATCGGACCCGGTAAGGCCTTCGACACCGACCGCTACTTCGTGATCTCCACGAACCTGCTCGGTGGCTGCCGGGGAACGACGGGACCATCCTCTCCCGACCCCGCGACGGGAAGACCCTACGGGCCGGACTTCCCGGTGATCAGCGTCGCCGACATGGTGAGAACCGAGCGCGCCCTACTTGACGAGCTCGGGATCGAGCGGCTCGTCTCCGTGGCTGGGGGCTCACTCGGCGGGATGCAGGCCTTCGAATGGGCGATCATGTACCCGGACCAGGTCGACGCCGTGGTGGCGATCGCCAGTACCCACGCGCTCCAGCCGCAGGGGGTTGCCTGGAACGCGATCGCGCGGGAGGCGATCATGGCGGACCCGGCGTGGCAGGGAGGTCGTTACTACGGCACGGCGCAGGCCCCGCACGCGGGCATGGGGGTGGCCCGCATGATCGGGCACATCACCTACCTCTCCGCCGCCGCGCTCGAGGACAAGTTCGGCCGGCGGCTCCAGTTCGCCAAGGACATCCGCTATACGCTCGTCGAGCCCGAGTTCGAGGTCGAGAGCTACCTCAGACACCAGGCCGACTCTTTCGTCAAGCGCTTCGATGCCAATACCTATCTCTACACCTCGCGGGCGTTGACCTACTTCGATCTCGCGCGTGAGCATGGCAGCGGCTCGCTGACGCGCGCGTTCGAAGACGTTGCGGCGCGGACGCTGTTGATCTCGTTCAGCTCCGACTGGCTCTACCCGCCGGCCGGGGCGCACGAGATCGAGACGGCGCTCAGCGCACTCGGCAAACCGGTCGAGCTCCACGTGATCGACGCCCCATACGGTCATGACTGCTTCCTGCTGGAGGAGGCGCAGCAGACGCCGATCATCCGCCGCTTCCTCGGGGAGCCTGCATGAGTGGTGACCGCAGGGGAGCGGAGGAGGCGCGCGCTTTCGGCTTCGAGACGCGCCAGCTCCACGCCGGTCAGCGTCCGGACCCAAACACCGGCGCTCGGGCGACGCCGATCTTCCAGACCGCCAGCTACGTATTCGAGGATCCCGAGTCGGCCGCCGCCTACTTCAACCTGCAGGAGTACGGGAACACCTATTCGCGGATCATGAATCCGACCGTCGCGGTCTTCGAAGAGCGGATGGCGAGCCTCGAGGGCGGAGTCGGAGCGGTGGCCTTCGCGAGCGGCATCGCCGCGCAGGCCGCATCACTCTTCACGTTGCTCGAGCCCGGCGATCATGTCGTCTCCTCCGCGGCGCTCTACGGGGGGACGATCAACCAGTTCAAACATCTCCTGCGCAAAATGAACGTCGAGCTGACGTGGGTCGATCCGGATGATTTGAACGCCTGGCGCGATGCCGTGCAGCCGCAGACCAAGGCGTTCTTCGGTGAGACGATCGGCAACCCCGCCGGCAACGTCCTCGACATCGAGGCCATCGCAAGCATCGCCCATGAACACGATCTGCCTCTGATCGTCGACAACACGTTCGCGACGCCGTATCTGTGCCGCCCGATCGAATGGGGGGCGGACATCGTGATCCACTCGGCGACCAAGTTCATCGGCGGACACGGGACGAGCATCGGCGGTGTGGTTGTCGATTCCGGCACGTTCGACTGGTCGAACGGGCGCTTTGAGGTGGTCGCGAACCCGTCGCCGGCCTACCACGGCTTGCAATTTCACGAGACGTTCGGCGTCTACGGCTACCTGATGAAGCTACGTGCGGAGACGCTGCGCGATCTCGGAGCGACGCTGTCGCCCTTCAACGCGTTCTTGTTTCTTCAGGGGATCGAGACGTTGTCGCTGCGGATGGAGCGCCACGTGGAGAACGCGCTGGCGGTCGCGGAGTTCCTCGCGTCGCACGCGGCTGCCTCGAACGTCACCCATCCGGGCCTGCCCGGCGGTCAATACGAGCCGCTAGTCGCGAAATACCTCCCGCAGGGCGCGGGCGCGGTGTTCTCATTCGACTGCGCCGGCGGACGAGACGGCGGGCAGGACCTGATCCGCGGTGTGACGCTCTGGTCCCATCTCGCCAACGTGGGCGATGCGAAGAGCCTCATCATCCATCCCGCCAGCACGACGCACCGTCAGCTCAGCGACGCGGAGCTCGAGGCGGCGGGGGTGCGGGCGGGAACGATCAGGCTCTCGGTGGGAACCGAGTCGGTGGAGGACCTGATCTGGGATCTCGAGCAGGGCCTCGCCCGGGTGAGATGACCGACCTCGCTCGCTACCAGGACTCGTTGACGATCCAGCGCGTGGTCCACCACGCGAGCACGATCGCGATCGTCGGTCTGTCCTCCAACCCGCTGCGCGCCAGCAATTTCGTTGGCTTCTACCTCAAGCGCCACGGCTACCGTGTGATCCCGGTCAACCCACGCGAGACGGAGATCTTCGGCGAGACGAGCTACCCGAAGCTGTCGGAGGTGCCGGTGGCGGTGGACATCGTGAACGTCTTCAGAGCGCCCGACGCTGTGCCGGAGATCGCTCGAGAGGCCGTCGCCATCCAGGCGGGGGCGCTCTGGTGCCAATTCGGAGTGATCAACGAAGAGGGCGCGCGCATCGCCGAGGAAGGTGGGCTTTCGGTCGTCATGGACCGCTGCCTGAAGATCGAGCATGCGCGCTACTTCGGGCGGATGCACTGGCTCGGTTTCAACACGCAGCGCATCACCTCCGCCCGCGGCGGGCTTCAGTAGCAAGCGCCGCCGGTTTGGGTCAAGGCGGCTTGACTACGCAGGCGCCCGCTGGTCAAGTGCTCGACCGCCCTCGCCAGTCCTTCGTCGCCGTTGGCGGCGGTCACGAACGTCGCCGCCTGCTTGACATCGCCTGCGAGCGTTGCCCATCGCGACGCTGAAACGAGACTTGGCGAGCATCAAGGGTGCAGAGCGCTCGAGCGGCAGCAGTCTGCACCCTCCGGGCCGTAGCTTCCGCCCGTTGAATGGGCCGTCTGCCTAGCCGGCGGCGCGCAGCGATCGAAACGCGGCCCTCATCTCCTCGGAAAACAGCTCCGGCTGCTCCCAGGCCGCAAAGTGGCCGCCTCGGTCAAGCTGGTTGTAATAGATGAGGTTGTTGGGATAGGCCCGCTCTGCCCAACTCCGAGGTGCCTGGTAAAGCTCATCCGGGAAGACGCTGATGGCAAACGGGATCGTGATGTTCTTGGCGTTGAAGAAGTCAGCCTTGTTCTCCCAGTAGAGGCGAGCCGCCGAGACCCCGGTATTGGTCAGCCAGTAGAGCGTGATGTTGTCGAGAAGGTCATCACGAGTGAGGGCATTCGCGACTGTTCCGTTGAGAACGCCTTCGACCAACCCGGGCTGGCCGGTGCCATCACCATGGTCGAGCGAGAACGCCGCAAGGTCGATCGGCGAATCCGCCAGCCCGTACAGCGTCTGCGGCCGCGTCGCCATGATCTGTGCGTAGGCCACGTGCTTGGCATAGAAGTTGCTCAACTCCTGGTATGCCCGCAGCTCATCGCCGACGAGGTCGGCTGGCGGCGCGGCCCCTTGCTCGAATCCCTTCACGAGGTCGGCCGGAGCCGTGCCTGGCATGTTGGAGTGGATGCCGAGCAATCCCGGGGGTGCGTGCTCGCCCATCGTCTGCGTGACCGCCGCGCCCCAATCGCCGCCTTGCGCGACAAACCGGGTGTAGCCGAGGCGCTTCATGAGGACGACCCACGCGCGGGCGATGCGCACCGGGTCCCAGCCGGTGGCCGTCGGCTTGGCAGAGAAGCCATGGCCGGGAAGCGAGGGAATCACGAGATGGAACGCGTCCGCCGCGCTCGCGCCGTGGGCGGTGGGATCGGTCAGCGGCTCGATGATCTTCAGCTGCTCGATGATCGAGCCCGGCCACCCGTGCGTGACGATCAGTGGCAGCGCGTCCTCATGCTGGGAGCGGACGTGGATGAAATGAACGTCGAGGCCATCGATCTCGGTCACGAAATTCGGAAGGGCATTCAGCTTGGCCTCGCACTTGGACCAGTCATAGTCGGACCCCCAGTAGCGTGCGAGATCCTGCATCATCGCGAGCGGCACGCCCTGCGAATCGTCCGTGACTGTCTCGCGCTCGGGCCACCTCGTGGCGTTCACGCGCCGGCGCAGCTCGACGATGTCCGCCTTTGGGAAGCCGACCTCGAATGAACGGATGGCGGTGTTGTCGGTGTCCGTCTCGGTTGCGAGGTCAGTGGCTACCATCGCTCCTCCTAGGTTTCGTCTCGGGTCAAGGCCGCGGGTCGCGGCTGATCAGACCTGCAGAGCATCTCACTTGATTCGCTCAGCCGGACGATCCGGTGCTGGCGGGGATAATCCGCACGGCTGACGAGAAAGGACGGGCCGACTTGAGCACGATGTCGAAACGCGATCTCGCCGTAGCAGCCTCCCATGACCCTGCTCCCCTGACGTCTGGCCCGGGTGAGCACCGAGGAAAGCCGCGGGATGGTGCGCAACAAAGTAACCCGAGCAGCGGTCCTCGCTCCGACGGCGGACCCGCCGGCGTGGTTGGCAAGCTCCTGTCGGTCAACGTCGGCTTGCCCAAAAACGTGGCGTGGCAGGGGAAGACCGTTTTCACCGGCGTCTTCAAGGACCCGGTAGCGGGGTCTCGCCGCGTCGGGAAGCTCAATGTCGAAGGCGACGGTCAGGGTGACCTCGCGGGGCACGGTGGTGAGCAGCGTGCCGTTTTCGTCTACCAGATCGACTCCTATCGTTACTGGGAGCGCGAGCTCGGACGCAACGACTTCGTCTACGGCCAGTTCGGGGAGAACTTCACCGTGCAGGGACTCGGCGACGACGAGGTCTGCGTCGGCGATCGCTTCGAGATCGGGACCGCCCAGTTCGAGGTCACGCAACCTCGGGTCACCTGCTACCGCGTCGGGATCCGCTTGAACGACCCACGCATTCCGGCGTTGCTCGTTTCCCACCACCGCCCGGGCTTCTACTTCCGGGTGCTGCAGGAGGGCGACGTTCAAGCGGGAGACGAGATCATCAAGCTCTCCTCCGGCCCCGAACAGGTGCCGGTCGCCGAGGTCGACGCACTGCTCTACCTTCCCGGCCACCCCCGCCAGCAGCTGCTCCGAGCGCTGCGAATACCGGCCCTGAGCCCCGGATGGCAGGCGTCGTTTCGGGCTCTGCTCGACGAGGACGCCGGCAGCGGCAACGTTGGCCTCGCCGCCGCCAGCCCGCCGCCCGCCTGGCCCGGATTTCGCGAGCTGGAGGTCGCCGCGATCGCCCCTGAAAGCGACTCGGTGATCTCGATCCGCCTCGAGGACCCAGACGGAGCGACGCTCCCCAGTCCGCGACCGGGTCAGTGGCTGACTCTGCGGGTCCAACCCGACGCGCAGCAGAGGTCGTTGCTACGCAACTACTCCCTCTCGGGGCCACCCGGCGCGGGCTATTACCGGATTACCGTCAAGCGCGAAGAGAACGGCGCGGTTAGCGGCTACCTCCACACCCGGCTCGCGGTCGGCGACCGACTCGATGTGGCAGCACCACGCGGCACCTTCATTCTCGATCAGACGCGCTCGGCGGTATTGCTGATCAGCGCCGGGATCGGCGCCACGCCGGTGCTGGCGATGCTCCAGGCGCTTGCGGCAGAGCACTCCGCCCGGGAGATCTGGTGGCTGCACGTCGCGCGCAACGGCCGCGAGCATTCCTTCGCCGCCGAAAGCCGGGCCGTCCTGACTTCGCTTCCCAACGCGCATGCGCACGTGTACTACAGCCGGCCTGACGGAGGCGATGTCAAAGGCCGGGATTACGAGCGCGCTGGCCGTCTGAGCGGATCAATGGTGGCCACGCTCAACCCACCGCCTGAAGGCGAGGCGTACCTGTGTGGGCCACCGGCGTTCATGGACGAGATCAGCGCAAGTCTGGCCGCCCTCGGCACCGACGCCGCCCGCATCCACACCGAACCGTTCGGCCCTGCGCCCGGAATCACCCCGGGCATCGCAGCCGCACCGGCGCGAAAGCCACACGCGCCCGCCGGTCGACCGGGAGCCGGCCCGACGATCGAGTTCGCCCGCAGCGGCCTGGCGGTCCCTTGGAGCGACGACTACGGCAGCCTGCTCGAACTGGCCGAAGCCTGTGATGTGCCCGTTCGCTGGTCGTGCCGCACGGGGGTATGCCACACCTGCGAGACCACGCTCATCGCCGGCGCCGTCGCCTACAGCCCCGACCCCATCGAGCCTCCGGTTGATGGGAGCGTGCTGATTTGCTGTTCTCAGCCAGGTGACGATCTTGTGCTGGACCTCTGAGGCACCGCGCCGGGGGGCGTGTGACCAGGGACGGATCCCAGGGTGTTGCCCGGGCGCGAAAGCATGCGCCCTGCGCCAAGATGCACTCACACCCTGACCGGCATCGGAGGAACCATGGCCACCGCAACCCCAGCCGCTGAGACCCAGCGCGCGCCTGAGCTTCTCGGACAAACCGTCGTTGTCATCGGCGGGAGCTCCGGAATCGGACTGGAAACCGCGCGCCACGCGCGCGCCCAGGGGGCGGAGGTGATCCTCACCGGCCGAAAACCCGAGGCGCTGGACAATGCCGCGCTTGATGTCGGCGCGCTCAGCACCTCGGCCTTCGACGCTAATGACCCGGTGGCCTTGGAGCAGTTCTTCGCGACCTTGCCAAAGCAGATCGACCACGTGATGGTGACGGCCGGCAAGCCGCACTACGGAGGCATCCTGGAGATGACCTTCGACGAACGGCGCGAAGCGCTCGGCGACCGGATCCTGCTCGCGACCGAGGTTGCCCGCAATGCCGTGCCCAAGCTCAGGCCGGGCGGGACGCTGCTCTTCATCAGCGCCATCGAAGGCGCTCATCCGAGCGTGGGGACGGGCACCGTCTCGACCGTCGCCGCCGCGCTTCCGGCGCTGGTCGCCAACCTGGCGCTCGAGGCGGCGCCGGTGCGCGCCAACCTGATCGAGGCCGGTTTCATCGACACGCCGCTGTCGTCATCGCTTCTCGGCGACGACATCCAGCGACGCCGGAACGAGCTCAGCAGCACGCTTCCGATCGGCCGTGTCGTCGGTCCTGCCGACGTCGCTGCGCTCGCGGTCCACATCATGAGCAACACCGCTCTCACGGGATCCACCTACACGATCGACGGCGGCCAGCAACTGGTCGAGTGAGCGCGATCGAGGTGACGTTCGAGTGCGAGTCCCGTTCGAGGGCTCGTCGTTTCGGCCACTCAGCCCACCGTGACAGGAGTAGACCATGCGCCCCGACATCGCCCCCAACGCCACCTTTCCGGACTACGAGCTCCCCGACCACGAGGACGTGCTGCGGAAGCTCAGTGAGATTCAGGGTGACGATCCGATGATCCTGACGCTCGCCCGCGGCAACTACTGCCCGAAGGAGCATCAGCAGCATCTCGAGCTGGCGGCGAACTACCCCAAGATCGCAGTCGCATACACGAAGGTAGCGACCATCTCGACCGATACCCACCACTCCAGCCAGGAGTTTCGACTGTCGACCGGCGCCCCATGGCCGTTCCTCTCCGACCCCGAGCGGATCGTGCAGAAGGACCTCGAGATCCAGGAGTACACCGACCCCGAACACGATCCGATGATTCCCTACACGATCGTTCTCAGGCCGGGCCTAGTGATCTACAAGATCTACAACGGCTATTGGTTCTGGGGGCGCCCCTCCTTCGTCGACCTCTGGCGTGACCTGCGGGCTCTGTTCGAGGAGATCCGCCCAGACTGGGACCTGGGCAAGGCGGGGCTGCGTGAAGCATGGGATGCCGGCGACTTCTCGCAATTTCATGGATGGGACAAGCGCTCCACCGCATCGACGCCGTCGCCATATGCGTCCTGACGCCCCGCGCGGCGCCGCCGTCGCGATGCGACGTCGCAAGAGGTCATCAGGCGGCGCCGCGGACTCGATGGCTCGTCGCCATCGCCCGTGAGCACGCAAACCAAACCGACGGAGGTCGCGATGAGCAGCGTCGAGACGAAGGCTGCGTATGACGTGATAGTCCTCGGCGGCGGAGCGCCGGGCGAGCATTGCGCCGGAGCGCTTGCGCAGGGCGGTCTGCGCGTGGCGGTTGTAGAGCGCGAGTTGGTGGGCGGAGAGTGCTCCTACTGGGCGTGCATCCCGTCAAAGACGCTGTTGCGCCCCGGCGAGGCCGCACAGGCGGGCCGCGACGCCGCCTGTAGCGCCGAGGTCGATGTGGCTGCGGCGCTTGCCTGGCGCGACTCGGTGGTTTCGAACTACTCCGACGGGGGCCAGGAGCGTTGGCTGGCCGATCGCGGGATCGACCTGCTGCGGGGCAGCGGCCGGCTCGCCGGCACCGGCGTGGTGGAGGTCGACGGCGTGCGTTACAGCGCCGGTCAAGTGGTCCTTGCTGCCGGGGCGGACCCGTTCGTGCCGCCGATCGCTGGCCTGCGCGAACTCGAGGGCGTGTGGGGGACGCGCGAGGCGACGAGCATGAAGGCGGTCCCGCGTCGCATGCTGGTGCTCGGCGGCGGACCGGCTGGCGTCGAGCTGGCCCAGGTCACTCGTCGCCTCGGTGGGGAGGTGGTGGTCGTCGAAGGCGCCGAGCGCGTGCTCCCGCGCGAACCTGCGGCCTTGGGTGATGCGCTCAGCGATGCTCTGCGCCGCGACGGAATCGAGCTCGTCCTCGGACGCAAGAGCGTGGAAGCACGGCGGGACGGGGAGGACTACGTCCTCAAGCTCGACGATGGACGGGAGTTGCGCGGCGACCGGCTACTGGTGGCCACCGGCCGTCGGCCCCGCGTCGAGGGGCTGGGCCTCGAGACGGTCGGCATCGAGCCCAACGCGCACGGGATAGCGGTCGATGCTCAACTTCGCGCGGGAGACCGGCTGTGGGCGATCGGCGACATCACCGGGATCTGGCCGCTCACGCATGTCGGCGAGTACGAGGGCGACGTCGTCGCTGACAACATCCTCGGCAGGCCGCGAGAGGCCAACTACGACGCCGTGCCACGCGTCACATACACCGACCCGCAGGCAGCCGCGGTGGGCGTCGGCGAGGCCTCGTTCACCGGCACCGCGGCCGTCTCAGACCTGCCCAAGACGGCGACCTACACCCAGGCCTACGCGAACTCCAACGGCTTTCTGACGCTGCTCAGCGACGGGGAGCGGCTGGTCGGGGCCTACGCGCTTGGGCCCGAGGCGGGGGAGTGGCTGCAACAGGCGACCGTGGCGATCCGCGCGCGCGTTCCGCTCGCTGTGCTGCGCGACACGATTCAGCCGTTCCCGAGCTTCTCGGCGATTTACGCAGAGGCCGTGAAGGTCCTCTGGCACGCCGTCGGGGGCACGCAGCCGGTCAAGGCCGGCTCGGAGTGAGTTCTGCGGAGTCGCCCGCGCCAGACGGGCCCACGCTCGCCCGCGCCGCGACCGAAAATTCAGAGCCGACCAAGGTCGTGATCATCACCGGTGCCTCGCGCGGCATCGGCGCCGGCCTTGTGGCCGCCTTTCGACGCGCCGGCTACGCGGTCGTCGCGACATCGCTATCGATGGATCCCGCAGATGACCCGCAGATAGCCGCTGTCTCCGGCGACATCACCGAAGCGCAGACGGCTCAGCGGGTGATCGCGTGCGCCCTGGAACGCTTCGGGCGGATCGACAGCCTGATCAACAACGCGGGGATCTTCATCGGCAAGCCGTTCACCGACTACACGATCGAGGACTTCACCGCGATCACCTCCGTCAACCTCGCCGGGTTCTTCCACATCACCCAGGGCGTCATCCCGCAGATGCTCGATCAGCGCGGCGGGCACGTCGTCAACATCTCAACGAGCCTCGTCGAGCACGCCGATGCGACCAGGCCGGCCGCGCTCGCCGTTCTGACCAAGGGCGGGCTGGCGGCGGTGACTCGCTCGCTAGCCATCGAGTACGCGTCTCGAGCCGTGCGCTTCAACGCCGTCTCGCTCGGCGTGATCCGGACACCGGTATACGACGCTGCCTCCTACGCGGGCAACGAGGCCTTGCACCCGCTTGGTCGCGTCGGTGAGATCAGCGATGTCGCTGCGGGCATCCTCTACCTGGAGCGTGCCACGTTCGTGACCGGGGAGACCCTGCACATCGATGGCGGCCAAGTAGCCGGGCACTGACCGCTCGGGGAGCAGGCTCAGCCGTTGCGCGGGTCGTCCTTTGACTCCAGGTATTCGAGCCCAAGGGGGCCGATTGCCGACACCTGAGTCACATACTCACCGGACCGCGCCCAGTGAAAGTGCGGTGTACCCCCGGGAAGCACCACGACAGCACCGGGCGGATAAGCCAGCAACTTGTCGCCGTCGAACTGCTCGCCCAGCCCGATGTAGAAGACGCCGGAGATAACGGTGTAGACGCGGTCCTCGGGGTGGCGGTGCGGCATCAGCTCGACGCCTGACGGCAGCTTGACCCTGATCGTGTAGAGACCGGGCCCGTTGGGATCGCCGACGAGGACGGCGAGCCGAGCTGTCGGCGGGAACGCTGGAAACGGCTGCCAGTCGATGTTCTCGGAGAGCACCGACTCCAAGCCATCTGCCTCAGCTTTCTGAGTACCCGTAATTGCTGGACCTCCGGATCGTTTCGCTTGATTTCGGGCATTGCGGGACCCGAGCCTACGGACGCTTGTGGTCCTCGAGCTCGCAAAGCCCCGGGGCGCCATACCGGTCTGGCTGGGGCGCCAGGATCCTCGCGCGCCTCACGCTAGCCGAGCCAGCCACCTGTTTGGCTCCGGAATGCTGCCGGGACGGCGCGGTGACGGCCCGAACCGCGCTGTCAAGCCGGCGGCTGGGCCATCAGGTGTTCGTGAATCTGCTTCGCGAGATCGTGCACCGCCTCAGTCAGCTCAGTGTTTTGCTGAACGGCGATCGCCAGCTTCTCCGCTGTCACGGCCACGTGATCGAGCACGGTACGAATTCCATCGATCACCCCAGCGATCACACGCTGTGCGCGGTTGGAGGCCGCTGCCACGAGAAAGCCGATGAACAACTCCGCGACGGTGGTTATGAGGTTGAGCGGAAAGTTGAAGCCCTGACCCGTGAACCACGACGGCAGAAACGAGCCGTCCGCCGGCACCAGTTTCGCGGCAAAGATCGCAATCCAGATGATTACGAGAACTAGCCAGACGATGATGTTGGCGGGGCGACCCATCGCCGCCGAGGTCCAGTCGGCCAAACGCTGGAAAGCTGACTCGTGTTCCCGCTCGCTGGTTGTCTCGTCCACTACTCGTTGAAAGCGCTTGTGGTGCTCTGAGTGCGGCGTCGCGTCGGTCACCTCGGCTCCTGTCGATCGTGCGGTCTCCGCGATCTCGTGCGGGCCAAGATGCTTTCATGGGCACTTGCCGCGTGTCGCGGCTATCAGCGGCTGGCGCTTTCGGTGTTCGGACGCGTCGACCGTCCAGCGTGGCCGCCCGCCCGCCCGCGACCGGGCATAGGGCCAGGGTCTACACGGGCGCGATGAGTGCAGTGCCGGAGGACCGTCCCGACGAAAATGTCAACAACGGAGGTCAGTATGAGCCCGACCGATCAAGAGATGGTCTTGGCGCACTTCATCGTCTCGAATGACGTCGAGCGTTCACGCCGCTTTTACACCGACGTTCTGGGCGGGCGCACCGTGATCGGTGGCGAAGACGGTGATCAGGTGACCTACGTGGCGCTGGCCAACAGCTGGGTCATCATTAACCTCGGCGGGGGTCCCACCGACGACAAGCCCACGGTCATCCTCGAGACGCCGGCCGATCCCGATCGGGTGAGCAGCTTTCTCAACATCCGGGTCGCCGACATTGCAGCCGCGTATGCCGAGTGGAGTGCTCGGGGCGCCGAGTTCCTGACGCCGCCGAAGCAGCACGAAACCGAGATTCGCTGCTACATCCGGGACCCCGACGGCTACGTGATCGAGGTCGGCCAGACGACTCTCGCCAGAGGCTGGCGTCCCCCATCCTGAACGCCTGGGTGCCTGTTCTACAGGCCCTGCAGCCAGCGCCGCGCTGCTGGAGCGCTCCGTCGCGTTAGTGGATACGGTCTGGCAGGTGCTGGGTCTACCCGCCGACGTGACGGTGTGTCTGTTCGATCTCGACGGCGTGCTCACGGACACGGCGAAGGTGCATGCGGTGGCCTGGAAGCAGATGTTCGACGCGTTCCTGAGTGAGCGGCCGTCCGGGCAGGGGGAGGACGACGCACCGTTCGATGCGGTCCGCGACTACGACGAGTACGTCGACGGGAGGCCTCGGACCGACGGCGTGCGGGCGTTTCTCGCTTCCCGCCAGATTCAGCTGCCGGACGGGAGCCCGGATGACCCTCCGGACGCGTCGACGATCAACGGACTGGGGGAGCGAAAGAACGAGATCGTTCTCAAGCTCATCCACGAACAGGGCGTCGAGCCCTACGAGGGCTCAGTTCGATTCGTGAAGGCTGCGCGCAGCGCCGGCCTGCACTGCTGCGTCGTTTCCTCGAGCAGCAACTGCCGCGACGTTCTGCAGGCAGCCGGAATCGCGGAACTGTTCGAGAAGATCATCGACGGCCACGTGGCCGAGGCCGAGCATCTGCAGGGCAAGCCGGCACCGGACACCTACCTGGCCGGCGCGCGCGCGGTTGGCGAGACTCCTGAGCACGCCGCCGTGTTCGAAGACGCGCTGGTCGGCGTCGAGGCCGGGCGGGCCGGGAAGTTCGCGATCGTGATCGGAGTCGATCGCGTTGGCCAAGCCGCCGAGCTGAAGGCCCACGGTGCCGACATCGTCGTCGGCGATCTGGGCGAGCTGCTCGAGGCGCCATGATCCAACACCGGGCGTTTCCGGTTGACCCGTGGAGCGTCCGCGAAACGGAGCTCCACCTGGACACCCTCCGTCAGACCGAGTCGGTTTTCGCGCTGTCGAATGGCCACGTCGGGTTGCGCGGAAATCTCGACGAGGGCGAGCCCTTCGGTCTGCCTGGAACCTACCTCGCAGGCTTCTACGAGCTGCGCCCGCTGCCCTACGCGGAGTCCGCATACGGTCAGCCAGAGGCCGGGCAGACGATCGTCAACGTGACGAACGGAAAGATCATT
Source organism: Solirubrobacteraceae bacterium (assembly GCA_036489875.1). GTDB lineage: Bacteria > Actinomycetota > Thermoleophilia > Solirubrobacterales > Solirubrobacteraceae > Palsa-513. The sequence continues at coordinate 2,760 of DASXEZ010000138.1, read as the reverse complement.
CGGCTGCTGGTCGAGGATGAGGCGTTCGATGTCCGCTACGGCGAGCTACGCAGTCACGAGCGAGTCCTCGACATGCGTGACGGAGTGCTGCGGCGCACAGCGGAATGGATTTCGCCCGCGGGGCGCGGTGTTCGTGTCACCTCGACTCGGTTGGTGTCGTTCTCCCAGCGCGCGGTCGCGGCGATCCTCTACGAGGTCGAGCCGCTCGAGGAGCCGACCACCGTGGTCGTGCAGTCGGAGCTCGTGACCAACGAGACGCTTCCGGCAGGCGAAGGCGATCCGCGAGCCGCCGCCGCTCTGGCTTCGCCGCTGGAGTCGGAGTACTTCAACGCGGACGGCACGCGCGCGATCCTCGTGCACTCGACCAAAGCGAGCCAACTGAAGGTCTCGGCGGCGATGGATCACCTGATCGATGGCCCGGACGGGACCGAATCGGCCGTCGAGTGCTTCGCGGATCTGGCGCGCCTCACGGTGACGGCCGACGTCGCACCCGGGAAGCCGCTGCGTTTGGTCAAGTTCTTCGCCTACGGATGGTCCGCCCAACGCTCCGGACCGGCGGTCCGTGATCAGGTTGGAGCGGCCGTCGCACAGGCCCACCACGCTGGCTGGGACGGCCTGCTCGCCGAGCAGCGCGCCTACCTCGACGACTACTGGGAGCGCTCGGACGTCGAGATAGAAGGCGACACCGAACTTCAACAGGCCGTGCGCTTCGGGCTCTTCCACGTTCTGCAGGCGGGCGCTCGCACCGAGCGACGCGCGATCGCCGCCAAGGGCTTGACCGGGCCTGGCTACGATGGCCACGCATTCTGGGACACGGAAAGCTTCGTCCTCCAGGTTCTCACCTACACCGCCCCGCACGCTGCTGCCGATGCGCTTCGCTGGCGCTGCGACACTCTCCAGCTGGCGCGGGCGCGCGCTGAGCAACTCGGCCTGAGTGGTGCCACCTTTCCCTGGCGCACGATCCATGGCGAGGAGTGCAGCGGCTACTGGCCCGCGGGGACCGCGGCCTTCCACGTCAACGCGGACGTCGCCGACGCGGTCGTTCGCTACCGGGCTGCAGCTGATGAGGACACTGAATTTGACCGCGACGTCGGCCTCGAGCTGTTGGTCGAGACGGCACGTCTGTGGCGCTCGCTGGGCCACCACGATGCCGCGGGAGGCTTCCGCATCGACGGGGTAACAGGCCCGGACGAATACAGCGCGATCGCCGACAACAACATCTACACGAACCTGATGGCACAGCGAAATCTTCGAGCTGCTGCCGACGTTGTCGAGCGTCACCCGGACCGCGCCGCTGAGCTGGGCGTCGACGACGAAGAGACCGCGAGCTGGCGCGACGCTGCGCAGGCGATGCTCGTCCCCTACGACAAGGAGCTCAAAGTCCACCCCCAGGCGGAAGCCTTCACCCAACATCAGACCTGGGACTTCGAGCACACCCCGCCTGAGCACTATCCGTTGCTGTTGCACTTTCCCTATTTCGACCTGTATCGCAAGCAGGTCGTCAAACAGGCAGATCTGGTGCTCGCACTGCACCTGCGCGGCGATGCATTCAGTGAAGAGGAGAAGGCGCGCAACTTCGACTATTACGAACGCATCACGGTCCGCGATTCGTCGCTTTCAGCATGCACCCAAGCTGTTGTCGCTGCCGAGGTCGGCCATCTCGACCTCGCATTCGATTATCTCTCAGAGGCGGCGCTGATCGACCTGGAGGACATCGCCCACGACACACGCGACGGGCTTCACATGGCGTCGCTCGCCGGAACCTGGATCGCGGTCGTCGCCGGCCTCGGCGGGATGCGCGATCACGACGGCGTCCTCAGTTTCGCTCCGTGCCTGCCCCAAGCACTCGCCCGGGTCGCGTTCCGACTGTGTTTCTGTGGCCGGAAGCTCCACGTTGATGTCAAGCCCACTCAGGTCACCTACTCGTTGCTTGAGGGCGAGCCGCTCGAGATCATCCATCGCGGCCGACGCGCCACAGTCAGTGCCCAACGTCCATTGACCCGTTCGATCCCGACTTCGCATCCCCGCGAAGCGCCGACCCAGCCCGCAGGACGGGCTCCCGAACACCGGCGGCTGAGCTAAGGGATCGATCGGCGCGGTCTCTCGATCTTGGAGCCCTTGGCTCAATGAGTCGGTTCTGGCTCAGGCTCCAAGGTCGGCCTCGGATCGCTCTCGAGGTCGGAGTAGACGGCTCTTGCGGCTGCGCGCGCGCGTGGTCCGGCGGTGGCCACCGCGACCACGGCGCAGGCGAGGCCGCAGGCGGTGCCGAGGAGCCAGGGTAGGTGGGTTGCGGTCGCAAACGCCGACGCGATCGCCGACAGGACTGAGTGGTTACCACGCACGCTGTGCGGCAGCGCGGTTGTCGAGACGCCGACGGACAGGTGCTCGAGCGCGGATCGTGTCGCTGCGGGCAGGTGCAGCGGAGCCAGCTTCGCTGGCAGCCCGGCGCGGAAGCGCACGGCGAGCAGCGCACCCATGACGGCGACGCCCAGGACGGCGCCGAGCTGCCTCGCCGCGGACGCGACCGCCGAGGCGACGCCAGCCTGCGATGCGGGCATCGAGGTGACCGCCGTGTTGGTCAGTGGCGGGTTGACGACGCCGAAGCCAAGCCCCAGTAGCGCGTAAGCGCTCGCGAGCTCGACGTAGGGCGTCGAAGCGGTGACCGTCACGAGCAACCCAGCGCCTGCCGCGAGCAAAAGTCCGGCGACGGTGAGCGGCCACCGCCCGCCTCGGCGGGCCACGATCCGGCCGGTGAGGGGT
>DASXEZ010000116.1:0-3908 GCA_036489875.1 Solirubrobacteraceae bacterium | reverse complement strand
AAGAAGAACAGCGCAAGCATGGTTTTCTCCTCCAGTGTGGCGTGAGTCTCCGACCGATCGCCGGGGTGAGACAGAGCAGGCGGCGGGCCCGTTGGCCACGGTTCCCTACTAACCACCACTCTAACCTCGATGCTTGCTTTTGCTAGCGGCGGGGTATCACTACCTGGTACGTCGTTATCTGAGGCAATCAAAGGAGTGTTTGTGTCGAACACCGACGAGGGGCCGCTCAGCGGGCTCGCCGACCGGGTAGCGGGCGCCGCGAAGCGCGCCGCCGGGGTGATCACTGACAATGAGGACCTCAAGCGCGAGGGCGAGTTGCACCACGAGCGAGCGGCAGCGCAGGCCGAGTCAGCGAAGCTCAAGGTCGCCGCCGAGCGCGAACAGAACAAGGCCGACCTCGCAGAACAATCACAGCGGCTAGAAACCGAACGTGCCCGGTTGGCTGCGGAGACGGCGGCCGACATCCGCGAGCAGCAAGCAGAAAGCGATCGCGCCGCGAAAGCACGGGACATCGAGGTCGAAACGCAGCGAGGCGAGGCCGCCACAGACCAGCAGGCCCGCGCGCAGCAGGAAGCGCTCGATCGTCAAGAAGCGCAAGCGGCGCTCGCGCGGTCGAAGGCCGAACAGGACGCCGCCGAGCTCGATGCCAAGGCGCAGGCTGCCGAGCGCGCCGCCGAGCAGCTCGATCCCGACAACGAGGAGGCAACCCAGTGATCACCGACATTCTCCGTACCGTTCCGCGCACTGCGGTGCATAGCTATCTCCGCGTTCTGCGGTCCCCGCTGACCGTGGTCGAGCGGATTGCCAGGCAGCAGGACAATGGGATATGGCCGCCTGCCCTAGCGTTCGAGGGTTTCGAAGCATCGGTCGAGACGGTCACCGGCTCGCTGCTGCGCGATGCCACCTTGAGCGAAAACGGTCGGCTTCGACAGGCGAAGGTCGCCAAGCTTCGCGAGGCTGGCGAGCTGAAGACGGTCGCCAAAGTGGAAGAATCCCAAGCCCGCGCCGCAGAGCAACAGCGTCAGGCGGAGATCTCAGCTCAGCGCGACCGGGCAGTGCAGCAGGCCGCCGAGCGCAAGACTTCGATCAAGAAGCAAGCCGCCGCAAAGCGGAGCAAGGTCGACGCCGCCACGGCAACGAAGAAGAGCGCCGCACGCGCGCAGCAAAAAGCGCAGGACAAGGTCATCGAAAGACGCGACCGGGCAAGCCGCGGCGAGGCGCTAGAGGCCGAGTCGAAGGCGATCGACCTCACCGCGAGCGCGATCGAGGCCGACGAGACCGCTGAGCTCATCGATGTCACGCTCGAAGGTGCCAAGGAGGCACGCAAGACCGACTGAACCCGGGACCCGGGCCGGCGCGATTAACAGTGACGAACCTTCCCTCACGACGAGTTGCGCAGCATCTGAGCGGCATCGTCGAAGAACGCCGCGTTGGTGATGGCCCGCCAGTGGGCTCCGCGTACCACTCGCTCGGACCACTCGGGCGTCTCTTCGGTGATCGGCGTGACGGCGTTGTCGAGCCAGTCACGTCCGTGTCGAGGGTCGACCTCCGCATGGACCTCGTAGAACGGGTACGCCGGGGCCGGGGCACCGCAGCGATCGAATGCCTGTAACACCAAGCGGCAGCGGGGACCTGCCTGCAACTCGATGAACCCGAGCGCTCCGAGCGCCTCCGGCTGGAGCCAACGGTTCGTCGTGAGGAGCCCGCACAAGGCGGAACGTTCGAGCGCGGAGGTGGGCAGACCAGCCAGCGGAAGAACGGGAACGCCAAGTGCACTGACGAGGTCCTCATGCAGGGTGGTGTGAACCGCGGCGGGATCGCCATTGCCCATCTCGTCCCAGTAGTTCGTCGCGAGTTCGAGCTTGGGCTTGGCACTGAGCCCGATCTGGCACGTCGCAACGAGGTCGTCGAAGCCAGCGTCCGGACCGCCCTCGAGTGCGAGGAAGGTGACGACGTCCTCCCAGGAGGCCTCATGCGCGATCCATTTGTAGATCGCCGGCAGGCGATCGCGGGCGGCGAGCACTCGCATCGCGTCGGCCGCTTCTCGGTCGGCCAGATCGTCCGGCAGCGGTATCGAGGCGAGCTCTGCAAGCCACTCCTGCTCGCAGCGCTGCTTGAGGGCCGCGACGGCCGGGTGGTGCTGAAAGCGGGCCGCGTCGCCGAGCGTGCGCACCGGATCAGTGAAGAGGCGGTAAATCCCGAGCAGGGAGATAAATCGGTCGCGGCGGCCGGCCAGCGGCAAGGACGCCAGATCCTCCAATTGCGACTCGGAGCCGCTGGCAAGCGCGGACTGCAACGCCTCCGCCAGAACCGTGCTGAGGCTAGAAGGATCGGAATCGAGCAAGACGGTCACGGTGGTCTACTTTCCATTCAGTAAGCCGGGTGCGGACTTTGCGCGCACTGCTGGCTACTGCTTAGCCACACGTCAACGCTGCCTCCTTCCTACCCACCAGGGCGGCACCGAAAACGACCGATTGCCACGGACGAGGACGCCCGCAAGAGCAGACGGTTCGACTTAGCGTTCGGTAGTCCCGTCGCCCACGTCACGACCGGCTTTCCGGTTGCTCTGCAACGACTGGACCAGCTGATGGGCCACGTCGTACAACTTGATGTGGTGCTGCTGGGAATACCGGACCAGCGTGGCGAACGCGGTGTCTTCGTCCAGGTTGTGCTGTGCCATCAGAACGCCTTTGGCCTGACCGATGATGTCGCGGCTTCGCACTGCCTGGTTGAACTGATGTTCCAGGCGGATCCCGCTGAGTGCCACCGCGGCATGGGTCGCGTAGAGCTCGCCGACGACCTCGGTCGTCTCATCGAACGCGTTGGCCTGGTTGGCGAAGAACGACAGGTTGCCGAGGGTTTCGTCCTCGACGTAGAGCCGGAACGAGAGAACGCTGAGCACCCCGCGGTCCACCGCGCCTTGGGCGAAACGCGGCCAGCGCTCGTCCACCCTCAGGTCATCGACCCGCACCATGTCCACCGGATTGGTCAAGACATGAAAACATGGCCCTTGCTGAAGTTCGGACTGGAGCTCGTCGACCGCCGTGACGAGTTTGTCGCTCTCAGCGCGGGCAGTAATCGTCCGGCCGCCGTCGAGATAGGAAACACCCACCGCGGCAAGGTCGCTTAGCGTGCTCGCCGCGCTGTTGACAACTGCATCGAGAGTCGCTTCGACACCCCGATTGGAGGCGAGCTGCCGGGCCAAGGCGCCCAGCAACTGCGCAGTCTCGTGCGAGGTGTCCGAAGTCATCGAGCTATCCCGCGAGCGCGTCGCAAATCCGGCATCGCCTCTCGGTCGGGACATCGGGCCACCACTTGCGATCGATGTGTTCCACGTCGCCTGCTGTCGTACACAGCGACTCGCCGTCTCCATCAATCGCGTGCACCACGCCGGGCACCTCCTCGAACCTGTCTGGTGCAGGGGGCGTCGAGCCGGCCGGCATGCTCATCGCCGCATCATTCCCGCGCCCGGCTCACATAATCCTTGGCTACGCCCGCGGCCAGGGTGGTCGTTCTCACCAGGTCGGACTCCGCTTTGATGGCGTGGTGAAGGACGCCTTCGACCGGCTCGTCTCGAGTCTCGACTACCCGATGTTCATCGTCACGACTTCCAACGGGAACGACCGCGCGGGCTGCCTGGTTGGGTTCGTCACGCAGGCGAGCATTGACCCACCGCGGCTTCTCGTCATGCTGTCCAAGAGCAACCAGACCTACCGCATTTCGCTGGCGTCCTCGACGCTGGCGGTGCACTTCCTGGACACCGCCGACCACGCGCTCGCGGAGCTTTTCGGCGGCGAGACGGGCGACCAGATCGACAAGTTCGAGCGATGCGCATGGTCACCGGGCCCAGGCGGCGTGCCTCTGCTCGAGAACGTCAAAGGAACAGTCGTAGGCAACGTCATCGCACG
>DASXEZ010000074.1:0-12935 GCA_036489875.1 Solirubrobacteraceae bacterium | reverse complement strand
CCGCGCCGGTAGGGCGGCCAGCGCGTGATGTCGCGCGCGCCGAGGGTGACGGTGCCGCGCGAGGGCAGATCGAAGCCGCTGAGCAGGTTGACGAGCGTCGTCTTGCCGGCGCCGTTGGGCCCGATCAGGCCGAGCACCTCGCCCGGCGCAAGCTCGAGGTCGACGTCCGCAAGCGCCTCGATGCCCTCGAAGGAGCGTGACACGCCGAGGGCCCGAAGTGAATCGGGCCCTCGCGTGTCGCTGTCAGGCGCCGGCGTCAATGTGCGTCCGGCGTCCGCTCATCAGTGGATGTTCGGGATGTGCGTGGCGGTGATCAGACCGAGGTACTTGGCCTTGTTGTTGTTGACCTCGATTACGCGATACGGCCGCCCGACGGCGCTGTGCAGGGTGGGCGTGAAGCTGATCGGGCCGCCCAGTGTCGGGAACTTCGTCAGGTGCGAGAGGATCGCTGCGAGCTTGGCCCCGTCCGTTGACCCGCCCGCCTTCTTGATCGCATACGCGATCGCGTCGATCGTGTTCGCGCCGGTGATGAAACCACCGGTCTGGGCCGGCTGCCCAGTCGCCTTCATCTTCGCCTCGAAGGCGTTGACCGCCGCGGATGGGTCGGGCGTCAGCGCCGACGCGTACGTGAGGAAGTAGAAGTTGCTGATCTTCGGGTTCTTGGACCACCAGTAGCTTCCGTCGCTACCCCAGCCGTTGATGATCGGCGTGTTGTTGCCGACGGTACGCAGGCTGTCAACGAACGCCGGCGCGTCGGTCCCGAACGCCGTGCAGAACGCGATCACCGCGGCCTTCTTGCCGTTGACGCGCGTCGCAACGTTGTTGATCGTCTTGTCGCCCTGGGTGAAGGACTCCTGGTCGACGATCTTGCCGCCGAGCTGCTTGAAGCGGTCGGTGAAGGCGGTGCAGACGTTCTGGAAGTACACGAGCAGCTTGTCGGTGACGACATCGGCGGTCTTCCAGCCGTGCTTGTAGGCCCATTCGGCCATCGCCGCGCCATCCTGCTGGCCCGGGTTGCCGAAGGTGTAGGCCAGGTCGCCGGCCGCGCCGAAACGCGAGGGGCCCATCTGGTCGGTGCCGATGCACGGTGACACCGTGAGCAGTTTGGCGGCGAGGAACTCGGTGATCGCCGGCGTCGCATAGTCGACATCGCAGGTGACCCAGCCGATGTTCACGCCCTGGTCGACGAGCTTGAGCGCGTCAGCCTTCGTCTGCGTTGGATCGAGCTGATCGTTGAGCGGCTTGATCTCGAGCGGCCGCCCGTCGACGCCGCCCGCGGCATTGATCTTTGCGATCTCGATCTTCGCCGCCTCGAGTGCCGGTGCGTCAAACGGTGCCATGTTCTTGGTCAGGTCGATCGCGGCTCCGATCACGATCGGCTTGCCATTGGCCGCATCGGTGTGCGCTGCGTTGGTCGTGGCCACGACGGTGAGTCCCGCCGCCGTGGCAATGGCGGCTGCGAGAGCCGCCAGTCTGCGATGCCTCATTCGGATCCTCTTTTCACTCTTGGTTGAACTGCCCGGCCGTCTCGGTCTGCGCGGCGCCCCTCACGGGTGCGTTCCCGTCGTGCGGAAGCGCGGCGCCACTTCGTCGGCGAAGATCTCCTGCGTCTTGATCGCCTGCCAGTTGGCGAAGCCCCCCGGGTTGGCGGTGATCGCGATCTCGGTCAACCCCTCGCACTGATCGATGATCGCCGCGACCCGCGCGGCGACATCGTCGGGCGTTCCCACCCAGACGATGTCGCCCGCGATCATGTCCTCATAGGGGGTGGCGGCGAGCTGTTCCATGATCCCCGAGGTGTAGAAGCCATAGCCGGCCGCCTGCAGTTCCTCGGTCGAGCCCAGTTCGGTGAGCGGCGAGGCATTGCCTTCGAGGAAGCGGCGCATGCACTGCTCGGCGTCGCGCAGCGCAACCTCGCGATCGGCGTCCATGTAGCAGGCGTGGATCCACACGATGTCCGGTTCGTTGCCATGCTCGGCGCAACTGCGGCGATAGATGTCAAGCTGGTTGCGCAGGGCCTCGTAGGGCAGCAGCGGCGGCACCGCCACGGCCCAGCCGCGCCGTCCTGCGAGCTCGTAGGTGGAGTCGCTGGTGCCGCCGACGAAGACACGAGTGGCCGGCGGCGGGGGCGGTGCCAGATGCGAGTCCTCGATCTGGTAGAAGCGGCCGTCGTGGGAGAAGCGCTCGTTCTCGAGCGCCTTGAAGAAGATCTCGAAGGACTCCTCGTAGAGGTCGCGGACGTCGCCGATGCGCACGCCTGCCTTCGGCGGCATCCAGCCGTGCCCGCGGCCGACGCCGAATTCGTAGCGATTGCCGGTCAGGATCTGCGCTGCCGCGATCCGCGACGCGAGCACCGCCGGGTTGTGGAACGGAAGCACGTGCAGCATCGTGCGGAAGCGGATCTGCTGCGTGCGCGGCGCCACCTGCGCGAACAGCGCCAGCGGGTCGGGCGACACCGAGAAGCGCGGGAAGAAGAAGTGCTCGACGATCGCGTAGGCGTCGTAGCCCAGCCGATCGGCGTGGACGATCTGTTCCTCAACCTCGTGATACAGCCGCGCGGGCGTCTTGCCAGCCCACAGCTGCATCTCTGAATAGATGCTGAACCTCACCTGTTCCCTCCTACCCTGTCGAGCCGTGGCCAGCGGTCGAGCCGGATCTGACGCTAACCCGGCCCTGATCAAATGTCAAATGTCACCGCGCCGCCCCGTTATCGTCGGGGCATGGAGACACAGCCATGAGGCGCGACTACGACGCGATCGTGATCGGGGCCGGCCACAACGGCTTGGTCACGGCGATCTACCTCGCGCGGGCCGGCTGGCGCACGCTGGTGCTCGAACGCGACGCGGTGGCGGGGGGTGCGGTCCGCAGCGAGGAGCTCACCCTGCCTGGCCTGACCCACGACACCTTCGCCACGAACATGAACCTCTTCCGCGGCTCTCCGGTCGCCGCCGAGCTGGGCGCGGAGCTCGAGCGCCTCGGCGCCCGATATGCGTCCGCCGCGAGCGCCTTCGCCAACGTCTTCCCGGACGGTACCGCGTTGCGCCTGCACCAGGACCGCGAGCGCACGATCGCCGAGCTGTCCGCGCACGACCCCCGTGACGGCGCCGGTTGGGAGCAGCTGGACGCGCTCTACGAGCGACTCGCGCCCGCTCTGTTCGCGCTCTACGGAACGCGCCTGAGCGTGCGCGCACTGGGGCGCCTCGGCTTCGCCCAAGCGCCGAAGCTCGGCGCCGCCGGGGTCAGCGAGCTGGTGCGGCTGCTGGTCAGCTCCACGCGCGAGCTCGCCGACGCTTATCTGCACAGCCGTGAGGCGAAGACGCTTCTGGCCTGCTGGGGGATGCACCTCGACTTCGGTCCCGACGTCGTCGGCGGAGCGATGTTCGCCTTCCTTGAGGCCTTCACGGACATGCGCACCGGCATCTCGATCGCCGAGGGTGGCGCCTCGCGGCTGATAGACGCTCTCGTCGGGCTGCTGGTCGAGGCGGGCGGTGAGCTGCGCCTGCGTAGCGAGGTCACGCGAGTGCTGCTGCGTGGCGGGCGCGCCAGCGGCGTTGAGCTGGCCGGCGGCGAGCGCATCGATGCGCGCCGGTCGATCGTCGCCAATCTCAGCCCGGCGGTGCTGCACGGACGCCTACTCGCGAGCGAATCGCCGCCGCCGAGCACCGCAGCGGCGGCCGCGGCGTACCGCTACGGGCCGGCCACGATGATGGTGCACCTGGCTCTCTCGGATCCGATCCCGTGGAGAGCGGGCGAGGATCTCGGGCGCTTCGCCTACGTGCACATTGCGCCCTATATCGACGACCTTGCGCTGATGTATGCCCAGACGATGGCCGGCCAGCTGCCGGCAGAGCCACTCTTGGTCGTCGGCCAGACCTCGGCGGTTGATGGGTCGCGGGCGCCTGCGGGGCGCCACGTCGTCTGGATCCAGGTCCGGGCGGTTCCCGCCGCGATCATCGGCGACGCGCTCGGCCTGATCGAGGCCCGCGACTGGGAGGCGGTCGCTGAGCCATACGCGGAGCGCGTGCTAGCGAAGCTCGAGCGCTACGCGCCAGGCTTCGGTGAACTCGTGTTGGATCGCGCGGTGCTCTCGCCGGCGGAGCTCGAGCGGCGCAACCCCAATCTCGTGGGCGGCGACTCGTTGGCCGGCAGCATGCACCTGCGCCAGAACTTCGCCTTTCGGCCGTTCCTCGCCGGGCGCGAGTACGAGAGTGGCGTGCGCGACCTGCTGATGGTGGGCGCCTCGACGTGGCCTGGGGCCGGCGTCAACGCGCTCTCGGGTTACAACGTGGCCCAGAAGCTGCTCGCGCCGAGGGCTTCGCGTCGCGCCGACACGCGCTTGCTGCTGGGCGGGCTGGCCGCGGCCGGGGCGCTCGGTGCGCGCTCGCTGCGACGCCGCAGCCGCGGATGATGTGCCGGGGGGGTCGCCGGATGCGGAAGAATCCGGACTGAAACCGGCAGCTGTGGTCCGCCGCAGCGCGCTCTACAGCCGGCCACACATCAGCGGCGTTGCACCAGGCGTCCCACAGCCACTAGCGCCGGGCGGCGCTTGCCGCGCGCAGGCGTGAGAGAACGCGCGGGGGCGCTGCCGCCTGGAGCCCGACGATCCGTCCGGAGGCGGCGTTGAGACCGGGGCCCGGGTAGGTCGAGGCACCGCAGTGGTAAAGCCGCGCGATCGGCGTGCGGTGAGATCCGTAGCCCGAGAGCGGACGCCACAGGTAGGCCTGGTCGAGCTCGCAGTCGCCCGCGTAGATGTCGCCGCGCACGAGATTCGGGTTGCGCCGCTCGAGCTCGACGGGAGAGAGCGCGGTCGCCGTGCGCCGCACCGCCGGCCAGTTCTCGACGTGTGCGCCGAGCACGTCGAGCACGCGTTCGGTGAAGGCGCTCGTAAGCGCCTCATCCCACCCCTCGCCGACGTCGAGCTCACCTGCGGCGTCGCCGCGCGGCGCGTAAGGCACCTGTTGCAGCTGGATCCACAGCACGGCGTGGCCGTCGGGCGCGCGCGTGGGGTCGAGGACCGAGGGTTGGCCGACGACGATCGTCGGGGCGGCCGGCAGCAGGCCCGCGCTGGCCTGCGCGCACGCCAGGGAGACGGCGTCGAGACCGTCGCTGAGATGCACGATCGGGACCCGGTCGAGGCGGGAATCGTGCCAGTGCAGCGGTCCGTCGAGAGCGACATGGATCTGCATCCCGCCGCGCCGGCTGTAGCGGAAGCGCAAGCCCTGCTCGGTCGCCTCCGCAGATGCCACGCCGCGCTCGAGCAGGCGGCCGTAGAGCTGTGTCGGCGTCACGTTGGCCACGACGGCGCGCGTGGCGCTGCGACGTTCGCCGCCACCCTCCACGGCGACGGCGGCACCGGCCCGGACGATCACACGATCGACGTCGACGCCGGTTTGCACGCGACCACCGCGCTCGGTGATCAGCCGCTCGAAGGCCGAGACGAAGTTGCTCGAGCCGCCCCTCACCACCGGCAACCCGACCGCGTGCAGCGAGCCGGCGATCGCCAGCGCCTGAAAGCCGCTGCCGGCTGCGTCGGGGGAGAGGCCGGTGTGAAGCGCCCATGGCGCGTAGAGCTCGGCGACGGCGCTGCCGCGAAAGCGCGTCTCAAACCATGCCCGTGCCGACCCGAGCACGTCCGCGGTGAAGGCAAGCGTCCCGCGCCGGCCGAGCTGGCGGCACAGGCGCCAGGCCAGGCGCGCGGCCGCGGGGGAGTGCAGCTCCGTGCCGAGTAGCGCGCCTACCGTCCCGATCGTCGCCCCGAAGCGCTCGATCTCGGCTAGGTATGCGTCACGGTCGGAGGCATCGAGGCCGTCCGCGGTCCGCTGCGGATCGCGGTAGGCGATCACGACGCGCCCGTCCCCACGGATGTTTGCGGTGGTCTCCTCCGGGCTCTCCTCATAGGCGAGGCCGCGCGCACGGAGCTCATCTCCCAGCTCCGCGAAGGCACCCGAGAGCTTGAACAGCGGATGCCAGGAGGAGAAGGTGTCGTGGACGAAGCCCGGCTCGGTCAGTTCCTCACTGAGGACTGCGCCACCCGCGCGCGGGTTGCGCTCGAGCACCTCGACGCTCATCCCCGCGCGTGCCATGTAGGCAGCGGCGACGAGCCCGTTGTGCCCGGATCCGATTACGATCGCGTCAGCCATCGTGGCGCTGATCGTAGTGCGCCTCCGCGACGATCACCCGCCGTCGCGTGAGCCCTCCACAGCCGCTGGATCGCCACGGTCGGCTCGCGTGCCGCATGGTGGGTCCGACCGCGCGAACCCCGCCGCGCTCGGCGAGGCCCGGTGACGCAACGTTCAGCCGCCGTGCACGGAGCCTGCCGCTGAGGCGTCGACGGGCCGCCCCGTCTCGGGCTGCTGATCCAGGTCCTCGGGAATCCAGCGGATGAGCTTCGCGACCAAGTCGCTGTGGCGCATCGGCTTGCCGATGTGGTCGTCCATCCCCGCCGCGATGCAGCGCTCGTGGTCGCCGTCAAGGGTGTGGGCGGTCATCGCAATGATCGGCGTCCGTCGCGAGTCGGCTTCGATCGCCCGGATCTCCGCCGTCGCGGCGTAGCCGTCGAGCTCCGGCATCTGGCAGTCAAGGAGGACGGCATCGTAGGTCCCGGCGCTGAAGGCCGCGACCGCCTGCCGGCCGTCGGCGACGACGTGGGGCTGGCAGCCACATCGCTCGAGCGCGCGTTTGGCGACGATCTGGTTGACCGGGCTGTCCTCGGCAACGAGCACCAACGGTGGGCGCGACCATGCCACATCGACGGTGGTGATCGCCGGGTGCGGAAAGGCGAGTTCGTCCGTGTCCGGCGTTGCCAGCTCGACCGCGAACCAAAAACGGCTGCCGGCTCCGGGTTCGCTCTCAGCGCCGATCTCCCCGCCCATGAGATCGACGATCTCACGGGCAATCGCAAGCCCGAGCCCGCTGCCACCGTAGTGACGCGTCATTGACACGTCGGCCTGCGTGAACGGTTCGAACATCCGTTCGAGGACGCCGGCGGCGATGCCGATTCCCGAGTCCGCGACCTCGATCCGGATTGTCGAGTGCTTGGCGGAGGTGGCTGTTGCACTGACGCTGACCGCGATCACGCCCTCGGGCGTGAACTTGACGGCGTTGGAGAGAAGATTGAGCAGAACCTGGCCCAGGCGCCTCCCGTCGCCGCGGCACACTCGTGGGACGGCGTCCTCGATATCGACCGACAGCGCGAGGTCCTTGGCTTTGGCCTGGGCGGCGACGCTCGCGCAGGTCTCGCTGATCGTGGCACGGAGATCGAAGTCGTCGATGTCGAGCTCGAGATGTCCGCCCTGGATCTTCGAGAGGTCGAGGATGTCGTTCAGAATCGCGACCATCTGCTCGCCTGAGCGCATCACCTGGCTGGCGTAGGCATGCTGTTCGCTCGTCAGGCCGGTGTCGAGCAGCAGTTCGGCCATGCCGATCACGCCGTTCATGGGCGTCCTGACCTCATGACTGACGTTGGCGAGGAACGCTGATTTCAGATTCGAGGCCTCGACCGCCTCATCGCGGGCGATGGCGAGCTGGGCGACGACGCGGTTGCGCTCGGTGACGTTCTGACAGAGGGCGATCCGGCAGTGGCGATCACCCATCATCAGATTCGCGCTCGCGATCTCCACTTCGATGACGGTCCCGTCCTTGTAGACGTGGCGCCAGCTGCCGTCCGCGCCCATTGCGCTCGGCTTTATTCCCGCGGGGTTGGCCGCCAGCGAGGAGACCAGCGCCGCCGCGTCCTCTTTGCGGCCGAGTTGCGCGATCGTCATCGTCAGAAGCTCGGGGCGTGAGTATCCGTACTCGGAGACGAACTGCTCGTTGACGGTGACGATCTCCAGCGTGTTGCGGTCGTAGACGACCATTGGTTGCGGGTTGCTCTCGAAGAGCAGCCGGTACTGGAGCTCGCTCGCTCGCAGCTCTTCATTGAGCTTGATCGTGCGCGCTTCGAGCGCGTCACGCTCGAGCGCGAGGCGTGCCTGGTGACGACGGTTCTCGGCGTCGGCGAGGACTCGCTCGACGACCGGCGGAAGCCGCGCGAGGTTGGTCTTCAGGACGACGTCGCGGGCACCCGCTCGCAATGCCTCGACCGCCGCCTCCTCCCCGATCGTCCCCGACAGGATCACGAAGGGGACGTCGTTGGGCGCCTCTTGCGACACGCGCAGCGCTTCCATCGAGCTGAAGCTCGGGAGCCCGTGATCGCAGAGCACGAGTTCCCAAGTCGGGTCCTCGAGTGCGGCGCGCAGCTCGGCTTCGGTGTCCACGCGTTCGAGCGTGGTCTCGAAGCCACCGTGACTCAGCTCGGCCAGAACCAGCTCGGCGTCTGCGTGCGAGTCCTCTACCAGCACCAGCTTCAGCAGACGTTTCACAACGCGCGGGCGGGCTCCATGACGGGGTTCGCTGGAGCGCCGAGGGGCGGCTCGTTCAGCAACAGCCAGTAGAGACCGAGCGTTTGCACCGTGTCTACGAACTTGTCGAAGTCGACGGGCTTCACGATGTAGCTGTTGACCCCGAGGTCGTAGCTTTCGATGATGTCGCGCTCCTCGCGCGAGCTCGTGAGGATCACGACCGGAAGGTGTTTGAGTGACTCCTCGGAGCGGATCGTCCGCAGCACCTGCAGCCCGTCGACCTTCGGCAGTTTCAGATCGAGCAGGATCACGCGGGGCAGGTCGCCGGGTTCGCGCCCGTTTCCGCCGAGGAGGTAATCAAGCGCCTCCTGACCGTCGCGCGCGACCTCGATGCTGTTGGCGAAATTGTGTTTCGCAAACGCGCGTAGAGCGAGCTCGAGGTCGTTGGGATTGTCCTCGACCAGCAGGATCTCGACTGAATGAGAATTCACGATGCTCCTTGAGTAAGGGTGAAGTAGAACGTCGCGCCTTCATCGGGCTTCGAGTCAGCCCAGACACGTCCGCCATGGCGTGTGATGATCCGCTGGACAATTGCCAGCCCTACCCCCGTGCCCTCGTAATCCTCTGCTCGGTGCAACCGCTGGAAGACCTGGAAGAGCTTCTCCGCGTAGCGCATGTCGAAGCCGACACCGTTGTCGCGCACCGAGAACACAGTCTCGCCGTCGCGTAGCTCGCTGCCCACAAAGACCTGAGGGTGCGCAGCGGCGCCGGAGTATTTGACGGCGTTGCCGAGCAGGTTCGCGAACACCTGACGTAGCAGCGCGGGATCGGCCTCCACGACCGGAAGCTCTCCGTTGGAGAACTCCACTCCTCCCTCGCCGAGGTCAAAGGACAGCTCCGCCTCAACCTCGCCTACGAGCGCGGCCGTGTCGACACGCTTACGGGCAAGCGGCTGGTTGGCCAATCGCGAAAAGGCAAGGAGGTCGTCGATGAGCGTGCCCATGACCTGAGTGTTGTCACGGACCAGGCCGAGGTAGCGACGCTGCTCGTCGGTGAGCGTACCGGCGTCATCCTCGATCACGATCCGCGAGAACCCGTCGATCGCCCGCAGGGGCGCCCGCAGGTCGTGCGAGACGGAGTAACTGAAAGCGCTGAGCTCTCCGTTCGTGGCCTCGAGCTCGCGGTTGGCGACATCCACCTCGCGCGCCTTGCGCACCAACTGCTCGGCACCGGAGAGAGAGCGTCGCAGAAGCAGGATGCAGCCGCCGGCAGCGAGCGCGAAGGCTGCGAAGACCACCCAGATAATCCACCAGTCCGACCCGACGTCGGCGGGATAAAGGGCGCTCGTGGGCTCGGTAATGCCGACGCGCCAACTGGAGCCGCCGATCGGCGCGGCCACGACGTAGCGCTTGCCCTTGTAGGGGCCGGTAGTGACGTTGTAGCTCCCCTGCACGGCGACGCTTGCGCGGGCTGAGGTGAGGACCTGCAGGAACTGCGCGTCAGGCAGCTTTCCGACGCTGCCCTTCGACACCGAACTCGCGACGATGCGCCCCTTGCCGTCGAGAATGAAGCCGTGTGCCACCTTGTCGGTGAGCGCTCCGCTCAGGTAGCTACTGAGGAAGCCAGAGAGCGCCGAGGCTGGATCCGCAACTACCTCTACTCGCATCCCGTAGCGCGTCTGGAACGGGATCGCCTCCTGGAACAAGTAAACGCCGCCCCGACCGCGGATCAGGTTTGAGAACCAGGCCGAGCTTGTCGAGGCCCGGTGCAGCGCGGCGAGAGCGCTGGCCGAGGTAGCGTCCGGGCTCCCTGCGGTTCCCGCGAGCACATGTCCCTGCGCGTCGGTGACGTAGCCGTAGGCGACCTTTGAGGTGGTCACGAGCTTCGAGAGGGCCGCTGGATCGACAACCCGGGTGCCGAAGCTCTTGGCGGCGGCGGCAGCCTGGGGGGCGTCGCTGGTCGTGAAGATGGCCTTCATCAGGCCGGCTGCGATCGTCGCCTGGGCCAGGAACCTCTGCTGCGCGTCGCGCTTGGAGTGGGCCTGAGAGCTGACGAGAACCTCGGCGAAGACGCCGAGCAGGATCACCGCGAGCGCTGCGGCGAAGAGGACGACGACGTGCGGGTGCCAGCGATCGCGCGAGCGGAGGAGTCCGACGCGGCCCCTTCGGACTCCCGTGGGCGCCGCTGTGGGGAGCGCGCTACGAGGTTCGCTTTGCGCCACTCCCGGCAAGTGCACTGTCTCGGCCATTTGGTTCCTTTCTGCGTCAGGGCCCTGCAAGTCACAGTGCCGCGGCGTTGATCGCGCCGGCGGCTTCGTGGTGTGGGATTACGAGCGCGCGCCCCCGGACGCGTGTGATTCTGTGTCCGCCACGGCGCTGACGCGCTCTCTGGCGTGTCCGTGCGCCGCTATCGACGCGGTCAGGCCTTGAGCCAGGTCCTGTGCGTCGATTCCCTTCCGTAGGTACGCGCTCGCGCCGGCGTTCAGAAGATCGATCACGTCGCTGTGCAGCTCGTCGCTGGACAGGATCACGATCGCGGTGTTGGGCGAGCTCGCGCGAATCGCACGGGTCGCTTTGAGGGCGCCGCCACCGGGCATGATCACGTCGAGGATCATCGCGTCGGGCTGCTGAACACTGGCCAGCTCGATCGCTGCGTCGGTATCGGCTGCGGTGCCCACGCACTCGAACGCGAAGCCCAGTTGGGTCGCGAGCATCGAGCACATGAAGGCGTCGTCATCGGCGATCGCGAGCGTCGGTCGATCGCGCGTGATCTGCTGTTCATAGGTTTGCTCGTCAGACATCGGCTGCCTCTCTGTTGGCATGTTCGAGTTCCACCTCGGTCCGCATGAAGATGCGCTCGAGCTCGGCGTGGCGGGCATGTGCTTCCATGGTCACGCCGTCGGCCACCGAGGCACGTAGTCGCTCGCATTCGGCCGCCATCTGATGTGCTCCGATCGTTGCGGCGGCTCCCTTCAGCGTGTGGCCGAGCGTGCGGATCGTGGCGCCGTCTCCGGCAATCAGGGCAGTCTCAAGCTCCGAGATGCGCTGACGGCTCGTGCGGCTGAACAGCTCGACCAGTTGCTTGGCAACTGTCGGGTCGGTGTGTGCGAGCTTGCCCCGGTCCAGGATCGGGGTGAAGCGCCGGTGGGAGGCGCGGCGGGGAGTGGCTGGTCGTGGGAACGCCCTCGGAGTGGAGCCGGCTGATCCGTTGAGACCCTCGTGGAGCGCGCTCTCGAGCTGCGCAGTCGTAAACGGTTTCGCCACGTAAGCGTCCATGCCGGCCCCGATGCAGCGCTGGCGGTCGCGCGCCGTGGCATGCGCCGTGACGGCAATGATCGGCGTGTGGAACTGCTCGCCCTCTAGGCGCCTGATCTCCTCGGTGGCGCGATAGCCGTCGACCTTGGGCATCTGGCAGTCCATGAGGATCGCGTCATAGCCGCCCTTGAGCGCGAGTTCGACGGCCTCCCCGCCGTCCTCGGCGACCTCCACCTCCCAGCCGTCGCGCTTGAGCAGGTCGACCGCGAAAAGCTGGTTGATGGCGTCGTCCTCGACGAGGAGGAGGCGACCGCGCGATCGCGGGTGAGCCACCGACAGCGAGCCGCTCATGACGCCCATGGCCCGCACGACGGCATGCGCCAGCAGTGAGGGACCGAAGGGCTCGGTGAGCGTACAGTCGGCGCCAACCTCCGCCGCGATGGCTGGGGCAGCCGCCGCCGAGGCGATCATGAGCACCGGCGTCTCCGCGATCAGCGGCGTCGCGCGCATGGCCTCGAGCTGGGTCGCGATGTTCGCGTCAGCTGGCGAGCAACCCTGGATGAGGACGCCGTAGGCGGACGACGTGTCGCCGTTGGTGTTCAGCGCGCCCAGGGCTCCGTCGACGTCGTCAGATGCCGTCACCACGAGCCCGAGCGAGTTCAACTGGCGCTCGATGATCGCGCG
The DNA here is from genome assembly GCA_036489875.1 of Solirubrobacteraceae bacterium. Lineage (GTDB taxonomy): Bacteria > Actinomycetota > Thermoleophilia > Solirubrobacterales > Solirubrobacteraceae > Palsa-513. The sequence goes on along the minus strand of DASXEZ010000074.1, from coordinate 658 downwards.
GCGGTTCGCGTCGCGGTCGACCAACAGCGCGCGCACCCCGGCCAGGTCCTTCCCTGCGGAGGCCGTGAGCGGTGCGTTTTCGTATGTAACGGTGAACCAGAAGTGGCAGCCGCCCGAGGAAGCAGACTCGAAGTGGATCTCGCCTCCCATCAGCTCCACCATGCGCTCGGCGATTGCTAGCCCTAGTCCGGTTCCGCCGTGGTGGCGCGTCATCGACGAGTCGGCCTGCCAGAAGGGTTCGAACGGCCGCGCCCCTGGCTCGATGCCCGGACCGGCGTCGGTCACGTCGAAGCGCAGCTGGGAGCCGTCGGGACCGCCGAGGGCGACGCGGATGGAGACCTCTCCCGCGTCCGTGAATTTCACCGCGTTACCCGCGAGGTTCGTGAGTACCTGTCGGATTCGAACCGCGTCGGCTCGGACTCGGTCCGGCACCGCGGCGTCAACGGTGACGCGCAGGTCGAGCCGCTTCTCCTTCACCGTGGGCGCGAGCAGGGCGCAGACCTCGGCCACCGTTTCAGCCGGTTCGAATTCGACCGGCTCGATCGTCAGGGTGCCGGCCTCGATCTTGGAGAAGTCGAGAATCCCCCCGATGACGCCCATCAGTGCGTGTCCGGAGGTGCGGATTCCCGCCACGTAGGCGTCCTGGGCGTTCGTCAAC
>DASXEZ010000115.1:0-32039 GCA_036489875.1 Solirubrobacteraceae bacterium | reverse complement strand
GTCGCCAACGACGCCTTTACGCAGGCGCTGACCAACCCGCTGCTCGCTCGCCAGGTGTTCAACGACACGACGTTTACGAGCACCGGGATGAGGATGATCAAGAGCACGAGCTCGCTCCAGGACATCGTCACCCGCAACGCCCACTCGCCGGCAACCGTCAACGTGAGCTTCAGCTACGGCGGCGATCGCTCCGCTCACCGCAACCGGCCCAAGCCGTAACTGCCTGCGGGCGGTCGCGGCGCATGGCCCGTGCCGGACGGCCCCTAAGCGACCAACTGCGTCCCCTGACGATCGACCAGCAGAGGCTTGCGAGAGTTGTCCGGATAGCGTTCCGTTGCGGACACCCGCAGAGCGTCCGCTGGTGGATCCGCTGGTGCGACGAGACCCGCTTTGCGGACCAGCGCTCGGCGCTTCCTCGTCCGAAGGAGTTAGCGGTCGGGTGCTGCCGCTGAGGGCGGCGTGACGATACAAAAACGCGGCCGAGTGCCATGAGTATGTGATGCGACTAAATCGACTTCCTCTCCGGCGCGTCAGTGATGCGCAGCTCATCGCCCGTGCGGGCGATGATCCGGTGGGCTTCGCGGAGCTCTACAGCCGGCACGCGGTGGAGGTTCACGCCTGGTTGTCTCGGCGCCTGGCATGGGCGGCGAGCGATCTGACCGCGGAGACGTTCGCTCGCGCGCTGTTGAGCCGTGAGCGGTTTCAAGACACGCACCGAGGATCGGCGTTACCGTGGCTGCTCGGGATCGCTCGAAACGTGCTGCTTGAGACCGTGCGTGCGGATCGAATCGAAACCCGCGCCCGAGAGCGGCTCGGCCTGCCGCTTGATCTCGCCACCGAGGACGGCTTTACCGAAGTCGAGGACCGTCTCTCACCTCGGCTGCTGCTCGACGGTCAGCTCGACTTGTTGCCTGCCGGGGAGCGCGATGCGCTCCGGCTGCGCGTGGTCGATGAGCTGACCTACGGCGAGGTCGCCGAACAGCTGGATATCCGACCCACCGCCGCGCGACTCCGCGTCTCGCGTGCGCTACGTCGCCTTGCCCGCACCTCGCCCCAGGAGAACCCATGACACATCAACTTCCACCCAGCCTGCGGCGCTTCGGCGCCGCCTACGAGGCGGCAGTCCGCGCTGAGCTCGCCCCGACGCTCGGGCACGCCGACCGACCCGAGCCGGGTCGGGCGAGCGGACCCGGTTTCCTTCGGCGCTCGCGCGTTTTGGCGGGCGGCACGCTCGGGCTGGCAGGCGTCGGCGCGGCGCTCGTTGTCGCCCTCAGCGCCGGGGGGGCGACGGCACCGCCCGCGTTCGCGATCACCACGCACAGCGACGGCTCGGTGTTGGTACAGCTCAACCGCCGAGAGGACCTGGGTCAGGCGAACCAAAAGCTCACCGCAATGGGGACCCACGAGCAGATCACGCTCTACTCGAGGCCCGGGCCGTCAGTCGTCAGTGGCCCGGTGAGCTGTAGCGCCGAACCGGGCGCGGGCCCGCCGAATCCGCCCGTACAGGTCCAAGTCGGTACGGACGGCTCGAGCTCGGGCCAGAACGCCGGGAACACCGGCGAGGGCACCTCCAACCTGGCCTGCATCGTCGGGCCTGAGGCCTACACGGGCCCCTACCCGGGCAATACCGGTAACACCGGCGCCGGTTGATCCGGGACGGCCGTCGCCGCTACGCGGAGCTTTGGTGCTGGGGCGACGAGCTACTCGGGGAGCTTGGTCAGCAGTAGCCAGGCGCTGGTGACGCCCCCGGCGAGCGCGACGAGTACGGGCAGGATCAGCACGTCAAGGCCGGCGTAGACTCCGAAGAGCAGGAGCAAGCCGGCCGCGAGAAGCAGGACTGACGTGATGGCGTTGGGCGCGACAGCGTCGAGGATTGATGCGACTCTGTGGGCGGTGGCGGCCTGTGGGTTCGGGAGGACGCTTGCGCGTTGATCGAGAATCAGCATGGCGCCTGCGGTGATGATGGCGAGGGCAAGGACTTCGCCTCCCAGGACGCGGAGGGACTGGTCCGGGATGGCCAGCAGCACTGCGATGAACAGCACGGTGACGAACAGTGTGAGTGTTTGCGCCGCGCGGTTTCGGAGCTCCTGCGACTTGGTGATGACGTCGGTGCGGATCGACACCGCGACGAACAGCAGGCCGGTCAGGGCCGCCGCCGCGCTGCCGGCAATCACCGCGAATGTGCTCCACTTCTCCACAGCAGATCCTCTCTGACCCCGTGGACGCCACGAGGACCATTGGCGCATGGGAGACTACGGATCCGTTCCGCGTCTGAGACGAGCTGGCTCGCCGGTTGGGCAATGCTGTCCAAGCTCCCGCGGTTACGCGGCTGCTTGCCTGGCGGGCGGCCGATCGAGTCTCGCCTCGTCCCACCGGCGCCGTCGGTTGTCGTGTCGGGCGGGTGTGGCGCGTCGCCGGGAGGTTGAGATCGCCGCGCTGTCGTGACTGGAGGCCGCGAGCGATGGCGACGATCGGGGTGCCGGCGATCCTCAGTCTCTGGGCTGCTGTTGTCTCGCGTGAGCAACCGGTTGGGAGAGGTAGGCTGGGCGCGCGGTGGTGTTCGGGGTGTCCGAGGGTGGGGCAGCCGCGACGATGCTGGCCACGACGCACCCTGAGCGCGTGAGCACGATGGTGCAGTACGGCACCTACGCGCGCATGTCGCGCGCGCCCGACTACCCCGACGGTATTCCTGTCGAGGTCACGCGCGCGTTCTGGGGTCGGATGATCGAGCACTGGGGCGATCCGGTCAGCATCGACGACTGGGCCCCGAGTGCGGCGCAGGATCCCGAGGTGCGCGAATGGTGGGCGCGGATGCTGCGGTCCGGGGCCAGTCCGGGGACGATGCGGACGATCGGTCTGATGTACGAAGAGCTCGACGTGCGGCCGTTGCTCTCCGCGGTGAGCGTGCCGACGCTCGTGCTCTACCGCGCCGGCGACGAGCTCGTGCGCCCGGCGCTCTCTCGCGCGGTCGCTCGGGGGATTGCCGGCGCGCGCGCGGTTGAGCTTGCCGGCACTGACCATTTATGGGTCGCTGGGGATCAGGACGCCATGCTTGGCGAGATCGAGGAGTTCGTCACGGGACGGCCCGCCGCTGCGATCAGCGACCGGGTGCTCGCGACGGTGCTGTTCAACGACATCGTCCAGTCAACGGCTTGTGCGGCCGAGGTCGGGGACCGGCGATGGCGCGAGCTTCTCGGCCAGTACCGGCGGCTGGTCGAGAGAGAGCTCGTGCGTTTCCGCGGCCGGCTGGTGAAATGGACGGGCGACGGCCTGCTGGCGACATTCGATGGGCCGGCCCGAGCGGTGCGATGTGCGCTGGCGATCCGCGCCGGGGCGGATGCGCTCGGGCTCGAGGTCCGCGCCGGTGTCCACACCGGCGAGTGCGAGCTGATGGCCGACGATCTCGCCGGCATCGCGGTGCACCTGGCTGCGCGCGTCTTGGCGACGGCGCAGCCGGGAGAGGTGATCGCCTCGGGCACCGTCACAGATCTCGTCGTCGGCTCCGGGCTGGCCTTCGAGCTTCGCGGAACGCGGGTGCTCACGGGCGTTCCGGGCGAGTGGCGGCTGTACGCGGCCGTGGGTGACGCGGAGGGGGCGGCAATCGAAACTGCCGCCTCGGCGGGGAGTGCACCTCCGCCGGAGCCGGCCGATGATCTGAGTGCCCGTGAGCGTGAGGTGATGCGGCTCGTGGCCGAGGGACTGAGCAACGAGCAGATCGCCGAGCGGCTGGTGTTGAGTGTCCGGACGGTCGAGCGGCATCTGTCGAACGTGTACGTGAAGTTGCGGGTGTCGGGCAAGGCCGCTCGCACTGCAGCGGCCGTGCGGTTCTCGCGGTTCGGCTGAACCCTTTCGGGGCGGTCCGAGCGCGGTTTGCCGCGGCGTGCGCGAGCGGGGTACGTGCATCCCGCCATCTCACGGACCCGGAGTTGGGTGGTGGCCCCGATGTCGCGTGGGCGGATCGGGAGCACAGTTGCACGACACCCACCAACGACCGCGGAGGTCCCGAAGTGAGCACGACGACAGACACGATTCGCAACGGCGTGGACACGCACCAGCTGTTCGCGACGCTGGACCTGATCAAGGAGCAGCCGGGGCTGGCGAGGTTTCAGTTTCGCGCCACCAACCGCTGGATCGGCGGTACTCACAACCGCTCAACGATCAAGGACTTCTACGCCGCGGGTGGTGAAGACACGACGCGCAGCGAAGCGTTTCAGATCGACGCGGGTGAGCCGGTGATCCTGCTGGGGACCGACACCGGCGCCAACCCGGCCGAGTACCTGCTGCACGCGCTTGCCGCCTGCATGACGACGTCGATCGTCTGCGTGGCCGCGGCGCGCAAGGTCGAGCTCAACAGCGTCGAGTCGATCCTCACCGGCGACATGGACGTGCGTGGCGCGTTCGGTGTTGACGATGAGCCTCGTAACGGGTTCGAGCGCATCGGCGTGTCGTTCCGCGTCACGGGCGACGCGCCGGCGGACAAGCTGCGCGAGGTCGTCGAGCGTGCCACGAAGCGTTCGGCGGTCTACGACATGGTCACCAACGGCGTGCCCGTCGCCGTCGAGGTCACCACCTACTAATCCTCGCGTGAGGCTCGTGGCCGAAGCATGCTCCGGCCACGGGCCCCGACGAGCGAATCGGAGATCTGAGCCATGCCCATCGAACTCGCAGCCCATACTGAAACCGGCGCGCGCCTCGTGGCGATCGCGGAGAAGCTCTCCCCGCGGCTCGCTGCTCGCGCCGCCGAGCACGACCGTGACGGCAGCTATCCGTTTGAGGCAATCGACGCGCTCAAAGCCGCCGGCTATTTTGCGGCGCCGGTCCCGGTCGAGTTGGGCGGGCTCGGCGTCAGCTCCGCTCATGACCTGGTCGTTGCGTCAAGCCGCCTGGCTCGTGGCGACGCCTCGGTGGCGATCGGCGTGAACATGCACCTCGTCGCAGTGCTCAACATGGCGCGCCGCCGCGAAGTCGCGGTGGCGACCGGCGCCGAGCGCCGCGCTCGTGGTTTCGCCTCCTCGCTGGAGCAGATCGCTGCGGAGGGCGTCGTGCTCGCCGCGGCGATCAGCGAGCGCGGCCAGGACCTCACGCGGCCAGGCACGCTCGCTACCCGGACGGCGTCGGGCTGGCGGATCGACGGCCGCAAGCTGTTCTGCACGATGTCGCCCGCGGCGACCGATCTGTATGTCGCCGTCACCTATGCCGACGACGAGGGCGCGGAGCGCTACGCCTACGCGATGGTGCCCACCGACGCGCCCGGCGTCGTCGTCAATGACGACTGGGATGCGCTCGGCATGCGCGCCTCGGCCAGCAACTCGGTCTCGCTCGAGGGCGTCGTGCTGCCCGCGTCCGGCGTGCGCGGAGGTTTCCTGGCCGGCGACCCGCTGCCGTACATGGAGCGCAATCTCGTGGCCGGGCTGTTTCACGCCGCCGCGTCGCTCGGGATCGCCGAGTCGGCCGACGAGCTCGCCCGCCGCGGCCTAGCCGGGCGGATCAACGGCGATGCCCGGCCGCGCATGCAGGTCGCCGCCAACGCGATCGACCTCGCCGCGTCGCGAGGCGTCCTGTCGCGCGCCGCGACGCTGATCGACGAGCACCGTGCGGCCAACCCTGCGTCAGACGGAAGCGCCGAGGAGCTCGGGGCACTGTTCGCCGAGACACAGGCCGCCAAGGCGTTCGTCAACGAGGCGGCCGCCCGCGCGGTGGACCGCGCGCTCGCACTGTCCGGGGGCGCCGGCTATGTCAACGGCAGCCCGCTCGCGCGCGCCTACCGCGACGTCAGAGCGGGGTCGTTCATGCACCCACTCGGCGCCAACCGCGCCTACGACTACCTCGGACAGGTCGCGCTCGGCGAACACACGTCGCTCCACTGAGTCAGCGCTTACCTGTTCCCCCGCCACCAGGCTACGCCATTGACTAAGCGCTGGCGGTCGACGGGCGCCACGGTGCGTTGTGCCGCCGTGCGATAGCCGTTCCCCGTGTGAGACGACCTGATCGCGAGCCGTCCTGCGGCTGAGCTGATCGTCGATGGACGAGCCTTCCGACACGCCGACGGTCGTCATGCGCTGGTCGGGCACGCGAAGCTATCGGGCGGGCGCGGGCGGCGCCGAGCACGGGTTCAGAGACTGGACGCCTGATGGTGGGATGCTTGGCTGGTAGAGGACTGGCCCGACGACTAAGTCGCTAGAAAGAGCGAATGATCTTTCGTCAAATCACTCACGATGACCTGGGGTGCGCGAGCTATCTGATTGGTGACGAGGACGCTGGCGTTGCCGCGGTCATCGACCCCAAGCTGGAGATCGATGAGTACCTGCGGTTGGCGCGTTACTTCGGGGTGCGGATCGAGCACATCCTCGAGACCCACAATCACGCCGATCATGTGTCTGGCCATGGCGCCTTGTCGGCCGCGACCGATGCGACGATCCACATTCACCAGGAGGCCGGCGTCGCCTACCGGCACGAGCCGTTCACCGATGGCTGGGAGCTAGGCGTGGGCTCAGTGACAGTCCGGGCGTTGCATACGCCGGGTCACCGGCCTGAGCACACCGTATTCGCGCTGACCGACACTGCCCGCGGTCCGGAGCCGTGGGCGGTGCTCAGCGGCGACTCGCTGTTCGTCGGCGACATCGCCCGCCCGGACCTGGCCGTCGATAAGCATGAGGGTGCCCAGGGCATCTTTCGTTCGCTGCGCGACACGCTGCTTGAGCTTCCCGATGACTGTGAGGTATGGCCTGGGCACCTCGGCGGATCACTGTGCGGCGGACCGGGGATGGACATGAAGGTCGCCTCGACGATCGGTTACGAGCGCCGCCACCAGGAACTCCTCTCGATCGAGGATGAGGACGAGTTCGTCGCCCGTGCCACGGCATCGCTCGGACCCCAGCCGCCCAACTTCGAGAACATCGTCGCGCTCAACCAGGGCCCGTTGCGGTCGGCAATATTCGTCGCGCCCGCGGTCGCGCCCGGTCAGCTGGCCCTGCACCTGCGCAGCGGGGCGTTGGTCGTTGACGTGCGCACGGAGCTGCAGTTCGATGAGGCGCACATCTCCGGCTCGGTCTGTCTGACCACGCTCCGCGCCGGGTTCGGATCGAAGCTCGCGTGGCTCGCCGATCCCGGCACATCGGTGCTGATCGTCGGGCGTGATGACCAGGACGCGCGCGAGGCCGCCGCGCTGGCGGCGGCGGTCGGCGTCACCAACATCGCCGGCTATCTGGCCGGCGGCATGACCTCCTGGCGCGAGGAACAGCGGAACATTCAGCAGACCGAGCGACTCACGATCACCGACCTGCACGGCCGCTGGGAGCGCGAAGACGGCAAACTGCAGGTGCTCGATGTCCGCGAGCGCTCTGAATGGGACGTCGGTCACATCCCAGGCTCGATTCACCAGCCCTACCACGACATCGCAGACGTCCCCGATGGCATCGACCCCGCCGAGCCCGTCGCGGTCGTGTGCGGGTCAGGGCAACGCGCGGCCGTCGCGGCCAGCCTGCTGCAGCGCTACGGCGCCGACCACGTGATTCACGTCGTCCAGGGCGGCGTCCCTCGCTGGAAGCGTGAGGGCTGGCCAGTCGACGAGCCGACCGCCACCATCGACTGAGCTATGCCCAGCTCTCCTCGATTTCGTGCGGGCTAGATGTCGGCGGACGCCGAACTTGGGTCCGCGTAGGCTCGTCGTATGACTCGCTACGGCAAGCGTGGCGATTTGATCGTGCACCAGGAAGAGCCATTCAATGCCGAGACCGGACTCGCGGCCCTCGCGGAGAACCCGGTCACCGCCACCGATGCTTTCTACGTCCGCGGCCACGGCGCGGTGCCTGAGATCGACCCCGTCGCATGGCGGCTGCAGGTGCGCGGGGCTGTCGACCGAGAGCTGGAACTCTCCCTGGACACGTTGCGCGAAGCGCTCCCAGAACGCGAGGTAACCGCGACACTGCAGTGCGCCGGCAACCGGCGGGCTGGCCTGATCGCTATCCGCGACATTCCCGGTGAGGCGCCGTGGGGTCCGGGCGCGACTGGTACCGCGACCTGGACCGGGGTCGCGCTCGCGGATGTGCTGGCGCTCGCGGGCCCTCACGGCGGGCACGTCGCCTTCGAAGGGGCAGACGTCAGCCCTGAGGCCAAGCCCGCGCAGCAGTTCGCCGGCTCGATCCCTCTCGAGAAGGCGTGTCGACCCGAAGTACTGCTCGCCTGGGCGATGAACAGCGAGCCATTGCCGGCCGTACACGGCGCCCCACTTCGGGTGGTGGTCCCCGGCTACATCGGCGCGCGTAGCGTGAAGTGGCTAGAGCGGATCGAGGTTCGCTCAGCGCCATGGCCCGGCTACTTTCAGCACGTCGTCTACCGGCTGTTGCCCGAAGACGGGACCGCGGGACCGGGCAAAGGGATGCCACTCGGACTAGTCGCACTGAACTCCGATGTGCTGTCCCCAGCTGACGGCGATACGGTCACCGCCGGGCCTGTGGAGGTCCGCGGCTATGCGTTCGCTGGCGGAGAGCGCCACGTCGCGCGCGTCGATGTCTCGATCGACGGCGGAGCGGGCTGGTCACAAGCCATGCTGCTTGACGACCTCGGGCCCTGGGCCTGGCGCCACTGGCAGATCACCGTCGACCTCTCGCCTGGGGATCACGAGATCCTCGTCCGTGCCTGGGACTCCTCGGCAGCGACCCAGCCTGACGACGAAGCGGGCCTCTGGAACCCTAAGGGCTACGTGAACAACGCCCGCCCGAGAGTCCGGGTACGAGCCGGCCTGCCATAACCCGCCGCACACGACTGGCCAGCCGCTGAGAACGCCCTGTTGCGATCACCGCGCGAACCCAGGGTTCGGCCTGTGAGACAACCTGATCGTCGGCCCGACCCCCCTTGGCAACCAGTTGGTGACGCGGGCCGCTCAGCACTGATCAGGCCAACAGCGCAGCGAATGCCGACTCGGCCGCACCGACAAGCGGCCCGCGCGCTCCGAGCGCTCCGGGCACGAGCTCCGGCGGTGCCCCGGCGAGCGTCTCCATCAGCCCGTCGCGGTAGGCGCGGGATACCCGCTCCGGGGCCGCGGCGAGGAGCTCCGCGGCCAGCCCCGACAGCACGACAAGCTCGGGATCGGTGGCGTTGACCAGCCCCGCGGCGCCACGTCCCAACGCGGCCGCGGCGCGGCCGGCGGCGGCCAGCTCGGCGCGGCGGCCGGCCTGGGCCGCGGTCAGGACGGAGCGGCTGTAAGTGACCTCGTCCGCCGGCCCTGGCTCCGGCTCGCCGAGTGCCCGGGCGAGCGCGGCCCCGTCGAGCTCGGTGTTCCAGCACCCACGAGCGCCACAGCGACAGCGGACGCGGCGGGAGCCGAACGGCATATGGCCGAACTCGCCCGCCATCCCGTGCGCGCCGGCGGTCACGCGACCGCGCTCGACAAGCGCGCCGCCGATCCCGGAATCCATGAACAGGTGCAGCGAGCCCTCGCTCCCGGCGGCCACTCCGCGGGTGAGCTCTGCGAGTGCCGACAGGCTGGCGTCGTTCCCGGCGGTGAAGCGGGCGGCGCCGGCGTCCGGCGGGCGCAGGACGGTGAGGTCGACCGCGCCCCAGCCGAGATTGGGCGCCTGCACGAGTTGTGTGCCACTCACGGTTCCGGGGACTGAGACGGCGAACCCTCGCACCCGGCCCGGCAGCGCGCCGTGTAGCCGGCGCCATGCATCGGCGACCGCATCCAGGACGGACTGGCAGTCCCGATCATGGCGGGCGCCCGCCTCCCAGACCCGCGTGCCGCCCAGGGCCACAGCCTCTACCTCCCAGGTCTCGTGGGCGATGGCGGCGACCGCCACCAGCGGTCCCTCCGGATGGGGCCAAAGTGGCCGGGTCGGGCGCCCGCGCCCGCCGGCGGGGGGCGCAGGCGCCTCGCTGAGCCATTGCTCGTCGACCAGGCGGCCCACCAAGTCAGACGCCGCGCCCGTCGAGAGCCCGAGCTCGGCGGCGGCCTGCGATCGGGTTATTCCGGGGCCGCGGTGGACTGTTCGGAGCAGCTCGCCGGCGCGCGGCGGGAGGGGGGGAAGCTCGGTCATAGCAAATTAACTCGAAGTACGAGTATATTCGTCCGGGCAATGGCATCCACCAGCCTAAGCCTCAGACGCCGGCGGCCGGCGCCGGTCAGCCTCCAGCTCGCCTCGCTGGCGGCGGCTACGTTCGTGTTCGTCACCTCTGAGACCCAGCCGGTGGCGTTGCTGGCGCCGATGGCGGCAGGTCTGCACACCTCCGAGGGCGCGATCGGACTCCTGTTGACCGCCTACGCCGGCGTGGCCGCGCTCACCGCGATCCCGCTCACGATCCTCGCCTCGCGTGTCCCGCGTCGTCGGCTCCTGGTCGTCCTGGTGGCGACGCTCGTCGTCTCTCAGCTCGGCTACGCGCTGGCGCCCAGCTACGGCTGCGTGCTCGCCGCCCGCTTGATCGCTGCGCTCGCTCATGGCGTGTTCTGGTCGATCGTGGCCCGGGTCGCGGCAACGCTGGTCGCCCCCGATCGTGTCGCTCGGGCGACCGCGCTGGTGTTCGTCGGCAACTCGCTGGCGCTCGTCGTGGGGACGCCGCTGGTCAGTGCGGTCGGCGCCCTTGTCGGATGGCGGGCCGCGGTGGCCGGCGTCGGGATGGCGGCGGCGCTGGCCGTCGCGGCGATGGCGGCAACGCTGCCGGAGGTCGCCTCCGAGGAAGCCCGCCTGGACCGCCGACGGCTCCTGGGCGACGCGTTGCGGCGTCCCCGGCTCCTGATCCTCTGCGCTGTGACGACGCTGATTGTGCTCGGGCAGTTCACGGCATATACCTACATTGCGCCGATCGTTCGCGCCCACAGCGGGCTGACGGGCACCGGTCTGTCGGCGGTACTCCTTGCCTACGGGGCGGCGGGGATCGCCGCGGTTGGTGCAGTGGGCGCGATTGCGGATCGCCGTCCGCGTCTGGCCGTGCTGAGCTGCTGTGCGGCGATCGTCGCCGCGCTCTCCGCCCTGAGCGTCGGCGGGAGCTCGACCGCGCTGACGATCGCCGCGGTCCTGGCCTGGGGCGCGGGTTTCACCGCACTGCCGATCTGCCTGCAGTCCACTGTCCTGCGCGTCGCGGCTCCGATCCCTGACACCGCCTCAGCCCTCTATGTCGTCGCCTTCCAGGTCGGCATCGGGGGCGGGGCGCTGCTCGGCGCGCTGCTGCTCGGCGGGAGCCGCCAGCTGGGGATGCTGCCCGTGGTCGGGCTGTCGCTGATCACTGCCGGCTCGCTCCTGGCCGCTGCGGCTCGAGACACATTCTCCGATCTGGGCAAGGGCGGCGGTCGAGAGTCCGCAGGCGCCGGCCCACGGCCGCGCCAGTCCGCCCCGGTCAGCTCTGCTCGCCGCCGTCGACGGCGAGGCACGAGGCGCAGCGTGACCGGCGCAGGTTCCACGGAGAGCCGGTGACGCGGGCATGATCGTCGGCTGATGCTCCCCGAGCGGATGGAAGACGACGGGCTGGTGCTGCGGCGGTGGCTGATTGGCGACGCGGAGGCGCTGCATGCCGTCATGGCCGAGAGCGCGTCGCATCTGCGGCCGTGGGTGACATGGGTCGAGGACGAGACCACCTCGATCGAGGGGCGACGGGCGTTCATCGCTGAGCGCGAGCGCGAGTGGCTGGGCGGCCGGTCGGTCCTGCTGGGGATGTTCGTCGGTGAGCACATCGCCGGCGGGTGCAGCCTCAGCGTCCGCGCGGACGCCGCTGGGGTCTTGGAGATCGGCTACTGGCTGCACCCGGCATTTCGGGGTCATGGGCTCGCGACCCGGGCGGCACGGCTGCTGACCGGGGCCGCACTCGAGGTGCCCGACGTGCACGCTGTGGAGATCCGGCACGACACGGCCAACACGGCGAGCGGCGCCGTGCCACGCCGGCTCGGCTACACGCTGGTTGGCCAGGCACCGAACCGCAGGCCCGCACCCGCTGACTCCGGCACCGACCTGGTCTGGCGCCGGACCCGGGTGCCGCAGAACTTGGTGTTACGCCTGTCGCTCGACCTCGTTGACTCCGATCGCGGCGGCCGCCGGCGATCGGTCGTCGACGGGTATCGGGCATCGATGTCGTTCGGTCAGCGCCGGCGTGGCATCGAGCCGGTCGTGCACGACGCGATCGTCGTCCTTGAGCAAGGTTCGATGCTGGCTCCTGGCCAGCGAGGGCTCGCGCGCGCCTGGGTGCTGATGCCCGACGAGCTGCCGCGATTCGTCGGGGTCGGATCGGTCTTCACGCTGCTCGAGGGCGATCAGATCGTCGGGCGCGCGGAGATCCTCACAATGTGCAGCGACCCAACTCTGCAGCCGCTGGAAGACCTTCGCGCCGCGAAGATACGACCGCTCGTGGAGTTCTCGAGAGCGCCGAGCGCGTCGTAGCTGCGGTCCGCCACCGTGCTGGGCGGCATCGCCGTCCACATCCCGGCCCGGATTGCTACGTGGCGTTCTGACGGGCCGCCGCGGCCTCGCTTACACCGGGGCGGGCGTTCACGCTGGTCCGCGCCCCACTGCCGAGAGCCAGCGCGAGCAGCACGCCGGCAGCGCAGCCTGCGGCTCCCACTCCCAGTGACGCGCGCGGGCCTATCAGCTCGCCGGCGACGCCGACCAGCGGGCCACCGATGGCGGTCGAGCCCATGAAGGCCATGATGTAAAGGGCGACGACCCGCCCGCGCATCGACGGGTCGGCCCGGATCTGCAGCCTCGCGTTAGTGCTGGAGGAGAAAACGACGCTCGCCGCCCCGACGAAGGCCAGGCAGATTCCCTCAGTCACGGGGTTGGGCGCCGCTGTTGCGGCGGCGAGCGCGATCCCGAGCGCGGCGGCGGCGATGGTCAGGGTTTGGACGCGCGCGGGCACCTTACCGGCGAGCGTGATCCCAGAGACCACGGCGCCCGCACCCATCGCGGCGTAGAGCAAGCCAAATCCGGTGGCGCCGAGGTGGAAGGCGGAGTGGGCCATGAGGGGGATCGACACCTGGAACTCGTAGGCCAGCGTGCCGATGATCGCCATCATCGCGAGCGGGATGAACAGGTCGCGTCGGCTGCGGACGTAGCGCAGCCCGGCGCGGACCGCCCCAGGACTGCGCGGCGCTCGCACGTCGACGCGGTAAAGCTTGGTGGTGTCCATTGCGGTCAGCGCGATAAGCGGCCCGACGAATGAGGCGGCGTTGATGAGAAAGCAGGGGCCGACCCCGAACACGGCGATGATCGCCCCGCCGGCAGCCGGGCCGATCATGCGCGCCGCGGACACCACCGTCGAGTTGATCCCGATCGCTCGCGGCAGTGACGGGCCCTGCACGAGCTCAGAGACGAACGCCTGGCGTGTCGGGGTGTCGAACGATCGCACGACGCCGAGGCCGAACGCGAGGATCCACACCATCCATAACTCGACCACGCCGGTCAGCGCCAGGATCCCGAGCGCGAGGGCGAGCAGGCCCTGCACGGCCTGGGTGGCGATGAGCAGCTTGCGCTTGTCCACCGCGTCAGCCACCGACCCCGCCCACGCTCCAAGCACGAGCACCGGAACCGTCTGCAGCGCGACCGTCAGCCCTAGTGCGGTGCCGCTCGAGCTGAGCGTCAGGACCAGCCACGCCTGCGCGACCGTCTGCAGCCACGTCCCCGGCACCGAGACCAGCTGACCCGAGAAGTACAGGCGGTAATTGCGCGTGCGCAGCGGTGTGGGCTGGGCTGGAGCTCGCAACGGCACTCCTACATAGATAGCGCTGGCCTCGCGCATGCCTTGCTCTGGACGGTTGTGCCGGCGATGTTGGGCGCTGGCTGGTTGACAGCCCGCTAAGACCCCGCATCGCAATCCGAGGCGCCTCCCGAGCCGTCGTTCGCGCGGCCGCTGTCCGAGTGGTTTATGCGGTGACCGAGCGTTTCGAGCGCCCGTTTGTCGATGCTTCTGAGACCGCGCCCTGCGGCCGCCAACGGCGGCGGCGTTTGCGTGAAGCGATCCCCATGAGACGTCACCGTGGTCAGCACCATGCCCTCGACGGGCACGTGGCTCGGTTCGCGGCCCGCCGCGACCACAGGACCGTCAGGAATCGGTGATGTTCTGTTCGATCAGAGTTAGTCGACCGGCGTCGATCGTCTCAGGGCAGATCATCCAGATGTCATCGCCGCCGCCACTGCCGCCCGGGTCTCCGATCAACCAGACATCAACGAGGTCTGCGCTCCAGATATCCACCGGACCGCGACGACCCATCCGAGCAAACCAACGCGCGCTCTCCAGATCGCAACTGAGAAATACCCCGGCCGCCTCAGGCTTCCGGCTACCCGCGATTCCAGGCCCGGTCATCCGCTGGTAATCCAGGCCGTGGCGGAGTATCGATGAGCGATTCTCGGCGAATGTGGCGTGAAACCACCTACCGGTGACCCGCTTGGCCAACAGCATCGACCGCCTGACCGACCCGAGCTCTCTCTTGAGCGCGTCGCTGACCACGGTGATCCAAGCGGGATCGGCGTGGCCGTCGGTCACAGCCGCCAGGACCTCGTCGAGGCCGCCGATCGCGTCGCCTCCGGGGCCCGTCGCAAACCAATCCTCGCCGACATCGTCAAGCTGCTCGAGCTCGACGTCACCCCCGACGTTGATGATGGTGCATGTCCAGCCGCTAGCCACCTCCAAAGCATGTCCTGCGTGCACGCACAGCGCAAACCGAGCCGTCCATCAACCTCGGCGTGCGCTGAGCGTCGCGGTCATTGACACAGTCAACACAACACGCGCGGCAACGGATCTGGGCGAACCGGTTCTGATGATGATTGCGGCCCGTCAAACCACGAGCGCGTCGGCGGGCACAATGCCGTCGTATGCCGCTGCGAAAAGGTCAGCCCGTCATCGGCCAGCCGCTGCAGAGTCGGCATCTCGATCCGCCCTCCAAACGGCGACCACGCCGCGAGCCCCGTGTCGTCATCGAGCACGATCAACACGTTCGGCGCGTCCTCGGAGGCTGGTTCCTCACGATATGGGCCCCAATTCGCCGCGCCTGCGGCCACCGGCCCCCAGGCTGACCCCATGGGCGAAGTCGTTCTCCTCTCGTTGACGTCTGCGTTTAACCCGACGTTGATCGCGGTTATCACGGTGATGCTGCTGTTGCCCAATCCCGGACGACTGATGCTCGGCTACTGGCTGGGCGCGATGGTCACGAGCGTCACCCTCGGGCTTGTGATCGTGTTCTCGCTGCACAATCCGAGTGTGGTCAGCACGACCAAGAAGACGATCAGCCCGCTCGCTGACATCGTTCTTGGAGGACTGGCGCTGTTCGTCGCGCTGATGCTGGCCCAGGCTCGCGATAAGCGCCTTGCCGTGCGCCGCGCCAAACGTAAGCAGACCAAGAAGACCCCGAGATGGCAGCACGCGCTCCGCGAGGGCAACGCGAGGACCACGTTCGTGATCGGGGCCGCCCTCACGCTTCCCGGCGCCTCATACCTCGCCGGTCTCGACAGGCTCAGCAAGCTCAATTACTCGACCGCCGTGACCGTAGTGACGGTGCTCGCCTTCAACCTCGTGATGCTGATCCTTCTCGAGGCACCCCTGATCGCCTTTGCCATCGCGCCGGCCCGGACCCCGCGCGCCGTCGACCAAGCCAAGATGTGGGCCGGGCGACACGGCCGGCAGCTCGCCGTTCGGGGGCTGGCAATCATCGGCGCCGCGCTCGTGGCCAAGGGGATCATCGGGCTGCTTCTCTGACGCGCCATGTCGGTCCGGGTCGCCCTGCGACGCCAGCGCTACCGGCCGGTTGACGTCGTACGGAGTCGCAATTCAAGTGCAGCCGACCCCCCCGGCTGGGGGGGAGCGGCGCCCGGTTCCGTGATACAGGCCAGATCGCGGATATGCCTGAGATAGAGATGAATTCGGCGCACACGCTCAACCAGAAGCGGCCGACGGTGCCGCACAACGGCAAGAACACGCCTGCCTCAGCTGGCCAGAGGGTGTTCGCGGATGGCGCTCTGCCAGCCACGGCCTCGGTGCTGGGCCTCGGCCATTACCTACCTGCTGAGGTTGTGCCCAACGAGTTGATCGCAGAGCGGATCGGCGTGGACAACGACTGGATTGTCAAGCGCACCGGAATCCGGTCGCGCCACCGCGCGGCGGCCGACGAGCATCTGACCGACCTCGCTACCAAGGCGTCAAAGCGAGCGCTGGAGGACGCCGGCGTCGACCCCATCGACATCGATCTCGTGCTCGTGGCGACACTCAGCCAAGACGAGCTGACCCCTAATGCCGCGCCGCTGGTCGCTCATGCCCTGGGCGCCGACCGGGCCGGGGCGATCGACCTCGGCGCTGCCTGCACGGGCTGGCTGAGCGGCCTATCGCTTGCCGCGGCGCAGATCGAGGCGGGGCGGGCGCAGCGAGTGCTGCTGATCGGAGCCGAGGTGCTGACGCGGCTGACCGATTACGACGACCGCAAGACGGCCGCGCTGTGGGGCGACGGCGCCGGAGCGGTCGTGCTCGGCAGCGACGGCGAAGGAGCGGTGGGTCCGGTCGTGCTCGACGCCGATGGCAGCCTCGCCGACGTGATCGTCGCCTCACACGAGGATCGCAAGCTCCGCGTCGAGGGACACGAAACCTTCCAGAGCGCGGTGAAGCGGTTGTCGGAGGCGACGGTGGCCGCGATTGCCCGCGCCGGACTGAAGCTCGAGGACATCGATCTATTCGTCTATCACCAGGCGAACGGGCGCATCTTGCGCGCGGTCGCGGAGCGCCTCGAGCTGGCGCCGGAGAAGGTGGCTGACTACATCGGCGAGGTCGGCAACACCTCGGCCGCTTCGATCCCCCTCACGCTGGGACTGCTGCGCGGCGACGGACGGCTGTGCTCAGACCAGCGGGTGCTCGTGGCGGCGATCGGGGCTGGCTTCACGTGGGGCGCCGGCACGATCGAATGGGGGATCTCGTGACGCGTTCTGACACCACAACCGAACGAAAGGAATGCAACATGCCCACGACCAACATCACCCCTGAGGCCGTCGAGAAGACGATCACCGATGCCCTGCCGCAGTTTGGCGTCGACGCGTCAGAGATTTCCCGAGGAGCTACGTTCGAGGAACTCGACGTCGACTCGCTTGACCTGACCGAGATCTCGCAGATCATCGAGGAGGAGTACGGGGTCGTGCTCAAGGGCGACGACGTCAAGGACATCAGGACTGTTGGGGACGCGATCGATCTCGTAGTGAGTCGAGCAGGATGAAACGCCAGGTTGTCGTCACCGGCCTCGGCGCCGTCACTCCGCTCGGGGTCGGCGCCCGCACCCTCTTCGATCGATGGCGCGCGGGCGCGTCGGGCATCGAAGACGGAGAAGGGGTGGCCACGGAGTTTGATCCCACCGAGCACCTCTCGGTCAAGGAGGTCCGTCGGGCCGACCGCTTCAGCCAGCTCGCCATGGTGGCCGGCGACGAGGCCCTTGACGATGCGGGTTGGAGTCGCGACGAGTTGCCCTATGACCGCGACCGGACGGGGTGTGTCTACGGCACCGGTATCGGTGGCATCGGCACGCTCGAGCGGGGTAAGGAGATCCTCATCGAGCAGGGCGAGCGCAACGTCCCGGCACTCTCAGTGCCGTTGATGATGAGCAACGCCGCCGCCGGGATGCTGACGATGCGCTACGGGCTGCAGGGCGACAGCTTCGGCACCGTGTCGGCCTGCTCGGCAAGTGCGCATGCCATCGCTCAGGCCACCCGGATGATCCAGTACGGCGACGCCGACGCCGTCATCACCGGCGGCTCCGAGGCGGCACTGACGCCGCTGTCGAAGGCGGCGTTCGCCGCTCTGGACGCGGTGTCGGATTCGGGTATCTCACGCCCGTTTGACGCGCGACGCGACGGCTTCGTGATGGGCGAAGGCGCGGCGGTGCTCGTGCTCGAGGACGCGGAGAAGGCGGCCGCCCGCGGCGCCCGCGCACTCGCCACGGTTCGTGGCTTCGGCGCAACGTCCGACGCCCACCACCTGACCGCGCCGCACCCGGAAGGCGCCGGGGCAGCAGCCGCCATCAGCAAGGCGCTCCGCGACTCCGAGCTGCAGCCGGAGGACATCGATTACATCAACGCGCACGGCACATCGACGCCGCTCAACGATCGCGCTGAGACCAAGGCGATCAAGGCAGCGCTGGGTGGCCACTCCGACCGGGTGCCGGTGTCGTCGACCAAGTCGGCCATCGGGCACCTGCTGGGTGCCGCAGGCGCCGTGGAGGCGACCGCCACGATCCTCGCTCTGCGTGAGCGCATCGCCCCGCCCACGCTCGGGTGGGAGGAACGTGAGGAGGGCATGGACCTCGACTATGTGCCCGGTGAGGCTCGTCCGCTCGAGATCAACGGTCGCTCCGCCGTCGCACTCAGCAACGCGTTCGGCTTCGGCGGCCACAACGTCGTCCTCTGCTTGGAGGTCTAGTCTGATGGAGCCGCGCCCGTTCCGCCGTCTGGCGATCGTCAACCGTGGCGAGGCCGCGATGCGGGCGATCCGGGCGGTGCGCGAGCTGAACTGGGAGCGGCCGGACCCGGTCCGCATCATCGCGCTCTACACCGACCCTGACCGCCACGCGCTGTTTGTCCGCCAGGCCGACGAGCGACACTGTCTTGGGTCGGTGACGGACGACGAGGGTCGGCCTCGGGGCTACCTCGACTACGCGGCGCTCGAGCGTGCGCTGACCGAGACCCGCGCAGACAGCGCATGGGTCGGCTGGGGGTTCGTGGCCGAGCATCCCGAATTCGCGGAGCTCTGCGCCCGTCTCGGGATCGCGTTCGCTGGCCCCAGCGCCGAGGTGATGCGGGCACTGGGCGACAAGATCGAGGGCAAGCGCCTGGCCGAGCGCGCCGGCGTGCCCGTGGCGGCCTGGAGTGGTGGCTCGGTCGACACCATTGACGAGGCGGTCCGCGCCAGTGAGGCGCTTGGGCTCCCATTGATGATCAAGGCCACTGCCGGCGGCGGCGGCCGGGGGATGCGGCGCGTCGAGAGCGCCGAGGATCTCCCGACGGCATTTGACCGCGCGCGTGCGGAGGCGAAGCAGTCGTTTGGCGACTCGCGCGTACTGATGGAGAAACTCGTGGGGGCCGCACGCCACGTGGAGGTCCAGCTGATAGGCGACGGTCACGGGACCGTGTGGGCGCTCGGCGTTCGCGACTGCAGCTACCAGCGCCGGCACCAGAAGGTCATCGAGGAATCCGCCAGTCCCGCCCTGACGGCCGAGCAGGAGCGTGAGCTGGCGGACTCGGCGGTGCGGCTCGCCGAGCAGGTGGGCTATCAAGGCGCCGCGACCGTGGAGTTCCTCTACGAGCCGGCCGAGGGCCGCTTCTCCTTCATGGAGGTCAACACCCGCCTGCAGGTCGAGCACCCCGTGACCGAGATGGTGACTGGCGTCGACCTGGTCAAGCTCCAGCTACACGTGGCCGCCGGTGGCCGGCTCAGCGGCGAGCCGCCGCCGCCGAGTGGCCACGCCATCGAAGCTCGGTTGAACGCCGAGGATCCAGGGCTTGGCTTTACTCCCACGCCGGGCCGAATCGCGCTGCTTCGCCTGCCCGGCGGACCAGGGGTGCGCGTCGACAGTGGCTTCGCAGAGGGGGACGTCGTGCCGTCCGAGTTCGACTCGATGATCGCGAAGATCATCGCCCACGGCCGCACTCGTGAGGAGGCGATTGCACGTCTTCGGCGGGCGATCGCCGACACGATGGTGGTCATCGAGGACGGGGCCACGAATCAGGGATTCCTGCTCGAGGTGCTCGGGCGGCCCGAGGTGCGCGCGGGGGAGGTTGATACCGGCTGGCTGGATCGCCTGCAGGTCGAGGGCGCGGTCGAGTCCAAGCGCCACGCCGACGTCGCCCTGATACGCGCAGCGATCGAACTGTCCGACGACGCCACAGCCGGCGAGCGAGGGCGCTTCTATGCGTTCGCGCGCCGCGGGCGTCCCGAGGCCACGGCCGACGTGCGGCGGGCCATCGCGCTGCGTTACCGGGGCGTGAGCTATCGCTTTGTGGTCTCCCAGACCGGGCCCCACCGCTACCTCCTGGAGGTGGACGGAGCCCGGATCGAGGCCGAGCTTGAGTACATCAGCGAGCACGAACGCCGGATCTCCTACGGCGGCAGCGCCTACCGCACGCTCACGGCGCTCCAGGACACTGATCTGCTGGTCGAGGTCGACGGCGTCCCGCACCGCGTCTCGCGCGACGAGGGCGGCCTGATCCGCAGCCATGGCCCCGGGGTGGTCGTGGCGATCCCGGTCTCGGCGGGAGACGAGGTGCAGGCGGGCGACGTGGTCGCGGTCACCGAAAGCATGAAGATGGAGTCCTCGCTTACAGCGCCCGTCAACGGCCGCGTTCGCGAGGTGCTCGTCTCAGCCAACACGCATGTGGTGACCGGCAGGCCGCTGCTCCAGATCGAGCCTCTGGCGGGGGAGGAGGGCCCGGCGGACGAGGGCGAGCGGCTGAGTTTCGAGTTCGACGGGCCCGATTGCACTCGCGTTCCGAGCATCCGGGAGCGCTGCGAATGGCTCATCCTCGGCTACGACGTCCCCTCCGGCGAGGTCAAGCAGATTCTCGAAGGCCTGTCCAACGGCGCCGTGGATCAGGACGCCGAGCGGGAACTGCTGCAGGCGTACGCCGACGTGCGGGCGGTCAGCCGGCCCCATTCCGGGGACTCGGGACACGGCGCCGAGGTGCCGAGTACCCCGCGCCAGCATCTGCATGCCTTTCTGCGCTCGCTGGACCCGGCGGCCGAGGGGCTGCCGGATCGTTTCGTGGCCAACCTGGAGCGAGCGCTCGCCCACTATGGGATCACGAGCTTGGAGCGCACGTCGGCGCTCGAAGCGGCTTGCTATCGCCTGTTTCTCTCGCGCGCGCGTGCGAAGGCGGCAAGCGAACCGGTGCGAGCGATCCTCGAACGGCACCTCGAGCACTCTTCTGAGTCGACCGGCGGCGCCGAACTCCGCGAGGTACTGGACCGCCTGGAGGCCGCGCTCGCGCCGAGCGAGCCCGGACTGGCGGAGCTTGCGCGGGAGGTGCGCTGGCGTTGCTGTGACCAGCCGACGATCGAGGCTGCCCGCGAGGACGTCTACGCGGATATCAACGGGCACCTGGCCGCGCTCGGCTCCGACCTTGACCCGGAGGCCCGGCAAGCCCACGTTGGCGCGCTTGTTGACTGCCCGCAACCGCTTGAACCGCTGGTGTTCCGGCGGCTCGCCGACGCTTCTCCCACGGTGCGGCAGACACTGCTTGAGGCGATGACGCGACGCTATTACCGCGCCTGCCGGCTGGAGGGAATCGAGCACCGGGTGATTGAGGATGCGCCGTTGCTGCTCACGTCCTTCGAGCACGGAGGCATTCGCCGGCGCGTGGCGGCGGGGTTTGTTGACGGTGTCGGACTGCATGGAGCGCTCAGCGCGCTGACGGCTCATGCCCGGGGGGTCGCGGAGGGCGACGTGGTCGCCGACCTTTTCGTGCGGCGAGCTGACGTCGCCCCGGACGACGAGGAGGTCGCACCCGTCCTGCGCGATCTCCTGGCAGCGGCCGATCCGCCGCCGGCCTTGGCTCGAGTCACGTTCGTGATCGCGGGACGCGGCACGGTCGACGTGATCACATTCTCCGCCGGGCCCGACGGCGCAGTGGCCGAGAATCGCGACCTGCGTGGCCTGCACCCGATGATCGCCGAGCGGATGGATCTGTGGCGGCTATCGAATTTCACGCTCGAGCGGGCCCCGTCCGACCACGACCTCCACTTGTTCCATGCGACCGCGCACGTCAACCCGCGAGACGAGCGCCTGGTCTCACTTGCCGAGGTTCGCGACCTGGCGCCGGTGCGTGACGAACGGGGCCGAATCGTGGCTTTGCCCGAGCTGGAGCGGGTCGCGCGTCAGTGCTTCGAAGCGATGCGCGCGTTCCAGTCGCGCCGGAGCTCGCGTGAACGCCTGCACTGGAACCGCGTCCTGCTCTACGCGTGGCCGGCAATGGAGTTCGATCCGGACGAGGCGCGTGCGGTGATCACGAGACTGGCGCGAATGTCGGCCGGCGTGGGGCTCGAAATGGTCCTGCTCCGAGTCCGCGTGGCCGAAGGCGCGGGCGGTCCCGAACGGGAGGTGGTGCTCCGGTTCTTCAACCCGGCAGGCCGTGGTGTCGTGATGGAGATCGACCCACTCCCCACTGAGCCGCTGCAGCCGCTCGATGAGGGCGCGCAGCGAATCGTCGCCGCGCGCCGGCGAGGGCTGGTGCATCCCGCAGAGATCGTGAAGGTGCTGGCTCCGGGGCAGCCCGCCAGCGGCGCCGCGATCCCTCCGGGCGAGTTCACCGAGTACGACCTCGAGGCGGACGATCAGCTGGTTGCGGTCCAGCGGCCCCGTGCCCTGAACCGCGCGGGCGTCCTCGTGGGGCTCGTGCGGAACTTCACCGAGCGCTATCCGGAGGGAATGCAGCGCGTGGTGCTGGCCGGTGACCCGACTCGGTCGCTCGGGTCGCTCGCAGAACCCGAGTGCCGCCGGATCATCGCGGCGCTTGACCTGGCCGAGCGTCTCCGGGTGCCGTGCGAGTGGTTCGCACTCTCGGCCGGCGCGAAGATCGCGATCGACTCGGGCACCGAGAACATGGACTGGGTCGCGGCGGTGCTGCGCAGGATCGTGCGGTTCACCCAGGAGGGCGGCGAGATCAACGTGGTGGTGAGCGGCATCAACGTCGGCGCCCAGCCCTACTGGAACGCCGAGGCCACGATGCTCATGCACACCCGCGGAGCCCTGATCATGACGCCCGAGAGCGCGATGGTTCTCACCGGCAAGCAGGCGCTTGACTACTCCGGTGGGGTCTCGGCGGAGGACAACTTCGGCATCGGCGGCCACGAGCGGATCATGGGCCCGAACGGGCAGGCCCAGTATTGGGCACCGGATATCGCGGGCGCCTGCGAGACGCTGCTCACCTACTACGAGCACGTCTACGTGGCGCCGGGCGAGCGTTTCCCCCGACGTGCCAACACGGTCGATCCCCGGGACCGTGACGTCGGCGACTCACCGCACCAGGCGCCCGGTTCGGATCTGAACCGCGTCGGCGAGATCTTCGCGGAGGCCACCAACCCCGGCCGCAAGAAGCCGTTCGACATCCGCTCGGTGATGCGAGCGGTGACCGACGTCGATCACGCGCCGCTCGAGCGCTGGCGGGACATGGCCGAGGCCGAGGCGGCCGTGTCCTGGGACGCGCATTTGGGAGGCCGGCCGGTGACGCTGCTTGGCATCGAGTCCCGACCGCTCTCGCGCCACGGCCCGGTGCCCGCCGATGGGCCCGATCAGTGGACGGCGGGCACGCTGTTTCCGTTGGCCTCCAAGAAGATCGCGCGGTCGATCAATGCCGCCTCCGGTCGTCGGCCGCTTGTCGTGCTGGCCAACCTGGCAGGGTTCGACGGCTCCCCTGAGTCGATGCGTCGCCTGCAGCTCGAGTACGGCGCGGAAATTGCTCGGGCCGTGGTCAACTTCGACGGCCCGATCGCGTTTTGCGTCATCTCGCGCTTCCACGGCGGCGCATTCGTGGTGTTCTCCCGTGCGCTGAACGAGAACCTCGAGTCGAGCGCCGTGGAGGGCGCGTACGCGTCGGTGATCGGCGGTGCTCCGGCTGCCGCGGTCGTGTTCTCACGGGAGGTCGAGCACCGCGCCCGAGCCGATCGGCGGATCGCCGAGCTTGACGAGCGCATTGCGGACGCCGGCGGCGCCGAGCGTCGGCGGCTGCGCTCCGAGCGTGACGCCCGCTGGGCAGAGGTGCGCTCGGAGAAGCTCGGCGAGTTCGCCACCGAGTTCGATGCGATTCACAGCATCGAGCGGGCCGTGCAGGTTGGTTCGGTGGACCGGATCATCGCGCCCTCCGCGCTACGTCCCTACTTGATCGACGCGGTCGAGCGTGGCATGCGCAGCACCCTCGAGCGACTCGCCGAGGGTAATGGCCGCGCCCAAGTGGCCATCGACGCGGCCCCGGCGCCCGCCGGGTGATTGCATCGCCCTGGGCGCCGCGCCGGGTTCAGCGGGACGACTGCGGCTGCGAGGAGCGGTTGCCGCTGGGGCCGGGTCGCGACGCACGGCGTGCGAGCGCTTGCAGCTCGGCGTCGAGCAGCCCAGGGAGCTCCTGGACCTCCGGGAGCGCCTCAGGGTCGGCGTAGCAGCCGATGAACAGCTCGTTGCGATACCGCAGCATTCCGATCGCCAGGGAATGCTCCTCGGGAATCGGGACGACCGAGTACACCTCCTGCATCTCGCAGCCCAGCACATGAATGGTCCCGCGCGGGCCTGGCGACTGCGAGATGGTCAGATTGAAGCTCCTGGGCGATGCGAGTGCCTTCGCGACCGGCCCGCGCAGCGGGGCGGGCACCAGCCCGCCCAAGGCGTAGAGCATCTCGGTCCCCTCCGGGCGCCCACTGGCCTTCAGCGCATGCATCTCCGTGCGCACGGCCTCCAGGCGCTCGGCTGGGGAATCGCGCTCGACCGGCAGCGCGAGGTAGACCATCGAAATGCGGTTCCCCGGGCCGATCTCGTCTGCGCGGCGCATACTGACCGGCACCATCACCTTCAAGGCTGCTGTCGGCGGCTCGCCCCGACCCGTTGCAAGCGCACGCAGCGCTCCGGCGACAACCGTCAGGCCGATCTCATTGAGCGTGCCGCCGCCCGCTCGCGCGGCGCGCAGGTCCGACCGCGAAACGCGATAGCCGACCAGCGTACGGCCTGTGCCGATGGGTGCGTTCAGCGCAGAGTCCGGGGCCCGCGGCAGGATGTCCGTGCGAGCCGCCGAGAGAAGCCGCCGTGCGCCGCGTAGGGCCGTGTGGGCGCTGGCACGAGGATGGCTGGCCGCGCCCGCGGCCACGCGAATCGCCTCAAGACCCGAGCGAGCCGTGTGCGTGAGCTCGTCGATCGCCCATCTCGGCGCGTCCTGCTCGGGACCGGTCGAGAAGGAGGTCGAGGCCATGCCCTTGGAGTCGGGCGGACTGTCGAGCACCAGGTTCACGATCTGCAGGGCCGCGATTCCGTCGACCAGAGAATGGTGGATCTTTCCCAGTAAGCCCGCCCGTCCATCCTCCAGGCGCGGGACCAAGCAGATCTGCCAGGGCGCGTGCGAGAGATCGAGCGGCTCGGAGAGCAACGCATCGCGCAGCTGCGCAAAGCGTGCGTAGCTCACCGGCTCGGCCGGCTCCGCGAGGCCGCGCACGTGAGCGGCGAGATCGAAGTCACGGTCCTCGACCCAACGTGGCTCAGAGAGTCCCAGCGGGGCGCGCTGCAGTCGCCAACGGCACCACGGGAGGTCATCCAGCCGGCCGGCAACTCGTTCGCGCAGCGCCTGAATCGTGGGGCGAGGGTGATCGCCCCCGTCCGGGACGGCCAGCACTCCGCTCCATCCCACGTGCATGTGGGCACGGGAGGACTCGAGCTCCAGGAACGAGGCGTCGAGCGTGGATAGCCGCTTTGGGCTCATCGCCGGCGCCCCGAATGTCTGATGCGGCAGATGGTGGCACCTGAGAGGTAGGCAGAGGCAAACCTCATCAAGAGAACCTTCCACGTTTGAGCGAGTCCTCACGAATCACAGGAGGATCCCCGACAGATGGGGGGGTAGCGGCCGCGCCCACAGTCCCTCAGGCTGACAGCTGCCGTGTCCTGGGCTGCGTCATTGTCCGCGGAGCGTGCGGCGCGCGGTCCAGGTGATGGGGCGGCTGTCGCACCGTCCGCTGGCGCCAATCAGTCCCGTGATGCGGAGGGTGCCGCGCGCGCGACGGCCTGTGACGTTGAAGGTTCCCGACAGCCGGATCTGTTGGCGACGGAGCTTGATGGCACCCTTTTGGAGCAGCAGCGCAATCTTTCCGTGCCGCATGATCTTGCCGTAGTTGGTGGTGCTCAGCGCGGCGATGTTCACGCGGCGCGACGGTCCTTTGGGGCAACGCATGAGCACCGTCGCCTGGATGCGGACGAGCGCGTTGCCACCGTCAGCGACGGTGAGGCGCAGCGGTCCGCCGCGACGTCCGAGCGACGCGGTGTACAAGCCGGGCGCCGCATTGGGACGCGATGGAGGTGGTGCGACGGGTGCAGGCTGGGCCACCTGGGACGGAGGCGGAGAGGGAGTGGGTGTCCCTGGCGGGGGGGACGGCAGCGGGGCGCACGCCGGTGCGTTCGCGGTCACGGCTCGGCAGGCGTCGACCAGCCCGTACCGCCAGTCGGTGCCGGTGCCGGCGACGGGTTCGGCGCTCGTGAGAATGCGAGCCTCGACATCGCGGTTGGCCTGACCGGCGGGCATCTGCGCCCAGATCAACCCCGCGATCCCCGACACGACCGGGGTCGCCATCGACGTGCCGCTCAGGTAGCCGTAGTCGATCGCTCCCGTGCCGTTGGCGTAGGTCGGCAGCGTCGAGACGATCCCGGCCCCCGGCGCCGCGACGTCAACCCAACTCGCTCCCCGGTTAGAGAAGCTGGCCACCTGGTCGCTGGCGGTGGTGGCGGCCACCGAGAGGACGTGGTTGTCGGCCGCGGGATAGCTTTGGACCGTGCTCGCATCGTTGCCCGCGGCGGCGATCGGAAGCGCGCCGTGGGCGTAGGCGTAGTCGACGGCGAGCGCTATCGCCTGACATGGGCTGCGACTGCCGAGGCTCATGTTGATGACGTTTGCCCCGTGGTTGGTGGCCCACACGATCCCGTCGGCCACATCCGCGCAGTCGCCGGCCGTCCTCCCGTCGCCATCCACGGCCAGCACCTTGATGTCCATCAGCCGCGCGTTCGGCGCCATTCCGGCAATACCGATCCCGTTGTCAAAGTTCGCCGCCGCGACCCCCGCGACGTGGGTACCGTGTCCCGACAGATCCAGCGCGGTAGTGCTGGCGGTGAAATTCGCGGCCGCGACCACCTTGCCGGCGAGATCCGGGTGGCCGGCGTCGATCCCGGTGTCGACAACGGCGATCCGGACGTCCCGGCTGCCGCGAGTCCGCGCCCAGGCACGCGGAGCGTCCACATCGGACCCATAGATCGGCGCGCCGGCGCTCGACGGCAACGGATCTCCCATCACGTTCTCCAGATACCACTGATAGGGAAAGCCTGGATCGTTGGGTACCGTGCAATCGGCCGCTGGTGCACACGCAGCCTGGTCGGGGTACTCGATCACGTTTGGCTGCACCGATTCGACTCCGCGCTGCGCGCGAAGCCAAGCGAGGGCTCGCATCCGATCACCGGTCCCGAACCGCACAAGCTCAGCCGGCAGGTCAGGCAGTGCGCCGACCACGCTCACGTCGCGCTGGGACGAGATCCGATGCTGCATCCGATCCTGTGCGCCCGGCGCGAAGGTCACCAGCAGCTCGTCGGCGGCGACCCGCGACGCCACAGGCACCCGACTGCTGACGATCCCGGCCGCGGCCACGTCCTCGCGAAACAGCACCGAGTGGCCCAGCGCCAACGAGCCTCTCGGAAAGCTCGCGGCCAGCCCCGCCCGCGCCGCGGCCGACGCGACCGGAGCGGCCAAGCCCGGCGCGCCGATTCCGACGATCGACAGCACCGTCAGGGACGCTAGGCCACGCCATCTGGGCGTCATAGCCGTGTCCAGCTTACTCCCGAGAATCCCGCTGCGATCTCAAAAGACGCAGCGGGACGCAATGGGGGCTGGGCGCAATCGGCGCGGCCTACTGCCCCGGGAGTTCATCGAGGAACGCTTGGACGCGTTGGTCGATGTCGTCGCGGATGGCCCGCACCTGGTCAAGGGGCTTGCCGGCGGGGTCGGTGAGCTCCCAGTCGATGTAGCGCTTGCCGGGGATGAAGGGGCATTCGTCGCCGCATCCCATGGTGACCACGACGTCGGCCTGGGCGGCGAGGTCCGCGGTGAGCAGCTGCGGCGTCCGGTCTTCGAGGTCGACGCCGACTTCATGCATGACCTCGACGACCTCGGGATGCACGTGCGCGGCGGGGGTGGTCCCGGCCGAGAGCGCGTGGTGACGGCCAGCGGAGGCGCGCTCGAACAATGCCTGGCTCATCTGCGAGCGGCCGGCGTTCTGGCGGCAGACGAAGAGGACGGTGGTCATCGGCTGAGATTATTGCATTGACAGATGTGAGTTGAATCGATATTCCTATATCGATGGCTGTCGATCTCGAGCTGACCCCGAAGAGCAAACGACCGGTCGGGCAGCCGTGCTGCGAGCCGGTCGTCTATCCCGACGTGGAGCGCGAGCACGCTGCCCGGATGGCCATCGTGGCCAAGGCGTTGGGCGAGCCGGTCCGCATCCAGCTCATCGATGTACTGCGCAAGCACGCCGGCAAGGTGTGCGTGTGCGAGCTGGTGCCGCTGTTCGACCTGTCCCAGCCGACGGTCTCGCATCACCTCAAGGTGCTCCGTCAAGCCGGTTTGGTCGAATCAGAGCGTCAAGGGTTATGGGCCTACTACTACGTCATCCCCGATGCGCTCGAGGAACTGTCGGCCTGGCTGAGCTGACGCCACCCCGATCCCCGCCCAAGGAGCGAACCAATGAGCATCCCCACCGACCAGAAGGAGCTTCGCGACGTCGTGCGCGAGAAGTACGCCGCCGCGGCGATGGTTGCCACTGGCGAGGACACCTCGGCTACGGCCCGTTGCGGCGCCGACGGCGCGATCGTGACCGACGAGCAGCGCGCGTACTTCGGTCCATCGTTGTATGAGTCCGACGAGCGCGACGAGCTCCCCGAGTCCGCGGTGCTCGCCTCGCTGGGCTGCGGCAACCCGATCGCCATCGCCGAGCTCCATGAGGGCGAGACCGTCCTCGACCTCGGGTCCGGCGGCGGCATCGACGTCCTGCTGTCCGCGCGCCGCGTCGGCCCGACCGGCCTGGCCTACGGGCTAGACATGACCGACGAGATGCTCGATCTGGCCCGCCGCAACCAGGCCCAGGCCGGCGTCATCAACGTCCAGTGGCTGCGCGGCCACATCGAGGAGATCCCGCTCCCGCGCAACACCGTCGACGTGGTCATCTCCAACTGCGTCATCAACCTCTCCGGCGACAAGCCCCAGGTCCTGCGCGAGGCCGCCCGCGTGCTCAAGCCCGGCGGCCGGTTCGCCGTTTCCGACGTCGTCGCCGAAGACGACATGGACGACGCCACCCGCGCCGACATGCAGGCCTACACCGGGTGCATCGCCGGCGCGCTCACCCGCGGCGAGTTCACCGACGCGCTCCAGGCCGCCGGGCTGACCGATATCAGCATCACCGAGACTCACCGCGTGCACCGCGCCGCCATCTCGGCGATCGTGCGAGCCACCAAGCCCGCCGACACCGCCGCTGTCGCGACCGCCACTGGGGAGCGCGGCGCCCTAGAGGCCACCTCGTGCTGTTCGACCGCCGAGCAGAGCACCTGCTGCGAGCAGACCGACAAGGCGACGTGCTGCTCGGCGGAGGCGACCGCCAGCGGCGGCTGCGGCTGCCAATAACGACCGATCGGGAGGCTGAGCGTGACCGCGGCCCACAACAAGCATTTGGTGCGCCAACTGGTCGAGGAGGCCGTTGGTAATCACAACCTCGAGGTTCTGGAGCGGGTCGCGGCAGGGTCGTTCGTTGAGATCGCGAGGCGGTGGGTCGCGCCGTTCCAGGGTGCGTTCCCGGATTTCACGATGGAGATCGTTGAGTTGATCGCCGAGGGCGAGACAGTCGTTGGGCATTTCAAGTGTTCGGGCACCCATGAGGGAGAATGGCGCGGGGTGCCGGCGACCGGCCGTCGGTTTGAGCAGGTAGACGAGGTCTACATCTTCAAGGTGCGCGACGGGAGATTGGTGTCCGCGCTCGGAGTCGAAGACAACCTGTCGCGTCTGAGTCAGCTCGGGATCTTTCCTTCCCGCACGCGCTGAGCCGGGTCAACAGCACTCACAGTCCGAGCTACAGCCGCCGTCCGAAGCGCGGTTGCCAAAGCCGATGGGGGCGCAGCAGTCATCAGCCGCGCCACGCCACAGATTCAGGCTCTCCGTCGCCGCGAGCCCGGAGACGAGCAGCGCGGTCAACGGGTCGACGATGCTCAGTCCCGCGCCCGCGGCAATCAACGCGACCAGCGCCGCCGCCGCTTGCGCCGCGCACATCAGGTTCTGCACCCCTTCGCCCGCCGTTGCGCGCGATCCTAGCTTCTCGCCGAGGCGCAGCTTCGCGTGACCGAGCGCCGGCATGAGCACGATCGCCGATGCGGTGACCGCGATCCCCAGAGCGCTCTGGGTGGTGTCGCTGCCATCGATCAGGCGGCGGATCGCCTCGTAGACAAAGAACGGGACCAGCAGCAGGAACGAGCCGGCGACCAGCCGCTGGGCGATGCGTTCGCTGGACTCAGACATCGTGCGTGAGCCAGTGAAGCGCCAAATGACGATCACGGACGCCAGCCCCTCCACGAACGACGATGCCGCCCAGACCACCACGCTCAACGCACTCGCATCAAGCCCCGCGATGAGACCGACGACGCCCTCGACCGTCATCCACCCCAACGACACCCAGGACAGCAACCGCGCCCGCCGCGCCATGCGCAGCCAGTCGCCATCGCGCGCGGGCCGGGCAGCCGCGGCGGGCACCGCGGCCGGCAGGACGGGCAGCTCGACCGGACTCACGCCGCCACCGCTGCCACTGCCGCCAGCAGTTCACGGCCGCGATCGGTGAGCGACGCGAAGACGACCTTGCCGTCGCGCCGGCTCTGGATCAGGCCCTGACGGCGCAGCCGCCCGAGGTGGTGCGAGACCACCTTGTCGCTGTGGCCAGTCACCCAGCCCAGGTCACAGCCACACAGCTCACGTTGGCCGAGCGCCTGCACGATCAGCAGTCGAGTGGGATCGCTGACCAGCTTCAGCAGGCCTGCCAGCGCCGCGGCACGCGCTGGATCCAGTGCAGCGCGCACTCCTTCCGCAGCTTCCAAGTCAAGACACACCAGATCGATGTTGCCACGGCGTTGCCACGGGCCCGGTCGATTGAGCCCGGGGGCCGAGGCGAACGGGGGGGAACAGCGACGCTGCATGCGGAGGCGACACGCTGCTCACACTGCTGCTCCGGCAGCGGCCCGTGCCTCGATATCGGCTGGGTCGACGATGCGACCGCCGAACGCGACCCCAAGTGCGGTACCCAACGCGGCCCAACCGACGAGCACGAGGATCGGCCCGGTGATCCGCGCGCCGTCGAAGAACAGCGCCGATCGCGCCAGATCGACGCCTGCGCCGGGCGGCAGCACACCGCCGGTCGTCCTCCATAGGCCCGGCAGCAGCGGCCGGGCGAATGGGCCGCCCGACGCGCTGTTGCCGAGGATCACGAACACGAGGATGACGAGCCCGGTCCCCGCCGGGCCGGCCGCGGCCTGGAGGCCCCCCGCGGCGGCACCGCTGGCGAAGATGGTCAACGCGCCGATTGCGCACATCGCGACGATATGGCCCGAGAACACACCGAAGCAGGCGCGCAGCATGACCACACTGAGGACGCCGGCGACGATGCCGAACCCCGCGAACGCTCCGATCCGAGCCGCCGCGCGCTGCCTGCTCCGACTGCGTGGGGCCCCGATCAAGCCGATGAGCGTCGCGCCGATGTAGCCGCCGAAGACCCACGCGATCACCGCGTAGAACGCCGCCGTGCCGTTCGGATCGCTGGGCGGCAGCGGTTTGACGTCGGTGACGCGGGCCGGAGGTCGGCGCTGCGCCGCGGCGACCCGGTCAAACGTCTCTTCCAGCGCGATGGCGGTCGCCCGATTCGCCGCCGAGGCGACAAACAGGCGGTTCGTCGCCACCTCATATGCGCCGTAGACGTCGCGATCGTCGATCTGCGACAGCGCAACAGCGCGGGAGGAGACCTGGCGGGCGTCGAGCGGGTCACCGGGCAGGTGGTTGAGCTGCACCGCAGCCGCCGGAGGGCCTACGACCGCGATCGGCACCTTGTGTGGGGTTGGCTCGTGGAATGCGCCGACGTACGAGAACGCAAACGCGAGCATGAGCACCAGCGCGGGGAACAGCACGATTGCCACGGCCTTTGGCGTGGGTGCCATATTCGCCATCGATGTGCCCGCCGCTCAGGCTCGGATTTGAATACTGCCGTCGACCTCTTGCACCTCGTATACGAGGAGCCCGTTAGTCGCTGGACCGTTGATCACGGCTCCGGTGGTGATGTCGAACCGGGAG
>DASXEZ010000030.1:0-50528 GCA_036489875.1 Solirubrobacteraceae bacterium | reverse complement strand
CCTCGATGTCGGCTCGTCGCATCCTGGGGCTGGAGTAGGTCCCAAGGGTTGGGCTGTTCGCCCATTAAAGCGGTACGCGAGCTGGGTTCAGAACGTCGCAAGACAGTTCGGTCCCTATCTGCCGTGGGCGTTGGAGAGTTGCGAGGAGTTGTCCCTAGTACGAGAGGACCGGGATGAACAGACCTCTGGTGTATCTGTTGTCGTGCCAACGGCATCGCAGATTAGCTACGTCTGGATTGGATAACCGCTGAAAGCATCTAAGTGGGAAGCCAACCTCAAGATGAGCTCTCCCATCCCCTTGAGGGAGTAAGACCCCTGGTAGACCACCAGGTTGATAGGCCAGCTCTGGAAGAGCGGTAACGCTCGGAGGAGACTGGTACTAATGGGTCGAGGGCTTGACGGATAACTTCGTGATTTGCCCCTTGTCGTGGCTTCTGTGCAGTTTTGAAGGACCGCGGAGGCGGTCTCTCGACAATTTCCGGTGGCTATGGCGAGGGGGAAACACCTCTTCCCATTCCGAACAGAGCAGTTAAGCCCCTCAGCGCCGATGGTACTTGGCCCGCAAGGGCCCGGGAGAGTAGGTCGCCGCCGGTTTACTTCATTTCGAGCCTCGCTTCGGCGAGGCTCGAATGCGTTCTGGATTGCTTTGGGTGCGGGCGATCGCCCCGCACAGGTGTTTGTTGTGTCTCACAGTTTTGGTGAGACGGTGAGCGCCTGCCCGCCGGGACTCGCGTGTCGAGTCCCGGCGCGGCGCTCCTTGCGGCCGGTCGGCCTCCCAGCTTCAGCGACGGCCTGCGAGCTCGCGGCTGCAGGCGTGGCTACGGACCAGCGGGGCGATGCAGTGCTGCGGACGTGCCAGCACCGTTCCGGGCCGCCGCGGCCGGCGTGAGCGCCGCGGCGGTCGGTGCGGGTGGTACGCGCGGGCGTCGACGGGCTCGTCGGCAACCTCGAACTCGAGGAGCAGTGCGGTACGGGCCAGGTCGAGCGCGCGTTGGACGGCGCGAGTGGCGGGCCTGAGGTGTGTGGTGCGCCAGAACATGTGTTCGTATAGTGCGGGCGGGCGCGGATGGAAGGAGCCAAGGGGCCCGCACTGCGCGTGGCGCAGTAGCCAAAACGGCGCTATAGAGCGCAAGAAGTGATGTCCGGCTTGCACGACGACTTGCAGAACGTGTGTTCGTCCAGCTGGCCTCGAAGGGCCCACGATCGGATCAAGCGCACGCCGCCGTCTTCGGTTCACAGCCATGGCTGGCTGTCCGTCCAGTCCCGCCGGATCTTCGGTGTAGGCTTGCGCGCTGGCTAAAGCGATGGAGAAGTTCGTCATTCACGGCGGGACGCCCCTCAGCGGCACCGTCACCCCGGCCGGCAACAAGAACGGCGCATTGGCGATCCTCGCGGCCTCAGTGCTCACGGACGAGGAGCTGACGCTCTCCAACGTGCCCCGCATTCGCGACGTCGACGCGATGCTCGAGATCCTCGCGGGCCTCGGTGTTCGCGTCGAGTGGCGCGATGGGAACGAGCTTTCGCTGTGCGCCGCCGATGTCGATGCCGGCGCCGTCGATCCGCAGCTTGGTGAACGCATCCGGGCATCGTTCCTGCTCGCCGGTCCGCTGCTGGCGCGCTTTGGCCGTGCCGAGATGCCGCCGCCCGGTGGTGACTACATCGGGCGCCGGCGCCTTGACCCGCACCTCGACGGATTTGCCTCGCTCGGCGCTGCCTACGAGTTCGATCGCGGCGCCTACGTGCTTGCGGCCGCGCACGGTCTGCGCGCAGGCGAGGTGTTCATGGACGAGCCGTCGGTGATGGCGACCGAGAACGTCCTCATGGCGGCGGCGCTGACGCCGGGAACGACGGTAGTGCACAACGCAGCTTGCGAGCCTCACGTTCAGGACCTGGCGCGACTGCTGGTGAAGATGGGGGCGAGCATCCAGGGCATCGGCTCCAACCTCCTCACCGTGGACGGTGCCGAGCGCCTGGGCGGCACGGCGCACACGATCGCGCCGGACCACATCGAGATCGGCAGCTTCATGGCGCTCGCCGGTGTCACCGGGGGAGAGCTGCGGATCACCGACACCTTCCCCTACGACATGCGCATGATCTGCCTCGTCTTTGACCAGCTCGGCCTGCACAGCGAGTTCGACGGCAACGACATCGTCGTCCCAGGCGGTCAGCGCCTCGTCGTGAAGGCGGACTTCGGCGGCTACAAGCGCAAGGTCATGGACGGCCCCTGGCCCGCCTTCCCGGCGGATCTCACCAGCGTCGCGGTCGCCCTCGCCACCCAGGCCGAGGGCTCGGTGCTGGTGCACGAGTGGATGTTCGAGAGTCGCCTGATCTTCACCGACAAGCTAGAGGCGATGGGGGCGGACATCGTGCTCTGCGACCCGCACCGCGCGATCGTGACCGGGCCGCGGCGCCTGCGCGGCGCCCGTGTCGAGTCGCCCGACATCCGCGCCGGCATGGCGATGCTGATCGCGGCGTTGTGCGCTCAGGGTCGCAGCGAGATCGGAAACGTCGAGCAGATTGACCGCGGTTACGAGCGCATCGACGAGCGTTTGCGGGCGCTCGGCGCGCAGATCGAGCGACATCCCACCAGCGCCGGCTGAGAGCGGCCCGCACCCGGCCCGCCCGGGGCAGTCCGCTACCGTCCCCTGACCCCATGATCCTGCCGATTCCCAGCGGCACGCGCGACGTGCTGCCCGACGAGATGGGTGAGCTGCGTACGCTCACCGAGCGCCTGCGCGCCGTCTTCAGCGACGCCGGTTTCGGCGAGGTCTACACGCCCGCGCTCGAGTACGAGAACGTGATCGGCCGGGGGTCGCTCGGCGGCGCGCGCCCCGCCTACCGCGTCTTTGACGAGACAGGCGAGGTGCTCGTTCTGCGCTCGGACATGACCGTGCCGATCGCCCGCGTCGTCGGAGCGCGCTACCAGCACTCCGACCCGCCGCTCCGCTTCGCCTACTTCGCCCACTGCTACCGGGGCATCAGGCCCCAGCGCGGGCAGCCACGCGAGTTCCTGCAGGCGGGAATCGAGCTCATCGGCTCGCCCGCGCCGCTCGGGACCGCAGAGGCCGTCACGGTGCTCTGCCGGGCGCTCGACAGCGCCGGTCTGCAGCGCTACCGCGTCGGCATCGGCGATGCCTCGCTCTACCCGGCGTTGCTCGACGGCCTCGAGGTGCCCGAAGCGCAGCGTGATCTGCTCCTGGACGAGCTCGGACACGGCAACTTCGTCGGTCTCGAGAGCGGTCTGCGCGAGCTCGAAATCGACGAGCGCTCGATCGAGCTACTGATGTCGGTGCCGCAGATGCGCGGCGGCCCCGACGTCCTCCACGGCCCACCCGGCCCGGTCGCCGACGCCGTCGCCGGCCTGCGCCAGATACACGAACTGCTCGAGCCCGACGTCGCCTCCCGAGTCATCTTCGACCTCGGCCTCTCCCGCACCCCGGGCTACTACACGGGCGCGGTGTTCGAGGTCTACGACCCCGCCGTGGGGATGCCGATCGGCGGCGGCGGCCGCTACGACCACCTGCTCGGCCAATTCGGCCGCGACCTACCCGCGGTCGGTTTCGCGCTCGAGGTCGAGCGGCTGCACCAGGCGCTGGCCGCCGAGGAGCGCCTCCGGGAGCGCGCCGCGCGATGAGCGAGCAGTCACTAACGATCGCGGTGCCGCGCGGCGCCCTGTTCGAGCCGGCGCTCGCGTGGCTCGAGCGACTCGGGATCGACACCGCCGAGGTTCGCGCCAACGACCGCAAGCTGCTCTTCGAGGACGTCGGGCTGATCACGATGCGGCCCTCGGATGTGCCCACCTACGTCGCCGCCGGCGCCGCCGACATCGGCATCACCGGCAAGGACGTCCTCATGGAGCAGACCGACGGCAACCGCCACGGCTCCGGCCGCGACGTCTACGAGCTCCGCGACCTCGGCTTCGGCCGCTGCGAGATGGTCGTGGCCTCCGTCGCGGGCCCCGACCGCGCGGCGGAGGCGCTGCGCCGCCTGGGCGTGATCCGGATCGCGACCAAATACCCCTACGTAGCCGCCGCGCACTTCGAGCACACCGGCCGCCAGGTCGAGATCATCGAGGTCAAGGGATCGGTCGAGCTCGCGCCGCTGACGGGGCTGGTCGACGCGATCGTCGACCTCACCGCGACCGGGACGACGCTACGCGAGAACAACCTCGTGATCCGTGAGACGCTCGCCGTCTGCACGGCCCGGTTGATCGCCAATCCCGTCGCCCACAAGCTCAAGGCGACCGCGATCGACGAGCTCTTGGAGCGCGCCGGTGCGGCTTGAGCGTCGCAGCGCCGAGGATCCCGCCGCGCTGGCGGCCGAGATCCGGGCAATGGCTCCCGACGCCCCCTCGGTGGCGGCGGCCGTCGCGGAGATAATCGCCGCCGTCGCCGCTGAAGGCGACGCCGCTGTGGCGCGCTACACGGCGGCCTTCGACGAGGATCCGCCGCCGCCCCAGCGCGTCGGTGGTGAGGAGCTCGGTCGGGCGCTGGCGGGGCTCGACCCGGCCGTTCGCGCGGGCCTCGAGGTCGCGATCGCCAACGTCGCGGAGGTCGCCTGGTCCTCGGCGGCCCTCGACCACGAGGTCACCCTCTCGCAGGGCCACAGCGTCACCCTGCGCGAGCTGCCGGTGTCACGCGCCGCGATCTACGTGCCGGGGGGCCGCGCGCCCTACCCGAGCACGGTTGTGATGGGCGCGGTCTCGGCGCGCTCCGCCGGCGTCACCGACGTCGTCGTGAGCACGCCACCGCCGATCGACCCCGTCACCCTCGCGGCCTGCGAGCTCATCGGCGTCAGCGAGGTCCACCGCATGGGCGGCGCCCAGGCGATCGCCGCACTGGCCCTGGGCACCGAGACGGTGGCCCGCGTCGACGTGATCGTCGGGCCGGGAAACCTCTACGTACAGGAGGCCAAGCGCCAGCTCAGCGGCCGCGTCGGCATCGACAGCTTCGCCGGCCCAAGCGAGCTCGTCGTGCTCTTCGACGCGCCCGATGCCGGGGCGATCCGTCTCGTCGCCCTCGACCTCTTGGCGCAGGCCGAACACGGGGCGGGCAGCGTCGTCGTGGCCGTCGCCGCGGATGCCGAGCGCCTCGACGCGCTCGAGAGTGAACTGCGCGGCCTGTGGGCGGACCAGGAGGCTCCGATCGTGCTCGTCGAGACCCAAACCCTCGAGCAAGCGCTCGAATTCGCCAATGCCTTCGCGCCCGAGCACCTGGAGCTGATCGGCCCTGGCGCGGAGCAACTCGCCTCCGGCGTCTACGCCGCCGGCTGCCTGTTCGTGGGCTGGCCCGGGGCGACCGCGTTCGGGGACTACGTCGCCGGCTCCAATCACGTCCTGCCGACGGGCGGGTCGGCTCGCTTCGCCTCCGCGCTCGGGCCGCGCCAGTTCCGTCGCACGATGGCTGAGGTCCGGATCCCCCACAGCGCTCTGGACCCGCTGATCCGGGCCGGTCTGCCGATCGCGCGCGCTGAGGGTTTCAGTGCCCACGCCGCCTCGATGGCCGCGCGCGTCCCCGACTTGGTGGAGAATCCCGAGCCGTGAGCTCCCGCAGCGCCGAGATCGCTCGTGCCACGCGCGAGACCAATGTCTCCCTCAGCCTCGCGCTCGACGGCACGGGCGCCGGTACCCGCGAGACGGGCGTCGGCTTCCTCGACCACATGCTCGATCTGCTCGCGCGCCACGGGCGCCTCGACCTCGACGTCAAGGTCTCGGGCGATCTCGAGACCGGGGGGCACCACACCGTCGAGGACACCGGCATCGTTCTCGGCCAGGCGCTCGACGCCGCGCTCGGCGACCGCTCGGGGATCTTCCGCTACGGCGAGGCGATCGTGCCGATGGACGAGGCCCGGGCGCTGTGCGCGATCGACATCTCCGGGCGCCCCTACCTGCACCTGGTGGCCGACCTCCCGGTCGGGGCCACCGGCGGTTTCGACCACGAGCTGCTCGAGGAGTTCTTCCGCGCGGTGTCCAACAACGCCAAGCTGACGCTGCACATCGAGATCCAGGCCGCCGGCAACGCTCACCACATGATCGAGGCCTCCTTCAAGGCCTTCGCGCGCGCACTGCGCGCAGCCGTCGCGATCGACCCGACCGAGACCGGCGTCCCCTCCACCAAGGGGGTGTTGTAGGTGGGGCACGCGGCGAGCAATCCGTGATCGGCCTCGTCGACTATGGGATGGGCAACCGCAGATCGGTGGAGAAGGCGCTGGAGCACGTCGGCGCCTCCGTCTCGGTCAGTGCCGACCCTGCCGTGCTCGCAGATGCGCGGGGCCTCGTCGTGCCCGGAGTCGGCGCCTTCCCCAAGGCGGTGGAGCGACTGCGTGAGCTCGGCCTCGACAGCTTCCTGATCGAGCGCGCCGCGGCTGGCGTGCCGCTCCTGGGGATCTGCCTCGGGATGCACCTCTTCTTCGAGCGCTCGAGCGAGCTCGGCGGCTCCGAAGGCCTCGGCATCATCGCCGGCGAGGTTCGCGCGCTCGACGCGGGGGAGCTGAAGACCCCGCAGATCGGCTGGAACGAGGTCCGCTGGGAGCGGGAAGCACCGGCGCTCAGCGGCCTGGGGGAGGCCTCGGTCTTCTACCACGTGCACAGCTTCGTGGCCGTCCCCGCCGAGCGCGCCGACGTCCTCGGTACAGCCGAGTACGGGGAGCGTTTCGCGTCTGTCGTCGCGCACGGGCCGTTCCTCGGGGTGCAGTTTCACCCGGAGAAGTCCTCCCACGACGGCCTGCGTCTGCTCGCCAACTGGGTTGCCGCGAGCGAGGCCGAGCGGTGATCCTCTACCCGGCGCTCGACATCCTCGACGGCCGCGTCGTGCGACTGATCCAGGGCGACTTCGCCCAGGCCACGCAGTACGAGGCAGAACCTCTCAAGGCTGCCGCGGCCTGGCTGGAAGCGGGGGCCCAGCGCCTGCACGTGGTCGATCTCGACGGCGCGCGCGCCGGTGCTCCGGTGAACCTCGCGGCCGTGGCGCAGATCGCCGCCGAAACCAAGCTGCCGGTGCAGCTCGGAGGAGGCATCCGCTCCGCCGAGGCGGTCACGGCCGCCTTCGCGGCCGGCGCGCAGCGCGTGGTCCTCGGAACCGCGGCCTTCGCCGATGAGGCGCTGCTGGCGAGCGCCGTCGCCGAGCACGGCGAGCGGATCGTCGTCTCGATCGACGTTCGCGGAGGCATGGTCTCAACGGCGGGCTGGACCGAGACGACTTCGCTTGCCGCGGTTGACGCCGCGCGGGAGCTCTCGGCGCGCGGCGTTCGCAGCTTCGTGTACACGGACGTGGACCGCGATGGGATGTTGGGGGGACTCGATATGGCCGCGATCGTACGCGTGACTGACGCCGTCGAGGGGGATCTCGTCTATTCGGGAGGGATCGGGTCGCTCGATGACCTTCGCGCGCTCGTCGAGCTGCGCCACCCGCGGCTGGTGGGCGTGATCGCCGGTAAGGCTCTCTATGAGCGGCGATTCACGATCGCCGAGGCCCAGGAGGTCCTGTGCACCTCAAGCGCGTGATCCCCTGCCTTGACGTCGACGCCGGCCGCGTCGTCAAGGGCACCCGCTTCGTCGACATCCGCGACGCCGGAGACCCCGTCGAGCTGGCCGCCTTCTACGACCGCTCCGGCGCCGACGAGCTCATCTTCCTCGACATCACAGCCACCCACGAGAAGCGCGACACGATCGTCGAGCTCGCACGGCGGACCGCCAACGACGTCTTCGTCCCGTTCACGATCGGCGGCGGCATCCGCTCGGTGGCCGACGCCCAGGCCGTGCTCGATGCCGGGGCCGACAAGGTCGCCGTCAACAGCGCCGCGGTCGCCCGCCCCGAGCTCCTCGACGAGCTCGCCGCGCAGTTCGGAGCCCAATGCGTGGTGCTGGCGATCGACGCCAAGGCGGGCGAGAACGGGGGATGGGGGGTCTACGTCAGCGGCGGGCGCACCGCGACCTCGCGTGACGCCGTCGATTGGGCTCGAGAGGGGGTCGAGCGCGGCGCCGGGGAGATTCTCCTGACGAGCATGGACCGCGACGGCACGACCGCCGGCTACGACCTGCCGTTGACGAGCGCGGTCACAGCCGCCGTGGGCGTGCCGGTGATCGCCTCCGGCGGAGCCGGGGAGCTCGAGCACCTGGTCACCGCCCTGGCGGCCGGCGCCGACGCCGTGCTCTGCGCCTCGATCTTCCACTACGGCCAGTTCACCGTCGGCCAGGCGAAGGCCCATCTCGCCGCCGCCGGCATCGCCGTGCGGCAGTGATGGCGAGCTCAGCGGTCGATCCGCAGACGGTTCTGCGCCTCGCCGCTGCGGGCTACCCGCCGATCGATCGCTCCGCCGGACGCGTCGCGATCGTCGGCGGCTTCGTCCGCGACGTCGCGCTCGGTCGTGATCCGAAGGAGCTTGACCTCGTCGTCGAGGGTGACGCCACGGAACTCGCCCGCAGCTTCGGGGGCGAGTTGACCGTCCACGACGCGTTCGGGACGGCGACGGCACGCGGCGAGCACTGGCGGGTCGACGTCGCGATGGCTCGTAGCGAGGGCTACCCCGCGCCCGGCGCGCTGCCGGAGGTGCGGCCGGCGACGATCGAGGCCGATCTCGAGCGGCGGGACTTCACCGTCAACGCGATCGCCGTGACCCTCCAGGGAGAGGTGATCCCTGCCCAGCACGCGCTCGAGGACCTCGACGCGGGGCTCCTGCGCGTGTTTCATGAGCGCAGCTTCAGCGACGACCCCACGCGCCTGCTGCGGATGGCTCGCTACGCGGAGCGGCTGAGCTTCGAGGTCGAGGCGGGCACCGAGCGGCTCGCCGCCGCGGCGAGTTTCGCGAGCCTCAGCGGCGGCCGCCTGGGCGGCGAGCTACGGCTCGTGCTCGCCGAGCCCGACCCGCTCGCGGTGCTCGCACGCGTCGAGGGCAAGCTGCCCCTCGCGCTGAACCCTTCTCTGGTCGAGAGCGCGCTCGCCCTCGCTTCACCCGGCAGCGACCGCGCGATGTTGACGCTCGGCGCCCTCGCATCCGACGCCGCGTGGCTCGAGACCCTCGAGCTGACGGCGTCCGAGCGCGATGTCGCCCTTGCGTGCATGAGCGCGAGCGTCCCCGTCGATAGCCGGCCCAGCTCGCTCTGGCGTGCCTGGCGGCGTACGCCGCTTGAGGCTGTCGCTGTCGCCGGGGCCCGCGGTGACCGCGACGCCGCGCGCCGCTGGATCGACGAGCTCCGCAACGTTCGTCTCGAGATCGGAGGCAACGACCTGATCGCCGCAGGGATCCCGGAGGGCCCCGAGCTGGGTGTGCGTCTGGAGCGGACGCTTCTCGCCAAGCTCGACGGAGAGCTGGACGGCGGGCGCGAGGCCGAACTGCGCTACGCGATCGAGGCAAGCTGATGCTGCGCGTGCAATTTCCGGCCTGGGAGGCGGCGTTCAGCGAGGCCGCCGACGGCGACCTGCGCGTCAGCGCCCGCACCGCGCTCGAGCCGCTCGGCGTCGTTCAGGCGAGAACACTTGAGACGCTCGGCGCCGCGAGCGTCGTTGTCGCCCGCCAGGTCCACGGCACCGACGTCCTCTTCGTGCACGAGGCGCCCGTCGGCTACGAAGTCGGCAGGGGGGAGGGCGACGGGGTCGCAAGCGGCCTTCGTGGTGTCGCCACCGCCGTTCACGTCGGCGACTGCCTGCCGATCGCGGTGGGCGGCGAGGGCGCGGTGGCCACGTTGCACGGCGGTTGGCGCGGCCTTGCAGAGGGGATCGTCGCGGCTGGCGTCGACGGGCTGCGCGAGCTTGGTGTCGGGGGCGAGCTCCAGGCGGTGATCGGTCCGGGCGCCGGGGGCTGCTGCTACGAGACCGGTGATGAGTTGCGCGAGCGCTTCGCGCGCTACGGCGCGAGCCGGGGCACGCTGCTCGACCTCAAGGCGGTCGCGGCGGCACAGCTTCGCGAGGCCGGCGTAGCGGTCGTCCAGGACGTCGGTGTCTGCACGATCTGCGACGCGCGCTATTTCTCCCATCGCCGCGACGGCGCCGCCACCGGGCGCCAGGGGGGGTTCGCATGGCTACGGTGAGTGCCGATGTCGTGCGGGCGAATCTCGCCGCCGCACGCGAACGGGTGGCGGCCGCCGCCGCGCGCGCAGGGCGCGCCAGCGACGACATCGAGCTGCTCGTGGCGGTCAAGTACGTCGGCTCCGACGACATCGAGACGCTCGCCGACGCCGGCGTGACGCTGGTCGGCGAGAATCGCGCCCAGGAGCTGCTCGAGAAGGTCACGCACGCGCCCGGCCGCCTGCGCTGGCACTTCATCGGCTCGCTGCAGTCCCGCAAGGTCAAGTTGATCGTGCCCCACGTGGAGCTGATCCACTCAGTCGCAAGCGACTCGGTGCTGCGCGAGCTCGGCCGCCACGCGCCGCCGAGCTTCGAGATCCTCGTGGAGGTCAACGTCAGCGGCGAGCCGGGTAAGGCCGGGATCGCTCCGAGCGAGCTCGACGCGTTCATCGCGCGCGCACCGGTCGCCGTCGCGGGGCTGATGACGATGCCTCCGCTGACAAGTGACGCAAGCGGTTCGCGCGAGCATTTCGCGGCGCTCGCGAAGCTGGCGCGCGAACGCGGTCTGCGAGAGCTCTCGATGGGGACCAGCCAGGACTTCGAGGTCGCCGTCGAGGAGGGGGCGACAATCG
This sequence comes from Solirubrobacteraceae bacterium, assembly GCA_036489875.1. Taxonomy (GTDB): domain Bacteria; phylum Actinomycetota; class Thermoleophilia; order Solirubrobacterales; family Solirubrobacteraceae; genus Palsa-513. The sequence continues at coordinate 39,895 of DASXEZ010000030.1, read as the reverse complement.
TGCGGATCGGCACGAGCATCCTTGGATAGGCAAACCCCTGCGCTACAGTGGACTTGCAGGGAATCCGCCGTCATCAGCGAAACTTCACGCCATGCCACTTCGTGACTCCTGGCATCGCACGCTCGTGTACTTCGGCCTCGCCGAAGAGACCGACGACTACGACGACTACGGCCCCGAGCCGGTGACCGAGCACGCCGAGGCGGCGCTCGAGGATCGCTACCGCGAGCGTCCCAACGTGCGGCGCCTGCAGGGTCGGCGCCGGCGCGACGACTTCGACGACATCTTCGCCGAGGAGGAAGCGGCGTCAGGACGCTCGCGCCCGGCGATGCTCCGATCGGTGGCCGGCGGTCGCTCGGCCAGCCCGTCCCGCGGCGCGACCGGCGAGTTCGGCGTCCATCTCGTGCACCCGAAATCGTTCAACGACGCCCAGCAGGTTGCGGACAAGTTCCGCGAGGGCATCCCGGTAATCCTCAACCTCCAAGGCAGCGAGCCCGAGTTGGTGCGCCGCCTGATCGACTTCGCGAGCGGCCTCACCTACGCCCTCGACGGCGGCATGCAACGGATCGCCGACAAGGTGTTCATGCTGACGCCGCAGAACGTGGAGCTCTCCGCCGAGGAGCGCGCACGGCTGATCGAGAAGGGCTTCTTCAATCAAGCGTGACGTTGTTTCTCGCCCGCGGCGAGCGAACAACATCCCGACCGTTCTGCTTGTGCGCCCTGCCGTTCGGGCGTGGGTAGCCTCTAGCTGATGGTTGTCGGCTTCTCTGGATCCGGAAACATGGCTCGTGCCCTGGCGCTCGGCTGGGCGGAGCCCGCGCTCTTCAGCGATGGCGGGTCCGGACGCTCGGCCGCGCTCGCCGGTCTTCTCGGCGGCTCGGCGGTCTCGAACTCGGAACTCGGGCAGCGCGCCGAGATGGTCGTGCTCGCTCACAAGCCGATCCAGCTTGAGGCGGTGGCGGCGGAGATCGGTTCTCCGGCACTCGTGGTCTCGCTGTTGGGCGCCGTGCCCCTCTCGACGCTCGCCGCCGCCTATCCCGCCTCGCGGATCGTGCGGGCGATGCCCAACACGGCGGTCGAGGTCCGCTCGGGCGTCACCTGCCTCTGCGGGGAGGAGGTGGCAGAGGTGGAGGAGCTCTTTGCGCGTGTGGGGATCGTCGTGCGCCTGCCGGAGCGCCTGATGGACCCGGCGACCGCGGTCAGCGGCGTCGCTCCGGCCTACGTGGCTTTGATCGCGGAGGCCTGGGTCGACGCGGCGGTGGCCTCCGGAATTCCTGCGGCACAGGCCGCGGAGCTCGTGGGGGCATCGCTGGCCGGTGCGGCGGCGCTGCTGCAGGCGCGGGAGATGGACACCCTCACCGTTCGGCGTGAGGTCACCTCGCCGGGCGGCATGACCGCGCGCGGACTGCGCGCGCTCGAGCAGTCGGGGCTGCGCAGCGCCTTCGCCAACGCCGCCGTGGCCGTGGCGTCCGGTCAGAGCCAGAAGTGACCCTGGTCCTCGGCAGCATCCGCGGCAGTGCCGCCGATTTCGTCTCGGCGCTGGCCTGGGTCTACACGCTGCTGATCATCGCCTACATCCTCACCGGCCTCGCCTTCGCCGCGGGGCTTCGAATCCCCTACTCGCGGGTGAGTGACGCGGTGCTGACCTTCCTTCGCGACGTCTGCGAGCCATACCTGCGCCTGTTCCGCCGCTTCCTACCATCGTTTGGCGGGCTCGACTTCAGCCCGATCGTCGGGATCATCCTGCTCCAGCTCGCCGGCTCGCTCATCTCCAGAGCGATCCGCTGATGCGCGCTCCCGGGCCGCTCGCGAGAGCCGCCGCGGTCGCGGTGGCGGTGCTCTTGGCAGACCAGATCACCAAGGCGCTCGTGCGCGGCTCCCTGGGCTTCGAGCAAACCCAGTCCGTGCTCCCCGGTGTCGTCACGCTCGTACACGAGCAGAACAGCGGCGTCGCGTTCAGCCTGCTGACCGGCAGCGAGGCCGGCGTGATCGCGATCACGCTGATCGTCGTCTCCGCCCTGCTCGTGTTCTTCGTGCGCCAGCGCGATCGCCGTTGGATCTGGCTCGCCTGCGGCCTGATCGTCGGCGGCGCCCTCGGCAACCTGATCGACCGCGTTCGCGCAGGCTCGGTCACCGACTTCATCAAGCTGCCGGACTGGCCGGCTTTCAATCTCGCCGACACCGCAATCACGCTCGGCGTGGTGACGCTCTTTCTGATCGTCGGCCTGGGCAGTGGAGCCGCTGCGCGTACCGCCTGAGGCGGCCGGCGAGCGCCTCGACCAGTTCCTCGCCGCGCACATCGGCTCGCGAGCGCAGGCGCAGCGGCGGATCGAGGCGGGCGCCGTCAGCCTCAACGGTGAGCGGGCGCGCAAGAACGCCCGGCTACGCGGGGGCGAGACGATCACGCTCGCCTCCGAGACGATCGAGCCGCCTCCCATCGAGGTCCAGGAGGCGGAGTTCCGCATCGCCTACGAGGACGCTGCCCTGATGATCGTCGACAAGCCCGCGGGGGTTGTCGTGCACCCCGCCGGGCCCCACCGCACGGGCACGCTCTCACAGGCCCTGCAGAGCCGCGGCGGCGCGGGGGGCGAGCCGTGGCGACCAGGCATCGTCCATCGCCTCGATCGCGACACTTCGGGCTTGCTGGTGGTCGCCAAGAGCGAGGAGGCGCATCGGCGCCTCAAGGCCGCGCTGTCGGCACGCGAGATCGTCCGGGAATACATGGCCCTCGTCGAGGGGCGACCGCCGGCGCGGAGCGGCACGATCGACGCCCCGCTCGGCCGCGACCGCCGGGCACGCAAGCGGATCTCGATCCATACCGACACGCCGCGCAGCGCGCGCACGCATTTTGAATTGGAGGAGGCGCTGGCGCAGACCACGCTGCTGCGGGTGCGTCTGGAGACGGGGCGCACCCACCAGATCCGCGCCCACTTCCAGGCGATCGGACACCCGGTGTGCGGCGATCGCGACTACGGCACCGCCGGACGCTACGGGCTCACCCGTCAGTTCCTGCACGCGGCGAGGCTGGAGCTCGCGCAGCCCTTCAGCGGTGAGGCGATCGCCGTGGATTCGCCGTTGCCGGCGGATCTCGTTGCCGCGCTCGAGCTCGCGCGCCGCGAAGGCGCTGCGCGCTGACAGACTGGAGGGGTGGGCGACCGCTTCGTGATCTGGGACTTCGATGGCACGCTCGCCTGGCGCGAGGGCATGTGGTCGGGCTGCGCCCTCGACGTGCTCGACGAGCACGCCCCCGGCCACGGCGTCTCGATCGAACGACTGCGGACGGCGCTGCGCGGAGGTTTCCCGTGGCACGCCTGGGAGGAGGCCCACCCGCATTTGTCCGAGCCGGGACGTTGGTGGGAGCTGGTCGAGCGCCGCGTTGCAGCGGCCTTCGAAGAGGTCTGGGCCGGCGCCGACGCGGCCGCCATGGCGAGCGCCCTGCGCGCGCGCTACCTCGACGTCACGGTGGGCTGGCAGCTGTTCGTGGACACCGAACCGGCGCTTCGCTCGCTGAGCGCGGAGGGCTGGCGCCATCTCGTGCTCTCCAACCACGTACCCGAGCTTCCCGAACTGGTCGACGGGCTCGGCCTCGCGCCATACCTCGACGGGGTCCTGACCTCGGCGGCGATCGGCTATGAGAAGCCGCATCCGCAGGCCTTCCGCATGGCTCTCGCTGCCTGCGGCGACCCCGCGGAGGCCTGGATGGTGGGCGACAACCCCCACGCCGACGTCGAGGGCGCGGAGGCCGTCGGTCTGCCCGCGATCCTCGTTCGCACACAGGGGAACGCGCACCGCCAAGCCGATGGACTCGATGGGGCCGCGGCACTGATCCTCGCTGGCGAGCAAGAGCCAGCTCAGGCACGCGCAACCACGTAAGATGTGTCTTTCATCCACTCGACCCGCACGGCGTCGAGGGGTTGGCGGTCCTGCCTGAGGCACAAGGCCTCAGGTCCGCACGACCCCGCCGGGCGGCATCTTTCACACGTATAAGGAGAACATCGTGGCTCAGCCTGGAATCAAGGAGCTACTGGAGGCCGGGGTCCACTTCGGCCACCAGACGCGCCGCTGGAACCCCAAGATGCGCCGCTTCCTGCACGGGGAGCGCGATGGCATCTACATCATCGATCTGCTCAAGACCAAGCGCCTGCTCGATCAGGCCAGCGAGTTCGCGGGCAGCATCGCCCACCGGGGCGGCACCGTCCTCTTCGTGGGCACCAAGAAGCAGGCCCGCGATGCGATCCAGGAGGTCGCCGAGGCCACCGGGATGCCCTACGTCAACCACCGCTGGCTCGGCGGTCTGCTCACCAACTTCCAGACGATGAGCGAGCGCATCCGACGGCTCCACGATCTCGAGCGCTACGAGACCGAGGGGCAGCTCGCGCTGCTGCCGACGCGCGAGCGCCTGTCCGCGTTGGCCGACCTCGCGAAGCTTCGCGCCAACCTCGGCGGCGTCAAGAACATGCGTGGCACGCCCGCAGCGATCTTCGTGATCGACCTCAAGACCGAGGCGATCGCGGTGCGAGAGGCCCAACGTCTACGGATCCCGATCATCGGTCTCGTCGACACCAACTGCGATCCGGACGGGATCGACTACGTGATCCCAGGCAATGACGACGCGATCCGCTCGTGTGCCGTGATCGCCCGGGCGATCGGGGAGCGCGTCGGCGAAGGCGCCGGCATCTACCGCGCCGAGCAGGAACGGCTGCGCGCTGAAGCCGAGGAGCGCGCTCGCCGTGAGGCCGAGGAGCGTGCGCGCCGCGACGCCGAGGCCGCCGCCGCCGAAGCTGCCGCAGCGGAGAAGGCGGCTGCCGAGGCTGCCGCCGCGCGCGCCGCCGCCGAGGCGGCAGCGGCATCCGAGGCCCCCGCCCAGGCAGCTCCGCCAGCGCCCGAAACGACGGCCGCGCCGGCGAGCCCACCGCAAGCCCCGGCCGCGCCGGCGACGCCACAGGCCGCGCCCGTGGCTGAGCCTGCCGCGCCCGAACCCGTCGCCGAGGTTGCCACTCCGCAGGCGCAGCCGGCCCCTGAGGCTCCGGCACCTGTCGAGGAGACGGTCGCCGAAGCTGCCACGCCGCAGGCCGAAGCGGCCCCTGAAGCGCCGGCGCCTGCCGCCGCGGAGCCGGCGGCCGAGGCGGCCCCTGAGCCGCCAGTCGAGGCCGAGGCGGCACCCGAGGCTGCGCCTGAGCAGCCCACCGACACAGCAACCGAGACCGAGCCGGCTGAGCAGGCGGAGGAGTCGCCTGTAGCGTCGGAGCCGGCAACGACCGAAGAGGAAACCGCCAGTGCCTGAGATCTCTGCCAAGGACGTCAAGGCGCTCCGTGACCGCACGGGCGCCGGGATGATGGACTGCAAGAAGGCGCTCACCGACGCCGACGGCGACATCGACAAGGCGATCGAGTTGCTGCGCCTCAAGCAGGGCAAGCGCATCGAGGACCGCGGGGAGCGCGTCGCCTCGGAGGGCACCGTGCAGACCTACCTGCACCACAACGCGAAGATCGGCGTGATCATCGAGGTCGACTGCGAGACGGACTTCGTCGCCCGTAACGACGACTTCGTCGCCTTCGCCCGCGAGGTCGCTTCGCACATCGCCGCCGCCGCGCCGCGCTGGGTCACCCAGGAGGAGGTTCCGGCCGAGGCTCGCGACGCCGAGCTGCGTGTGTTCGAGCAGGAGGCCGCGGATCGTCCCGAGGAGATCCGCGCCAAGATCGCCGAGGGCAAGCTCGCGAAGTGGTACAGCGAGGTCGTGCTGCTCGACCAGCCCCACGTCAACACCGACAAGCACGACGGCAAGACGATCGGCGAGCTGCAGCACCAGATCGCCGCGACCACGGGCGAGAACGTCGTGATTCGCCGTTTCTCGCGGTTCGTCGTCGGGGAGTAGGACGCCTCAGATGAGCGGTCCGGCCTACACGCGCGTCCTGCTCAAACTCTCCGGTGAGGCGCTGATGGGGAGCCTTGACTACGGGACCGACCCAGAGCGCGTCGTGTCGATCGCGACCGCGATTCGCGGCGTCGTCGAGTCGGGTGTCCAGTTGGCGATCGTCCCGGGCGGCGGCAACATCTACCGCGGCCTGCGCGGGGCGGCCGAAGGCATGGATAGGGCCACCGGCGATTACATGGGCATGCTCGCGACGGTGCTGAACGCGCTCGCCCTCCAGGACGCGTGCGAGAAGCAGGACGTTCACACGCGCGTGCAGTCGGCGATCACGGTGCAAGAGGTCGCCGAGCCCTATATCCGCCGTCGCGCCATGCGCCACCTCGAAAAAGGCCGTGTCGTGATCTTCGCCGCCGGTACCGGCAACCCGTTCTTCACCACCGACACGGCGGCTGCCCTACGCGCCAGCGAGATCCACGCCGAGGCGATCCTGATGGCCAAGAACGGCGTCGAGGGGGTCTACAGCGCCGACCCGGCGCTCGACCCCGACGCCGAGTTCATCCCCCAGATCACGCACATGGAGGCAATCCAGCGCCGCCTCGCCGTGATGGACGCCACCGCGCTGACGCTCTGCATGGAGAACCGCCTGCCGATTCACGTCTTCAACGTCGACGACCCGGACAACATCGGACGGGTGCTGGCCGGGGAGTCGATCGGAACGCTGGTCACCACACCGGTGCCGTAGCGCTCTCGCACCCGCTCCGCACCCCTCCAAGGCGTTATCCTGCTCCCGCGATGGCCACGTTTTCCCTGCAATGGCTCTGATCGACGAACTGATCGACGATGCGCGTGAGCGCATGCACAAATCGATCGAGGCGACGGCCCACGAACTGAGCTCCGTGCGCACCGGCCGCGCCAGCCCCTCGCTGCTGGACCGCATCCAGGTGGAGTACTACGGGACGCTGACGCCGCTGCGCCAGCTCGCGACGATCTCGGCTCCGGAGGCGCGGCTGCTGACGATCCAGCCCTTCGACGCATCGACGATCAAGGCGATCGAGAAGGCCATCAACACCTCCGATCTCGGGCTCAACCCGTCCAACGACGGCAAGCTCGTGCGGCTCGTGATCCCTGAGTTCAACGAAGAGCGTCGCCGCGAGCTGGTCAAGGTCGCGCGCCACATCGTCGAGGAGGGCCGGGTGGCGGTCCGCAACATCCGCCGCGACGTGATGCACGACCTGCGCGAGCTGAAGGACGCCGGCGAGACGGGCTCTGACGATGAGCATCGCGCGGAGGGCGTGCTTCAGAAGGCAACTGACGGAAGCATCGGAGAGCTCGACGCGCTGCTGAAGAGCAAGGAAGCAGAGATCCTCGAGGTCTGATGAGCGAGGACGCGGGCCGACCGCGGTACGTCGCGATCATCACGGACGGCAACGGGCGGTGGGCCAAGCGCCAGGGAGTCTCGGTTGCGGCGGGCCACAACGCCGGCGCCGATACCGTCAAAGCACGCCTGCGCGACGCCGTCGACCTCGGCGTGCTCGAGCTGACGGTCTACTCGTTCTCGACCGAGAACTGGTCGCGACCGGCCAAGGAGGTCTCGGCGCTGATGCGGATGTTCAGCCGCCGGATCAAGTCCGAGACGCCTGAGTTGCGCGACGAGGGCGTGCGGATGCGCTTCATAGGCCGCCGCGAGGGCGTTTCCGCGGCCTTGGCGCGGCAGATGGACTGGGCCGAGGCCGAGACGGCGCACAACCGCCGGATCACCCTCTTCGTGGCCTTCAACTACGGTGGTCGGGCCGAGATCCTCGATGCTGCCGCTCGCTTCCAGGGCGGCGACGAGGAGCAGTTCCGCTCGCTGCTCTACGCGCCGGAGATGCACGATCCCGATCTGATCATCCGCACCAGCGGCGAGCAGCGCCTCTCCAACTACCTGCTCTGGCAGTCGGCCTACTCTGAGCTCGTCTTCCGCGACGAGCTGTGGCCCGACTTCACGCGCGCGGCGTTCGAGGAGTCACTGGCCCAGTACGCCGGGCGCCGGCGGCGCTATGGCGGTCGGTAGGCGCCGCCCGCAGCCCGCCGGGCAGCTGAGCCGGCGCTCGCCGCCGCCACGGCCGCAGCGTCCGCCTGCGAAGCGTCGCCGAAACGGCTCGGAGTTGCGCGCGCGCGTGCTTGTGGCGGTCCCGGCGATCGCGGCCGCCTCACTGATCGTCTACGCGGGCGGGCTCCTCTTCGCTGCCGCGATGCTGGTGCTCGGCTGGATCTGCCTCGATGAGCTCTACCGCATGACCGCGCGTGCGCATCCTGCCCGCTTGGCCGGGTTCCTGGCGATCCTGGCGCTCATGATCGCCGCCCACTACGGCACGCGCGACCAGGTGCTGCTTGTGGCTGTCGCCGCCCTCCCGACCGCCTTCCTGATCTCGTTGTTGGCGCCGCGGCGGAGCCTCGCCGGGATCGCGATGACGTTGCTCGGGGTGTGGTGGATCGGCGTCGCGCTCGCCCACGCGGTGCTGCTGCGTTCGCTCCCGCACGGCGGCGGCATCGTCGTCGACGTGCTCGTCGGAACCTTTGTCGGCGACACGGGCGCCTACCTCGGCGGGCGCGCGTTCGGACGCCGGCCGCTGGCGAGCGTGATCTCGCCCAACAAGACGGTCGAGGGCCTTGTCATCGGGGTCTTCTGCGCGATCGTGGGCGTCTGGTTCGCGAGCCTCTACCAGCCCTGGCTTCAGAAGGGCGATGCGATTCTGCTCGGCGTCGGCGTCGCCATATCCGCGCCGATCGGCGATCTCTTTGAGAGCTACGTCAAGCGCGCGGCGTCCGTCAAGGACAGCGGTAGGGTGTTCGGAGCCCACGGCGGCGCGCTCGACCGCCTCGACGCGGTGCTCTTCAGCGGCGTCGTCTCCTACTACGTCTGGCTCGCGATCCTCACCAGCAGATGACTGCCGCCAAGCGCGTTCTCATTCTCGGTTCCACCGGCTCGATCGGCGTGCAGGCGCTCGACGTCATCGCCGGCTCCGACGAGATCGAACTCGTCGGCCTCTCAGCCCAGTCGAGCTGGGAGACCGCGCTCGAGCAGGCTCGCGCGCACGGCCTCACCAGGATCGCCCTCAGCGACGAGGAGTCCGCCGCGCGGGCGGCGGCGGCCTGGCCGGACGGTGATGTGCGCGCCGGTGCGCAGGGCCTCGTCGAGCTGATCGTCGAGTCGGGCGCGGATCTGGTGCTCAACGCGATCGTGGGATCTGCGGGCCTCGGTCCGACGATCGTCGTGCTCGGGGAGGGGATCGACCTGGCGCTCGCCAACAAGGAGTCCCTCGTCGTCGGCGGCGAGCTGGTGATGGCGCTCGCCGAGGGCACCGGCAGTCGCATCCTCCCGGTTGATTCCGAGCACGCCGCCCTGCATCAGCTGATCGCCGGCGAGCGCGTGCACGGCCCGGGCACGATCGAGCGGCTCACCGTGACCGCCTCGGGGGGACCGTTTCGCGGTCGTAGCCGCCGCGACCTGGACGCCGTCACCGCGACGCAGGCGCTCGCGCACCCGACCTGGTCGATGGGCGCCAAGATCACCATCGACTCGGCGACGCTCATGAACAAGGGTCTCGAGGTGATCGAGGCCCATCACCTCTTCGCGCTTCCCTACGAACGCATCGACGTGATCGTGCACCCCCAGTCGATCGTCCACGGGATGATCACCCTCTGTGACGGCGCCGTGCTCGCCCACATGGGCTGCCCCGACATGCGCGTCCCGATCGCCTACGCGCTTCACCACCCCGAGCGCGCCGAGCTGGCCGTCGCCCAGCTCGATCTCGCCGCCGTCGGCAGCCTCACCTTCGAGGCGCCTGACCTGGACGCCTTTCCGGCGCTGCGTCTGGCGCGGGAGGCGGCGCTCGCCGGAGGCACCGCGCCGTGCGTGCTCAACGGCTCCAACGAGGTCGCGGTGCGGGCTTTCCTCGACGGGCGGATCGCGTTCACACGCATCGCCGAGGTGATCGAGGAGGCGCTGCAGGAGCTCGGCAGTGAGCCGCTGCGTGAGTTCGAGGTGCTTTTCGACGCCGACCGTCGTGCCCGCGAAGTGGCTGCCGGGGCGCTTTAGGCGCGGCTGAGCCCGCCTGCGAGACTTACAGCGTGACCTGGGTTATCGCGATCGCAGGGTTCTGCGCCCTGATCGTGCTGCACGAGGCTGGCCATTTCCTCGCGGCCAAGGCCGTCGGCATGCGCGTGGAGCGCTTCAGCCTGTTCTTCCCGCCCAAGCTTTTGGGCTTCCGCGTCGGTGAGACCGAGTACCAGATCGGTGCCCTGCCCCTCGGAGGCTACGTGAAGATCACCGGGATGACGCCTGAGGAGCTGCGCAGCGTAGATCTCCGGGTCGCCGATCGCAGCTACTACATGAAGGCGCCGTGGAAGCGCATTGTCGTGATCCTCGCCGGCCCGGCCGTGAACCTGATCACCGCCTTCGTCCTCTTCGCGGTCGTGTTGCTCTCTGGCAACCTCGACGGAGCCGTCGCGATCGGCAACCTGGCGCCGTCCCAGACCACGCTGGCAGCCGTCAACACCTCCACGATCAGCGCGATCGAGTCCGGCAGCGGCGCCGCGCATCATCTGAAGGTGGGCGATCGCATCATCGGGATCGACGGGCATCGGGCTGCCGGTCCGGTGGCGCTTGCGAAGGTGCTCGCCACGGATCGCTGCGCCGGAGCGACGGTCAACCGCTGCGCGGCGGTGACTCCCGCTCGTGTGATGGTCCTCCGCCATGGACGCATGCTTACCGTCACGGTGACGCCTCACTACAGCAAGGCGAACAAGCGAATGCTGCTCGGTGTGCAACTCGGACACGTGGCGGCCGCACATTTCGGCCTGTTCGGCGCGATCGGGACCTCTGTGGACGCGCTCTGGGACACCGGTACCTCGACCGTCACAAACTACTTCGACGCGCTTGTCCACTCCAAGGAGCGCAAGCAGTTGCAGAGCGTCGCCGGCATCGCCCAGGACACGCAGCAGGCCGTCGCGCGCGGGGCAGGCCTCGCGCTAGTCGTGCTCGGTCTCGTCTCGCTGGTGCTCGCCGTCGTAAACCTGTTCCCGTTCCTGCCGCTCGACGGCGGTCACGTCGTCTGGTCGCTGGCCGAGAAGGTCCGCGGCAAGCGCATCTCGATCTCGACGATGTGGCGCTACAGCTCAGTCGGGGTGGTCCTGTTGGCGTTCCTGGTGATCAACGGCATCAGCAACGACATCAGCCGCCTGAGCGGCTGAGCCCGCCGGCAGGGCCACGCACACCCAGCTCTTCGTGAAAGGGCCGAAGTGCTCTCGCTCGGCGGGGCCGAACAGCGCTTCGAGCTCGCCGCGGCCGAGCAGCGAGACGTCCTCCCAGTCGCCCTGGGCGCCGAGACGCCAGTAGGGCCGCCGCAGCCTCGCCGGCAACCATTGCGCCCCCGGCAGCAGCGAGTGCGGCTCGATCGGGAACGAACGCGCCGGCGTCTGCACGTACCAGCCCCGCGCCACGCGACGCAGCTCGGCCGCGAAGGCCTGGCGCCGTCCCCGCTCGACGTGCTCGATCACGCTGTTGCAGTAGGCGAGATCGAACTCGCCGTCGGCGAAAGGCAGTCCGGCGGCGGCGTCGGCAACCACGAACGGACCCGGATAGCCGGGTCGCTCGACCAGGTCGACACCGGTGATGTCAAGCTCCGGCGCGAGTCCCCGCAGGCCGAGGCCGCCGCAGCCGATGTCGAGGATCCGCATCCCCGGTCCCGGCGCCACGAGGCCCATGAAATGCGCGTGACGACGGGCGCGGGCGCGTTTGGCGAAGGGCTCCGCGACGCTGGGGAGAGGCCCGCGCGCCGTCGGATAGACATCCGGAGTCGGCAAGAGCGCAGCGTAGTCGGTGGCGTGCGTAGACTGCAGGAATGCCCTCAAAGCGCCAGATTCACGTCGGCGACGTGCCGATCGGCGGTGGCGCGCCGGTCGCCGTGCAGACGATGACCAAGACCGAAACGGCGAATCTCGCCGCCACGATGGAGCAGATTCACACGGTCGCTGCCGCCGGCGCCGACATCGTCCGCCTAGCGGTCCCGCGCGAGCGCGACATCGAGGCGCTGCGAACGATCGTCAAGCAGTCGCCGATCCCGGTGATCGCCGACATCCACTTCAACCACACGCTCGCGCTCAAGGCGATCGACGCCGGCGCTCATTGCGTGCGCATCAACCCCGGCAATATCGGTGGCTACGAGAAGCTCAAGGAGGTCGTCACCCGTGCCAAGCAGGCCGGCACCCCGCTTCGCGTGGGCGTCAACTCCGGCTCGCTCCCTGGGCATCTGCTGGAACTCGAGTACTCCGACCCGGTCGAGGCGCTCGTGCGCGCCGCCGTCGAGACCGTGGAGCTGATGGAGGGCCTCGACTTCGACAACTTCAAGGTCTCGATGAAGTCGACCTCGGTGCCGAACACGATCGCCTCCAACCGCCGCCTGGCGGAGCTCATCGACTACCCGCTGCACCTCGGGATCACCGAGGCCGGCACCAAGTGGTCGGGGTCGCTGAAGTCCGCGGTGGGCCTGGGGACGCTGCTCTACGACGGCATCGGCGACACGATCCGGATCTCGCTTTCGACATTTCACGCCGAGGAGGAGGTCAAGGTCGCCTGGGAGATCCTCAAGGCGCTGAAGCTGCGCGAGCGCGGCCCCGTGCTGATCGCCTGCCCGACGTGCGGACGACTGCAGTTCGACATGGATTCGGTCGTCGCCGAGGTCGAGCGGCGCCTCGAGGCATATGAGGACCCGATCGAGGTCTCGGTGCTCGGCTGCGCCGTGAACGGCATCGGCGAGGCCCGCCACGCCGACTTCGGCATCACGGGGGCCAAGGACATGGGCATGATCTACTCCAAGGGCGAGCCGCTCAAGAAGGTGCCGACCGAGAACCTCGTCGATGAGCTTTTTGCCGAGATCGACCGCTACTACGCCTCCGGCAAGCGCGTGATCCGCAACGAGGAGAGCGCCGCCGAGGCCCGAGACTGGCTGGCCGAGAACGAGGACCCCGACGCGCTCACGCCCGAGCGCCTGGCCGCGCTCGAAGCGGAGGCTTCGCGGGCGGCCCTCGACGAGGCCGAGTCGCCGGTCGCTGGCCGGCGCTTCACGCGCGCCTAGCGTGCGCGTCCGCGGAGCAGGGATTGATGGCGCGCGTCGGCACTCCGAAGCTCGCGAGGTTCGTCTCGCTAGGCGCCGCCTTCACGGCCGCCGCAGCGATCCTCTTCGCCGCCACTAGCGCGACCGCCGGCGCAATCTCGACGCATCCCACGAACGCGCCGCGCGCGCATGTGGCGATCGTCGGCGGCAGCGCGGCCGTCGCGGGGGCGCTCCCGAGTCTCGCGCTGATCTCCGACAACCTCGGAGGCGGCGAAACCGCCTACTGCACGGGCACCGTGGTCGCGGCGAACGTGGTCCTGACCGCCGCCCACTGCCTCGAGGACGAGAGCGGCAACCTCGAACCCGCGGCCGGCTTCACCGTGGCGAGCGGTACGGTCGACCCCACGGATGACCCCAAGCAGGTTTCCGGGGCCTCGCAGGTCCTGATCTACCCGGGTTACAACCGCACGGAGGACAATGGTGACGCGGGACTCCTGATCCTCAGCACCTCGACGAGCGCCCCGGCGGCGACACTCGCAAACTCCTCTGACTCGACCTACCTCCAGAGCGGCACCTCCGTCGCGGTCGCGGGTTGGGGGCTGACAGGCGCGAACGCCACCGCCGAGCCGGCCACGCTGCAATGGGCGAGCATGGGCATCCAGGAGAACACCTATTGCGAGGTCTACGACGACCAGGACAACCTCCAGTTCCAGTTCAACTACGAGTTCTGCGCGCTCGGGGCCCAAGGCGCCCCGGTGTCGGTCTGCCACGGCGATAGCGGCGGGCCCGCGTTTGTGGTGCCGAGCCCGGGTACGTTGATCGAGGTCGGGATCGTCGACCGGGGCGACAATGGCTGCGCGCCCAACGTGCCAAGCATCTTCACGCGCGTCGACCTGCTCCAGTCATGGGTCGCGCAAGAGATCGCGGCCAACCCGCCAACCGCTCCCGCGGCATCGGGAAACCCGCTCACGGGGTCACCCGGAGGCGCTGCCGGCTCAGGCGGGACCGCGCCCCCTTCCACCGGGCCGGCGGTCACCTCGGCGCTCGCGGCGGCCGTCAGCGGGAGCTACACCGGCTCCTCCGCGCAGCGCCGAGGCCGTGTCACCCTGAAACTCGGAGCGCACGGGATCACCTCCGTGGGCCTGCGTTACAACCTGCGCTGCGGAGGCGCCTGGCGCGGACCGCTGACGAGCACGAAATCCATGAGCAACAGCCCCATCAAGCTCGTGGCGCGCGCCCACGCTTGGTCCTTCAGCACGCGCTACCGCGACAGTGCCGGCGACGCCTTCGTCCTCTCAGGACGACTGCCGAAGCCCGGGCGGGCCGTGGGGAGCTTCTCGGTCACCACGCCCCAGCAGCACTGCAAGAGCGGCACCGTGGCCTGGTCGGCTTCCTTGCCGGCGGCCGGTTGAGACGTCCGGACGCGGGGCGCACAGGGCGCCCCGCGCTCGCGTGAGCGTCAGGAAACTGCGTCGAAGCGCTGCGCGACCTCGTCCCAGTTGACGACGTTCCACCACGCGTCGATGTAGTCGGGACGGCGGTTCTGGTAAAGCAGGTAGTAGGCGTGCTCCCAGACGTCGACGCCGAGCAGCGGCGTCTTGCCCTCGGAGATCGGGCTGTCCTGGTTGGGCGTGCTCATCACCGCGAGGCCGGAGCCGTCGTGGACGAGCCAGGACCAACCGGAGCCGAAGCGGCCGAGCCCGGTCGCCTTGATGTGTCCCTGGAAATCGCCGAAGGAACCGAAGGTCGAGGAGATCGCCTCTCCCAGCGCACCGGAGGGCTCGCCGCCGCCGGAGCCGGACATGCTGGTCCAGAACAGGCTGTGGTTGTAGTGCCCGCCGCCGTTGTTGCGCACCGCGTTGCGCTTGTCCTCGGGTACGCGGTCGAGCTGCTGCAGGAGCTCCTCGATCGGGAGGTCCGCAAGGTCCGTGCCCTCGAGCGCGTTGTTGAGGTTCGTGACGTAGGTCCCGTGATGCTTGTCGTGGTGGATTTCCATCGTCCGCGCGTCGATGTGGGGCTCGAGCGCGTCGAAGGCGTAGGGGAGATCTGGAAGTTCGTATGCCATGTTGCTCCTCGCGAATGTGGACTTGGAAGGGACAATAGCCCTCGCGACTGCTCCGGCGGCTGCGAACTCATAGGCTTCTCGCGTGACCCGACTCTCAAGCTACCTCCTGCCCACCGAGAAGGAGGCTCCTGCCGACGCGGAGGCTCTGTCGCATCGCCTGATGGTGCGCGCCGGCCTCGTTCGACAGGTCGGAGCTGGCCTCTGGAGCTGGCTGCCCGCCGGCTGGCGCGCGCATCAACGCGTCACAGCGATCGTGCGCGAGGAGATCGACGCGATCGGCGGCCAGGAGCTCCTGATGCCGCTGATCCAGCCGGCGGAGCTGTGGAAGCGCACGGGCCGCTACGGAATCGATGAGCTGTTCAAGCTGCGCGATCGTCGCGACGCCGAGCTCGTGCTGGCGCTGACGCACGAAGAGCTGGTGACGACCCACGTGGCCCAGGTGGTGCGCTCCTATCGCGACCTGCCGCTGATCCTCTACCACTTCCAGGTCAAGGGCCGCGACGAGGCGCGCCCGCGCGCCGGAGTGCTGCGCACCCGCGAGTTCATCATGAAGGACTCCTACAGCTTCGACCGCGATCAGGAGGGGCTGCAGCGCTCCTACGAGCGCCATATCGAGGCCTATGACCGCATCTTCGACCGCACCGGCCTGCGCTGGTACCGCGTCGCCAGCGATGTCGGCCTGATGGGCGGGATCGGGGCGCACGAGTACATGGCTCCCTGCGCCGCCGGCGAGAACGAGGTCGCGCTCGCCCCTGGCTACGCCGCCAATCTCGAGGTTGCAAGCGCCCAGGCGCAGCCGGTCGAGTTCCCGGCGCCGCTCGAGCGCCCGGAGGAGGTGCTCACGCCGCAGGCGACCACGATCGCCGCGATCTCGGAGATGCTCGGTGTCGCTGCGGGCGCCACGCTGAAGGCGTTCCCCGTCGTTGCCGATGACCGCGGTCTCGTGATGGTCGTGGTGCGTGGGGACCATCGCGTCAACGAGGTCAAGCTGGGTGTCGCGCTCGGCTCGCCGTGGCGCCCGGCGACGGTGCCGGAGATCGAGGAGCGGATCGGGCCGCCGGGATTCATCGGACCGGTCGGACTCGAGTTGCCGGTGCTGCTCGATGAAGGGGTCGGTGAGGGCCAGTACGTGGGCGGGGCCAACAGAGTGGACCTGCACCTGCGCGGCGTCGAACCGGGGCGCGACTTCTCCTTCGAGCGCGTCGACGTGCGCACAGTCGAGGTCGGCGATCTCGTCGGAGGTCATCCGCTGAGCATCGAGCCCGCGATCGAGGTCGGCAACATCTTCCAGCTGGGCACGCGCTACTCCGTGGCGCTCGGCGCCAGCTATCTCGACGAGCAGGGGGCGGAGCAGCCGATCTGGATGGGCTCCTACGGGATCGGCATGGCGCGCATCGCGGCGGCGGCGGTCGAGCAGTTCGCCGATGAGCGCGGGATCTCCTGGCCGGCTGCGATCGCCCCCTGGCAGGTTCATCTGGTGGTGCTCGGCAAGCCCGGGGGCGAGGAGCGCGCGATCGCCGAGAGCGTCTACGAAGAGTTGCGCGAAGGTGGCATCGAAGTCGTCTACGACGACCGCGAGGCCGGTGCGGGCGACAAGTTCGCTGACGCCGAGCTGCTCGGTGTGCCGTTGCGCTTGACCGTGGGCCGCCGCACGCTCGAATCGGGCGAGATCGAGGTGGTGGCCCGACGCGGCATGGAGGCGCAGGCGGGGATCGCCCCGACCGAGGTCCTCGCGCGGGTGGCAGAGCTGTGCCGCAACCTCGCCTGAGCCGGCTCCGCCTGTTCGGACTGGACCGCTCCGGCCCGCCCCCGCCGCAGACCGCCGCCGACGCGCCGTTGCGCCTGTGGACGATTCCCAACGCGATCGGCTACGCCCGGGCGTTGTTGATCCCAGCCATCCTCGCCTTCGCCTACGGGTCAGACGACGGCACCTATGCGGGCGTCGGGATCTGCTTCTTCCTGGCCGGGGCCGGCGACTACGCCGACGGCATCGCGGCCCGGCTGACCGGGCAGTACAGCCGCATGGGAGCGCTGCTCGACCCCGTCGTGGATCGCTTGCTCGTGCTCGCCGGGCTATGCGTGTGCTGGTCCTTCGAGCTGCTGCCCCGCTGGCTGATCGCGATTGTCGTGGTCCGCGAGGTCCTGATGCTCCTGCTCGGACAGGCCTGGGTCAGGCGCGGCATGAGCCTGCGCATCAACTGGCCGGGGAGGATCGCCGTGGGGCCGACGATGTTCGGCATCTGGCTGGCGCTCCTGGGCGTGCGCGACGTAGCTGAGGGTTTCGTGGTCGCGGGAATCACGCTCGCGATCATCGCCACCGGGTATTACTTCCGCGACGGGCTCCGCCAGATCCGAGTCTCAAGCTCAGCTTGACCCTCTGATTTGCGACTGTATACTCGCCCTGACCTCGGCCCCGTAAGGAAAGACAAGCCTATGGCAATGGATGAGACGTTTCCGGATCTCGGCGTACTGAACGACAAGGAGCTGAAGGACCTGATCGATCAGTACAGCAAGGAGGAGCTCGAGGTCTCCTACCGCCGGCGTCTGCTCCACGGCAAGATCGACATCCTGCGCGCCGAGCTCGTCAACCGCCTTCGCGGCAAGCACTCCTCCGGTCAGGAGATGTTCAGCGGCGCCGATGTGGAGCGCCTGACCGAGATCCTGGCCGGTCGCGCGTCGACGCAAAACCAAGACGACGACGCCGAGTAACGGCGAGCTCGCCTTGGCTCTGCATTGCCTGGAATGCGGCTTCGTCAACCCCGAAGGCGCCAACTACTGCCAGAAGTGCGGCGCGCTGCTCGAGCGCGACGCCGGCGGTGACCCGACGACGGCCACCTACAGGATCGGCGAGACCGGCGACTTCATCCCGGTCGATGTCGGCGAAGTCGCCGCCAATGCAGCCGCCCTGATCATCCGCGCCGGCGGCGGTCGCGCCGGTGAGAGCTTCGCGGTCGAGGGGGAGCGCATGACGATCGGTCGCCGCCCCGACTCGGCCGTGTTCCTCGACGACGTCACCGTCTCGCGCGACCACGCGCTGCTCGTGCATCGCGGCAGCGACTGGTACATCGACGACTGCGGATCGCTCAACGGCACCTACGTCAACCGGGAGCGGATCGACTCGCGACGGCTGAGCGACGGCGACGAGCTGCAGGTCGGCAAGTACAAGCTCACCTTCAGGACACGATGAGCACCAGCGTCCCCGCGATCGAGGGCAGCGAGCCCAAGCGCCCCGCCTCCAAGGCCTCGACGATCGGCGCCGTCTGCAAGGCGCTCTCAGCCGAGTTTCCCGACATCTCGATCTCGAAGATCCGCTATCTGGAGGATCAACGACTGCTGACCCCGCGGCGAACGCCCGGCGGCTATCGCCTCTACAGCTCAAGCGATGTCTCGCGTCTGCGCACGATCCTGCGCCTGCAGCGCGACGAGTTCCTGCCGCTGCGCGTGATTCGCCAGGAGCTCGCCGCCGGCGCCTCCTCCGAAGGCGCCGAGGTCGCCGCCAACGCGGCGGATTCGCGGCGGCGCTGGCGCCCCAACGTCAGCGTCACCGACACCAATTCCTATTTCTCGCTCGAGGACGTGCTCGAGGACACCAAGGCCGATCCCAAGCTGGTCGCCGAACTCGAGGAGTACGGCGTCATCAAGGGCGAGCTGCGCAACGGCCGCCGCTACTACGACGACACCGAGCGCGAGATCGTGCGCGCGGTGACGGAACTGGCTCGCTACGGCGTGGGCGGGCGCAACCTGCGCGTGTTCCGCTCCTCCGCCGACCGCGAAGCGAACCTGCTGCAGCAGATCCTCGCGCCGGCCCTGCGCTCACGCAATCCGCAGCGTCGCAAGGAGGCGGTCGAGGCGCTCGAGAACCTCGCGGCGGTGGCGACGCACCTCAAGCATCTGCTGCTCGTCCGTGACCTCCGCAAGATCGCCAATTAGCACCGTCGGCGGGAGCGAGCCGCTCGAGATGCGGTGGTGGGGGTGGGGGCGCGAGGATCGACGCCTGCCCCTGACGCAAGGCTTCGCCAAGCTGCTCGACGGGCGTCTGGCCCTCGACGGCAGCAGCCGCGAGCCGGTCGCCTTGGCCGATGTGGCGCTGGCAGAGCCGGCGCTGGCCCCCCGCGCGCGTGAGCGCCTGGAGCAGAGCGTCGGCGGCAGCGCCTGGGTGCGCAGCGACCACGTCTCGCGCGTCCTCCACAGCGGTGGCAAGAGCTATCTGGAGCTCGTTCGCATGCGCGCGGGAGCGCCGCTGGGAGGCCCTGACGCGGTCGTCTACCCGGCCACGCACGAGCAGGTGCAGGCGGTGCTCGCCGTCTGCACGCAGGAGCGCGTCGCCGTCGTCCCCTTCGGCGGCGGGACGAGCATCGTCGGCGGGCTCGCACCGACTCCCGGCGCCCAGCATGCCGTGATCTCACTCGACCTCGCGCGCCTGGGCGGCGTCTTCGCGGTCGATCCGCGTTCGCTCACCGTGAGCGTCGCCGCCGGCACGCGGGGACCGGCGCTCGAGGCCGCGCTCGCCGAGCACGACCTGACGCTCGGGCACTACCCGGACAGCTTCGAATTCGTCTCGATCGGGGGCTGCGCGGCTACGCGCTCGGTGGGGCAGGCCTCGAGTGGCTACGGGCGTATCGACCAGGCGATCCAGGGTGTGCGGGTCGCGACGCCGGCCGGGGAGCTCGCCGCCGCCGCGCTGCCGGCGAGCGCCGCGGGTCCTGCCCTGCGCGAGCTGATCGTCGGCTCCGAGGGGGTGCTCGGGGTCATCACCGGCCTGCTCCTGCGGGTGCGCACGCGCCCAGCCCGCCAGCGTTATGAGGGCGTCGTGTTCGACAGCTTCGCCGCCGCATGCGAGGCCCTGCGGGCGGTGATCCAGGACCGCGCGATGCCCGACGTGATCCGCGTCAGCGACGAGCTCCAGACTGACATCCTCATGGCCGCCGGGGAGTCGGGCGGTCGCCGTGCGCCGCTCGGGCGCCGCGGTCTGCGCGGACGCGGGGGCGCGCTTTTGATCATCGGCTGGGAGGGACAACGGGACTCCGTCGATCGCCGCCGCCTGCACACGATGACCCTGCTCAGGCGGGCCGGCGGCGCCGCCATCGGCGCGCAGGCCGGCAGCGCCTGGGCCGCGTCACGCTTCGCCTCCCCGTACGTGCGCGACGAGCTGCTCGGCCACGGCGTTCTGGTCGACCAGTTCGAGACCGCGAGCACCTGGAGTGGGATCGAGCCGCTACGCGCCAGCGTGAGTGCAGCGCTCGCCGAGGCGCTGGCGGCCTGCGGCACACCGCCGCTGGTCGGATCGCAGATCTCGCACGCCTACGACACGGGCGCGTCGCTGACCTTCACGGTCCTGGCGCGCGCGCTCGAGGGCCAGGAGGAAGCGCAATGGCGGGCCGCCAAGGACGCTGCCAGCGCTGCGATCGTGCGCGCCGGCGCGACGATCTCCCACCACCACGGCATCGGCCGCGACAACGCGGTGTGGGCACAGGCCGAGCTCGGCGAGCTCGGCGTCTCCTCGCTGCGCGCCCTGAAAGCGCATCTGGACCCCGCAGGCGTGATGAATCCCGGCAAGTTGCTCGCGGAGTACTGAGCGCTCGATGAGCCTGCCACCGTTCCGCGTGCCGCCGGAGGAGACCTTCGACGGGCTCTATGGGATCCGGCGCTTCGACATCACCGAGGAGAGCGCGCGCGGGGAGGTCGTCGTACGCCGCGAGCTGCTGCAGCCCTGGGGGCTCGTCCACGGCGGCGTCTACGCCGCGATGGCGGAGTCTTTGGCCTCGTGGGCGACGGCGCTGGCGGTGGCCTCTGATGAGCAGGTGGTGATGGGGATGTCCAACAACACGAGCTTCATGAGGCCGATCAGCTCCGGCACCATCCACGGCCTCGCCACGCGCCGCCATCGCGGCCGCACGACCTGGGTCTGGGACATCGACATCAGCGACGATGACGGTCGGCTGTGCGCGAGCTCGCGGGTGACGATCGCCGTGCGACCGTACGCGTCGGTCAGCCGCGGTAGCGATTCGTGATCGGCATGCGCCGATCACGTCCGAACGCGCGCTCGGTGACCTTGATCCCCGGCGGCGCCTGGCGGCGCTTGTATTCGGCCGTGTCGACGAGCGCGATCACCTGATCGACCGCTGCCGCCGGCAGGCCGGCCGCGATCAGCTCCTCGCGACCGCGGTCCTCCTCGACGTAGCCACGCAGGATCGCGTCGAGGACGTCGTAGGGAGGGAGCGACTGGTCGTCGCGCTGGTCGGGGCGCAGCTCGGCCGAGGGAGGGCGCTCGATGATCGAGGCGGGGATCGGCGCGCCGGCCAGGTTGCGCCAGCGCGCGAGCCGGTAGACCAGCGTCTTCTCGAGATCCTTGATCACCGCGAAGCCGCCGGCAGAGTCCCCGTAGAGGGTCGAGTAGCCGACCGACATCTCCGACTTGTTGCCCGTCGTCAGCACGAGCCATCCGAACTTGTTGGAGAGCGCCATCAGCAGGTTGCCGCGGATCCGCGCCTGCAGGTTCTCCTCCGCCAGGCTCGGTGGGAGACCCGCGAACTGTTCGGCGAGGTCGCTCTCGTAGGCCGCGAAGACATCGGCGATCGGTAGCTCGATGAGCTGCACGCCGAGCGCCGCGGCCAGCTCGCGAGCGTCGCCCTGCGTCGCCTCCGATGAGTACTGGGAGGGCATCACGATGACCGAGACCTGCTCGGCACCGAGCGCGTCCACGGCGATCAGCGCCACGAGCGCGGAGTCGATCCCTCCTGAGAGGCCGAGCACGACGTGATTGAAGCCGTTCTTGGCCACGTAGTCGCGCAGCCCCAGGCACAGGGCGGCGTAGACCTCTGCCTCGAGCGGCTCGAGCAGGGGCGCGATCCGAGCCGGCGCAGCGGCTGAGGGCGGCGCAGGAAGCGGCAGCGACGCCAAGAGCTCGACCGGGGGGCGGACCTCGGCGAGCAGCGCGCGCTGGCCGGAGTTGCGACGGCGCTCGGCCGCCGGCGCGGAGAGGTCGACGTCGCAGATCAGGATCTCCTGCGTGAACTGGGCGGCGCGGGCGATCACCCGCCCCGTGTGGTCGACGACGAGCGAGTGCCCGTCGAAGACGAGCTCGTCCTGGCCGCCGACCAGCGCACAGAAGGCGAAGGCGGCGATGTGCTCGCGCGAGCGCTGGATCACCATCAGCTCGCGCTCGAGGCCCTTGCCCGCGTGGTAGGGGGAGGCCGAGATGTTGACGATCAGCGTGGCGCCGGCCAGGGCGAGGTCCGAGCATGGCGGGCCGGGCTGCCAGATGTCCTCGCAGACGGTGATCCCGATCGTTTCCTCGCCGAGCTTGATCAGGCCGCCGGTGTTGCCTGCGCGAAAGTAGCGCTGCTCGTCAAAGACGCCGTAGTTGGGTAGGCGGATCTTGCGATAGATGGCGGCCAGGCGCCCGTCGGCCAGTACCGCGGCGGCGTTGTAGACGTCGGCGGCGCGCTCGGGGAAGCCGACGATCGCGACGAGTCCCTGCGTCTGGGGAGCCAGGCGATCGATCGCGGCGCGAGCGTCGCGCAGGAAATGCTCCTTGTAGAGCAGATCCTCCGGGGGATAGCCGGTCACCGAGAGCTCGCCGAAGAGGACGAGGGCGGCGCCCTGCTCCCGCGCCTCGGCGATCGAAGCGGCGATCGCGGCTTCGTTTCCGGCGATATCGCCGACCGTCGGGTCGAGCTGGCAGAGCGCCAGGCGCAGGGTGGCCATATGGGGATTATCCGCGATCGTCTGTGGACTCCCGCGGGCGCGCGAAGCGGGCCTTGCGGAAGTGGGGAGCGGGCGCAAATTGGCCGATCAGGGCCTCGAGATGCCCGAAACGCCGCTTGCGTTCCTCGCCGAGCGCGGTCTGACGCTCGATTTCCACGTCGACGAGGGCTTCACCTGGGCCGATCTGCGCTCGCTCGCCGACCCGCTCTTTGTGATCCATCGCTACAGCCGCGCGAGTGATACGCACGTCGCTGCGTGTCTGGCCGCCGAGCGTTGGCGGACCGAGCAGCGCCGCTGAGCCTCAGTCGATGCGCTTGGCGGGCGCCTTCGGGAGCTCCCGCAAGGACTCCGCCAGCAGGGTTGCGAGGAGATCGAGATCGGCGATCGCGTCGTAGTCGGCGAGCAGGCCAAAGCAGAGCCTCCCCGCGTAGCTGACGACCGCGACGCTCAGCCCCTGCGTGCGCAGCAGCGGCAGCGCCGGATAGAGCGCCGCGAGCTCCCGTCCCAGCAGGGTCAACCGCCGCTGCGGCCCCGGGAGGTTGGCGATCACGAGATCGTAGGCGTGGTGGCGCAGCGCGAGGCGCGTCGCACGGCCGACCGTCGCCCCGGGCGCCGAACCGGCGGACTCGAGCAGATCGGAGGCAGAGCGGGCGCGTCCGGAGGCGCGCAGGCCGTCGAGCGCCCGGCTGATCTCGGCGTGGCGGCGACGTGGATCCTCGATTCCCACCGGCAGCGGCGCGTAGCCCGCGATCAGGCCTTCGGCGCCGCCAGCCAGCGGCACCAGTGCCCGCAGCAGCTGCCCGTCGGTGTCCTGGCCGTGCTCGCGCAGGTAGGTGCCGAGGGCACCGGCGAGCGCCGTCAGGACGACGTCGTTGAGGGTTCCGCCCAGGCGCTCCTTGGAGCGGCGGGCACCCTTCAGGCCGGCGTCGACCCAGGCGAAGCGACGACCGAGCCCGGGCCGAGCGTAGAGCTGTGAGCGCACCGGCGGGCCGATCAGCGACAGCGGATCGAGGTCGCGCCAGCGCAGCTCCTCACGCGCCCGCGCGCCCGCGGCGCGGGCGTGCTCGAGGTTCTCACGGGGGCTGGTGGCGCGCTCGGCGAGGGTTTCAAGCAGGAGCCGCAGCGGGGCTGGCGCGGGCGGCGGTGCGGGGGCCGGCGATCGCTGCGTGAGCTCAGCGTCGAGCGCCAGGGCGAGGACGTCGGGTCCGCTGTCAAGCAGCGCGAGGTGGGTCTTGGCGATCAGCGCGAAGCGAGTGCTCGAGACGTTCTCGACCAACCACAGCTCCCACAGCGCGCGCCCGCGCTGCAGCGGGCGCTCGAACAGGCGGGCGGCCAGCGCGGCCAGTTCGTGCTCGCCGCCGCCATCGGGCAGCGCGGTGGCGTGCACGTGGTGCTCGAGCGAGAAGGCGGGATCGGCCACCCAAAGCGGGCGTCCCTGACGCAGCGGCACCGGCGCAGGCGTGCTGCGGTGGTGCGCCAGCAGCGGCAGGCGCGCCGCGACGCGCTCGCGCAGTTCACGCAGATCCGGCGCAGCGCCCTCGAACACCGCCACGGTGCCCGCGTGGAGCGGCATGCGGCGGCGCTCCTCGAGCCCAAGGAGGCCTGCGTCGGTGGGGCTCAGGCGCTGGCGTTTGTGCAAATTGCCACGAGATTGACCGGGTCGTGTCCGTGCGACCCGGTAGGGTAGGGAACAGTTGTTCGACCTGCCGAGTCGTGATCGCGTAAATGCGAGTCGAGCGGGGGACCCATTGCCGGTAGCTGTGGCGCGTCTGGTGCCCGGTTCCGGTTGGGGCGAATCGGCTGCCCTTCTGCGGCCGTAGCGACTGAGGTTCTGGCTCGCCGTTGAGCCATGTCCGCGGCCGCGAGCCCGACAGCTAACCCCGTAGGCAGCGGAAAATCAAGGAGGACCTCGTATGAGGCCGCAGTTCAATCGGCACGCTCCGCGTGCCGCTGCCGCAGCGGGCGCGCTCGCGCTTGGCGTCGCTATCGCCCTCGCCGCTGCGAGCCCCCAGGTGTCGACGGCCCAGTCGCGCGCCAAGCGCCATCGCCATCGGCCCACACCCACCCCCGTGCCGGCTCCCAAGCCGCGGCCGGCGCGTCTGCGGGCGCGCTTGCTGCACCCCAATCTGCTGCTGGGCGGCGATATCGCCTTCATCGGCAAGACGACGCCGCGCGCGAATCGGCGCAGGGTCTCGATCGAGGAGCTCACGCGCGGCCACTGGGTCGCGATCGCCCACACCCTGACCGACGGCGACGGCTACTTCCGCAAGCGGCTGTGGCCGCGGCAGCTGGGCCATCTGGCCCTGCGCGTGCGCGCGGCGGGCATTCCCGCCGCCCGCACCACGATGGCGGGGCGCGTGGCGACCGTCTACCACCAGGTGATCGCCTCCTGGTACGGCCCCGGCGGAACGACCGCCTGCGGCGAGGCGCTCGGTTCGGGCACCCTCGGCGTGGCCAACAAGACGCTGCCGTGCGGAACCAAGGTCACACTGCGCCTGGGCCATCGCGTGCTGACGGTGCCGGTGATCGACCGTGGCCCCTACGTTGCGGGCCGCGACTACGACCTCACCTACGCGACCAAGGTCGCGCTGGGGGCCGGCGACGTCTCGACGATCTGGGCGAGCGCCTGAGGCGCGCGGGTCAGAGCGGCAGCGCCAGCTGAACCGGAGCGCCCTGCGCCGGCGTGGGGGCCTCGTCCTCGAAGGACGCGACCCGCACGCCGAGCAGGCGCACGGGGCGCGCCGGCGCGTAGGCCGCGAACAGCTCGAGCGCGACCGAAGCGATCGTCTGAGAGGAGTCGGTGAAGGCCGCGATCGTGCGTGCGCGCGTGATCGTGGTCCAATCGTCGAGGCGAACCTTGATCGCGATCGTGCGCGCGCGGCGTCCGCGCGTGCGCAGGCCCTCGCCGAGCTCGTTGGCCATTCCCGCGAGAGCCTCGACAAGGGCTTCGCGGTCGGAGACGTCGGTGGGGAAGGTCACCTCGCTCGAGCGTGACTTGGCGATGCGGACCGGCTCGACGGGACTCGAATCGTGAAAGTGCGCGCGCGCCTGGAGTTCGCGTCCCATGCGCTCGCCGAAGCGCTGGGCGAGGAGCTCCGCCGGCGCCTGCTGCAGCTGCCCGACGGTGTGCAGGCCGAGCGCGCCGAGGCGTTCGGCGGTCTTGGGGCCGATGCCGTTGAGGATCCGCACCGGGTGGGAGGCGAAATGGGCCACCGCCTGCTCGCGGCTCATCGCGACGAAGGCCCTCGGCTTGAACGATGCGCTCGCGGTCTTGGCGACCAGGCGCGAGGGGCCGATGCCGACCGAGAGCGTCATCTCGGTCTGCTCGGCGACGGTCGCGACGACCTTGCGCAGCAGCGCCACCGGGAAGGGCTCCTCGCTGAGGTCGAGGTAGGCCTCGTCGATGCCGGCCTGCTGGATCACCGCCACGCGCTCGCGCACGAGTCCCCAGACATCGGCGCTGGTGCGCCGGTAGGCCTCGAAATCGGGGGCGATGACGACCGCGTCCGGGCAGAGCGCCCGGGCGCGAGCCGCGGGCATCGCCGAGTCGACACCGAAGCGGCGCGCCTCATAGCTGGCCGTCGTGACGACGGAGCGCGGACCGGAACCGGCGACGATCAGCGGCAGGCCACGCAGCTCGGGGTGCCGGCGCAGCTCCACCGACGCGTAGAAGGCATCGATATCGAGGTGGGCTATGACTCGGCGCCCGCTCACCACCGGCATTCTCCGCCGCGGGGCGGACGCCGCCGACCCTACCGCGCAGGGCGCCGCCGGGCCACGCCTGAGCGCGCCGCGGGGCTACGAGTGAGCGCGCCGCGGGGCTACGAGTGAGCGCGCCGCCGGGCTACGCGCGCGCTCGCCGCGGGGCGATGCCGCCCTCTCCGGGCCCTAGAAGAGAGCGCTTGCGAGCCGTTTGCGCGTCCGCTGCGTGAGCGGGTCGGCCGGGCCGCGGCGGTCGAGCTCGCCGATCAGGGCCAGGCGCACGTCGTCGTCCTCGCGAACGGCCTCGATCAACAGTTCGAAGGCGCGTTCGTCATCGCCCTGGTCGAGCGCTGCGAAGGCGTCGTCGAGTTTGCCCGCGCGCTGCAGCCGGATCCGCGCCGCCAGGCCGTCGGCCTCGAAGCTGCCCACGACCGGCTCGAGCACGCGCTCGGCCTCGTCATCCTCGCTCCGGGCGATCAGGATCCTCGCCAGCGCCACGGCGGCGTCGGCGCGGCTGGGTTCGAGTGCCAGCGCCTCGCGCAAAGAGGCCTCATCGCCGGCCGCCGCGAGACGGTCGGCGGCGCTCGGCACGAGCGCGTCGAAGAAGGCCTGTACCGCCGGGCGCGGCTGGGCGCCGACGAACTCAGAGACCAGAGCGCGGTCGCGGAAGGCCTTGACGGCGGGTATCCCCTGGATCCCGAAGGCCTGCGCGAGCTGCTGGTTCTGGTCGGTGTCGACCTTGGCGAGGATCACGTCGCCCTCACGCTGAGCGGCGGCCTCCTCGAGCAGCGGCGTCAGCGCCCGGCAGGGACCGCACCAGGCGGCCCAGAAGTCGACGACCACGGGCGTCACCGCGGAGCGCTCGATCACCTGCGCCTCGAAGTCGGCCTCGGTCACGTCGAGAACGGTCACCGGGCCATTATCCCAACCGGCCCGCCCGGGTCCCGGGGCGGTGCGCTAGACATCAGGCCATGAGCTTCCCGCTGCAGCGAGACGGCCAGCGCCTGGAGGGCGAGGAGGCGGGCTCCGGGGCGGCGGTCGTGGGCCTGCACGGGTTGACCGCGACGCGGCGTTATGTGCTGATGGGATCGCGCACGCTCGAGCGCTCCGAGCGCCGCGTGGTGCTCTACGACGCTCGCGGCCACGGCGCGTCCTCGCCGGCCCCCGGCGGCGACTACTCTTTCGCCGCCCAGGCCGCCGATCTCGAAGCGGTGATCGCGACGTTGCAGGCGGCGCCAGTGGTCCTCGTCGGCGCCTCGATGGGAGCCCATACCGCGCTCGCGCTGGCGCTGGCGCGGCCGGAGGTCGTCGCCGGCCTCGTGGTGGTCACACCCGCTTTCGACCCGGAGAGCCCGCGCCGCGATCTGGAGCACTGGGACGCGCTCGCGCACGGTCTGCGCGAGGGCGGCGTCGATGGGTTCGTCGCCGCGTATGACCTCGAGGCGCTGCCGGAGGCCTGGCGCGCCACGGTCGAGACCGTGCTGCGCCAGCGGATCGCTGCCCACGAGCATCCCGAGGCGGTCGCCGACGCGCTCGAGGCGGTGCCGCGCTCGCGCCCCTTCGAGCGCTGGGAGCAGCTGCGCTCGGTCACGGCTCCGACGATCGTCGTGGGCAGCCGCGACGAGGCCGACCCGAGCCATCCGCTGGCGCTCGCGCAGCGCTACGCGCAGGAGATCCCGGGCGCGCGCTTGGTGGTCGAGGAGGAGGGACGCTCGCCGCTGGCGTGGCAGGGCGGCCAGCTCTCCAGGCTCCTTCTAGACTTTCCCTAGTGGCGTCATCTGCGACAGGTGTCGGTGTGTTCGCTGCGATCGCCGCGGGAGCGGTCTCGTTCCTCTCGCCGTGCGTGCTGCCGCTGGTCCCCGGCTACCTCTCGACGGTGGTCGGCGTCTCACCGGCAGAGCTCTCAAACCAGAAGGCGCGGCGCGTGCTCGGACCCAGCCTGCTCTTCATCGCGAGCTTCTCGGCGATCTTCATCCTCCTGGGCCTCGGCGCGACCGCGATCGGCTCGGCGCTGATCGACAACAAGGCCACGCTCGACAAGGTCGCCGCGGGGATCATCACGACGCTCGGGGCCTTCTTCGTGCTCTCGGCGGTGGTTCCGGCGCTCGGACGCGAGTGGCACGTCGAGCGCCTCCTCACGAGTGCCGGGCGCGGCGGGCCGCTGGTCGCGGGCGCGGCCTTCGCGATCGCGTGGACGCCGTGTGTCGGCCCGACGCTGACGGCGATCCTCGCCGCAGCCGGATCCACCCGCTCTGAGGCTCACGGAGCGCTTCTGCTGGCCTTCTACTCGGCCGGGCTGGCGATTCCCTTCCTGGCGACTTCGCTGGCGTTCAAGCGCATGACGCTCGTTTTCGGCTGGGTCAAGCGTCATTACGGGCTGGTCGTCGCCACGGGCGGTGCGGTCCTGATCGCGATGGGGGTGCTGATGTGGACCGGACAGCTGGCGATCCTCAACAGCGACGCCCAGTCCGCGCTTCACTCGGTGGGGATCAACTTCATCGGGATCTGAGCGGCCGCCGTCTCGACATCGACGCGGCAGCGCGAGCCACGCCGCCACCCAAACCGCGACAGCCGCGCACGGCGGCTGCTCCGAAGCTCAGCGGCCGCTGCTGCGGATGATCTGGCTGAAGGCCGCGAGCGGGGTCTGCGCGGGCGGGCGCGCGTCGGCGAAGAGGAAGCCCTGGGCGTAGCTGCAGCCGGCGCGCTGGAGCTCGGCGAGCTGCTCGACGTCCTCGACGCCCTCGGCGATCACGCTGACGCCGAGCTCGCGCGCGGCGGAGGTCACGGCGATGAGGATCGCGCGGTCGCGGCGGGGGCCCTCGCCGTTGAGGGCGTTGACGAAGGTGCGGTCGAGCTTGATCACGTCGACCGGGAGCTGGCTGAGATGGCGCAGCGAGGAGTAGCCGGTGCCGAAGTCGTCGAAGGCGATGCGCACGCCCAGCGCGCGCAGCTCGGCCAGCCGCGCCGCGGCGCCGTCGGGGTCTGAGAGCACCGCGGTTTCGGTTACCTCGAGGCACAGCGTCTCGGGCGAGACCCCGGCGTGCTCGAGCTTGCTCGAGACCATCGCCGCGATGCCCTCGGTGAGCTGGCGTGGGGAGATGTTGACGGAGACGTCGACCTCGTGGCCCTGGGCGCGCCAGATCGCGACCTGGGCGAGTGCGGTCTCGAGCACCCAGGCTCCGATCTCGACGATCAGGCCGTTCTCCTCGGCGAGCGGGATGAACTCCTCCGGGGAGATCAGACCCCACTCGTGGTGGGTCCAGCGCAGCAGCGCCTCGCAGGAGACGACTTTGCCGTCGCCGAGCGACACCACCGGCTGGTAGTAGACGGCGAACTCGTTGCGCGGCAGGGCATTTCGCAGGTCGCGCTCGACGGTGAGGCGGCGGTCGACGGCGACGCGCAGCGGCGTGTCGAAGATGGCGAAGCGATTGCGACCGGTGGCCTTGGCGCGATACATCGCGATGTCGGCTTCCCGGATCAGGCGATCGGCGGGCTTGTGGCCGTCGTGGGCGGTCGCGAGGCCGACGCTCGCCGAGACGCCGACCGAGCCGCCGCTGCCGAGGTCGAAGGGCCGGCTGAAGCCCTGGAGCACGCGGCGGGCGACCGCGACCGCTTCGTAGTCGCTTTCGAGCAGCTCGAGCAGGATCGCGAACTCGTCGCCGCCGAGGCGTCCGACGACGTCGCCGGCGCGGACCGCCTCGCGCAGGCGTCGTGCCGCCTCGGCCAGCAGGTGGTCGCCCGCCTCGTGGCCGATGCTGTCGTTGATCTGCTTGAAGGAGTCGATGTCGATGAAGAGGACGCCGAGGTGGAGGTTGGAGCGACCGTGGCGGGCGAGGGCGCGGGTGAGCTCGTCGGTGAAGACCTCGCGGTTCTGAAGGCCCGTCAGCGGATCGCGGCCGACGCGGTGCTCGAGGCGCAGCCACTCGGTGACGTCCTTGGCCGAGGCGTACCAGTGCTCGCCGTGCGCGCTGCCGCTCCACAGCAGCGAGCGCCAGCTGCCATCGGCGTGGCGGTGGCGCGCGAGGAGCTCGACGAAGCCCTCCTGCCAGCCGTGGCCGCCGGCGGCCTTGCGTACGGCCGAGGTCGGGTCGTGGGGGTGCAGGCAGTCGATCAGCGAGCGTCCGACGAGCTCCGCCGGGGGGTAGCCGAGGACCCGCTGGCAGGCCGGGTTGACGGCGACGAAGCGCGCTTCGTCATCGAGGATGGCGAGCAGCGTGCCGGTGTAGTTGAAGAGGTCGACGAAGGCGGCGGGTGGCAGCTTCGCACCCGCGCCCGGGGGCGCCGCGTTGTTGTCGGTGATGAGGCGGAGCGTCACGATCTGGGAGCAGTCGGCGGAAGGGCTCCAGTGTTGACGGTAGGTCCAGGTTTCATCGACACTCCGCGGCGCTTGCTTGAGCCCGCATCAAGGCGCCCTTGGGCGGTCTTTGGCGGGAAAGTGCGCTGAGGGGCGATCGGAGGTCCCCGGGCGCGCCGCGCGGTTCGTTAACATCGTCGGATGGTCTTGCGGGCCCGCTCCCGCTTGGTCGCGCCTCTGCTTGCCGCTGGGCTCGCGGTCATCGTCGTCCTCACCGGGGCGCAGGGTGTCGACTGGGCGGCCGCCACTTATCGCGTCGAACTGTTCGCGCGCAGTGGTCTGACCGTCTGGGACAGCCAGTGGTACGGCGGGCACTGGACCTTCGACTACTCGGTGCTGTTTGCCCCGATCGGCTGGATCGCCGGGATTCCGGTGATGGACGTCGTCTGCGTCGCGCTCGCCGCCTTCGCCTTCGACCGCCTCGCCGTCGGACGCTTCGGTCGCGCGGGGCGCGTGGGGGCGATCGTGTTCGCGATCGGCACCGTCGTGCAGGTCTCGATCGGGCAGGAGCCCTATCTGCTCGGCGAGACGCTCGCGCTGCTATCGCTTCTGGCGGCGCGGCGCGGGCGCTGGCCGCTGTCGCTGCCGCTGGCCGCCGCCTCCTCGCTGGCGAGCCCGCTGGCCGGCGGCTTCCTGGCGCTCGCGGCCTTCGCCTGGGCGCTCGGCAGCCTGCCGGAGCGCCGCTACCGCGCCTGGGCGCTCTGCGCGGCCGCGCTCCTGCCGGTCGTCGTGATCGAGATCCTCTTCCCGGGATTGGGCCCGGCTCCGTTCTCGCCCGTGAATTTCGCCGGCATGCTGGGCGCCCTGGCGCTCCTGGGAGGCGCGCTCTGGCTGCGCCGGGAACGCACGCTGGGAATCGGGGTCGCGCTCTACGCCTTCGCGTGCGTGGTCGCCTTCGCGGTCCCGAGTGCGCTCGGCTCGAACGTCACGCGCCTGGGCATCTCGGTCGGCGTGGCGATCGTCGTCATCCTCGCCTGGGAGAGCCGCCGCGCGCGGACGCTGCTCCTGGCCGCCGCCGTGCCGCTGGCGCTGGCGCAGTGGGTGCCGGCGCGACAGGCGCTGCTGGGGGAGGGCAACGCCTCGATGAAGGTCTCCTACTACCAGCCGCTGCTGCGCTTCCTGGGCCGCGCCGACCGCCCGCTCGCGCGCGTCGAGGTGGTGCCGACCGCGTTCCACACCGAGGCCGCGTTCGTGGCGCCCTCGTTTCCGCTCGCGCGCGGCTGGGAGCGCCAGATCGACACCGCCCAGAATCAGCTCTTCTATCTCCCGGGACGCCTGAGCGACCGCAGCTACCGCGCCTGGCTGATCGCCAACGCCGTGGGCTACGTCGCGCTCCCGGACGTGGCGCTCGACTACGCCGCCAAGCGCGAGGCGCGGCTGATCCGCGCCGGCGTGCCCGGGCTGGTGGCGGCCTGGCACAGCGCGCACTGGCGCGTGTTCCGCGTCGTCGGCGCGCCGACGCTGGTGACCGGGCCCGCGAAGCTGCTGGGCTCAAGCGGCGCCGAGGTACGTTTGCGCGTGACCAGGCCCGGCCTGGTGGTGGTGCGCGAGCGCTACGTCAAGGCGTGGCACGTCGCGAGCGGCGCGGCCGTGCTGAGCGAGGCGCCTGGTGGTTGGATCCGGGTCCGCGTGAAGCGACCGGGGCCGGTCGAGTTGCGCGTGAGTCTCTGAGACCCTGGCGTCCGTGGCGGCGCGCCGGCCGCGCCGTCAGTGGGTCTGCGCCCGCGCTTAGGTTCCCTTAATGGACCGGTTACTCGCCGTTCAGCGCCCCACGCCATGATCGGCGGGCGATGAAAGGAATCAATCGCTCTCTGGTGGCGGCGCTGGCCGGTGGCGGCGTGGCCGCCCTGGCCGTCGTTGTGATCGCCCCCGGTGGTGGCACCACGACCCGCACCGTGGCGGCCACGACGCGGATCGCCGCCAATGCCCTGGCCTCCGCCGAGCGCACGCATCAGACGCTCGCCCACGAGATCTACGAGCAGGCGGCGCCGAGCGTCGTGGCGATCTCCGCGACGGCGCAATCGAGCGACCTCTTCGGCGACACCCAGGGCGACACCGGCTCAGGCGTCGTGGTCTCCGCCAAGGGGCTGATCCTCACCAACGACCACGTCGTCGGCGACGGCAACTCGCTCACCGTCCAGTTCGGCGGCGCCGGCGGTGCCACGCGGACGGCGCGGGTCGTCGGCGTCGACGCCTCAAACGACCTCGCGCTGCTCTCCGTCAAGCCTGCCGGGCTTCGGCTCACGCCCCTTCATTTCGCCGACTCCGCCCGCGTTCACGTGGGTGATCCCGCGTTCGCGATCGGCAATCCCTACACCTACGACCAGACCCTGACCGTCGGCGTGATCTCGGCCCTCGACCGCTCGATCAGCTCGCCCAACGGAGCGACGATCTCCGGCGTGATCCAGACCGACGCGGCGCTCAATCCCGGCAACTCGGGGGGTCCGCTGCTGAACGCGCAGGGCATGGTGATCGGGATCAACTCCCAGATCGCCAACAGCGGCGGGGGTTTCGGCGGTGAGGCGAGCAACAGCGGCATCGGCTTCGCCATCCCCAGCGCGATTGTCGTGCATGACCTGGCGGGCTTCGACGGCGGCGCGGCCGCTTCGGGCTGAGAGGCGAGCTTCGGGTCGCGGGTACGGCCGGCTCACGCGGTCGTGGCGCGCGTGATCTTCGAGGCGAGGATCTCGTAGCCGACCTGGAAGGTGACGGTGAAGATCCCGCTGACGCGGACGCGCTGGCCGAGGAACGGCGTCGCCTTGGAAGTGGGCTCGAGCACGATCCGCGTGCCGCCGCCACCGCTCAGCGCGTAGAGGTGGTGGCGCGCTCGCTCGACGGTCCCCACGGCGACGATCCTGGCGTCGGCGTAGACCTCGGGGTGATGGGCGAGGTCGTGTAGGGAGACGGCGCCCTTGGAGCTGGGAGCGGGGGGGAGCGTGCTCTTGGCGGAGCCGCAGGCGCTCAGCGCGAGCGCTGCGAGGGCGAGAGCAGCGGCGCTCGCGAGCCCTCGCCGCGAAGCTCCTCTGCCGGCCGCACGATCCGTCACACTCACATTGTGAAGCCAGTTCGCCGGGCCGCGCTGTATGAGGGCGCAGCAGTGATCGGGGTGATGGTCGCCGCGATGTGGCTGATCGAAGCCGTCAACGCGATCGACGGCCAGGGCCTCGACGGCGACGGCATCTACCCGCGCTCGCTGGCGGGACTGCCCGGGATCATCTCCTCGCCGTTTCTGCACGCGAGCTTCACGCACCTGATCGGCAACACGATCCCGCTGGTGATCCTCGGCCTGGTGATCGCGGCCGCCGGCGCGCGGCGCGTGATCGAGGTCACGGTCGTGGTCGCGCTCGTGGCCGGCCTCGGCACCTGGCTGGTGGGCCCGAGCCACGTCAGCACGATCGGCGCCAGCGGCATCGTCTTTGGCTACGCGGGCTTCCTGATCATGCGCGGCTTCTTCATGCGCAGCTTCCCGGCGCTCGCGATCGGCGTGATCGTCGCGATCCTCTTCGGCGCCTCGCTGGCCGCTGACCTCGTGCCCCAGGCCGGTGTGTCCTGGCAGGACCACCTCTTCGGCGCGCTCGGCGGGGTGCTCGCGGCGCGCCTGGTCTCGGGCGGTCGCGGGTCGCAGACGATCCTGCCCTGACCGCGGCGCAGCCGCGCCTTAAATGAATCGGACACGGAAGTCAGCCGTTTGAGGAACCCTCCTACTTGGCGCTCCCGAAGGCGCGCTTCCGTTCTCTGGGTGGCGCGGCCTCACACCTCGGTGGCCTCGCTCTTTGCGGCAACTCCCGCGTCCGAGGGTGAACATATGGCGTGCCCTGGGCGGTTGCAAGAGGACTGCCAAAGACGATCCCGCATCCTCCGCAGAAATTGCCGATCGGATAGGGTCGCGCCCATGTCATTTACCCCTTCGCAACAGGTTCTCGAACGCTACGCCGACGTGCTCATCAACTTTGCGCTGGGGGGCGGCGCTGGGATCAAAGCCGGTGATGTGGTGCGCATAGCCGCAGCCGAATCGGCCAAGCCGCTTTATGTCGAATTGCACCGTGCGGTATGGCGGGCCGGCGGTAACACCATCGGTGTCTACTCACCTGACGACGATCAATCCTTCAACCTCGCTCGCGACTTCTACGAGCTCGCAAGCGACGACCAAATCGACTTCTTCCCGGCCGATTTCATGCGCGGCATGATCGATCAGCTCGACCATCAGGTCAGTGTCATCAGCGACGCCGACATGCACGCGCTCGAGGGCATCGACCCGGCGCGGATCATGCGCACTGGGCTGACCTTGAAACCGGCGCTCGAGTGGCGCACGGACAAGGAGAACGCCGGCAAGTTCAGCTGGACGCTCGGCCTCTACGGCACCGCGGCGATGGCCGCCGAGGCCGGCCTCTCCGAGCAGGACTACTGGCAGCAGATCATCGACGCATGCTTTCTGGAGGATCCGGAGCCGATCGCGCGCTGGCGCGAGGTCAGCCAGCAGATCCAGGACTACATGCAGCGGCTGAACGCGCTGCCGATCGAGCACCTGCACGTCCGCGGTGAGGATGTGGACCTGAGGATCCTGATGGGCGAGAGCCGCCAGTGGGTTGGCGGAAGCGGCCGCAACATCCCGAGCTTCGAGATCTTCACGAGCCCGGACTGGCGCGGGACCGAGGGCTGGATCGCCTTCAACCAGCCGCTCTACCGCTACGGCAACCTGGTCCGCGGCGTGCGGCTGGAGTTCGCCGAAGGGCGCGTCGTGCAGGCCTCGGCGGAGCAGAACGAGCACCTGCTCTCACAGATGATCGCGACCGAGAACGCGGACAAGGTGGGGGAGTTCTCGCTGACCGACCGCCGCTTCTCGAAGATCTCAAAGTTCATGGCCCAGACGCTGTTCGATGAGAACGTGGGCGGCCCGTTCGGCAACACCCACATCGCGGTCGGCAAGTCCTACCACGACGCCTACGCGGGGGATCCCGCCTCGGTCGCGCGTGAGGAATGGGAGCGACTGGGCTTCAACGACTCGACGGTCCACACCGACATCGTCTCGACGACCGATCGCACCGTCACGGCGACGATGCGCGACGGCGCCGAGAAGGTCATCTACGCGGGCGGCGAGTTCCAGGTCTGAGCGGGGGCGGCTCGGCGGCTGCCGCGACGGCGGCTCAGCTGCCGTGGCCGCCGCCGCCCTGGTAGCGCGGCGGCAGGAAGTACTTCCAGACGATCCCCGAGATACCCTCGATCGTCTCGACGCCGTAGGGCATGTCGGGATCGTCGCTGGTGAGCACGGCGAGCAGGTAGTCGCGGAAGCGGCCGCTGATCTGGCCGATGCTGTTGATCTCCCAGCCCTCGCCGACGGGGAGCCAGCCGTTCTTCAAAGCGACCTTGGCGGGGGAGAGCACGCCGGCGGAGACGCCCCAGGCCTGGTCTGACTCGACGTCTCCCATCAGGTCGAGTTCGTATTCGCGCGAGGCGCTGCTGAGGACCTTGTTGGGACGGACAATGTGCTCGAGCAGGAGGATCTGGTCGCGCGCGGTGCTCTCGTAGAGACCCCAGGCGCCCTCGGGGTCGAGGATCGTCTGCGTCATGCCGACGCGGGCGTTGAAGGCGGCGATGCCGGGGTTGCCGCCGTCCAGCTCCCACAGATCCTCGGCGTCGTCGTTGTCTGAGTTCTCGATCGCCCCCTGCGCGAGCTCTCGCTGCAGCGGGCTCAGCGTCTCGCCGCGCTGTTGGGCCTCATAGAGCGCGGTCGCGAGGATGTCGACCTTGGCGATGCTCGCGTCGTCGCCGTGGAGGGTCGGGTTGTAGAGGAACAGCCGCCCGGTCTTGAGGTTGAAGGCCGCGGCGGTGATGTCCCCGGAGCGCGTCTTCAGGAAGGCGGCCATCGACGGTGTGGCGAACGGTCCGCGAAGGCGCGTGTGCTGGTGATGGTGCCCGCCGTGGGCGGCGGCGGTCGCCGCGAGCGCCAACAGCGCCACCGCGGGACCGAGCACGAGTGGTCGGCGCAGCCGCCGGCGGCGTGCGCCGGTGCTCACGAGAGGTCGAGCACCGTCTGCGGCGGTGCGATCACGTGATCCTCGCTGCCCTCGGTCGGGATGATCGCCGTGCCGATCGCGAAGAACTCGATCACGTGGCTGCCCCAGCCGTGCGAGCGTTCGTGCAGGTCGACGCCGACGATGCCCTCGGCCTTGGCCCCGAGCGCCTCGGCCTGCATGCGCTCCATCGCGAGCTCGCGCGCGTCGTAGAGCGCCTGGGTGTAGTTGGCGAGCTCGACGTTCTGGCCGGCCTGGCGCATGCTCTGGCGCAGCGACTGGTGCGCCACGTGGTAGACGCAGGACCCCATCACCATGCCCACCGGGCGGTGGCCGGTCTGCAGCAGGGTCCAGAACTCCTGGCCGCTGAGATCGCTGGTGAAGGGGCGCCCTGATGGCGCGCGGTGCAGCTGGCCCTCCTGGTGCTTGACGGCGGTGCCGACGGCGATGAACTCGGCGAGGTTCTCGCCCCACTCGTAGCGGCCGATGTCGAGGCGGACGCCGACGACGCCGTCGGCGCCGAGCTGGTCGGCCTCCTCCTCCATGCGCGTCATCGCGAGCTCGCGGGCGTGATACATCGCCTCCGAGAGCACGGTCAGCTCCTGGTTCTGGCGGTAGGCCGCCATCTGGTAGCCGATGTGGTAGATGCTCGAGCCGATCACCAGGCCGAGCGGGCGAAAGCCGGCTTGGCGGACGAGCAGGAACTCGTTGATCGAGAGGTCGCTCGTGAAGAGCCCCGCGCGATTCTGCTGCAGGCGTGCGCGACCGGCCTCCGGTACGCCCTCGGTGCTGGTCGGGTCATATGACATCGCGGCGGGTCCTTTCGGGCGGGGGTGGCGCGCTCGGCGCGCTCATGCGAGCGAGATGACGGTCCGGGGCTGCTGGCTCGCGAGTCCGGCGGCGAGCGCCGGTTCCTCGCGAATGGCAGTGCCCATGACATGGAAGTTCACGATCAGGTCGTCGCACTCGATGCCGCCGCGATTGACGCGCCGTGCCGAGGCGTGCTCGTCGATGCGCACGCCGATGATGCCGTCGGCCTGGAGCGTGGTGGCCTGGGCGCTGACGTAGCTCATCGCCTTCTCGCGCGCGTCGTAGACGCCCTGGGTGAAGTCGCGGAGCTCCTGGTTGTACCAAGCGCCGCCGCCGCCTCCGAAGGCGCCGCCGCGCGAGGTCGCGCTCATCGTCTGCCAGGTGGCGGGGACGTAGTGCACGCTGGTGTGGGCGACGATCCCCAGCGGACGGATGCCCGCCGCGCACAGGCGCCAGAACTCCTGGCCGCGCAGGTCGGTGAGGATGGGGCCGTCCGGGCCTCGCAGGCTCTCCGGCAGGCGCACCGCGGTGCCGAAGGCGACGAACTCGACCGATCCCGCCGACCAGTCGTGCGCGCCCTGCTGGATGCGCACGCCGACGACGGCGTCGGCCCCCGCCAGGCGGGTCTCCTCCAAGAGGCGCGAGAGGGCCAGACGACGGCTCTCGTTGTAGGCGCCCGAGAGCGTCATGATCTCGGTCGGCTGGCTGTACCAGGTCTGCTGCCAGCCGACCTGGTAGATCGAGGATCCCATCACCAGCGTGATCGGCTCGATGCCGAGGCTGTGCAGCAGCGCGAACTCAGACACCGAGAGGTCGCTCGCAAAAGCCTCATCGCTGCCCTCGGCTGCCAGCGCCGCGAGGCGCTCGGCGGCGGCCAGGGGGATATGGCCCTGCGCCAGGCGCTCGAGCGATTCCTCGTCGCGGCGCGCCTGCTCCTGTTGCTGCGCCGGGTCGGGCGGCGGGCCGGAGCCTGCGCCGAAGAGCCGCCCGAGGCGCGGGCTCATCGCAGCAGGCCCTCGAGCGTCATTCGCGCCTGCTCACCGACGCTCGCGGCGGAGACGACCTCGGTGACCAGGTCGTGGACCCACTGAGCCAGCGGCAGCTCCTCTCGCTTGAGCGTGATCCCGCGCACCACCGTGTGACGTGTGCAGCGCAGGCCGCTGCGAGCGTCCTCGAGCTCGAAGCGCTGGTCCTCGAGCGCGACGTCGATCCGTTCGATCTCGGTGTGCTTGGAGCGAAAGCCGCCGACGCGGCGGCGCTTGACGACGGCCATGCGTGGCAGCGCCTCCTCCAGCCGAGCCGCCAGCGCGTCGAGCAGGGCGCGCGTATCGGTGCTGTCCGCTCTGAGGTCCGCCGCGGCGAGATCGAGCGTCAGGCCCGGATCCTCGATTTGGTCCGAGAGCTCGCGGCCGGGATCGTCACTGGGATCCGTCAGCTCCTGGCTCACGTCTCGGAGCGTACTTGAATTGCCCCCGCGCACTAGGCGATTCCGTGCTCGTAGGCGTAGCGCACCGCCTGGGCGCGGTCGCGGGCGCCGGTCTTGAAGAAGATGTGGTTCACGTGGGTCTTGACGGTGGCGTTGCTGACCACCAGCTGTTGGGCGATCTCCGTGTTTGAGAGACCGGCCGCGATCAGCTTGAGGACCTCTGCCTCCCGCGCCGTGAGATCCCCGCTTGAGCCCTCGCTCGGCGAGCTCGCCGGCGCAGCGCGGTCGGTGGCGACGAGCGCGTCGAGTAGCCGCTGCTGGACGGAGGGGTCAAGGTGGGTGCGTCCCGAGGCCAGCGCGCGGATCGCCTCGGCGATCTCCTCAGCGCTTGCGTCCTTGGTCAGGTAACCGTGCGCGCCGGCCTGCAGCGCGGGAAACAGCGACTCGTCATCGGCGTAGGTCGTGAGCACCAGAACCTGGGTTCCGGGCAGCGTGGCGCGGATCTCGCGGGTGGCCTGCGCGCCCTCCATGCGCGGCATCCGCAGATCCATGAGAACCACGTCCGGATGCTCGCTGCGGGCCAGCTCGAGGGCCTCGACGCCGTCGGCGGCGGCCCCGACCACCTCGATGCCCTCGATCAGGCCGATCAGCATCGCCAGCCCGTCGCGCACCACGCGCTGGTCGTCGGCGATCACGACGCGAATCGGAGCGGTGCTCATAGGACAACCTCTGGTTGTTGCGTGGTGAGGTTGTTTTCTTTTTCTTTCCCAGGGAGGGAGATCTCGTCAGGCCTGTGTTTCGGCGAGGCCTGAGACTGCGCAGCGCATAGTGTCGACCACCGCCGGGAGAGCGC